>CAMYLA010000026.1 GCA_947259095.1 uncultured Acidimicrobiaceae bacterium | reverse complement strand
CTGCGCCGGCTGCGTACCGTGCT
Source organism: uncultured Acidimicrobiaceae bacterium (assembly GCA_947259095.1). Lineage (GTDB taxonomy): Bacteria > Actinomycetota > Acidimicrobiia > Acidimicrobiales > SZUA-35 > JAHELU01. The sequence goes on along the minus strand of CAMYLA010000026.1, from coordinate 70,897 downwards.
CACGACGTCGACCGCTGTCGCTGTCGGCCTGTTGTCGAGGGTCCTGGCCGGTCTTGCCCCCGACGCCCCCGGCCCTGCTGCGCTTGCTGACCTGGGAAGACGGCTGGTTGGCACTCCAGCCGGCGCTCGGCCTCTCATCGACGCCCTCGGGCCGCGAGAGTTCGTGGACGCCGTGGCCCTCGCCGACCCCCACGCCGTCGCCGCCACCTCGCCATATCGGCGATCGGGCGGCCATGTCGTGGCCAGCGCCGACGCTCGACACGCTGCACCGGCTGGGTTCGGCCGGCGACCGTTTCGACCTCGCCTTCCTCGACGCCGACAAGCCCGGCTACCTGCCTGTCTTCCGATCGCTGCTCGATCTCGGCCTGATCGGCCCGGGCGGTCTTGTCGTTGCTGACAACACGTTGTTGCAGGGCCAGCCCTATGGCGACGGGATCGATGTCGACGCCAACGGCCGGGCCATCGCGGACTTCAACGCCGCCGTCGCCGCGGACGTCCGGGTGGAACAGGTCGTCCTACCCCTGCGCGACGGCGTCACCCTGGCCCGGGTTGTCGCGTCATGACCTCCCGCGACCGGCTCACGGCACGCCTGCGGACGGTCGGGATGCTGGGCCTCCTGACGGCCACCCTTCCGATCGATCTGGCGATCACCGGCGCCGCGGCTGCGGTAGGTGCCGTCCGTCCCCGGCCGGCCGTCACCCCGAGCGTGCGACGTCGGACGGTCCTGGTCTCCGGGGGGAAGATGACCAAGGCCTTGGCCTTGGCCCGAGCCTTCCATCGAGCCGGCCACCGAGTGGTGTTGGCAGAGACGGCTCGCTACCGCTGGACGGGTCACCGGTTCTCCAACTGTGTCGACGCCTTCCGTATCGTTCCGGCCCCCGACGATCCCGGCTACGTGGATGCCCTTGCCGCCATCGTCGACGAGGAGGGCGTCGACATGTACGTCCCCGTCTGCAGTCCGCTGTCGATCCCCTACGACCCGATCCACCGTCTCGACCTCACCACCCTGCCTCTGGACGGGCCCGAGGCCACGGCGGCTCATGTCCGGTCGTTGCCCATCAGCGAAGACACACCATGGGTGCTCCAGGAGTTCGTGGAAGGCGAGGAGTACTGCACCCACGGGACCGTCCGCAACGGCATCCTTCAGGTGTGGGCGTGCTGCCGGTCTTCGCCGAGCCAGCTGAACTACGAGATGGTCGACCGCCCCGACATCGAGAAATGGGTGCGTACCTACGCCGAGGCGCTCGGGCTGACGGGTCAGGTGTCGTTCGACTTCATCGTCGACGATGAGGGTCGGACGGTCGCCATCGAGTGCAATCCCCGCACCCACTCGGCGATCACCATGTTCTACAACCACCCTGATCTGGCCCGGGGCTATCTCGAGGACGGAACCGGCGTCCTCGTGCCGCTGGCCGACAGTCGACCCACCTTCTGGTGGCACATGGAGCTGTGGCGCATGGTCCGCCGCCCCCGCTGCGTCGCCGAGCGGCTGGCCGTCGTGTTGCGAGGGCGGGAGGCGCTGCTCGACCCCCATGACCCGCTGCCGTTCCTGCTCGTCCCTCACCTGGAGATTGCCTCGCTCCTCGTCGGCGCGCTGGTGAGGGCCACGCCTTGGATCAAGATCGATATCAACATCGGCAAACTGGTCGAGCCGGCCGGCGACTGAGCGCAGATGTCCACCAAGCCCATCCCGGCCCGGATCGTGCACTGCACCGGCTCGCCGGTCGACGAGAAATTGGCTGAACTGTCCCGGCTGTACGCCACCGGTGCACTCGCTGCCCTCGGAGAATCCGAGCACTCCGTCGACCGTGGGTGGGACCACGTCGTCCTGGACGTGTCACCCGACGGGTCGTGGCGGTTCCCGACCTCCCTACGATCGTCGGACCTACGAGCCGCCGAGCCGCTCGATCCGGCAGCCGGCCTGGCCCACCTGGCCACCCTCAACGCCGACGTGGGCGTGCCCCAGCTGTTCTGCCGGCCCGGGCTCACCGACCACCGGGCATTGCTGTCCCTGCTCGTTCGCCGGGGTGACCCCGCACCCGCGCTCTCGAAACCGGTCGTGGTCAAACCCGTTGACGCCGACAACTCGACCGGCGTACGTCTGGTCGATGACACCATGGGCCTCGCCCACGCCCTGGAAGCTGCCCTCGAGTTGTCCTCGGCGGCGCTGGTCGAGGACTTCGTGCCCCTCGGTCGCGAAGTCCGCTGCGGAACCGTACGCCACAACGGCGAGCTTCTGGCCCTGCCGCTCGAGGAGTACGCGGTTGATCCGGTGACGAAGCCGATCCGAGGCGAGGACGACAAATTGGCCCGGAATGCCGATGGGGACCTCCGCCTCGTGGCCAAGGATGGCGATCACGCCTGGATCGTGGCTGACCATGACCCCGTGGTCCCCGCGGTGCAGGCCCTGGCCCGGACCGTACACCTCGCCCTCGGGTGCGTCCACCATGGGCTGGTCGATGTCCGGGTGGACCCCGACGGCCGGCCGTGGTTCCTGGAGGCCGGCCCCTACTGCTCGTTTGCACCGAGCTCGGTCGTGGTGATGATGGCCGCCGCCGCCGGAATCGAGCTGGCAGACCTGTTCATCGGCGCTGTCGACCTGGCCATGAGCTCGGCCAAAACGCCGGTGGCGGTCCCGTGATCGTCCATCCCCATTGGCCGATCGGCGCCGCCGTCAGCGACGTCGACCTGGGCGATCTCGGCTCCGGCCACCACGACCGACTCCGCGGCGAACTCTCCGAGCACGGTGTGCTCGTCTTCGCCCATCAGGAGCTTGACGATGACGGCTTCGCCTCCTTCCTGCGGGGGTTCGGGGAGTTGCAGTTCACCGAAGGTGAGATGCCGGTAGCCGGCCGCCGCGACCTCAATGTTGTCACCAACGTCGGCCGGGACCGGGCTCCGGTATCGAACTGGCACGTCGACACCGCCTATGTCGCCTCCCCGCCGTCGTACACGGCGCTGCGAACCGTCGGGGTGCCCGACCATGGCGGTGAGACCCTGTTCACCAACCAGTTCCGGGCCTGGGACACCCTCGATCCCGGGCTCCGGGCGTTCGTGGCCGACCGCTCGATCACCCATGTCGTCACCGGTGTCGATCCCGGCGACGGTGAGCAGGCAGCGGCTGTACACCCCATTGTGCGGCCCCACCCCCGCACCGGCCGGCCGGCCCTGCTGCTCGACGCCCCGGCTCGGTGCCGGTACGTTTCGGGCCTGGACGACGCCGCAGGGGCCGAGCTCGTTGCGGAGCTCCTCGAGTGGTCCACCCGCCCCGACAACATGTGGCGCCACCGGTGGTCGCCGGGCGACGTGGTGATCCGGGACAACGCCGTCGTCCTGCATCGGGCCGACCACAGCCGTGTCACCGGCGACCGCACCTTCCATCGCGGCATGGTCTCGGCCTCGGGTTACCGAACGAGGTGACAAGCTTCTCGATTGGCGCTGGCTCGGTCGGCGTTCGAACCCTCGATGCTCGGTGCTGTCGGCGACGTCGGTTGGTCTGGGCTCCTCCCGTGCCGGCCCGCCGAGGACGACCCGAACAAAATGTCACACCGTGTGGAGATGATGGGACTACCGAACATGACCACCAACCACCACCCCGGGGAGAAGCCATGTCCGCCGACGTTCCACCCACCGTTGATGAGTCAGCTCCTCAGTGGCCTGACCGGCCTTCCACCCGAACGTCGGCGTCGAGCCGGAACCGGTCGCCGTTGCCGGATTCGCCGGTGTCGATCAACCAGTTCTTCCCGTTTGTTCTGGCCGATTCGATGGCGAAACGCAGTGAGCTCAATGCGGTGAAGCGAACGCTGGGGATGTACACCCCGGCGGTCGACTACTGGCGGCTGCTGCGTCTGCAGATCGCGGCCCACCATCAGTTCCGGCCCGGCCCCGGCCCGGATGCGCTCGACACCGCCATCGAGCTGGCCCACCCGGACCGGAAGGCACACTACATCAACGCGGTGGCCGGCTATCGCAAGTTCCTCGGCCGCAAACGGATCGACTGGATCGACAAACCCCGTCGGGGGATCTGGCTTGGCGAGGAGCTCCAGGTTCGGGTCAACCCTGAGCTCCACGTCACCATCAACGGCGAACCGCACGTGATCAAGCTCTATCTGCGAACCGACCCGAAGTGGGCGCTGACCCAGCGCACCGCCAACCCGTTGGCCTACCTGATCGACAGCTGCCACGGCCATCTCGGCAAGCCGCTGGTGGTCGACGTGATGCGGGGCCGGGCCTTCGGGCTCACCCGCCAAGGGTTCGACTACGAATCGATGCTTCGTGCCCAGGCCGCGGCGTTCCTGTCGCTGTGGGGGAGCGAACCGCCGCGCTCGTCCGAGGCCAGCAAGCGCAAGGCCACCGCGGCCTGAGCCTGATCTGGCCACATCGAGCGGAACCGTCCCTGCGCGGTGTCGTTACGAGACCGGCACCGGGCAGGGCCGGGCACCACCCGGCGACCGCTCGATGTGGCCATCCCCTTCACGAACCACGACAATGCGGTGGTGGGAACCACAGCGGCATCGCCAGCGTCGTCCCCCCGGCGGTGGGCCAACGCCCGCCTGCTGGGCGCCGCCGAGTCGGGCCGGCTGCCGGATCGGGTGATCAAGGCCGGCATCGAACTCCGACTGCGGGCCAAGCTGGCCCATGAAGGCCGCGGCGGCCCGGCTGCGGTCACCGCCCGCAAGCGGGAGCTCCTGGCGGCCAGGGCTGCGGGGCCGATCACCACCCACGTCGAAGACGCCAACCAGCAACACTATGAGGTGCCGTCGGCCTTCTTCGAGATCATCCTCGGTCCTCGGCTGCGCTACTCCAGCTGCTTTTGGCCACCGTCGGTCCACAGTCTCGCCCAAGCGGAACTGGCGGCCCTGGCCCAGGCGGTGGAGCGGGCCCGCATCACCGACGGGGATCGAGTCCTGGAACTGGGCGCAGGCTGGGGTTCGCTGTCGCTGTTCATGGCCGAGCGGTTTCCGGCATCACAGATCGTCACCGTGTCGAACTCCCGAACCCAGAAGCTGTTCATCGACGGCCAGGCCGAGCAGCGGGGCCTGGCAAACCTCACGGTCCACACCGCCGATGTGGCCGACTTCCAGCCCGGGCAGACCTTCGACCGGGTGGTGTCGATCGAGATGTTCGAACACGTCCGAAACCACCGTGAACTGCTCGGTCGGATCGCCGGCTGGCTGGAACCGGACGGCACCTGCTTCATCCATGTGTTCAGCCACAACAGCCTGGCCTGGCATTTCGAGGCCGCAGCGGAGAACGACTGGATGGCCCGCTCCTTCTTCGCCGGGGGCACCATGCCCTCGGACGACCTGCTGCTCCACGAGCAGCACGACCTGGCCGTCGTCGACCACTGGTGGCTCGACGGGACCCACTACGCCAAGACCCTGCAGGCCTGGCTCGACCGGCTCGACGAGAACCACCAGGCCTGCCTCGAGGCCCTGGCCGGCGGCGACGATCCGGTTCCGGCCGAACTGCAGCTGAGCCGGTGGCGGCTGTTCCTGCTGGCCAGCATCGGCACCTGGGGCCTGGCCGGGGGCACCGAGTTCGGTGTCTCCCACTACCTGTTCCGCAGCCGCCGCTGATCACGATCCGCCGCTCGGCGAACCCGAGGTCGACCAAAAAAGGGGCCGACGGTATGGTCGGGCGATGAACGTCACCGGGATGGTCCACGTCAATGTCAACTGCAGCGACTTCGACGCGTCATTGGCCTTCTACCGGCGCCTGGGATTCGAGCTGTTGGCCATGGTGCCCGAAACCAACACCGCCGAGGTGGCCGCAGCGGTGGGCATGGAGCCGTACCGGGTCAGGGGCGGGATTCTCCGGCTCCCGGGGGAGTCGACGCTGATCGACCTGTTGCAGTGGGTCAACCCCAGCGACGACGAAGCGCCATACCCCCACCTGTACCATCTCGGCCTGGCCAGGATCGCCCTCAGGACCGAAGACTTCGACGCCGATCTGGCCGAACTGGCCGAGCATGGCATCATGCCGATCGGCGAACCGGCCGAGGTGGTGTGGGCCGGTCAACCGACCACCAGGATCGCCTGCTTTCACGACCCGGACGGCACGGTCCTGGAACTGGTGGACCTCGGCAGCGGGCAGGCCGCCAGCCGGTAGGTGGTCAGCCGGAGCCGGAGGGTGTACAACAGCAGGCCGATGGCCGCCAGCCCCACGACCGGTTGCACCGGGGCCCACCACCCCAGCGCCCCCGAGGTGCCGACCAGCGCAACCACCACCTGATTGCAGACCGGACAGCCGACCGCCAGGAACGAGACGAAGCCGCCAACCATGGTCCTGGTCTCCTGACGCTCGGCCTCGTCGGTTCGGGGCGGGCGGATGGCCAGGATCAACCCGATGAGCATCGAGGTGCCGACCAGGATCACAAAGTCGATCGGTTTCGGTTCGATCGGCCGCCCGAAGAGCGGGTTGTCGATCAGATCGGACGGAACGGCGATCACGACCCCGGCCAGGATGGCGATCGGGACGACCCTGAGCCAGGTTCGGCGATCCAGCGCCAGGAGATCATGCATCACGTGCAACCGTACCCGGCCCCAGCCGCCCACGATTCCCAGGTCCAGGCACAGCTCGCCGAACCGGAACCCATCACCGAGACCGGGACCGGGCTCGCCGGCGCCGAGCGTCAGCAGACCAGGGCTGCGGCAGACGCCGGCTCGCCCCGATCAGCGGGTCAGCTCGTCGACGGCGAGATCTCCGGCAAATCGTTGCAGCGATGCCACGGGGTGGTTTCGCATGGCCAGCAGGTCGCGGATGAAACGTTGCAGCGGGTTGGTTGCGAACATGACACCGCCACCGGCGGCGGCGAACATGGCCAGCGCGGCGTCGAGCGAGTCCCCGATCGTTCGACTGCCCAGGTACCGGTGCCGGAGCTGGATCGGGTCGTCGGCCGGGCCATGTGCCGCCACCCCGTCGTGGACCTCCTGCCACGATGACACCATCGATCGTCGCAGCACGTCGATCCGGTTCAGCCCCTCGGCCAGCCGCAACTGATGATCCGGGTTCTCGGCGACCGGCGGCCCTCCCAGCGCCGGTTTCCGGCTCCGTGACTGGCGGATCCACTCCTCGGCGAAACCGGTGGCCGCCCCGAGGGCCGGGGCACCGATACCCCAACTGAACAGGTCCCGGAAGCCGTGCTGGTAGAGCGGGTTCCGGCTGACCTGCCAGCCCGGGCGCTCCCAGGACGGGTCGTTGATCTCGGCCATCAGGTGGGTTCGATGGGCCGGGACCGCGGCCTCGGTGACCTCCACCGCCTTGCTGCCGGTGCCGGCCAGGCCGGTCACGTCCCAGCTCCCCTGGTCGATCGAGACGTCGGACCGGGGAATCAGGAAGACCCTTGGTCCCCGCTTCTCCTCACCTTCGACGAAGGCGGCCAACAGCGCCCAGTCGCAGTGGTCGACGCCGCTGGAGAAACCCCACCGACCGCTGACCGTGTAGCCGTCGCCGTTGCGGCGGGCCGCTCCGGTCGGGGCGTAGGACGACGAGAGCCTGGTCCTGGGTTTCTCGGACCAGACGTCGGCCTGGGCCTCGGGTTCCATACAGCCGAGCTCCCAGGCGTGCACGCCGAGCACCGCGGCGATCCAACCGGTGGACGGGCAGGCCGATCCGACCAGGACCGCCCCCTCGAAGAAGGTTGCGGGATGGAGCTCCAGCCCACCCCAGGCGCTCGGCTGGAGGGCGGTGAACACCCCGGCGTCGCTCAGCTCCTCCATCGTCGCATCGCAGACCCGGCCCTGGTCCTCGGTGGCGGCGGCCCGCTCCCGGAAGCCGGGGAGCAGGGCCCGCAACGAATCGAGGTAGCGGTCCCGGTCGGTCGGGGTGACCGGATCGGGGCCGGGTCGGGCCGTGTCGACCGCCGAGGTCATCTCACGACACCGTCTCGAGCGGTGTGACGACCTGGTCTGACCGCCAGACCAGCCGGCTGACATCCTCGCCGGCCCGATGGGCCCGAAGCACCTCGTCGGGATCGAACTCCTCACCGATCGGGTTGGCCTCGAAGGCGTCGCTCGCCATGAAGGTGTTGGCTTCGTCAGGACCGAGCAGGTCGATCTGGAACTCGGAGCGGTTGCCGTCCGGGTCCTCGTAGTACATCGACAGGGTCATCCCGTGCCGGAGCCGGATCACCGGCGTCACCCCGATGTCGCGCAGCCGCTCGTAGGTGTCCATCAGGCCGTCGATGTCGGGCCAGGTGTATGCCACATGATGCACGCCGACCCCTCCGGCCTTGCGCGACCGTTCCTCGCTCTTCGGTGGGCCGAGGTTGAGAAAGGCGAACCGGTGGTGCTCGTCGTCGTAGGTGAGGAAGGCCAGCCGGTCATCCCGGTGCTGGGTCTTCGCCTCGAAGACGTTGGTGTACCACTCGATCATGTCCTCGTAGTGGTGGGTGGCGTACACCACATGTGCGAATTTGGATGGTGCGACCATGGGGCCTCCTCGATTGCCGGTTTCGTTCGGTTCGGTTGTTGGCGGGTTCGGTTGGTTCAGCGGCTGACCAACAACATCGAGACAAGGGCCTCGGCGTGGGCATCGACCACCGCTGGATCGTCGGGGTCGACGCCGAGGAGCCGCGCCTCGGGGGCGTTGGCGTAGAGCAGCGATGCGGCGCCGATGAGGACATGGAAGAGGATGTCGGCCGACAGCGCGGCAGCATCGCCGCTTCGAGTGAGCCGCTTCCAGCGCAGGGCCAGGTCTCGGTGGCGCCGCTTGAGGTGGTTGGCGACAAGCCAGTCCAGCCTCGGGCCGGGCGCCGTGCCCTCGTGCATCATGATCCGGTTGAGTTCCGGCCGCCGGGCGGCGAACACCACCAACGACCGCACGACGGCGGCGAAGAGCGCCCGATCGTCGGTTTGGTCCAGGCCTGCGGTGTGCTCACCGATCACCGCGTCCAGTTCGCCCATGAGCTGCTCCAGGCAGGCCCGCCACAGCTCGTCCTTCGATTCGAAGTGGTAGTTGATCTGCGGCTGGTGGGCTTCCGCTCGCCTGGCGATGGCTCTGGTGGATGCCCCGTCGAAGCCGTGGGCTGCGAACTCCGACAGCGCCGCCTCGATCAGCCGGCCGCGGACCTGTTCCGATCCGCGGTTCAGCCGCTGCCTTCCCCTTGCCGGGCTCTCGGTTCGCAACCCCACGAGACAAACGCTATCAATCGATATAACTACTATCAAGTGATACTTGCACGGTGATCGATCTCTTCCGGCGCTGGACGGCGGAGCCGGCGGTGACCCCGATCGGGACACTAGGCTGGCGCAGTGCCGCACCCAGTCCGCCGTCTGCCGTCGTTTGTCGCGCCATGGTTCCTGGCCGTGGCGGCCACCATGGTTGCGGCCGCACTGTCCGCCGGCTGCAGCGTGGCCGACCTCGGGCTGGCCGGAGACGGCACCGAGCTGGGAGCCGGCACCGGGACCGCAACGCAACCGACCCTGGCCAGCGACGTGATCAACGGTCCGATCGCAACCGGCGCCATCGGCGCCCCCGCCACCGGCGCCCCGGCCACCGAGGGGGACGGCCTGAACCTCGTGACCGGTGAACCGGGCACCGAGAATGGCGGCCCGGGCATTGTGGCGGCCGGTCTCTCCACCGACCCGGCGGTCGCCTATCGGCCCGGTTCCTGCCATCGGTCGCCGGCCGCCGGCGGGGCGCCGGACGAGGTGCCGTGCCGGCAACCCCACACGATCGAGGTCTACGCCGTCGCCACCCTGGCCGGCGCCGCCGGTGCGCCGTTTCCCGGCCTCGATGCCGCCGTGGCCCTGTGCGACGAGCGCTTCAGGGCCGACCACGGCTTCGGTCTCGGTTTGGCCACCATCGTCGAACGTTCGGTGCTGCGGCCGAGCGAGGCCAGCTGGCTAGCCGGCGAGCGGGATGTGACCTGCTCTGTGACCTATCCCGCCCCGACCGAGCTGACCCTGGCCGAGATCGATCCGTTGCGGGCCTTCGATCGGGTCTCGTTGTACGGGTTGGAGGCCGGAGACTGCCTGCTCGATTTTGAGCAGACCAGCACCCGCTTCGGCCTCGTGGACTGTGCCCAGCCCCATGACGCCGAGATCTTCGCCTCGACGACGCTCGACGACGGACCGTTTCCCGGCGAGCCGGAGATCGATCGGATCGCCGGCGAAGCCTGTTTCGGTGCCCCCTTCACCGAGTTCGTCGGCATCGCCCATGAGTCGTCGACCATCTCGTCGCTGGCCAGCCGCCCCACCGCCGAGACCTGGGACCACGGCCACCGGACCATCGCCTGCATCCTGACCGACTCCCTGGTCAGGACCGGATCGTTCGCCGGCACCGGGGCCTGACCGCGCCCGCCGCACCGGCCGGACCACCCAGCCCGACCGCACCGACCGCACCACCCGGCCTGGCCGGGGCTCAGGGCGAGGGGAGGCCGAGACCGGGACCGGTCGGTGCCAGCACCAGCCCGTCGGCCATGGTCGGGAGGTCGACCGGGAACGAGAACGCCAGACCGGGCGGGACCCACGGGATCTCCAGCCACCGGGAGGCGGGGCTGGTGAAGGCCCACTGGACCGAGGCGTACAGGGCCGGCCCCAACCGGAAGTTGTGGGGACAGAGCGCCACGTTGTACAACTCGGCCAGCGCACCGACCCGCTTGGCTGCGGTCAGCCCGCCGATCTTGGTGATCTCCGGCTGGAGGTAGGTGATGGCCCCGGTCCGGAGCAGCCGATCGAAATCGTCGAGGGTGTGCTCGTTCTCCCCGGCCGCCAGATCGCAGTCGACGGCCAGACCGATCCGGGTCAGGGCCCGATGGTCCCGCATCGGCCGGACCGGCTCCTCGAACCACACCACCCCGAGGTCGCTCAACCTTCGGCCGTGCTCGATGGCCTCGATCGGGTCGAAGTGGCCGTTGACATCCACCATGAGCTTCAGGTCCCGGCCGAACTCGTTTCGCAGCAGGGCCGTGAGCTCCGGGTCCAACTCGTGGAGCTTCACCGCGGTGAAGCCGGCCTCGATGGCCCGGCCGGTCTCGCTGAGCAGGACGTCCTTTTCCCGAAGTGGGGGAAAGCTGGCATAGGCCGGAATGCCGTCAACGGTCGGCCCGCCGAGCAGCGATGCCACCGATGTGTCGAGCCGCCTCCCCTTCAGATCCCACAGGGCGAGGTCGACCCCGGACAAGCCCATCTGGAAGATGCCCTGGTCGGCGTAGCGATAGCCCCAGTCCCACAGCTCGAACCACAACCGCTCGATGTGGTCGGCCTCACGGCCGATCAGCTTCGGCGCCAGCAGATCCCGGACAACGGCCACGATCGGTGAGGCCGAACGACCGGGGCTGTCCCGGTCCGGGATACCCCACCAGGCCTCGCCGACACCCTCGGCGCCGTCGGTATCGGTCACCCTGACGATCACGTTGACCAGGGCCTCGTTCGACAGCACCTCGGCGGTCACCGATTCGATCGCAGCCATCAGCAGGATCCGATCCGAGCCCCTGGCACCGCAGACGCAGCAGGCTCCGTTCGAACAGCGGCCATCAGCGGCTCCAATGTGATCGTGGTCGGGGGTCAGCCCTTGCGGTACTCCCGCACCGACAGGTAGGCGAACACCACCGTAATTCCCGCGCACCACAGCAGCGACTTGGTGGCCGGCCAGGCGATCTCGCCTCCGAACATCATGGCCCGAACCGTGTCGACCACGATCGTCACCGGTTGATTGGCGGCGAACACCTGCAGCCAGCCCGGCATGTTCTCGACCGGGGCGAACGTGGAGGCTGCGAAGGTGAGCGGGAACACCGGCAGGAAGCTGGCGGTCTGGACCGCCTCCACCGTTTTGAGTTTCAGCCCCATCCAGGCGAAGAACCAGGTGGTGGCGTAGCCGAACAGCAGCACCAGGCCGAAGCCGGCCAGGAACCACCAGAGGCCGTTGGCGGGCCGGAAGCCGATCACCAGCCCGACCGCGATGATCACCGTGTTGGTCAGCACCCCCCGGGCCCCGTCGGCCAGGGTCCGCCCGGTCAGCACCGCCAGCCGCGACATCGGCAACGATCGGAACCGATCGATCACGCCCCGGGTCATGTCCTCGGCAAGGCCGATGGCGGTGTTGCTGCCGCCGAACATCACCGTCTGGACCATGATGCCGGGGATCAGGAAGTCGGCGTAGGTGTCGTAGCCGGGCACGATGAGCGAGCCGCCGAACACGAAGTTGAACAGCGAGACGAACATGATCGGGGTGAGCAGGGTGAACACCAGGATCTGGGGTTGGCGATAGAGGTAGAGCAGGTTCCGCTTGGTCATGGTCAACGTGTCGTTGACGAACCGGGCCGGTGCAGACCGTTGGACCGGCCCGCTCCGGTCTGCCTCGATCTCGGTTGCTGCGTCGGTTGCGGTCATGATCTCGACCCGTTGCTCGATTGCCCGGCCGGGGGCAGGGGGGTGGTCTCGTCGTCGGCTTGCTCCTCGGCCATGTGGCCGGTGAGGGTCAGGAAGACCTGGTCGAGGGAGGGCCGCGACACCGCCAGGTCCCGCAGGGCGATGTTGCGCTGCTCGAACAGCTCGCCCGCCGCCAGCAGTGCGGCGATCCGGTCGTTGACCGGCACCGATGCCTGCTGGCGCCGCTCGTCGACCCAGGGCGCGGCATGGTCGAGGCCACCGAGTACCTCGATCACCGCCGGCAGGTCGGCCGGGTTGACCGGGGCGGCCATCAGGACGTCGCCCCCGACCTGTTCCTTGAGTTCGTCCGAGGTGCCCTCGGCGATGATCTTGCCCTGATCGAGTACCGCCAGCCGATCGGCCAGCTCGTCGGCCTCCTCCAGGTACTGGGTGGTGAGCAACACCGTGGTGCCGCCACCGACCAGGTGCTGGATGAACTCCCACAGTTCGATCCTGGTCCGGGGGTCGAGGCCGGTTGTCGGCTCGTCGAGGATCAGGATCTCCGGCCGCCCGACCAGGCTGGCGCCGAGATCGATCCGGCGTCGCATGCCCCCGGAGTAGGTCTTCACGAGACGATCGGCGGCGTCGGTCAGCGACAGCCGCTCCAGGATGTCCTGGGCCCGGCGGCGGGCCTCGGGCTTCGAAAGCTGGTACAGGCGGCCGACGATCTCCAGGTTCTCCCGGCCGGTCAGCAGGTCGTCGACCGCCGCGCTCTGCCCGGCCAGACCGATGAGCGCACGGACCCCCATGGGATCCTGCTGCACATCGATCCCGCCGATCCGGCAGACCCCGGCCGTCGGTGGGAGCAGGGTTGCCAACATTCGCACCAGGGTGGTCTTGCCGGCCCCGTTCGGCCCCAGCAGGCCGAACACCTCGCCTCTGGTGACGGTGATGGTGACCCCGTCCACCGCCTTCACATCGCCGAAGTGGCGAACCACGTCGATGGCTTCGATCACCACCTCGCCGCCGTTCCTTCCAGTGGTGGCCTGCGCCGATGGGGACATCGGATCATCCTATTTGGCGGTTTCGACGACCCGTTGCCGGGCCTCGGACCGGCGCCACCGGCGGGCAAAAACCGCAGGTCGGGAAAAAGTACCCAGGAGGTCGTCATCAAAGCGCAATATTGTTGCCAGGTACGGTTTCGGTGAAAACAGAGGCGGAACCGGATGGCTCGGCGGTCGCCGGCGTCCAGATCGACCTGTTCCGGGCCGGTGCGGACGGCTCCCGGGCCGTCAGGCCCGACCGGTCGGCTCAGGTCATGACACGATCACGGTCTGGCTGTCGGTGCCGGTGCCGGTCTCGGCATCCATGGCCCAGACCCGAATGAGGTAGAGGCCGTGCTCGAGTTGCTCGCCGGGAATGGAGTACTCCCAGGCACCGTGGTGATGGTCGCCGGTGATCGACAGCTCGAAGCGGCGCAGGTTCGGCTGGAACCGTCCGCTCTTCGGATCCCAATGGACATCGGTCCGCATATTGGTGACGGTGATCTCCACCGAGCCGGGTCCTTCGGGGAAGGCGGCGCTGCCGCTGATCTCGAGGTCTCCGTCGACCACCGCACCGGCGACCGGGGTCACCACGTCGGCAATCGGGCCGTCAAGCGACAGCTCGTCGATCACCGACGGTTCGGGGTCTGGCACGATCCTGCTCGACACGGCATCGCTCTCAGCGGTCATCACCGTGAGCGGTTCGCCGCCACCATCGGGGACCGAAACCGCCACGCCTCGGAACTCCGATGTCGAGCCGGCGCTACCGCCGATTGCGTTCTCCGCCGAGCCGTCGCCCGAGGCCTCGGCCCGGTCCTGCGGATCGGCGGGATCGGGGCCGGCCCGGATCACGCCGCCGAGCACCGCCATGGCGGCGATGATGAGCGCCGTCAGCGCCAGCAGCCGGGCCCGGCGTTTCGATCTGCCGCCGCCGGGCCGGCGGGGCCAGCGGCCGCCCAGGCCGAGCAACCGTCTCCGCCCCTCCGGGGTCCCCGATCCAAGGGCCTCGGAGAACGCATTGTGCCAATCGGTCATGGTGGCGAACCGGTCGTCCGGTTCGGCCGCCAGCCCGATGTCGAAGAACGGTTCCAGATCGTCGGCGAACTCGCCATCGTGGGCGGCCCATTCGAGGATCGCGGTGGCGCTGAAGATGTCGGTTCGCAGGTCGACCACCGTGATGTCGTCCTGCTGCTCGGGGGAGGCGAACCCCCTGGTGCCACCACCGGCGGTGAACCCAGAGCCCCGGATCATGTCCTTGGCGTGGCCGAGGTCGGTGAGCAGGAACCGCTCACCCGGCTCGAGGAGGGTCACGCCTCCATTGCGAGACCGGACCTGCTGGCCCGGCGCCCGCCTGGTGCGGATGAGTATGTTGCTCGGCGAGACGTCCCGGTGCACGATCTCCGCCCGATGGAGTGTGTTCAGCGAGTCGTAGAGATGGTGGGCCAGCATGGCCAGGTCGGCCCGGTTCAATACCTGATGGCTGCCCCTGATCTCCTCCAACCGTCGGCGGAGGTCTCCTCGGTCGGCCAGCTCCAGCACCATGTAGGGCTGGCCGTTCTCGGTCTCGCCGACCTCGTAGATCTTGGCGATGGTCGGGCTGTCGATGGTCGACAGCAGGCCGACCTCATCCACGAACCGTCGTCGGGTGTCGGCGACCAGGCTGTGGTTCTCGGCCAGGACCTTTATCGCAACCTCCTGGCCGGTCGACTCCTTGAGGGCCCGGTACACGGTGGCAAAGCCGCCGGCGCCGATCGGCGCAATGACGCGGTAGCCGCCGATTCGGTGCTTGGTGCGAACCATCGGATCAGCCCGGCTGTTGCTCCGGGAGCCGGGCCGCCAACAGCGCCCGTCCTCTCGAGAGTCTGGACCTGACGGTGTTGATGGCCAGGCCTTGTCGTTCGGCGATCTCGCTGTAGCTCAGCCGCTCCACATCTCGAAGGAGCACGGTTTCGCGGAACACCGGCGGCAGCGAGTACACCGCTTCTCGGACCATGTCCCGTTCGGCGACGAGGGAGCTGACCCGGCGTTGGGACCAGTCGTCCATGTCGTCTTCGTTGATGCTCGAGGTTCGGCGCTGGCGACGCAGTTCGCTGACCGCGGTGTTCCTGGCCAACGAGTAGAGCCAGGTGGTGAACTTGGACTCGCCCCGGTAGCGGTGGATCGAGCGGGCGACGGAGATCAACACCTCCTGCTCAACCTCTTCCACCACCGTCTTGCTCTGGACGTGACGACCTATGGCCGGGGCTGCCAGGTGGTGGTCGGTCACGAGACCGAGCAGCAGTTCGAGGGAGAACGGGGAGCCGGCCGAAGCCGAGTTGGCCAGGCTGCCAAGCACCTCGTTCCTCACCGCGTCGTCGCCGGCTCCGAAAAGGGCGCTCAACCGAGACTCGGCCGGCGAAGATCCGGACTCGAGCTGGAAAACGAGGTCAGCCACCGCGGATCCCGACCTCTGGGGGTTTTCGTCGTGTTTTGATCGCCAAACCACTCTTGCTCACCCTATTGCAGCTAGATGACGAAACGCCACATTTTTCTCTCTGCTTCAATCTCCATGTCCAAGGTTCACCCACCGGGGCCGGTGGGCGGCCAATCGATCGGTCTCGGCGATCACATCACCGAATCGTTCGTTGTGGATGATGGTTGCTGCGGACGTGGCCAAGGTGACCCAGACCCGGGCCGTGCTCCAACCTCGGAACTGACGACACCGGCGCTCGGCGAGACCGACGCTCGGCGGTCAGGCCCGCTCGACCGCCGGCGGTGGGGAGTGCCACGGAGGTTCGCCAGGTCGCCCCGGCGGTGCTGATCCCGGTGGGCGGACCGAGCCGAGTGCCGGCCCGGGCGCCGGTCCGGGCGCATGGTCGAGTTCGGCCAGGACCCCGTCCAGTCGACCCCGATCCGAGGTGGTCAGCCATCCGAAGACCCGCCCGGCGTGGACGATGGCGGTGGCACAGGCGGCCCCACCGCCGGTGACCACCGTTTTGGTCTCACCCCGCTCCACCGTCGCCCCCGCCGCCTCGGCACCACCGAGCAGCGCCTCAAGGCCATCGAGAGCACTGCCGGCCACCGCCCCGTCGAACCGGTCCCGCCCGCTCGGCCGGGTTCGTAGGGTGAACATCGCCACCTGGACGCCGCCCCCCTCACAGGGGCCCGAATCGGAGATCTCCATCGAGACCAGCCGATCGAATCCCTGGCGACGCAGGCTCGCCACCATCGCCTCCGAGTCGTCTGCCGTCGGCAGTGCCTCGGCCAGCGAGGCCTCGCCAACCAGGACCATGAACCCCAGGATCGCATTCTGGAACGCGGTTCTGCGGTACCACGCCTCGGTGCTGCAGGGCCCGGCCGAGGCTCGGCGATGGGCGGCAACGATGGCGCCCGGCTCGGCCTCCCAGTCGATCTGGCGGTAGTCGGAGGTGCAGGTTCGGTACGGTGCACCCCCGGGATCGGTGGCCGGGAGATGGGTCGAGGCATCGGCGTATGCCAGACCGGCGAGCGGGGGCCGGTCTGGGGATGGCGACCATTCCGCCCGATCATCGAGATCGGGCGGCCCGAGGGCGGACGACCGGCGGTCCGAAACCGCGGTGTCCGAAACCGCGGTGTCCGGTACCGCGGTGTCCGGTACCGCGGTGGCGACGACCGCGGCCATGGCGACAAGCAGCGCGGCCGCGAGGGCGGCGGTCGGTCGCGGCCGTGCAGCCCTCATACGGGGGTGGGCCGCGGCGAACGGACCAGGTACTCATGTCGGCCACACACCAGTAGGTCATCGGCCGGCCGGGGCCGATGATGAGCGGTTGACCGGGCCCCGCCACCATCAATACTCCTCAACGTCGGCGGCGAATCGTTGCCAGAATGCAGGCATGGGAAGACCGGTTGGAGCATCGATCGAACTGGCCGGGTCCAAGGTCGGGCTGCGCACCACCATTGCCGCCGACGGTCCTCGTCTGATCGAGATCCGCAACACACCGGAGGTCCGGTCGAGATGGCGGGGTGACGATCTCGCATCGGAGTTCCAACGGGATCTCGAGGACGACGAGCTCCATCTGCTGACCGTGGTCGGCCCCCAGGGCACCGTGGTGGGGCTCGTCCAGTTCGCCGAGGAGGACGAGGGCGACTACCGCCATGCGTCGATCGACATCTACATAGACCCCGCCGCCCACCGGCGGGGCTACGCCAGCGATGCCATCGCCACCCTGGCCGACCATCTGTTCGACCACCGCGGCCATCATCGGCTCACGATCGATCCGGCAGCCGACAACCGGCCGGCGATCCGGTGCTACCGGAAGGTCGGGTTTCGGCCCGTCGGTGTGATGCGCTGCTACGAGCGCCAGGCCGACGGCTCCTGGGCCGACGGGTTGCTGATGGAGTTGCTCGCCTCGGACCGGGCAGGCTCGATCGTCCAACCTCGGGTTGGCGGGCCCGGCCGGACCGAATCGGCCCACCTCGCTGAGACGGAGATGGCGATCAACCTCGACAACTGGAACGCCCGGGTCCCGGTCCACACCGGCGATGGCGGTTATGCGCTGGACCGGCTGGTGGCCGACCCGGTTGCGCAAACGGAGGTGATCGAGTTCGACCGGCGGTATCTCGGCGATCTGGCCGGCCGGGAACTGGTCCACCTGCAGTGCCACATCGGTACCGACACGGTCTCGCTGGCCCGGTTGGGGGCGTCGGCTCGGCCGCACCTACGACGTGGTCTACACCGGGGTGGGGGCCATCAACTGGCTGCCGGACATCGGGCGATGGGCCGAGGTGGTGGCGGCCCTGCTCCGACCGGGCGGCCGCTTCCACATGACCGAGGGCCACCCGATGGCCATGATCTTCTCCGACGAGGCGACCCCCGAGGCGATGACGATCGAGTACCCCTACTTCGACGGCAGCCCACCGATGTGGTTCGACGATGCGGCGTCCTACATCGGGACCGGGGAGGTGGCGTCACCACGCTGCGTGGAGTGGGCCCACCATCTCGGTTCGGTCGTCCAGGCGTTGGTCGACGCCGGTCTGGTCATCGATCGCCTCGACGAGCATCGGGAGCTGCCGTGGCCGTTTCTGCCATGGATGGAACCGGCGCCGGATCGGCCGGGCTGGTGGCGACTGCCGGAACCGCTTGGCCGATCGGTGCCGCTGTCGTTCACGATCGGAGCCCATCGGCCGGCCTGACCGGTTCGGGCTGGGCGACCTCGGCCCTGGCCACGATGCCGTCGGCCACCAGCCGCCCGATCACGTCGTCCGGGTAGCCGAGCTCCCGGAGCAGCACGTCGGTGTGGCCGCCGAAGGCCGGGGTGTCGGTACCGGCGCTGTAGTCGACGGCGGAGAACCGCACCGGGGGTGCGGGCAGCGTGCTCGGCCCGAGCCTGGGGTGGTCGAAGGTCTGGAACAGGCCGGCCGCCACCAGATCGGGATCGGCCATGGCCTCTTCGAGGAAGCGGACCCTGGCGCTCGGCACCCCGGCCGCCCGCAGGTTGTCGACCAACCGATCGGCCCGATGATCGACCAGATGGGCGGCGACCAGGTCGGTCGTTTCGGCCACGGTCAGCCCCCGGAGCTGGGCCGGTCGCTCCAGGTCCTCGGGGTCGAGACCGGCGATCCGCAGGAGCCGGGGACCGTTGGCCGCCACCGCTCCCACCGCCACCTCGCCGTCGGCCACCGCATAACAGTTGTAGAAGAACGGCGGCGTGCCGATCTGCTCCTCCCGCCAGGCTGCGATCTCTTCGATGTCGGGCCGCTGGACGTCGCCGCTCCCGCAGCCGCTCCCGGTCTCGGCGTCGGCCAGGAGCTCGGGGAGTCGGGCGTGCCAATCGTCGATCCGGTCGAATCGGTTGGCCCGGCGGTGCTGGGCGGTGAGGCAGGCCGCCAGCAGCGAGGTGGAGACCCGCTGGCCCCGGCCGTTCCGTTCCCGGTGGCGCAATGCCGAGGCGATGCCGAACGCCAGCAGGGTGCCGGCGGTGAAGTCGGCGATCATCACATCGGAGGGCACCGCCCGACCCTCCTCCCGGCGACCGAGGGATCGCATCAGACCCGATGCGGCCTGGGCCACGATGTCGACACAGGCCACCTCGGCCAGCGGACCCTGGTCGCCGAACCCTCGAACCTCGGCGTAGATCAGCTTCGGCTGCTCGGCCTGCAACTGTTCCCAGCCGAGGCCGATCTCGGCCGCCAGCCCGGGCCGGAGGTTGGTGATCAGCACGTCGGCCCCCTCGACCAGGCGGCGAACGACGGCCGCCCCCTCCGGCGACGACAGCCGAAGGGGGATGGCCCGCTTACCCCTGGCCTTGATGACGTACTGGCGGCCTTCGCCGTCGGGGCCGAGCGGTGAGTTGTGACGGGTCGGTCCGCCGTCGACCGGTTCCACCGAGACCACGTTCGCCCCGCCGTGGGCCAGGAGTTCGGCGGCGTAGGGGGCGGCGATGTACTGACCGAGCTCGATGACGGTGAGGTCGCCGAAGAGGGAAGTGTCTGGCTCCATGGCTGCACGGTAGTGGTCGGCGCCGACCGGGGCGAAGGGGCGGGGGTCTGGTCGGCACCGGCAGCAGCCCCTGGCCCAGCACCGGTGGTTCAGCCCCGCCCGGGCCAGCCGCAGCGGACGTTCACGCCGGGGGAGTAGTGGACCAGCGGCGGCACCGTCGGTTGCGACAAGCCGGCCGCCGCCACCAGTTCATCGTCCCAGCGGATCACCTCGGCGTGATGGAGCGGCCACGGCTCATGGAACATCGACGCATAGGTGATCCACGGACCGAGGTCACCGTAGAGCGCCCACCGGGCGGTGAGGAAACGGTCGAGGTCGTCGGCCTCGCCCGGCTCGAACGCCGGCCCAACATCGACCTCGACCAGGGAGCTGGCCCCCCGGGGTTTCGGCCAGTACCGGCGGGACTCGTAGCGCAACCGGTCGCCGCGGTGCTCGATCGACATGTCGGCCCAGAAATACGGCACCTGGTAGGTCACCCGGGCCGTCACCACCGACACCAGCGCCGAGGCCTCCAGCGAGAAGAAGTACACGCCGGGTTCGCCGGACCGGCCCGAGACGTAGGTCCGCACATTGGTCTCGGGAAAATGCAGGATCCGTGGCAGGGCCGGGACGAACGGCACATCGATCCGCATCTGGAACGGAACCAGGCCGACCCAGGCCGAGCCGTCGAACGTCTCCACCGTCAAACCCTCCGGCAACAGCGCCTGGACCTCGGCCGCCGGGTAGCGCCAGTGGAGCATGGTCAACTCCTCCCACTTCATCCGCATCGGGGTTCGGCGGATGACATGAGGGCAGACCTCCGGATACCGGTCGATGGCCGGTGCCGGGTCGGAGTGAGGCTCGACGGTCACCGCACCAGTATGGCAACCCCGGGCTCGCCCCACCGGGTCAGGGGCAGGGGCTGGGGCCGGGCACAGCGCCGGGGCGGGGCCGGGCAGGGTCCGGCGATCACCGCCCGGCGATCAGGGGTTCGGGCCCCCGCTTCCGCTTGACGGGGTGGACCGGGCCCGGTCGACCAGGAAGCCGAGCATCATGGCGGCGCAGACCAGCAGCCAGATCGACGCCGACTGCAGCAACGACAGGCCGGTCTGGGCCGCCATGGCGGCGGTGCCCCCGATGCCGAGCAGGATGATGCCGAACAGCAGGGCTGCGGCGTTTGGGGGGCGGCGCCTCGACTCAGCCATCGCCGTCCACCATCGGTCGGCCCCGGTACACCTCGACGCTGCCGATGGTGGCCGACAGGTCGAGGATCAGCCGTGGGGCGTCCGGGTCGGCCGACGGCGGGGGCTGGAGGTTCAGGTCCGACCCGATGCCGGCCCGCTCCTCACCGAGAGCCGACACGTAGCCGATCGTGGTCTCGCCGTGCAGCTCGACCGCGGTTTCCGGCGGCACGATCACCACCATCGATCCGGTGCCGATCACCACCTCGACCCGGGTGTCCTCGGTGATCTCCAGCCTGGAGAGGTCGAGCCGGAGCTCACCGATGCCAAGCCGATAGGGCGTGTCGAGATTGCCGACCCGGGACGCGGTGATGTCGGTGGTCCCCACCCCGTCGCCGATGGCCTGATCGATGATCGGCGCCGCCGGCAGCAGCACCAGCAGCAGCACCGCCAGCGGGACCAGGCGGGCGGTCCGGCCCACGAAGGCGCTGACGATCATCATCAGCCCCACCACCGCCAAGCCGGTGCCGATCACCGCCACCGCACCGACGTAGCTGCCGGCCACGGTGGTGATCACCAGGGCCAACCCCAGGATCGCCAGCAGGGCGGCGATGGTGATCGATGCCAGTGGCGGGCCAGACGGCCGTCGGGCCTCCGGGCCCTTCGGCGGGGCGAGGATCGTCTCGTCGGCGGTCCTGGTCATGGCCCAGTGGGCTCGCGGTCCACCATCGACCGGGCCGCTCGATCCGTAGCTGTTGGCCCGGAACGGATCGGGCTGTGTCGAAGGTGCCGGTCGGGGCTGCGTCGGAGATGTCGGAGATGTCGGAGATGTCGGAGAGGCCGCAGGTGGCGGGGCCGGTGCGGCCGCTACGGCCGGCGGAGGCGGTGGTGGTGCGGGGTTGGGTGTGGCCGCTCGTTCGAGCTCGGTCGTCGGGTCGGCGTCGGCCTCGGCGGCGATGCGCAGTTCGGTGGTGGGGTCCGGTGTTGGCGACGGTTCGAATTCGGTTGTCGGATCGACCCCGGCGAGGATGGGGGGCCGGGCCGGGCCGCCCGTTTCGGCCGCTGCCGGCGGTGGCGGTGTTGGTGGTGGCTCGATCAGCGTCGGAGGCGGGCTGAAAGGATAGGGCGGTGGGGGATCGGCCACCGGTGCCGGTCCGGCCATGGGGGCCGGGGCCGGCTGTGGTCGGGGCCGTCGATTGAGCACCACCACCCCGGCGAAGGCCAGGCCGAGGACGGCCACCGCAACCGGTTCGATGCCGCCGATGGTGACCAGGGCCAGGATGGCTGCGATGGCCAGCAGCCCGCCGCCGAACACCAACGAGCCGGTCTGGCGGGTGGTCGGCCCCGCCCCTTCGACCGGCATCAGGATCCAGGCGCCGAGGTAGGCGGCGAACCCCGCCCCTCCGGCCAGGGCCAGCACCACGAAGCCGACCCGGATGATGTTGCGGTCGATCCCCAGCCGATCCTCGAGACCACCCGACACCCCGGCGATCTTGGCGTCGCCGGATCGCCGCAGTGCCGAGCCGCCATCCGGCGACTCGATGGGGAACCAGTCGGTCATGGCCTTCATTGTCACCGCCGATCCCCGGTCCGGCAATGGGAGGGAGCCTTGATCGACCCCCCAGTCGGTCAGGGTTTTGTCGGGGAAAACCCCGGTGGCCCGGTGGGGGCCGGGAATGGGACAATCGGGTGTGTCGCCCCAACTGGTGCGGGCCGCGTTCGTGGTTCTGCTGTTGACCGGCGGCTGGGGCGCCCTGTTGTACCTCGGCTGTTGGCTGCTGCTGCCCTCGGCCCCGGCCGACACGGTGACCCGGTTCCCAAAGGCCCGCTCGGTCAGGGCCAGGCGATTCGGGTTCCTGATGATCGTGGTCTCACTGGTCATCCTGTTCTCGGTGGTGACCCCACTGTGGGCCGGGACGGGCCTACGGGGGATCCTGCTGTTGGCCGGGCTGGTGTTCGTGGCGGTCGCCCTCTCGGCCCCGTGGTGGCTCAGATTGGCCAGGGAGCGCGACCGGGAGCGCCAGGCCAGGGTCCGCTCCGAGGAACGGGCCGAGGTTGCGGCCCACCTCCACGATTCGGTCCTGCAGACGTTGTCGCTGATCCAACGCAACGCCGACGATCCCCAGACCATGCTGACCCTGGCCCG
The DNA here is from genome assembly GCA_947259095.1 of uncultured Acidimicrobiaceae bacterium. Lineage (GTDB taxonomy): Bacteria > Actinomycetota > Acidimicrobiia > Acidimicrobiales > SZUA-35 > JAHELU01. The sequence continues at coordinate 47,777 of CAMYLA010000026.1, read as the reverse complement.
CCGCCAGGAGCGGGAACTGCGGAACTGGCTCGACCCCGACCGGGCCTCCAGGGTCGGGGAATCGATCCGGGGCCGCCTCGATCAGATGGCCACCGATGTCGAGGAGCTGCACGGGGTGCCGGTCGAGGTGGTCACCGCCGGGGACTGCCTGGTCGACGCTGACATCGCCGCCGCCCTCGACGCCGCCAGGGAGGCCACGGTCAATGCCGCCAAGCACTCCGGCGCAGACCGGATCGACGTGTACGCCGAAGTCTCGGACGAGCTGGTGGAGTTCTTCGTTCGTGATGCGGGCTGCGGGTTCGTCCTGGCCGAGATCGACGGTGACAGACGGGGGGTCACCGAATCCATCATCGGCCGCATGGAGCGAGCCGGCGGCACTGCGGTGATCACGTCCGATATCGGCGAAGGGACCGAGGTCGAGATCTCGATCTCCCGCCGACCGGGCCCGACGTCGGGGCAACCGTCGGCGTGATCGGTTCGACCGTGGCAGGATGACAACATGACCTTCCAGCCGACCGTGGTCCTCGTCGACGACCACGATCTCGTCCGGGCCGGGGTTCGGGCCGAACTGGGCGACACGGTCCACGTGGTCGGAGAAGCCGCCGACGTGGCCGACGCCGTCGATGTGATCGTCGCGACGTCGCCCGATGTGGTGCTACTCGACGTTCACCTCCCGTCGGGGACCGGGGCCGATGTGATCGCCGCCCTTGCGGCCAGGGGTCAGACGTCGAAGTTCCTGGCCCTGTCGGTCTCCGACGCCCCCGAGGACGTCATCGAGACCATCCGGGCCGGGGCCCGGGGCTATGTCACGAAATCGATCAAGGGCCCGGAGCTGGTGTCGTCGATCCTGCGTGTGGCCGACGGCGACGCGGTGTTCTCGCCCCGCCTGGCCGGGTTCGTGATCGACGCCTTCTCGGCCTCGGTCGTCGAGCCGGTCGACCCGGAGCTCGATCAGCTGTCGCCCCGGGAGAAGGAGGTCATGCGGTTGCTGGCCCGTGGCTACGCCTACAAAGAAATTGCCCGCCGGCTGACCATCTCGGTCAAGACGGTGGAGACCCACGCCTCGGCCGTGCTTCGCAAGCTCCAGTTCTCGAGCCGCAACGAGCTCCAGAACTGGGCCGCCCGCCGCCGCATCGTCTGACGGGGCCCGGGGCGCGTCCCCGGGCGGTTCAGCTGGTCAGGTCCCGCAAACGTTTCTTGTCCACCGAGTGCTGCCATGTCGGCGGGCCGACGTCGCGGGGCGAGTTAGCTGGTCAGGTCCCGCAAACGTTTCTTGTCCACCGAATGCTGCCAGTCGGCCAGGATGGCCCGGATGGCGGCGATCAGGGCCAGTGGCTGATCGAGTGGGATGTGATGGTATGCCTGCGGGATCTCCACCATCGGGGCGCTCCGGCCGGTCAGCTCCTCCATGTAGGACTGGACCTCGGGGGTGACCAGGTCGCTGAGCTGGCCGTGCATCAGCGCCAACCGGCATCGGGTCTTGTCGAGGTAGGCGTTGGTGATGGTCGGCTCCCTGGCGAACACCCCGGCATCGAACTTCCAGGTCCAGCCGCCGTCGACCTCCTTGAGGGAGTGGCGGGCGATGTGGTTCACGATGTAGTCGTTGGTGGTGGGCTGGGGTGGTTGGAGGTGAAAGTGCTCCAGCGCCGTCTCCAGGTCGGGGTAGGTCTTGGGGTTGCGGAACATTCGGCCCTTCTCCCCCTCCTCGGACTCGGGATCGGGCCGCTGGATCGGCGTGTCGAGGATCATGGCCCCGCCAAGATCGTCGCCGTATCGGGCCGCCACCACGATGGCCACGTGCCCGCCCATCGAATGGCCGATCACGATCGGCCGATCCTGGGCCCGGGCGTGTCGGGCCACCGCCATCACCTCGTCCGCCCACTGCTCCATGGTGTAACCGTCCGGCCGCCGGCCGCTGTCGCCGTGGCCGGACAGGTCGGGTGCCACCACGAAGTATTGCTGGGTGAACTGGGGGGCGATGAAGGACCACCAGTGGGCGTGGGCGGCGCCACCGTGGAGCAGGATCAGCGCCGGGAGGTCAGGGTCGCCCCAGCACAGGTAATTGATCCGGCAGCCGTCGACTTCGACGGCATGGAACTCCGGCCGGTTGGCGATGGCACCGGTGAACCAGCTCGGTGGTCTGGCCGCGGCGGGCGCTCCTCGGTTCTCGGTCTGCCGGTTCGAGTCCACGATTGGCGACCTTAGCCCCTCTCTCCCGGTCCGGCCCAAAGGTGATGGGCCTCGCTGGTGTTGGCGGCGGGCGGTGTCACCCGTCCGGGTCGGTGGTCTCGGTGGCGGCCAACCGTCGAGTGTGGCCCGACAGGCTCCGGTCCCTAACCTGGCGGTCTTGGCCCCATGGTTCTTGCTCGTGCTCGAGGTGTTCAGCCTGTGGGCCACGTTCACGGCACTGGTGCGGGTCAAGCGGCCGGCGGCGTTCGCCCTGCCCACGATGATGACCAGCTTGGTCACCGGGGAGTGGCCGCTGTTCCAGATCATCTGGCAGGGGGCGGCGGCCGCCCTGCTGGTGGCGCTCGGCGGCCTCGATGGCATCGCTGGATCCGTCGGCCTCGTCGCCCTCGCGATGTCGTGGACCGGACTGGTGGCGGTGCGCCTTGTCCAGTCCCGGGCCAGACCCACCGCGGAGGCGGCCCTTCGCCGCGGGCTGGGGGATGACTATCTCGATCACCTGTCGGTCGAGCGCCGGGCCGCACTGCGGGACCGACCCGGCCCGGCGATCACCCTGCTGCCCTTTCACCACGACGCCACCGGTATCGTCCGCCAACAAAACATCTCCTACGGCGACCACCGGAAGCGGCACCTTCTCGACGTGTACCGGCCCGCTGCCGGCGAGGGCCTGCTCCCGGTCATCATCCAGATCCACGGCGGAGGCTGGGTGACAGGCCACAAACGCCAGCAGGGTATGCCGCTCGTGCACCGGTTGGTCCGCAACGGCTACGTGGCCGTGTCGATCAACTATCGCCTCGCCCCGAAGTACCGGATGCCGGAGCAGTTGATCGACGTCAAGCGGGCCATCGCTTGGACCAGGGAACACATCGCAGCCCATGGTGGCGACCCGAACATGATCATGGTCACCGGCGGGTCGGCCGGTGGCCATCTCAGTGCACTGGCGGCGCTGACCCCGAACGACCCCGAGTACCAGCCCGGCTTCGAATCGGCAGACACCTCGGTCAGTGCCTGCCTCCCGTTCTACGGGCCGACCGACTTCACCGACCGCGACGGCCTCCGGGGACGAATCGACTCGTTCGAGGTTCTGTTGAAGCACACGGTGATGCCGGGTGGCATGAGGGACGCCCCCGACCTCTACCGGGCGATGTCACCGATCGATCACATCCGTGCCGACGCCCCGCCGTTCTTCATCATCCAGGGTGCGATCGACGTGCTGGTCCGGCGGGAGGAGAACCGGCTCTTCGCCGAGCGCCTGGCCTCGGTCTCCGAGGCGCCCGTCGTCTACTGGGAGGTGCCTGGCGCCCAGCACGCGTTCGACATGTTGAACTCGCGCCGCTGCAGCGCCGCCGTCGACGCTTGCGAGCGGTTCGCGGGCTGGGTCGTCGCCGACGCAGCTGCTCGGAATCGGACAGAGCGTTGACAGCGGCCGACGGTCGTCTGTGTGGTCGGGCGACGGTCGTCTGTGTGGTCGGGCGACGGTCGTCTGTGTGGTCGGGCGACTGTCGTCTGTGTGGTCGGGCGACGGTCGTCTGTGTGATTCAATGTCGTGCGGCCATCCGGACGCGGCAGAACGGAGATGATGATGAGCGACAGGATCGATCTCGACGAGGTGAAGGCATGTGCCTCCGGCCTCAGCGTCTGGGCCCACCTGGCCACGGTCGGGGCCGACGGTGAACCGGACGTCGTTCCCGTCCACCCCTGCTGGGAGGGCGACACCCTGTGGACCATGCTGGGTGCCAACTCGGTCAAGGCCCGCAACGTGGCGGCCAACAACAAGGTCGCCCTCCACTGGCAGGTCACCGAGGTTGGCGATGGTGTGGAGCTGTGGGGGACCGCCGAGCTGTTCACCGATGTCGAAACGAAACGGCGCCTGTGGGAAGGGGTGTTCGACTACGACCTCAGCGCCTTCGCTCCCGGCGGCCCCGACGACTCGCCAGACACCGGCTTCCTGGCCATCCGACCGACGAGGGCACTTGTGCTGAAGCAGTACGGCATGGGCGGCATGCAACGCTGGGCGGCCTGAGATGGCCGATCTCGAGCCCCGCGACGCCGGCTGTCCGTCCCTGGTCGACCGGACCGTGTTCGTCACCGGGGGCGCCGACGGCATCGGGAGCGGTGCAGCCTGCACCGCCCGGCAATTCCTCGTCGACGGCGGCCGCCGCTGAGGAATTACCGGCAACCGGGACGGGAAGCTACCTTGGCGCCATGATCGATCAGCCGTTTCGCTCGACGTCCACTCTCGGCCGGCTCCTCGACCCCGTTCGGAGGTCGCCATGACATCGCCCCTCGACGGCGTCCGGGTGGTGGAGATCGCCAGCTTCGCCGCCGCCCCCACCGCGGCGGCGATCATGGCCGACCTCGGGGCCGAGGTGATCAAGGTCGAGGCCGTCGGCGGCGACCCGATCCGGGGGCTGATGAAGCAGGCCAAGGTCCCCGAGGGCGAGGTCAACCCCGACTACCCGTTCCAGTTCATCAACCGGGGCAAGCAGTCGATCGAGTTGAACCTCGACGACCCGGCCGGGGTGGCGGTGGCCCACCGGCTGGTTGCGGTGGCCGACGTGGTCGTGCTCAACCTGTTGCCGGATCGGCGGCGGCGGTTCCAGCTCGACGTCGACCAGCTGCACGCCATCAAGCCCGATCTGGTGATCGGGCTGCTGTCCGGCTACGGCGAGCAGGGCGACGAGATCAACCGTCCCGGCTACGACATGACGGCCTTCTTCGCCCGCTCGGGCCTGATTGGAGGCATGACCCCGCCGGGCGGGGTGCCACCCCATCCCCGGCCCGGTCAGGGCGACCACACCACCTCGATCGCCCTGTTCGGGGGCTTGATGGCCGGACTCAGGGGCCGGGATCTGACCGGCGAGGGGCAGGTCATCGAGACGTCATTGGTTCGCACTGCGGCGTTCACCATCGGCGTCGACCTTTGCACTGCGGTGGTCGACGGTCGACCCACTCCCGACCGACCCCGGGACAAGTCGATCTCGGTCATGCTCGAGGCCTTCCAGTGCTCGGACGGTCGTTGGATCCAGTTCACGATGCCGGACCGGTCCGACGCCTGGAACCGGTTCTGTCGGGCACTGCAGCGGGAGGACCTGATCGAGCACGAGAACTACGCAAACGGCTCGCTCCGCTACCGGAACATGCCGCCGCTGGTGGCGCTGATCGACGAGACGGTCGGCGAGCGGCCGTTCGATTACTGGGCCCCCCGGCTGGACGAGTACGGCTGCATCTGGGCCCCGATCAACGATGCGGCCTCGGCGGCCCAGGACCCGCAGGTTCGGGCGGCCGGGGTGTTCCAGTCGGTCGACCACCCCGAGCTCGGCCGATTCGAGACGGTCGGTGCGCCGTTCCGCATGCCGAACAACGATGAGGTCGGGCCCCGAGGGCCTGCGCCGGAACGGGGCCAGCACTCGGAGCGGATCCTGGGCCGGCTGCTCGGGTACAGCCCCGAGGAGATCGCCGAGCTGGCCGACAAGGGTGTGGTTCCCCGAGCCGACTGAGTCACCACCCGGCGCCCGCCTCGGTCACCGGTGATGAGCCGGGCCCCTCATGCCGGTCGGGGGTTCGGTTCCTCGTGGGCCAACGCCCGGAGCAGGTCGTCGATGTGGTGGTGCTCCTCCAGGGGATGGCGGAGCGGATTGCCATGATTGATGCGGTAGTGGTTCCGCCGGCCCTGCCGTTCCCGGGTGAGGTACCCGTCCTCTTCGAGGTCGACGATGATCTGCATCGCCGTTCGCTCGGTGACCTCCACCAGTTCGGCGATGTCCCTGAGTCGGAGGTCGGGGGTCCGGGCGACCGCCAGCAGCACGTGGGCATGGTTGGTGAGGAAGGTCCAGCGTCGATGCGATTCGCCGGTCATACCCGGAATCTACTCCGCATCGGCTCGAAGGGGGTGATCGTAATCCTGAATCAGATAACAAAACTTGCTATATAGGAAATGAATTGCATATATTTAACTTGTGGTTTCGAACTACCTCTCTCCGACTGCGCTCCGTTCCGGCGTCGGCGGCCTCCTGCCAAGCTGATGGGGTCCTGGTTGCTGATCATTGCGATCTTCGTTCCGCTGGTCGTGGGGGTGGCGGCGATGGTGGTGCGATCCCTGGAGCAGGCCGGTCGGCTGGTCGTCGCCGGCTGCGGGCTGTCGGCCCTGGCCGCGGCCGCGGTGCTGGCGGCGAGCGCCCGGGACGACGCCGGTCGAGTGGGCGAGGTCGCCTGGCTCGGCCTCCGGGGCGATCGGGCCGGCGCGTTGCTGCTGTTGGTGGCGATGGCCACCGCAACCGTCGTGGCCGGCTTCTCGCGGCGCAGTCTCGACGATGACGGTCGGCCCGGCCGGTTCTTCGGGCTGATCGGTTTCGTTGCCACCGGCTCGGCGTTGGTGGTCGTGGCCGGGTCGGGGTGGCTCCTGGCGTTCGGCTGGTTCCTGTCCGGTGGGGCCCTGGTGGCGTTGATCGGGTTCGAGGACCGGTGGCGGCCGGCCCTGGCCGCCAGGCGGCGGATCGTGCGCACGCTGCTGGTCGGCGATGTGGCGCTGGTGGCGGCGCTGGTCCTGGCCGCCGTCCACAGCGACGGGCTGTTCACCGGCGACATGACGGCGGCCGTCGATGAGCTCCGAGCCTCCTCGGTGGCCGGGGTCGCCTCCCTCCACCTGTTCGCCATGCTGGTGGTGGTGGCCGGCGCCTCCCGCTCGGCACTGGTCCCGTTCCACCGATGGCTGGTCGGCACGCTGGTGGCCCCCACCCCGGTCTCGGCTCTGGTCCACGCCGGCTTCGTCAGCGGCGCCGGGCTGCTGCTCATCCGGTTCGCCGCCCCGTTCGCCGCCTCGGCGCCGGCGGTGACCATGGCCTTCACCCTCGGGGTGGTCACGATCGTGGTGGCTTCGGCCGCATCGCTGCTCCGCTCCGATGTGAAGGGTGGGCTGGCATGGTCCACGGTGGCCCAGATGGCGTTCATGGTCGTGCAGTGCGCCGTCGGGGCCTTCAGCAGTGCGGTGTTCCACATCGCCGGTCACGGCATGTACAAGGCGGCCCTGTTCCTCGGCGCCGGGGATTCGGTCACCGCCGGGCTGGCGAACCGGCGCCGGCCGGGTGCCCTGCAACTGGCATCGTCGCCGGTGAGGTGGCTGGTGGTGCTGCTCGTCCCGACGGTGGCGGTCGGCGCTGCGGTGTGGGCCATACCTCCCGATGTGTCGGACGGGGGGCGGATTCTGGTGGTGGTGTTCGCCTGGCTGAGCGTTGCGTTCGGGCTCCACGGTTGGCTGGCCCGGGGCCCGCTGAGCCCACCGGCGACGATCGTGGTCGGCTCGACGGCGGCCGTGGTCTCGGTCTTCGGCTACGTGGCCGGCCTCCGGCTGGTGGAGTACTTCGTGGCGCCGAGCTTCCCGGCCGGGTCCGAGGGCACCGCCATCGGTCCTGCGGTGCTGCTGGTCACGATTGTGGCCGCTGCGGTTGTGGTCGGCGTCGTGGCGTTGGCACCGGGCACCGGCGGTCCCGCGCTGCGGGCCCGGGCCCAGGGCTTCATCTCGGTGCTGACCGCCCCGGCAGCCGTGTCCTCATCGTTGCGCAGCGGCCGGGCCCCGTCGGGTTCGGCGTCGGCCACAACCTGGGCCGGGGCACCTGCCGCAGCCGAGGGTGCCTCCGATCGGGCCCGGATCCGGGCCGACGTGGCCCGGGCCGGTGACATCGTGGCCCCCCAGTGGCCGCTGGCCTCGTTCGTGGCCGTCAACCCACTCGGTGGATTGGAATCGGCCGGGTTCGATCAGGCCGCGGCCGCCGCCCGTCGCTGGCTTCGGAGCCGGACCCATCTCTCGTTGGACGACTATCGCAGGGACCATGAACGTGGTCTCACCAGCCCCGACGATCTGGCTTTTGCCGTCCATCACCGATTGGCCGAGCTCGGCGCAAGAGGGTCGATCGAGCTCGATGGTCGAGCCGTTGATCCGGTCGACGTCGTCGTGGCCGACCTGCTCCACGGGCCCGACGTCGACCCCGTCCCCGTGCCCCGGACCGCCCTCGAACGGCGGGGCCCCGCCGCCGAGGATCTGGGCGACGAGATCGATCGCCTCGTCTCGGAGTGGCTGGCCGCCTACGTGTCGCCGCCGACCTGGGCCCGCCACGAACCCGGGGAGCGGTTGGTCCCGATGTGCCGCCGGGTTGCCGCCGCCGATCCCCGGGTCGTCACCCTGGTCGGTCGGCCCGGAGCCCGCTGGATCGCCTCCCTCGAAGACGACCCGGCGGCGGTGATCGAAGCCGCGTTCTCGCTGAGCGGTGTCACCGCCGGCGAACGGGTGGACGAGATCCGTGGCCACCTGGCCCGGCTGATCGGTTGGTCGGGGCTGGCGAAGTGGCGAAACGAGTGGGCCCAGCCCGACGAGCATCGGCCGGCGCTGGCTCCGATCGACGTGGTGGCGGTCCGGGCCATGCTGGAAGCGGCGGCGATCGGATCGCGGCCAGACGCCACGCCGGCAGTGGCCGAGCCAGACGCGGCCGAACGCCTCGACGAGCGGGTCCGTGCCGCCGCCGCCGTGGTTTCGCCCCGGGACCCGGACGGGGCCCACGATGCGGTGGCCGAGATCCTGGCCGAGGTGCCGGCCGACATTCGGCCGTCGTTGTGGCTCGAGGCGCAGGAACGCAACATGGACGAGCGGCTGCTGTCCACGCTGGATCGGCTCGACCCCGGCCAGGGGCTCGCCCGGCCGGACGCCCAGCTGGTGTTCTGCATCGACGTCCGCTCCGAAGGTCTGCGGCGCCATCTGGAGGCGGCCGGCAACATCGAGACGTTGGGATTCGCCGGCTTTTTCGGGGTGCCGATGCGCATCCGGCGCCTCGGTTGGGGCCACACCGAGGCCCGCTGCCCGGTACTGGTCGCTCCGGCCATCGATGCCGCCGAACAGGTTCGCAGCGACCAGATCGACGCGGTGGCGAGTGGACTGTCGAGGCAGCGGGCCCTGGCCGGCCTCCATCGGGCCCATGCCGAGGCCAAGCACGGCCCGGGGGCCCCGTTCGTGTTGGCCGAGTCCCTCGGTTGGCTCCTCGGACCCACCGCTGCGGCCCGCACCTTCCTGCCGAAGCGCAGCCGGCCGCTGCGGCCGCCGCTCACCCGGATGCTCATCGACGACGACGACATGCTGGTGGAGCAGCGGGTGTTCTTCGCCGAGGCGGTGCTGAACACGATGGGGTTGATCGATCGGTTCGCCCCGATCGTGTTGCTGTGCGGCCACACCAGCATCACCGCCAACAACGCCCACGCAACCGCCCTGGAGTGCGGGGCCTGTGCCGGCGCCTCCGGTGACGACAACGCCCGGGCGGTGGCCGCGCTGCTCAACTCACCCGACGTTCGCCACGGCCTGCTCGAGCGGGGCATCACGATCCCGGATGACACCTGGTTCGTGGCCGGGCTGCATGACACCGCCAGCGATCATGTCGCCCTGCTCGATGTCGCCGATGCACCGCCCGATCATCGGGAACCGATCGCCCGGCTGGCGACATTGCTGGCAGACGCCGGAGCTCGTCAGGCCGTTGACCGGGCCACCCACCTCCCCGGACCGGCTTCGGCCGTCCGGGACCGGGGCTCGGACTGGGCGCAGGTGCGGCCGGAATGGGGCCTGGCCCGCAACGCCGCCTTCATCATCGGGCCCCGGTCGATGACCGCCGGGCTCGACCTCGCCGGCCGGGCCTTCCTCCACAGCTATGATGCCGACAACGACCCTTCCGGTCGGGTGCTGGAGACGATCATGACCGCACCGCTGGTGGTCGGCCATTGGATCTCCGCCCAGTACTACTTCTCGACCGTCGACCCGGAGGTGTTCGGCGCCGGCAACAAGCTGATCCACAATCCGATCGGGACCACCGGCGTGATCTCGGGCGAGGGGGGAGACCTGCGGGTCGGCCTGCCGATGCAGAGCACCCACGTCGACGGCCACCGGTACCACCAGCCGGTCCGGCTGATGGCGGTGATACAGGCCGACCTGACCCGCATCGAGAACATCATCGCCGAAAATCCGATCCTGCAGACGCTGACCGGCGGCTCCTGGCTACGCATCGCCGGACGATCCCATCCCCACGAACCGTGGTCCATCCGGACGCCCCAGGGCACCTGGATCACCAACCACCGACCACTCGACCCAATCGGCACCCTGACAAACATCACGACGGAGAAGACATGACCACTTGGACCGGCTTCACTCCCATGGCCCGCATCGAGGTTGTCATCGACGGCGAGCAGGTGCCGACCATCCGGGATCTGCTGCTGGCGTCGGGCGCCACCGGCTACACCGCACTGCACGGGGTGTCCGGGTTCGGCCACCACGGCCAGCACGAGGGTCGGCTGCTGTTCAACGATCGCAACAGCCTCTCGCTGCTGATCAGCGTGGTACCGCTGGAGCGGGCCGAACCGGTGGTGGCCGGAATCCGCCGGCTGCTGGAGAGCCATCACGGCGTGGTGTTCGTCAGCGAGACAAACGTCAGCCGTCCCGAATACTTCCGTCCGGTCGACGGCGAAGCCACCTGACCTCGGATATGACCTCGAATCCCACCTCCTCCAAGAGGACTCCGCCAACCATGAAAGGCACCTCATGAACAGACTGCTCCTCGATCAGCTCCAACGGATGCGGAGCTATCCCAGTGTCACCGTGTTGCTCAACACCAATCCCGGAACCCCGCTCTCGGTCGAGGAACAGGCCGGCGCGGCCAAGCTCATCGCCACCGCCGACGGACGTCTCTCGGACCGGGTCGAGGAGGCCCAACGGCTGGAACTGGTGGAGCGGCTGAAGTCGCTGTTGGCCGAGCGCGGTGGTCAGCGCAACGGCCATGCGCTCGCCCTCTGCGTGTCGCCCGAGCACCGATCGGTCATCTCGCTCGGCGGCGGCGTCGAGGAGCGGGTGGTGATCGACGAGACGTTCGCCACCCGTGATCTGGTGGCCGATCTGCACCGTACCGCCGCCTACCGGGTGGTGGCGGTCAGCGAATCGATGGTCAGGGAGTTCCTGGGCGACCGGGTCCGGATCGTGGAGGAGCGGTCGGACGAGTGGCCCCTGCGCCGGGAAGAGGGCACCAGCATCACCGTCTGGTCCAAGATCGTCGCCGAGGCCCTCAGCGAGTTGGATGCCGAGTACTCGCTGCCGATCGTGGTGGCCGGGGTCAAGCGAACCACGACCCGGCTGGTGGACGACACTGCACTGAACATCATCGGCGTCGTCGCCGGAAACCACGATCGGACAAACCCGTCCGACCTCCACACGATGGCCTGGCCGCTGGTGGTCGATTGGCTTGCCAGCCGCCAGGACCGGGCCCTGGAGCGCCTCGACCGGGCCCGCTCGTCGAAGCAGTACGCTTCCGGTGTCGACGAGATCTGGTCGCTGGCCGGTGAGGGTCGTATCGACCTCGTGGTGGTGGAGAACGGGTTCTCCATGTCGGCCCGCATCGATGAACAGGGTCACCTCCAGCCGACGGATGAGGATCATCGGGAGGTCACCGACGACGTGGTCGACGAGATTCTCGAGGCGGTGCTCCGTTACGACGGCGAGGCCGCCATCGTCGACAACGGCGCCCTCGACAGCCACGGGCGCATCGCCGCGGTGCTCCGCTACTGAGCTGAGCCGCCGCTTCCCCGAGTTGCGATCCAGGTGGCGCCGGTGGCCTCGGTCACCGGCGCCCTACGCTGAGCCGATGTCCCGAACCCTGGTGATCACCGACCTGGACGGCTCGTTCTGGGGCTCGGCGTTGCGCTGCCATCCGTCGACGCTGGCCGCGGTCGGAGAACTGCGCTTGGCCGGAATTCCGTTGCTGGTGGCAACCGGCAGGCGTGAGGCGTCGACCAAGCGGGGGCTGGAGGACAACGGCCTGTCGTTGCCGGCGGTGTTGTTGAACGGGGCCTTGGGCGTCGACCTGCCGACCGACACCAGATTTCACGCCCATCCGTTCACATCGGAGGCCGCTCGACGAGTGGTGGAGTCGCTGGCCGGGGTCGGGCTCTCGCCGGTGATCTACACCGACGATGGCCTGGTTCACTGCGAGTCCGGGGTGACGACCCACCCCGACCATGTGGCCGGATTCGGCGACGACCACCGGGCCGGGCCGGCCTCGACCACCGCCCGCAGGGCGTCGATCCTCAGCTTCAGCATGCTGGGCATGGAGCGAGAACGCTTGGAGCCGGCGGTGGCGGCCCTTGATGGGGCTGCGGCCGACGTGCTGCTGTACGAGGACCGGTTGTACCGGGCCTGGTCGGTCCACATCCAGCCGCCGGCGATCACAAAATGGGACGGCATCAAGGCCTACCTGAGCTACGCCGATCTCCAGCCGGATCGGATCGTGGCCATCGGTGATGCGGTCAACGATCTGGAGATGTTGGCCAACGCCGATCTCAGTATCGGCGTCGCCGGTGGCCAGGCCGAGGTGCTCGACGTTGTGGATCTGGTGATTCCCGATCCCGACGACGGCGGTTGGCGGACGGTGCTCGACCACCTCTGACCCAGTGGTGCCGGGCGACGCCCGCCGGAGGCGGGTGGTTGGGTCGAGATTCGGGAGAAAACGAAGTACATCCGGGCCCGAAGGTCCGGATGTACTTGCCAACGCCGATCAGCTCTCACGACATTCTTAGGTAGCGCCCCGAGCGCTTACGGTTGCGAGAATGGGGGAGGATTGACGCTGGTGGTATGGGACGATCGCTGCTCACTGACTGTCACAGCGCTCGAATCTCACACGTTCGATTTCGGCGTTTTCTGCGGCCGTTTACCGGCTGCCTGGACCTCCTCGTTCGGCGGGTGAGGTTGTAGCTATGTCCTACTACAGTCCTACAACAAGGTGTACCTTACACCGGGCTCCCGGCTCGCTGTCAACCGATTGGGTGGCGTCCCATCAACCGCAGATATGTCGATCGTCATGTATCGCGATGAGGTATTTGCGTTGACAGCGCGGCCCATGGTGACATTCGGGAGACGAGGCGCAGGCCGGCGGCCCGCCCGTTCGGTGACCCGCCGAGATGCTTCTGCCGCTGGGGTCTGTCGGTGTCGCCCGGGCCGGTGTGGTCGCCGGACAAGACACTACAAACGTGGACAACATTGGCGAAACGACCGGAGTGTTGCGCTACAGTTACGGTGAGCACGGCGGCCGGGCTCGGAGTTCTTTGCCGCGGTTCGGCAGAGTTGCGACTGGGCGTTTCGGAGAATCGATGGCAGAGCTGTTCGAAGAGGTCGTTACGTTACTGGAGAGCAGGTCCTGTACTCGGGCCCTTGCCTCCCAGTTTCGTATCGAGTCCGAACAAGCCGCCGGGAACGGTGCGGTTCTCGGTGTGCCGGTGTTCGTGTCCCGGCTCAGCGAGTGGGCCGATGATCCCGACCGGTCCGTCACCATCCTGAACTCGCTTCGCTCGATCGAGACCGGCCCACTCCAAGACCCGGGGGCCGCGGTCGAGGCCCGCCTCTACGAGCCGGTGGGGACCCAACTGGTCAACACCCTGCTGGGTGAGGGCCGCCAGAAGGTCGCCTCGGTGATCTCCGGCGAAGCGGGTATCAGCGAGCGCAGCGCCGCCGGACTGCTGGCTCCCACCGCATGGGCGGTTCTGGCCTCGATTGCGGACCGCTACGGCAGTCGGGTCGATCGCCAATCGTTGATCGCCATCCTCAAGAAGGAGGAGACGGACCTGGTCGAAGGCGGTTGGGGGCCATGGCTCGACGCCACCAGCACCGCCACCGTGCAGCAGTCGGCGGCCGCGGGGGCCTCCCGCCAGCTCGGTGCCGCCGCGGTGGCCGACCCGGCTCTCGGCCCGGCCGGATCGGGTCAGCAGACCTCCAATTATCCGCCGCCGGTCTCGAGGAGCGCCCGGCAGTCCGGCGATGAGCCCGGCACTCCGGCCCGCCCCCGCTCCCAGCCCACGAACGGTCGCAACCCGATGGCCGCCGGACCGGTCGCCCACCGTCGGGCGACCACCAGCGGGCGGGTACCGGCCGGCCCGGCCCAGGAATCGCACGACGGCAACCGAAGCCGTCTGCTCCCGCTGCTCGGCCTGGTGGCCCTGTTGCTCGCCGGGCTGGCCGCAATCTACTTCCTGCTGCGGGACGACGACGCCACCGCCCAGAACGCCGGTGATGTCGCCATCGACACCGATCAGGGCGACGGCCAGGCCGACGCCGAGGAGACAACCAGCGGCCCGCTTTCGGAGCCGATCGCCATCGACGTGATGATGGACGACCCCAGCGGCGTGTCGGCGTCAACCGGTGTTGCCGAGCTGCGGTTCCAGCCCGAGACCGGCGAGATCTGCTACAACGTCACCGCCGAGCAGATCGGCTCCCCCTACGACGGACACATCCATGTCGGCCCGGCCGGGGTCAAGGGCGGCATCGTGGTCGACTTCGGTGCCCTGAACAACGCCGACATCGGTTGTACCACGATCACACCGTTGGAGCTGGAGACGATCCTCAACGACAAGGCCGGGCACTACGTCGAGATGCACGACCCGAGCGGCGACTTCACCATCCGGGCCCAGCTGTCGGCGGCGATGCCCGAAGACGGCGGCGGCTCCGGTGAGGCGCCCTCGGCCGAGGAATCGCTGTTCGATCCCGCCAGCGGTGGGGCCTCGGCCGTCATCGAGTCCGGTCGGGTCATCCTCCGGGGCGACGTCGCCGATCAGGCCACCGCCGATCGGTTGATGGCCGAATTCGCAGATGTCGGCGATGCCGGCCTCGAACTGGTCGACGAGCTGGCCGTCGTCGAGGGGGCACCGCTCCCCAGCGGTCTGATCACCATCGACGATGCGGTGTTGTTCGACGTGAACAGCGACGAGCTGGTCGGTGGCGGGACGGCCATCGCCGACCTGGCGGCTGTGCTCAACGCCCGCCCCGAGTGGCAGACCATCGTCGTCGGCCACACCGACGCCACCGGCACCGACGTCTACAACTTCGAGTTGTCGCTTCAGCGGGCCAATGCGGTCCGGGCCGAGCTGGTGGCCAACGGCGTGAATGCCGACAACCTCTCGACCAGAGGCGACGGCGCCACCAACCCGGTCGCCGACAACGAGACCCCCGAAGGTCGGGCGCTCAACCGCCGCATCGAATTCGTCATCGACCGCGGTTTGTAGCCGGTCAGCCTGTCTGCTGTCCGGCGCCGGGCTCGGCGTTGACCAGGTGTTGAGCCGCCATGTCGAAGTAGTCGAGCAACCGGCCGGCGATCGCCCGGTCGAGGTCAACGGCGCCGGCCACCGCCGCCGTCATGTGCCGGAGCCAGGCATCGCGCTCGGCGGGGCCGATCCGGAACGGCATGTGCCGCATCCGAAGCCGGGGGTGGCCCCGGGAGTCGCTGTAGGTGGTCGGACCTCCCCAGTACTGGACCAGGAACTGCGCCAGGTGCTTCTTGGCATCGGCGAGGTCGTCGGGTTTCGGGTACATGGCCAGCAGCTCGGGATCGGCCGCCACCCCGGCGTAGAACCGCTCGACCAGCTCGTTGAAGAATGGTTCGCCGCCGACGGCTTCGTACACGGTCTCTGCAGTGTCCATCGTGGCCGAGTATGCCATCGGGTGGCCCCGGAACGCCCCTCTACGGTGCTCCTTGCGTGATTCTCCTGCCCGATTCTCCTGCCGTGGTAACTTTTCGTAGCAGTCTTACGTTCAGTTGCTTCGTCCACGATGAGGTCAAGCAGACCCGAGAGGTCGGCACCGATGTGTACAGCGGGGTGGCGCCGATTTTGTCCATGAGCGGGTCGACTTCCAGCGCCCCACCGACGTGGTCGATGCGGTGCTGTCTCCTGACGAGCGCCATCGCCCGGTCCTGCACGCTCCGTGGGTGTTGCTCGAGGAGGGCCTTGGTCGAGGCGCCAATCCGAATCGGGCGGTGGAGGTGTTCAAGGCGTCGCCGCTCTACGGTCGGGTTCGGCCCGGGGTGACCCAGGCCGCCATCGGTCCCCGCCGGGCTGCGCTGAGACTCCGGGACGACATCATCGCCACCGGTTTCATCGGCCGCGGCCACAGCGCCCGGTGGAACGAGGTGCGGGACTACCTGCTGAAGCTCACCGGCCGGCTGCCGGTGGCGCTGCGGAATCCCTGCTGAGCACCCGGCCCGTCGCCGACAGGCCGCATCGGCCCGCAGCGCTTGACCGGTTCAGATCCATAGAAATACTATTCGTTCAACAGACACGGCGACGCCGCAAGCTCGACCCACAGCGCCACATTCCCACGATCGGAGGTGGACGTCCGGTTCGAGGTATCAACCGAGCCCCTGGCTCTGTCGTTGTCACCGGGAATCGAAAACCGGCGTCCTCATGGGCGCCGAGGACGCAAACGGTGCGGTCGACTGGAGGGAGTGGTGACGACGATGGGTCATCAGAGACACCGGCTCGAGGTCGGTGACGGGTTGCGGGCTCGCTGCCTGCAACATCGACTGACCGACGACGACTATGTGCCCCAGCTCCGCCGACTCCTGGCCGGGGCGGCCTTCGAGCGCCGGGTCTACGATTCACTCGTTCACGATGTGGTCACCGCCTCGGCCAATCCGCTCGACCTCTTCCAGCACTCCCAGCAGCGGTGTGGGATGTATTTCATCGAGGCCCTCTATCGAACCTCCACCGAGCAGGCGGTCAGTGGCGACGAGGCCATGCTCCCGTCGCTGGGGCCACTTGGCTATTCCCGCTGGGTGGCATGGCGTCGCTTCGGCGACGCGGTGCGCAACCGCTCGGTCAGCTTCGGCCGAGGGGTCGCCGACTTCATCGTGCGCTCCCGAGCCGACGTGATCGGCCATATCGGATCGGGCTGGCGGCCGTTGATCATCCCCCGGGACCCGGAGCTGCTGGAGTTGCTGGAGGGCCGGTAGCCCGCCGTGTCCTCGGCCCGGCGGTGTCGCCCGACCCGGCCATTGCGATCGGGTTACGTCGACGTCCTGGTCGGAACCCGTGGGCTGAACTTGAGCGTCTCACTTGCACACAGGGGGTTCCGGCCGATGGTTTCGTGGTCGGTGCATCGAAGGGATCAAGCGACATGGACAGCGCTCGAAGGCAGAACACCGGCCCCGGTCGAGTGGCGGGGCATCGATTGTTGGGGCGTCGATTGTCGGGCCCGATCAGGCTGCTGGTGCTGCTCGGCGCCCTGCTCCTGGCGGCGGCGGCCTGCAGCGGCGACGACGACGACAGCGCCTCGGAGACCGAGGCCGCGTCGGTCGACGCCGACATGGCAGGTGGCGAGGACGCCGAACGGAATGCCGGCGGCGTCGAGGCCGGCGAGCCCGCCCCGGCGACGACGGCGGCCGAATCATTCGACGGGGCCGAAGACGAGGCGGCCATGGAGGAGGGCGACGCCATGGCCGATGGCGATCTCGACGCCGAGGCGCCCACGCCGGCCGATGGCAGTGCCGACAACCCCCTCGGGGCCGGTGGCACCAGTGTCACCCCCACCGCGGCCGACCTCGGTCGCAAGCTGATCTTCACCGCGTTCGTGACCGTCGGCGTGGACGATGTGGCCGCGGCCAGTGCCGAGGCCACCTCGATCATCGAGGGGATGGGCGGCTTCCTGTTCGGCCAGGAGACCACCGGCGGGCCACAGGCCAGCTCACAACTCACCTTCAAGGTGCTCCCCGACGATTTCAACCGGGCGCTGGAACAGCTCGGCGCGGTCGGTGAGCTGCGGAATCAGAGCGTCACCACCGACGATGTCACCGAACGGATCGTCGACCTGGAGAGCCGGATCCAGGTGGCCGAACTGGGAGTCGAGCGATTGCGGGCCGCCCTCGAGGCCGCACCTTCGCTCGAGGACTACGCCGAGATCGAACGGCTCCTCCTCGATCGTGAGAGCAACCTCGAGGTCATGCGGGGCCAACTGCGGACCCTGGAGGATCGGGTCGACCTGGCAACCATCACCCTGTTGCTGACCCAGGATCGGGTCGACAACGCCATCGAACTGCGGGTGTCGACCTACGACGGCCACGACACCGGTGCATCCTGCCCCGGCCAGGACCAGGGCGCCATCGAAGCCGGTTCCAAGACCACGGTCTGTTTCGACATCATCAACCAGGGTGACCAGACGCTGACCGACATCACGCTGACCGACACCGTGCTGGAGATCGACGGTGAAACGGAGCTGATCGAGGTGTTCGGCTCACTCGACGAGTTGGCCCCAGGCCAGGCCGTGCTGGTGGCCACCGAGATCGAGCCGGAGCGGGATCTGCGGTTGCGGACCAGGGTCACCGCGGTGCCGACCGACGGGGTCAGCCCGGAGCAGGTCGGGCCGTCGGTCAGCACCCAGGTCGCCTATGAGATCCGGGTCTTCGAGGCCGACCGTCCGCCCGGTTTCAGTGACGGGTTCTCCACTGCGGTCGCCATCCTCGGCGGGCTGTGGACCGCCTTGGTGGTGGTGCTCGGCTTCCTGGTGCCGCTGCTGATCCTGGTGCCGCTGCTGGTGTTGCTGTGGATCGGTGTCCGGGCCCTGCTCCGGCGCCGCCCGGCCAGGCCGACCCCGCCCGGCGGTCCCTGGGGCGGCAACCAACCCCCGCCGCCGCCGAGCGCGGGCCCACAACCGGCCGCCGCGGTAGCCGCTCCGGCATCGGCGGATGCCGGGAGTCCAGGCGACGCCGCGACCCGGCCCGATGCCACGGCCCAGTCCCATGCGGCGCCGCCGCCCGATGCCACGCCCAGGTCCGATGCGGCCCCCGGGGCCGGGGTCGGCGGCGGCAACGGAACCGCGGGAGCCGCGGGGACCACCCCATCCGGCGTTCCCGGCCCCCCGACCTGATCCGGTTGCGGTCGGGCGCCGGGGTTCGCCCACCGATCCGACAACGGTCGGGCGTTCAGACCGGCAGCAGGACCGTTGCCGTTCCCGGCATCAGCACTCGGCCGTCGGCGGTTTGCTCCCACACCTCCAGCGCCACCGTGCCCGCCGCCTGGTCCACCGCGGTGACCCGGCCGTGAAACTCCAGATCCTGTTCTGGCATGGCGCTGGCCCGATTCTGCCAGGTCACCGATTGCAGCCGGCCGAGCGGACCGATCCAATCGGTGAGGAACTGGGTCAGCCATGAGCCCTGGAGTGGACCGTGAACCAACACGTCGGGGTGACCCTCGACCGCGGCGTAGTCGCGGTCGTAGTGGATCCGGTGGGGGTTGAAGCTGGCCGCACTGTAGAGGAACAGCTGGACCCGCGATGCGTTCTTGGTCATCACCGGGAGCTGCCGGCCGACCTCCACATCGCCGATCCGCAGTTGGGGTCGGCCCGCTCCAGGCTCGGCGGCGGTCATCGGGCAATGCCGATCTGGCGTGACCGGGCAACGATTTCGCCATCGGCATTGGTGAACGTGGTTTCCCGCACGACCCGGACGAACGGACCCTTCGAGCCCTCCTTCTGATCCAGCCCGGCCAACCGGGTTTCGGCGGTGATCCGGTCGCCGACACAGACCGGCTCCAGGAAGTCCCACTCCTCGCCCCCGAACATCATCCGCTTCACCTCGAGCCGGACCCCGGCGCCATCCCGCCACAGCCCGTCCTCACGGGTCTGGTCGTTGGCCCGTGGCGGGACGATGGCATGGGTGATGAAGGTCGGCGGGGCGATGATCGTCCGGTGCCCGGCCGCCTTGGCCGCGGTCTCATCGAAATAGACCGGGTTCCGGTCATCGACCGCAAGGGCGTACCGCTGGGACTCGCGGCGATCGATGATCACGGTGACCGGGTCGGCCAGCAGGTGGCCGACCCGATCCATGGTCTCGTCCGGGATGAGCGACGTTGGCGGGTTGGTCATCGCCCGATCCTAGATTCCGCCGGTCAGCGGTTCGAGTCGGCGCCCCTGGCCCCCGGGCCGGGCTACGACTCGGCCGGATCGTGGTCGCCGATGGCCAACTCGGCCGGGTCGTCGTCGCCGATGGCCAACTCGGCCGGGTCGTCGTCGCCGATGGCAAGCTCGGCCGGTAGGTTCGCTCCGGCGTGGGACCCGTTGTCGCCACCGGGCGGGGCCAGCGCATGGAGAATGTTGACCCCGGTTGCGGTCTCGATCTGTTCCACGATCGAGATCACCGCCGCCGGCATCTGGCCGGCAAGACCGGCCAGGCCGCCGGAGCCCCCCGAGCCGCCACCGTCGATAATCGTCAGCTTGTCGATGTCGATGTTGGCGACGGTCTCGGTTATCCGGTGGACCAGCTCCGGCAGCATGCTGAGGACCATCACGTCATAGGCGTTTGGCCCTGCGGCATCGAATTCGGCGGCCATCTTCTCGAACACCGCGATGGTGGCGTTGCCGTCCTCGATGATCGTCGCCGCATGGCCCCGAGCCTTGAGCTCCATCGCCTCTCGTTCGGCTCGGGCCGGGGCGACGATGTCGGCCTCGAGCTTGCGCTTCTGCAACTCGATCCGCTCACCCTCCAACGATTGCTCGGCGATGACACGGGCCTTCTCACCGGCCACCGTGGCCTCCTTCTCCGAAGCCATGGCCTCGGCGTCGAGCTCCGCGGTGCGGACCCGAAGCTTGTTCTCCTGCTCGGCGATGATGAGGTCGGCCTGGACCCGGGCCAGTTCGGCCCGCTGACGCCCGGTGGCCTCGGCCTCCTCCGCCTCCGCGGCCTGGTCCGCCTCGGTTTCCCTGGCCTCCCGGAGCACGCCGGCGGTTCGGCGCCGTCCCACCGCCTCCAGGTAGCCGACCTGGTCGGTCACGTTCTGGATCTTCAGCACATCCAGTTCGAGGCCGAGGGTACGGATGTCGTCGTCGGCCTCGTCGATGAGGGTCTGGGCGAACTTGAGCCGATCCTCGTTGACCTCTTCAGGGGTCAGCGTTGCCAGGACGCCGCGGAGGTTGGCCTCCAGGTTCTCCTTGGCGATCTGCTGGATGTATTCCGACGGCCGACCGAGGAACCGCTCCACCGAATTCTCGAGCACACCCTCCCGGCTGGCGACCTTGATATTGGCCACCCCCTGCACATCGAGTGGGATCGCACCCTTCGAATAGGCGTTGGTGACCGATACCTCGATGGGGATCGTGTTCAGATCCATGTAGTCCACCTTCTCGACCAGGGGGATTCGAACCGTCCGACCTCCCTTGATCACCCGGTAGCCGACCTTGCGGCCGTCGCTGAGGACTCGGGTACGACCGGAAACCACGGCCACCCGGTTTGGGGGACAAATGATGATGAGACTCTTGACCGCATACATTGCGGCCAGAACCGCGACCACAATGAAGGTTGCGAACAGTGCCAACCACTCCATCAGGACTCCTCTCCTGTTTCGAGTTCGGCCAGTGACGCAACCTGCGCCGTGCCATGCTCGATCTTCACAACGACGACGGAGGCTCCGACGTCGAACCGCTCCTGGAGGCCATCCATGGGACGGGCTACCAGATAGTGGGGCTGACCGCTGAGGTCGACCCGGATCCGACCCCGGGTGCCGGGGTCCATCGGCAGTACCACCCGGGCCGGTCGCCCCTCGAGGGTGTGATCGGAGATCTGCGAATTCGGCTGCGAGCTCCGGATCATACCGAACAGCACCGAGTTGATGGCCGCAGCGATGACGCCGAGCAGCAGGGCGGTGGTCAGGGTGGCGCCAACGGAGTACCCGAGCGCGGTGAACACCAGACCCGAGGTCCCGAAGAATGCGGTGAAGAACACCATCGTTCGCAGCGACACGAGGCTGGCGACCACCGAGCCGATGGTTCCGTCGAACATCCCGCCGGCGTCGCCGTCGACCGGGGTACCGCCATCGGCGTCCAGATCGGTGTCGACGTCGAGCCCGCCGCTCACGTCTGTCTCGCCGAGGTCGCCGCCGGCATCGAGGTCGCCGTCGAGTCCGCCGAGCACCATCGGGATCAGGAACGCGCCGCCGAAAATGGCGGCTGCAAGATAGATCCAAGTCATGTTGTGCTCCCCCTCACGGTGTATCGAGGACGGCATCGACGCCGGCCCGAACGGCCAGCCAATCGGCGGTCCACGCCGCCAGAACATCCCGGCCGGCTTCGGTGGCGCGGTAGACCCGCCGGGCCGGGCCGGATTCCGACGCTTCCAGCCGGCCCTCGATCCGCCCGTTGGTCTCCAGCCGTTTCAGGACCAGATAGATGCTTCCCTCGTTCGGTACCGCCAGACCCCGCTGGTTCAACTCCTGCATCAGGGCATAACCGTAATTGGGCTTCCTCATGACCGAAGCCAGTACACACATGTCGAGCACCCCCTTGAGGGTTTGCGAATGGTGCACCTCAACGCTGGATACCATGTATAACACAGTACCTCGTTTCATTGACCAGTGTCAGAACCGGGCAACACGGTATCTCCTATCGAGATGCCAATCGGAGATGGCGAGATGGTTTGCCGATCGGCAGCTGTGACGGTCCGGGGCTGGAACGGTCTGCCGCTGTCACGTTCTGCCGCTGCCACGGTCTGATGCTGTCACGGTTCGCCGGGGTGATGCGATGTCGGCGATCGATCGGGGATGGTGGTCAGTGGCGGCGAGCCGGCTCGATCGCTTCCAGATAGTCGACCAATCGGCTGGCCACCTCGAACGACAGCTCCGGGTCGTCGAGGTCTGGTTCGATCCAGGTCTCCGAGACCCGTCGCCAGTCCGGCGCCCCGATGAACTCGCCGACCACGGCGTCGTCGCCCAGGATCCGTCGCCAACGCTGCTCGGTCCGGGCGATGGCGGCAACAGCCGAGACGTTGGCATCGGCATCGGGGTTCTCGGCATGAAACCCGATCTCCAACGCCATGCCGTCGGTGCCGTCCACGTGGCGGCGGGCCAACAGCTGGGCTTCGTAGTGCTCCCGGGGCGGCTTGTCGATTTTGGTCCCCTCCGGGGCCACCCACACCTTGATGCCCCGCCGGTGGGTTCGCAGCCGGAGCTGGCCCAACTCCTCCGGGGTCAGGGCCCGGACCACGTCTGCCACCTGATCGAACAGCGGAAGCTCCACCCCCGGAGTCTACGATTTGGTCGAGCTCGCACCCTCGCCAACGGCCTGATCGCCGATCAGGGACGGAATTGCAGCGCCCGTGGGGTGAGGTTGGCCGGTCGGGCGATCTGTCCGTAGGCGTTCGGCACCCAGTCGCAGATGTAGCGGCGGGTGTCGCGGGGGTCGATCATCTCTTCGATCTGGAACCTCGACAGCGGCCCCAGCGGCCCCCGGACACTCTCGATCCTGGCGTTCAGCTCGGCCCGCAGGGCGTCGGGATTCTCGGCTTCGGCCAATTGCCGCTTGTAGGCGGCCTCGATCCCGCCCTCGGGCGGGATGCCGCCGACGTCGGCGGCCGGCCAGGTCACCCGGACCGACGCCGTGGCCCGGGGGGTGGCGTAGTTGTTGCCGGCAACGCCGAAGCTGCGCCGCATCAGCACGGTGAAGATCGGCACCTTGACCTGGGCGAAGGCCACCATCCACTCCCCGCCCTTGCGGATGGTGCCGTTGATCTCGTGCTCCAGGCCCACCGCGAACCCCGGGTTGTCGACCAGGTTCAACACCGGGATGTGGAACAGGTCGCACAGGTCGAGGTGGCGGGTCAACTTGGCGCAGCCGTCTGCGGTCAGGGCCCCACCATTGACATGGCGGCTGTCGGAGGCGATCACCCCCAGCGGGTGCCCGTCGAACCGGACGAAACCGGTGATCTGGTCGGTCCCCCACAGCGGTCCGACCTCGAAGAACGAACCACGGTCGGCCATCAGCTCGATGGCCCGCCGCATGTCGAAGGTGGTGGTCCGCTTGCGGGGCACCAGGGTGAACAGTTCCTCGTCCCGACGGTCGGCCGGATCGGCGGTCGACGGCGGCAGCACCGGGGGCGGCTCGAACACATTGGCCGGCAGGTAGGACAGGAAGCGCCTGGTCTGGTCCAGGGCGTCCTGCTCGGTCTCGGCCAGATTGTCGACCGACCCGTTTGTGCAATGGATGTGCCAGCCACCGAGATCCTCCTTGGTGATGTCGTAGCCCATGGCGTGGCTGACCACCGGGGGCCCGGCAACAAACAGCTGAGCGATGTCCCGCACCATCACCGAGAAGTGGCCCAGCACCGCCTTGGCCGCCCCGATCCCGACCACGGAGCCCAGCAGCAGGTTCACCACCGGCACCGTCGACAGCTGCTCGGTGTACATCGTGGAGCCGAGGTGACCGGGAAGGAACGAGCCGCCGCCGCCGGCCACCCGTGGTCGCCCGGCCTTGATGGCCCCGCTGCTCTCCTTGGCCGTGCTGTCACCCTCCTTGCGCTGCTGGGGGACCATGGCGGCCACGCTGCCCCCGCCCGACGACCCGTCGAGCAGCCGGATCGACGGCACCCCCAACTCGATCGACAGCTGATCGAGGTATCGGCTCTTCTCGCCGATTGCTCCGTCGGCGTGGCCTCCCCGGGAGGTGAAATCGTCGGCGCAGACGATGGCGGTCCTGTCGTCGATCTCCCCCCAGCCGCCGACGTGGTTGGAGGGGGTGAAGGCCGAGATGGTGCCGTCCTCGTCGTAGGAGGCGAAGCCGGTCACGCTGCCGACCTCGCGGAATGTGCCGTCGTCGAGCAGCAGATCGATCCGTTCCCGGCAGTTCAACTTGTTCCTGCTGCGTTGGCGTACCACCCCCGGTTCGTCGGAGTCCGGGGCCAGCCGGTCCCGGGCCAGCCGGTGCAGGGTGGCGACGTCGTCCAGGGTCGGTTGCCAGCCGTCCTCGGGGTCGGTCCCGGCCTCGTCACCAGCGGCGCCGGACCCCGCGGCGCCGCTGCGGCCCTGGCCGGGGGCGATGACGGCGATCACCTGATCGGCGCCGACGGCATCGCCAACACCGGCATCGAGCAGGTCGGTGATGGTGCCGTCGACCGGGGCGGTCACGTTGGTCTCCATCTTCATGGCGTGGACGATCACCAGCGTGTCGCCCGCTGCCACCTCGTCGCCGACCTCGACCCGTCGCTCCAGCAACGCCGCGGCCATGGGGCAGATCACCCCGTGGTTGCCGGGCGAAACCGCCAGCGAGCGGCCCCCGTTCGCCGACTCGGCGCCGTGGCCGGGCCCGGCCGCACCGGCGGCGGCTGCGCCTCCGGTGGCCCCGACCAGCGCCCCGGCCCGCTCGTCGAGCAGCGACAAAATGGGGTTGTGCTCCGGGGCCGACCCGCCGCCGTTGTCGGTGCGGGCGCTGGCCGGGCCCGAACCGCCGGATGCCAGGTCCGGCTGTTCGGCCAGGAGGGTCGTCCTGGCGTTGCCGGCCCGCACCTCGCGGTTGGTGACGATGGCCCGCAACTGGTCCAGGTTGGTCGGAAGCCCGGCGATGTGGAACTCGTCCAGGGCGGTCAGGGTCCGCTGCAGTGCCGAGTCGAGGGTGGCCACGAACCCCGACGACGCGATGACCTTGGCCAGGAGCGGGTCGAACTGAGGTGGTGGGGCGTAGCCTGCGTAGCCGCTGCCGTCGACCCGAACCCCGGGGCCGGACGGCTCCTTGTAGGCGGTGATGGTGCCGGGACCGGTGGCCACCACCCTGGCCTGGACGGCGTAACCTCGCGGCTCGGGAATCGCCCCCTGGTCGCCAAGCCCGAGGTCGGCCAGCGACCCCCCGGCCGCGACATGGAACTGGGCCGCAACCAGGTCGACGCCGGTGATCTGCTCGGTGATCGTGTGCTCGACCTGGATCCGGGGATTGCACTCGATGAAGTAGTGCTCGCCGGTCTCCTGCGACACCAGGAACTCGACCGTGCCGGCCGCAAGGTAGTCGGTGCCGGCGATCAGCCGCACCGCGTCGCCGAGGATCCGGTGTCGCAACGCCGGGTCGAGGCCGGCCGCCGGTGCGATCTCCAGCACCTTCTGGTTGCGTTGCTGAACCGAACAGTCGCGCTCGTAGAGGTGGATGACATTGCCGGCACCGTCGGCCAGGACCTGGACCTCGATGTGGCGGGGTCGGCGGACCAGCTTCTCCAGGAAAAGGGTGCCGTCGCCGAACCCGGCCTCGGCCTCGCTGCCGCAGCGGGCGAACGCCTCCTCCATCTCGGCCGCCCCTGCCACTGCCCGCATGCCGCGACCACCGCCGCCGGCGGCCGCCTTCAGCATCACCGGATAGCCAACCCGTTCGGCTTCGGCCGCCGCCTCGGCGGCGGTGGCCAACGCCTCGGCGCTGCCGCTGATCACCGGGATGTCGAGCGAGGTGGCCAGCGTTCTGGCCCGGACCTTGTCGCCGAACAGTGCCAGAGCCTCGGGTGGGGGCCCGATGAAGGCGATGCCCTCCTCGGCGCAGCGGCGGGCGAATCGGGGATTCTCGGCCAGGAAGCCGTAGCCGGGATGGACGCAGTCGCAGCCGGTTCGTTTTGCGACGTCGATCATGGCCTCGATGTCGAGGTAGGCGGCCACCGGGTCGGCTTGGCCGCCGGACGGGCCGGCGTCGAGTTCCTCGGTCGAGGTGGTGACCGTGGTGTGGAGGGAGAACCGATCGGCCGGGGGATACACGCTCACCGATTCCATTCCCATCACCGCCGCCGCCTTGGCGATCCGGATGGCGATCTCGCCTCGGTTGCTGATCAGTACTCGATTGTGGGGCACGGTTCGCTCCTGTCGATGCCGCCGGATGACGACGGTGGCTCGTTCGCTCGGCTGGTTGTCTGCTCGGGGTTCGGGCCCCGGCGTGGGGCTGGTCGGGGCCCGACCCGGCCAATTCTTCCGGGCCAGGTCAACCGGTTCAAACCGGCGCCGGCACCTCGTTGGCATCGGGGCTCGGCTCCTCGGCCGGGAACTTCACCAGCAGCAGCACAGGGGCGGTGGCCATCACGGCCACCATCACCCACCAGCTGAGCCGGAAGGCCTCCAGCCGCTGCCCGACCACGGTGTCGCCGATGATGGCGGCGGTGATGGCAACCCCGAGGGCGCTGCAGGTCATCCGGGCCATGTTGTAGGTGGCGTTTGCCGCCCCGAGTTGGTGGCCTGGCACGTCCCGGAGGGCGGCGGCGTTTGCCGGGCCAAGCATGAACGCCATGCCGAAGCCGATGCCGACCGTGCCCGGCAGGAAAGCCCGAACGTAGGTTTCGCCGGGCTGGAGCCGCCATGCCATCCAGGCGGTGCCAAGCGTGGCCAGGGTGGCACCAAAAAGCAGCAGGTTGCGGTAGCCGTGGCGGTCGGCCAGCCTGCCGGCCCAGGGGGCGAAGATGACCAGGACCACCGGCCCCGGGGTCATGGCCAGGCCGACCTGGAGAATGCTGTAGTCCCACACCTCGGTGACGAACAGCGGATAGAGGAACCAGGTGGCGCTGGTCGAGGTGGCGAGCAGCGCACTGGCCGCGGTTGCCACGGTGAAGGTGGGGATGGTCAACAGGTCCAGGTCGAGCAGCGGCTCGGGGTGGCGTCGTGAGCTGCGAACGAACACCACGCCACTGATCATCGTGGCGGCGACGATGGCCAGGATCCGGCCGTCGGTCCAGCCCCAGATCCGGCCTTGGACGATGGCGAAGGTCAGGCCACCGACCGCGGCGGTGCCGGTGACCGCTCCCACCAGGTCCAGCGGTGGCGGCTGCTCTGCCACCAGCCCCGCCTGCAGGACCCGGCGGCCGGCCACGATGGCAAGCAGGGCAACCGGCACCGCGGCCAGGAAGACCACCCGCCAACTCGAGACAAAGAGGATGCCGGCGGCCACGGTGGGGGCGATCGCCGCCCCCAGCACCCCCATCGACGACCACAGCGACACCACCGATCCTCGCCGCTCACTTGGGAACTCCGGCAGCACCGCGGCCAGCGACGACGGCAACATCATGGCCACACCAACCGCCTGGCCGATGCGGGCCACGATCACCAGCTCGATCGACGGGGCGATGCCGGACAGGGCCGCACCGACTGCGAACACCGCCAGGCCCCGGAGGAAGATCTTCTTGCGACCCAGCCGGTCGGCGAGCCGGCCGCCAAGCAGCATGAACGTGACCTGGGCGACGTTGAACGCCGACACCACCCAGGAGATCGTGGCCAGGCCGGCATCGGGGAACTCCTCCTCCAGCACCGGCACCGCAATGTTGGTTGCGGTGCCGACGAAGGCGGCCAGCAGCATGGCGGTGGCGGCGACGGCGAGCGCCTGATTCTGTCTGGACCAGATGGCCCAACGCTACTCGGGACCGACTTGGACAGCCGCTTCGTTTCGAAGCCTCAGCTCAGGCGAGCGCCGGGTCAGACGTCGGAGATATTGCCTCGCCGGCTGTCGAACGGGTGGGGGAGCGGTCCCCGGCCGGCACCTCCGGTGTTGTCCCATTTCCGTGGCTCCGACGAGCGGTTCAGTTTCCTCTCCCCGAAGTCGGACCGTCGTACCAGCAGGGCGATCAGCGCCCCGAAGACGAACCCACCGACGTGAGCCACCCATGCGATCCCGCTGTCGCCACCGATGAAGAACTGGGTGATCAACCAGATCCCGAGGAACCACTTGGCGCTGATGTCGCGGAGGAAATAGAACACCAGCGTCCGGATCGGCGCGTCCGGGAACCAGACCGCATAGGCCCCCATGATGGCGGCGATGGCCCCCGAGGCGCCGACCACCGGCACGGTGCTCAGTGGCTGCGCCGCGACGTGGGCCGCGGAGCCGACAAGGCCGCCGATCAGGTAGAAGCCGACGAAGGCCACCGAGCCGAGGCGATCCTCGATGTTGTTGCCGAAGAGCCACAGGAACCACATGTTGCCCGCGAGGTGGAGCAGGCTGCCGTGGAGGAACATCGAGGTCAGCAGGCCGAGGTAGACCTGCTTGTCTGGAAACAGCTGCGGTCCGGTCTCGTCGGCGACGCAGGCATCGTCGATACCGCGGTTGAAGGTGGCGTCGATCTCGGCCTCGCTGAGCGGTTGGCCGGTGTTGAGCTCGCAGGGGATGGCGGCGTACTCCAGGTTGAACAGGACGGCGTCGACCTCGTCGGACAGTGCGTCCTGTGGCCCGAAGTAGGCGGCGATGCAGGCGACGATGAGGACCAGCGTCATCACCGGGGTCCGGGTCGTCGGGTTCTCGTCACGCAGGGGGAGCATTGGCGCCAAGGCTACCTGGCGGTCGAACACCCCCGTGGAACTCGATGGTGGCCGCAGGGTGTCCGATCTGGCCGCGTGCTGAGCCTGCGGACCGTCATCGGGTCACAGAATCACTAGGGCTCGGCCGGCCCGGGTCGGCCGGGATCGACGGCTGCCGGTTGCCCGCCATCGCGGATCAGGCAGTCCGGCGGGAGTGGCTGCAGCGGTGCGAAGTCGCGGGCCGCGAAGTATTCCGGTCGCTCGTAGCTCAGGCCACGATTGTCGACCGGGCACATGTTCACGTACAGCACGAGCCTGCGCAACGGGCTGATGTTGATCGAGGATCCGTGGACCACGGTCATGTCCATCAGCACCACCGAGCCGGCATCGCCGGTGATGGCCTCAAGCCCGTACCGGCCGACCAGATCGGCCATCGTCTCGTCGGTGATGTCGTAGCGGTAGGTGGAGACGTTCTCGTGATCGGGCGAGTCGGGGTCGATCCCGGCGGTGGAGACCAGACCCTCCCGGTGGGATCCGGGCACCGCCAGCAGCGGTGCATTGACGACGCTCACATCGTCGACGAACACCGCGATCATGATGCCTCGCGGTTCCGGCACGCCGTCGACCCGGTGGTAGGTGCCGAAGTCCTGATGCCAGGCCACGACCGAGCCGTTCGGCTGCTTCATGTTGATCCTGGACTGGTGGACGAACACGTCGTTGCCGAGCAGTTGCCGGGCCGGCAGCAGCAACGCCGGGTGGCGGGTCAGCGCAGCCAGGCGCTCGTCGAACAGATGCATGCCCCAACAGATCGACGCTACGCCGTTGCGCTCACGCCCCACCTCGGGGCCGGGCCGATCCAGCACCTCTTCCGCCGCCGCGGCCAGCACCCCGACCTCGGCCCGGTCGAACACGTCGGGCAACACGATCCAGCCCTGGTCCCGGTAGTCCCGGACCTGCGCATGTGTCAGTGGGCTGCCCGCTGCGGTGGCCGCCGTCGTCGCCGTCGTCGCCGTCGAAGACGGGTTCGACAGGTTCGACATGTTGCTCATGCCTGTTCTCGCAGTCGGCCGATGCCATCGGCCAGCGCCGCGCTCAGCAGGCCGATGTCGTAGCTGTAGCTGATCATCCGGAAGCCTCGGCGCAGCCAGTCCTGGCCGATCTCCACCGACCCGGCCAGGCAGGCGGCAGGTTTCCCGTGTTGCTCGCAGGCGGCGAGGATGGTGTCGATCCCGGCCACCATGTCGGGATGATCGATCCGACCCGGCACCCCGAGCGAGAGCGACAGGTCGCCGTGCCCGAGATGGGCCACATCGACGCCCGGCACCGCCATGATCTCCTCGGCGTTGGCCAGCCCCCTGGCCGACTCGATGAGCACACAGACCATGGTCCGATCGTGGGCGCCGGCGATCACGTCCGGTACCGGCCCGGCCCGGTAGTCGTCGTGGGCCCCGCCGAACATCGCTCCCCGCCGACCTTCCGGCGGGTACCTGGTCCACCGGACGAACTCCTCGGCCTGCTCTGCGGTCTCGCACATCTGGAACAGCAGCCCCATCGCCCCCAGATCGAGCAACCGGGCGGTGTCGTGGGAGCTGGTGTCGGGCGGCCGCACCAGGGGCACGATGTCCAGCCCCCGGCACAGGGCCAGCTGCCACTTGATCTGGTCGACCGAGAAGCCGCTGTGCTCCATGTCGTAGAACACGAACTGGGCCCCGGCGTTCTGCAGCACCTGGGGCAGGCCGGGGCTGAGGAACTCGAACACCATGGTGCCGATGACGGTCTCACCGTCGCCCAGCATGGTCTTCACCGGGTTCGGTCTCATGGCCAGAAGGTATCGCTGCCGTGCCATCCCACCCAAAACGGGCGTTGGTTGCGGTTCGGCCAGGCCCGGCCTGCGGGATACCTGTATCTGAGCGCCGATCCGGGGGTCATAGGGCAAAGGAGCGATCATGGATGCACCACGAATCGAGACCCGGATCAGCCTCGTCCTCTACGGGGGCGTGTCGCTGGCGGTGTACATGAGCGGCGCTTGCAAGGAACTGCTCTCGGTGGTTCGTGCCGGATCGGACCGGGTGGCCGATGACGAGCTGACGCCGGTGGAGCGGGAGTACCGCAGGCTGTGCCAATCGGGGGGCGAGGATTGCCAGCCGAGGCGGGTGGTGGTCGACGTGCTGTCGGGCAGTTCGGCCGGCGGTCTCAACGCCTTGTTCCTGGCCAAGGCCCTGGCCCACGGCGGCAACCTCGACGGGCTGCGCGACGTCTGGCACACCGAGGCCGGGCTCCTGGACCTGATGGCCGGCAACGACCCGGCCGTGCCCCGGTCGAACGAGCCGCCAAAGGCCCTGCTCGATGGCCGCAGGTTCCACCGGATACTGTTCGACGCCCTGGTCGACCTGTCCGAGCAGGCGGCCAACCTCGACGACGGGTCGGGTCGGGGGCGGCTGGTCGACGACGTGGATTGTTACGTCACCACCACCGACCTCCGGGGTGTGGCCGAGACGGTCCGCCTCGACACCGAGGGCACCATGGAGATCCAGGAGCTGCGGCGGCGGGCGGTGTTCCACTTCTCCGATCGAAAGCCGTCCCAGACCCGCGACAGGGAAACCCAGCTCGACGGGAGCCACGATGCGGTCCTGGCCTTCGCCGGCCGTGCCACCTCGGCCCATCCCGCCGCGCTCTATCCGGCCAACTGGCACGAGGTCGAGGCCGGCCGGGACCGGAAGTCGAACCGGGATCACGAGCTCAGGCGCTTCCTGTCACCTCGACTCCACCCCGAGGAGGGTTACCTCAACCTGGAGGACCGCTGGTACACCGACGGCGGCACCATGGACAACAAGCCGTTCAAGTACGCCATGGCCCCGGTCCGGACCCGTCGGGCCGAGATCCCCGTCGACCGCAAGGTGCTGTTCGTCGAACCGGATCCCGTGGCCGAGCTCGACAGCTGGCAGGAGACCGCCGAGCCGGGGCTGTGGAGCTACACCGCAGGGACCTACGGGCTGGCAAGGGCCGAGGACATCCGGGAGGATGTGGCCGCGCTGGCGGCCAACAACGATGCGATCGCCAGGTTGAACTCGGCGCTCGACGGGTTGTTCACACGATCCGACGACGAGATCAGGGCCGCCCTCGTCCAGCGGCTCGGCCCGGCCTTCCCCGGCGGCGACGCGCTCACCGATCGTGAGCTGGCCACCGCCGTGCTCGACAACGGCTATCGGCGGTTCGCCCCCGGCTCCGAATCCAGAACCGGTGTGGTCGGCACCTGGGTCAACCAGCCGCGGGAGGCGTTCGCCGCGGCCCGGGGTTGGGGTGCGGTGGCCCAGGAGGACTACCGGTGGCGGACGGTGGTCTCGCTGCTGGTCCAGACCGCACTGTCGGTCGGCGAGACCCCGGCCGACACCGCGCTGGTGGCCAGACTGGCCGTGCCGGTTCAAACCCGGATCGAGCAGTGGATCGAAAATCGGAACGGCCCGGTGTCCAACATCCAGCGGGTCGGCCTGGCCCTGCTCGACGTGGACTACCGGCTCCGCCGCTTCACCCTGATCGAGCACCTGTTGAGCAAGATCCAACGGTCGGTCGTCGACAAGGCATCGCCGGCCCCGGCCGATGTCGAGTTCTTCGAGCAGTGCGTTCGGCTGAGGCGGACCATCAACAACCTGTACTTCGATCTGAGCGACTACGTGGAGCGGCAGCGATCGTTGGACCTGGTCGGCGGGCACCGGCGGCTGTCGGACGAGGAACTGCTGAGCTACATCGAATCCGAGGAGTTCGACCGCCGGATCGAGGAGACGGTCGAGGAGCTGAGCTACCCGTTGGCCCGCTCCAGCGACGACGGTCGCGAGGCGATCCTGGCCGCCGACCTCGACGATCGGCTGCTGTTGCGGGCCGCGGACGCCTGGGTGAACTACGGGGACTACGATCAGCTGATCCTGCCGCTGGAGGAGATCGCCAACAGCAAGTTCGAAGCGGTCGATGCGGTCCGGGTCAGCCCACTCGATGCCCGGCTCCTGGTCGACGAGTGTGATCCGGGCCTGAAGCGCCGCAAACTCGGAGGGAACGCCCTGGCCCACTTCGGCGGATTCCTCGACGCCGATTGGCGGCTGAACGACATCACCTGGGGCCGGTTCGACACCGCCGAGGTGGTGGTCAGCCGAGTCCTCCACGGTTCGGCCGACGACGTGCGCCGGGTCCATCGGGCCATGCTGTTGGAGTTGGCCGCTGAGGCCGCGACACCGGCTCCCGGCGACCCCGCGGCCGCCAACGGCGGACCCTCGGGTCATGGTTCGGCCGACACCCCGCTCGACGCCCTGCTGGCGGTCAACGGCAACAGTTCGGACCGGCTCCATCATCGAGCCGAGACCGCCCTGGCCGATCTCCGGTCCGGCCGAGGCTCGGCCGACGCCGTGGCCGACGCCTTCATCGCCCTGTTCACCGGCGTTCCCGCCGGCGACGCCGCCGGTGCTGCGGTCGATGGGGCTGCAGGCTCCCTCGGCCGTGGTGATGCGATCGTCGCAGGCGGGCCATCGGTCGGTGACGGATCCGATGGCGGAGTCCGTCCCTGGACCGTCGACCTGTCGGCCGACCCCGCCAGGCAGAAGGCCAAGAAACTGGCACTCAATCAGGGTGCGGTCCTGGCCGGCAAGGCGCTGGCCTTCTCCGAGCGGCCCCAGAAACCGTCTCGGGTGGTCATCGGTTGGCTCCTGTCCGGCAGCCTCCGCCTCACCCTGCCCCGGACCGGGCGGGAGAAGATCGTTCGCCACGGTCTGCCGGTGTTCCTGGTGGCGGTCGCGCTCTCGGTGCTGTATTTCGCCGTGACCCGGGATGCGGTGGCGGCGGCGCTGGGCCTGGCCGGCCTGGCGTTGGTGGGGGCCTCGGTCTACGCCAGGGCCCGGGCCTTCGGCACCCTCAGCGCCCCCTGGCTGTGGAAGTACCTGGGGCGGGCCACCGGCCTGGCGTCGATCCTGGCCCTGGTGGCGCTGATCGCCATGGGTCCCGCGGCCGGTGGCCTGTCGCTGATCGGCCTGTCGCTGCTGGTGATCGCCGCCGCCATGTGGTGGTCGTTCGGCACGCTCGAGTCGTTGATCCAACGGGCCGGCCACCCCCGCCCCACCACGGCCGGCGACCACCGGGCCGCAGAGGCGGCGATCGGCCCTGCCCCGAGCGCACCGCCCAGCCGGCCGACCGACCGGTCCGATCCCGAACCGGAGCAGCGGTCCGGCGCCCGACCGCAGCGGACCCCGACCCCTGCCGGCCACAGCTGAGCAGAACAGCCCGGTCGATCTTGGCCCGGCCCGCCACCTCGCCGGAGGTCATCTGGGCATCCGAGATCGATTGTGCTAGCACGGTTGCCGAACCGACCGACATCGACAGGGGAATTGGCATGGCTGATCGTGTAGCAATCGTCACCGGCGGCGGCCGGGGCATCGGCAAGGGCATCGCCCTCGGCTTGGCCGCCGATGGAATCGACGTTGCCATCACCTACCGCAAGGACGGCGAGGCCGCGGCCGAGACGGTGGCGGAAATCGAGTCGATGGGCCGGGCCGCGGCCGCCTTCCAGGGCGATGTCTCCCAGCCGGAGGACAACAGCCGAAACGTCGCCGAGGTGATCGATCGATTCGGTGGGTTTCAGATCCTGGTCAACAACGGCGGGATCGCCAGTCGGGGTCGGTCGGTGGCAGACACCGACCCCGGGGAGTTGCTGCGGGTCATGGCCACCCACGCCCTCGGCCCCCACCAGCTGTTCTCGGTTGCGGTTCCCCACCTGCGGACCCACGAACGGTCCGACATCGTCTGCATCTCCTCGGTGGCGACGCTCAGCCACGGCGCAAACGGCGCCCCGTACAGCATGGGCAAGGCTGCGGTCGAGTCGCTGGCCATGACCCTGGCCAAGGAGGAGCGGGCCAACGGGATCCGGGTCAACATCGTGGCCCCGGGCCTGGTCGAGACCGAGATGGGGCGCCGCCTGGTCAAGGGTGCGGCCGACATCGACGACATCACCTCGCTCAGCGATCAGATGCCGTTCGGCCGGGTCTGCCAGCCCGAGGACATCGCAAACGCCGTCCGGTTCTTCGTCTCCGACAAGGCGAGCTATGTCACCGGCGAGAAGATCAACGTCCACGGCGGCGGTCAAGCCTGGCGCTGAGCGCCACCGGGGCCACGCCGCCGCCGGCGGAGGCTGCTCGGCTCGCGGCCGTGGTCACCCCACGAGATGGTCCAGCGGATGGCCCACCGGTCGATCGGCGAAGCGGGCCGCCTGTGATCGACAGGAATAGCCGGTCGCAACCGGCACCGCATTGTCGCTGCTGACCCGCTCGGCCCAGGTCAGGTCCCACAGGGTGCGAGACATCGACTGGTTGCCCACCTCATGACCGAAGATGCCGGCCATGCCGCAGCAGCCCACCGCAGGAACGGCCACGGTGTGGCCGGCCGCCTCCAGCACCCGCTGCCACGCCACCACCAGCGCCGGGGCGGT
Source organism: uncultured Acidimicrobiaceae bacterium (assembly GCA_947259095.1). Taxonomy (GTDB): domain Bacteria; phylum Actinomycetota; class Acidimicrobiia; order Acidimicrobiales; family SZUA-35; genus JAHELU01. The sequence continues at coordinate 12,292 of CAMYLA010000026.1, read as the reverse complement.
TGCCTGTTCGGTGCAGTGGGCAAGCAGGGTCAGGGCTCTTGGGTTGGCGGCGATGCCGATCCGATCCCGGTGGTGGTCGAGGATCTCGACGAGGTGGCGGACCGCCCCGCCCCGGTAGTCGGGCACCGTCTCCACGTACTCGGACCGGTGAAGCAGGCCGATGGCCGGTTCGATCACCACCGGCTGGGCCCCGCTGTCGACGATGCTGTCGACCATCTGTTGCTGGGCTCGCACCGCCTTCTCGAACGCCGGCCTGCGGCCCTTGACATGATCGAACTTGCCGGAGGGGACGAACCGGGCCACCGCCACCGACAGGTCCATCGACGCCAGCAGCTCCACCGCCCGCTGCAGGGTGTCCGGCTCGAGGCCGCTGGTGAACACGTCTGGCATGAGCACCAGTTCGGTCTGGGATCGGCCCGGCTCGAACCGGGGTGGGGGTGCGTCGGTCGGCGATGGCGGTTTCGGCACCGGGAGATCGACGAGGCCGAGCAGTCGACCAGCCGGCCCCGACCCGAGGGCGCTGAGCCGGGGAGCTCGGCCGGCCAGCTTCGAACCGGCCGCCAGGAGCTGCTCGAACCGGCTGAGCAACCGGTGCGACGGCGGGCGGCGGCGGCGCTCGTAGTAGCTTTCGAGGAACTTCGATTTCAGCTCCGGTATGTCGACCTCGACCGGGCAGTGGCCGGTGCAGGCCGAACAGGACAGGCACTGGTGGAGGTTGGCCGCGATGTCGTCCTCGAAACCTTCGAGCTCGGCCCGGCCGGCATCGTCGAGCGACGCCATCCCGGCCCGGCGGTGCAGCCAGGCCCGCAGCAGGTCGGCCCTGGCTTTTGGTGACAGGGCCGGATCGCCGCTTGCCTTGAACGACGGGCACATCACCTCGGCCTCGGCGTGGTGATGGCACAGCCCGTTCCCGTTGCAGGCGAATGCCGAGTCGTAGCGGCGCCGAACCGCCACCGAGACCTGGCGGTCGGCGTGGCCTCGCAGCGGCGGTTCGTCGACCGCCACGATGCGCTGGTCCGAGCCGGCCGGTCGGTACAGCTTGCCGGGATTGAGCAGGTCGCCGGGGTCGAAGGCCCGCTTGACCCGGCGCATGAGGTCGATCGTCTCGGCGGTCAGGAACGACTCCACCGAGTCGCCCCGGAAACCTCGGCCGTGCTCACCCCACAGCACACCCCCGTGGCCGGCCACCAGCTCGACCACCGAATCGGTGATCGACCGGACAAGCTGTTCGTGTTCGGGGTCGGTGAGGTCCAGCGCCGGTCTGACGTGGACGCAGCCGACGTCGGCGTGGCCGAACATGCCGTAGCTCACCCCGGCCCGGTCGAGGATGGCCCGGAAGCCGGCGATGAACTCGCTCATCGACTCGACCGGAACGGCGCAGTCCTCGACGAAGGCCGTGGGGCGGGCCGACCGCTCCGGGCCGCCGGTCGCCACCTTGGCCAGCAGCCCAACCGCATCGGCCCGGACCTTCCACGCCGCCGACTGTTCGGCCGCGCCGGTCAGGGCCTTGACCGCCCGGCTCCGCCCGCCGGCCGTCACCGTGGCCTCGGCGGCGGCGATGTCGATCGCCTCGTCGCCGGAGTATTCCAGCAGTAGCACCGCCCCTTGGTGGTCGCCGACCACCGACCCCAAGGCCGGCCAGGCCGGCGACGAGCGCCCTCGCTCCAGGGTGGTCTCGTCGAACGACTCGATGGCGGTCGGGCCGGTGTGCCGCAACTGCACCGCATCGTCGAGGGCGTCGCCGAACGAGTCGTAGCTCGCCACCAGTAGGACCGTCGTGGTCGGCAGCCTGGTCAGGGCGATCGTTGCTCGGGTGATCACGGCCAGGGTGCCCTCGCCGCCACACAGCAGGGCCACCGGGTCCACCATGGCGTGGCGTCGGAGGCGATCGATGCCATAGCCGCTGAATCCCCGGGCCAGCTCCGGCAGGTGGAGGTGCGGTTCCTCGCCGATGGGGAGATCGAGCAGGGCCCGCCACAACTCGGCGCCGGTTCCGTCACCGTCGGCCCGCCGTTCGGCCTCGGCAACGGTGACCGGTTCGGCGGTCCACGGGGTGCCGTCGGCCAGCACGACGTCGAGCGACCGCACATGGCGGTGCGCTCTGCCATGGACCAGGGAACCCTTGCCGGCGGCATCGGTGGAGATCATGCCGCCGACGGTGGCCCGGTTGAGGGTCGAGGTGTGCGGGGCCCAGAACAGGCCGTGGCCGGCCAGCTCGGCATTGAGTCTGGCCGTGACGACCCCCGGCTCCACCACCGCCTCCAGCCGCTCGGGGTCGATGGAGACGATGCGATTGAGCCGGCGCTTGACGTCGATCATCAACCCGGTGGTCAGGCTCTGGCCGTTGGTGCCGGTGCCCCCGCCCCGAGCGACGATCGGGCGGGGCGACGTCGCCCGGTGGTTGTCGGCCAGCAGTTCGGCGATCTCGGCCGCGGTGGCCGGCAGCGCCACCGCCGACGGCCGGACCTGATAGATGGAGTTGTCGGTGGAGTAGACCGTTGTCGTGACGTCGTCGGTGCGGATCTCGACCATGCTGCAGCCTAGATTTCTCCGCCCGCCGAAGCATCTCGGCGGGCGTTGGCCCGGGGGTCGCGGCTAGCGTCGAGCCGATGTCCCGCGGTGAAACCTCGTCAAACCCAGAGCCTCACAACCTCGACGAAGGGGCCGTCGACATCGAGCCGGCACTGTATTCGGAACGGCGTGGCGACGGTGTCCCGGTGGTCTACACCCACGGCTGGCTCAACACCGGTGAGATCTGGTCCGGGGTGGTTGCCGAGCTCGACGATGCGGTCCGCAGCGTCACCTGGGACATGCGAGGCCATGGCCGATCCGAAGCCGCCGCCCCCGGGCTCTACACCAGGGACCACGCCCTGGCCGACCTCGGCCGGATCCTCGACATCGCCGGTCGGCCGGCTGTCCTGGTCGGTCATTCGCTCGGCGGCTACCTGTCGCTGGCCCAGGCCATCCTCCGGCCCCAGGACGTGGCCGGACTGGTTCTGGTGGCGGCCGGGCCCGGTTTCCGGAGCCCCGACAGCCGGGAGCAGTGGAACGATTCGGTGCGGGTGATGGCGGCCAAGGCCGAGAACCTGCCACCGGGGATGGAGGAGATCTCGATGCACGTCGACTCGATGGTCATGGATCGTATGGGCGAGATCAGCGCCCCGGCCTACACCATCGTCGGCGAGCGTGACAAGCGGTTCCAGGCCTCGGCCGACGTGTTCGACAAGCACCTCGACGTGAAGCGGCGGGTTCAGGTCGAGGGGGCCGGGCACATGGTCCACGCCAAGCAACCGGCGTCGGTCGCCGACGGGGTCCGGTTCATGGCCGACCTCGCCTCGGCCGGCTGACGGTCGATCGCCACCCCGGCGAGAACAGGACCAGACCATCTCCGCCGCCGCACGGGTCATCGTGGCCACCGCGGCGGCCTCGGCGGTGACGTTGGTGGCGGCCGCCCTCGGCGGTGTTCCCCTGGTGCTGGGTCTCGGCCTGCTGGTGCTGGCCGGGTTGTTCGCGCTGCCGGCGGGGGCCAGGCGGTATCTCCTGCGGCGGATCGTCCGGGTGGCGATGACGATCTTCCTGGCGATGGCCATCATCTGGTTCCTGGTCCACAACTACCCCGACGCCTCCCGCAGCACCCCGACCGGCGTGATACCGGCCATGGAACGCTATGTGACCTGGCTGGCCGACGCCCTCTTCGGTGAGCTCGGCGACTCGAGCTACAGCGAGACGGTGGGTGAGGGGGTGAGTCGCACCATCCCGATCTCGACCCAGCTGCTGGTCTACAGCCAGGTGTTGGCGGTGCTGCTGGCCGTGCCCGGTGCGCTGCTCGGTGCCCGATTTCGGGGCCGCGCCGTCGATCTCGGTTTCCGGGCCATCGCCCTGCTCGGTTTGGCGCTGCCGATCTTCGTGATCGGCCCGATCTTCCAGTACACCCTCGGGGTCGGTGATTTCGAGCTGTTCGGCATGTCGTTCGGGACCCAGCTGCTGCCGGTCGGTCGGTACATCCCGTTCGGTGAGGACCCGGTCGAGCACTTCCGTTCGATGGCGTTGCCGTCGCTCACGTTGGGGGTCACCACCGCCGCCATCTATCTGGTGCTGCTGCGATCGGAGATCCTCCAGCAGCTGCCGTTGGAGCATGTGCTCCTGGCCCGGTCGAAGGGGGTCCGACCGGGTCGGATCATTCGAGTCCATGCGTTGCGGCCGGCCGCCCCCAGCGTGGTGGCTGCCATCGCGGCCCAGACCAGCCTGCTGTTCGGCAACCTGTTGATCATCGAGCGGATCTTCATCCTCCCCGGTTTCGGCGACTATGTGCTGGTGGCCATCGGCCGGCGCGACGACCTGGCCGTCGTCGGCTCGTTGTTCGTGATCGCCCTGATTCTGGGTGTGATCAACCTGTTCGCCGATGCGCTGTTGCTGGTCATCGACCCCCGGCTCGACGTTTGACGGTGCGGGCCGAGCGGTCGATACCGACCGAATTCCCGGCCCCGCAACGGTTTGCCGGAACACCGGCAATAATTCCGCTCGAAGGTGGTAACGATCGGTGCCGGCTGCGGCGTCTCAAGAACTGTGAGACCGATGTTCGTCTCGGTCACCGAAACCCAGAGGGATCGACCACAACGGGGAAGAGATGACTGAACCGCTCCATGGAAACGAAGACAATGACGTCCGTTCCGTACCGGAGGCCGTCGACCGCCGGATCCGACTGGAAGCCCTACGACAATTGGCCACCATCGACCTGGCCGATGACGACGGCCGAATCGAAACGCTGCCCGGACTCGGGGTGACGGTCTTGGGCCCGGCCAGGTAGAGGTCGGTTCGTCGGGCTCAGCCTCGGCCATGGTCGTCGAACTCGGAGAGTCTGACCTGCAGCGTCCTCCGGGCTCGTCGAAGATGCTTTCGCACCGACTGTGGCTGGATGTTCAGATCGAGGGCCACTTCCGAGACCGTCATCTCCTCCAGGCAGATCCGGGCTGCGACCTGACGCTGTCGGGTCGGGAGTCTCATGATCTCCTCGGCAATCATGCTCCGGCCGAGGTGGGCTTCGATCTGTTCCGGCGAGGCCGGTACGGCCAGACCGAGCCGCAGACTCTCGATCGAGGCGCAGGCCAGGTTGGCCGCCCGATGCTGCCGGTCGATTCGACGCTGGTGGCTGCGCACCAGGTCGTAGTGCACGTTCCTGGCGGCCCGCCGGACGTAGCCCTCCCATCGTTCCCGTCCCCGCCGGCGGGCCCGGCGAATGTGTTCGGTCTGCCACTTGGACCACAACTTGACCGCGGTGGTCTGGGCCACCTCGTCCGCTTCGTGGTCGTTGGCACCGACGGCCAAGGCGGCGGCTCGGGCGACGGTCAGAATTCGCTTCAACTCCAGTTCCGGGCGATCTCCGGTATGACGTGGCTTCCCCATAGCCCCGATCCTCCGAGTGGTTGGTTACTGTAAGTAGTTGTTGCAACTACTGGTGTTGGCCAAACGCTATTACCAAATCCCACCCTGAAACAAAACGTTCGGAAAGAATTTTCGTTAACGACGGCAGCGTTCGCCGAAACGCCTGGCCGCCCGGACCGGTGAGCCGGCTCGGTCCGAAGGCCCTACGGTCGGCCCGATACAGCCGTGGCCCGAACCAGGTCTCAGCGGTCCGTTCGTTCGTGGCCCGGCCCGGCATCCAGTACTGGGCGTCGACCGGCGGGCCCGCTGGCGCTTGATCCGATGTGGCCCCCAGGGGGGTCGTGGGCTGACGTCCCGTGTGCCGTTCCAACCGGCCGGGCCGCCCTCGAGTCCGGGTGGTGGGTGTCATCGATGGAGGTGCCAGTCGGAGCATGGTCGGCCGAGCGACCCCGGAATTCGGGATGAATGGCGGCCATCGCTGGTAATCCAGTCGTATGTGATGATGGCAACTATCCCTCGAAATGTGGCCGATCGGTCTATCGCCTGTACAGATAGCGGCCACATAGAGTGGCAATCAGTGGTACTAAACACTTACGGTAACCAATTGGCGGCGACTGTCCCGAGGTACGGGGTCAAATCAGCCCAAAGTAGACCTTCGGCATCGGCCCGAGGTCGATCCTGGCCGGCCAAGCCTGGGGGGTCGGCCGACCATGTCGGCTGACAAATCGTCAAAATATCTTGTCTTCCCGGTATCGACAGTGACTCTTCGTGGCGTCTCTTGAGCAGAAGCCGGAAAGCCGAAGGAGGGACGACGTGGCTGAACGAACCCTGGCAATTCGAAGCGCTCTCAATCGGGTGCAGCGAATATTGGCGAATATCCCGATGCAGGTCACGAAGTCATTCACTCCTGAACGCCTGTCCGGTGCACTTTCATTCCACTTTCTCGAGGGGCTGACGACGAACGGCCAGTATCCAGGGGGGAGCGCTCAATGAGATGGCCAGAGAGGGGTCGACGAGATCGATCCTGGCGTGATGGGTTGGACGATTGGTGGGAAAGCGCAGGAAGGGGAAGGTCGGCCCGATCCGTTCCCCCCCGGGGGTCCGACCGGTTGCCGGTGGTGGCCCCACGGGACGCCGGCGCCGACACCGACGCCGATCGGTCCCGTGGCCGGCTGGGTGTCGGTGGCAGGCCGACCGGGTCGAGGGTGCACTTCAAGCGGCGATCCGTGGCGCCGTCGACCAGGAAGGGCATCCCCGGCTGGTCGCTGTTGCTGGCGGTTGCGGCAAACCTGTTGGTTGCGGTCTTGACCATTGGGTCCGGATCGACTGCCATCGGTCTGTTGAGCAGCTGCGCCATCAGCTTGTGCAGTGTGCTCCTGGTTCTTGCGGAGATCGGAGGCCGATCGGGGCCTGAGCACTCCGATGAATCGGCAGACGAGGGCGCGTCTACCCGAGGGCCTTGATGTCCTCCAGGAGATCCGGCGGCACATCCGTCTCGGTGCCGGTGCCGGTGCCGAGACCCACCGCCTGGCTGATCCCGCCGAAACGCTCCTCGATCGCGTCGACCAGCTGGTCGTGGCGGCCGACCGCGGCGAACAGCCTCACGATCTCGTCGGAGACCAGACCGGCCATGTCATCCCAGCCGTTGTTCTTCGACAGGTGGTTCAGCCGCTCGCCGAGGTCCAGCAGGTCGTGCTGTTCCAGCACCGGCCAGTACGCCCGGGTGGAGCCGTAGAAACCGATCCGGTACCGAACCCAGTCCATGGCTTCAGCAACCGCTGCATCGTCGGGTCCGGTACAGACGAATCCGCCGCCGTACACATCGAGCGCCGCCGGATCACGCCTGCGCTGGCCCAGACCGGTTGCGAGCTGGGGGAGCACCGCAGCCTCCAGGTAGTCCCTGGTGCAGAACGGGTGGAGCCGAACGCCGTCGGCCACCCGGCCGGCCACTCGCAGCATGCCGGGCCCGACCGCGGCAACGGTGATGCGGGGCGGTGCTGTCTCCAGCGGCTCGGGAGTGAAGTTCGGTGTCATCAGTGAGAACTGGTAGTGCTCGCCTTGGAAGTCGAGACGCTCACCGGTGGCCCAGCTGTTCCAGATCGATTTCACCGCCGAGACGTACTCCTCCAACCGAGGCGCCGGTGCCGACCACGGCACGCTGAACCTGCGTTCGTTGTGGCCCCGGACCTGGGTGCCGAGTCCGAGCTCGAAGCGGCCGCCCGATGCCTTCTGCAGATCCCAGCCGACGTTGGCCGCCACCATCGGGCTTCGGGGGAAGGCGATGGCCACGCTGGTGGCCAGACCGACCGTTGTCGTGTTGACAGCCGCAACCGCCAACGGAAGGAACGGGTCGTGTCGGTTCTCCTGTGTCGTGATGGTGTCGTAGCCGGCGTTCTCCAGCCGGGTCGCGGCGGCGCCCACGGTTCGCAGGTCTGCGTTCGGCAGCGACGTCTCGACTCTCATGATCGGTTTCCCTCCGGCATTGACCGATCGTACGCAATCGTTCCCGCGCGGCACCAGACGCTACTCTCGACCACTATCGCCGCACCGGCGCTGCGCCGGTGGGTTGGGAGGCGGGCATCGGTCGCCACGGGCCGGTCGGCCGGTCGTTTCGAGCACAGGGGAAGAGATGGCAGAGCCACTACGAATTGCCAACGCCAGCGGCTACTGGGGCGACGACCTCACCGCCCTCCGACGACAGATCGAGGGTGGTCCGGTCGATGTGATCACCATGGACTTCCTGGCTGAGATCACGATGTCGATCCTCCAGAAACAGGTCCAACGCAACCCCGACACCGGCTATGCGGTCGACTTCGTCGATCAGCTCGACGAGGTCATGGCCGATGCCATCGCCAAGGGCATCACCATCATCTCCAATGCCGGCGGGGTGCGGCCGCTGGCATGCGGCGAAGCGATCGTGAGCCGGGGCGCAGCTCGCGGCCTCGATCCGAGGGTGGGTGTGGTGGCCGGTGACGATCTGATGGATCGGATCGGTGGCTGGCACGACGACGGGGTCGACATGTCCAACATGGACGATGGCCGACGATTCGGCGAGGTGATCGAGCGGGTGACGAGCGCCAATGCCTACTTCGGTGCCGCCCCGGTCGTCCGAGCCCTGCAGGAGGGTGCCAAGTTCATCGTGACCGGCCGGGTCACCGACACCGGGATCACGCTGGCGCCGATGATCCACCACTTCGGTTGGGCCGGCGACGACTGGGATCGCCTGGCCGCCGGCATCATCGCCGGCCATATTCTCGAATGCGGGGCGCAGAGCACCGGGGGCAACTTCACGGACTGGCGGCAGGTGCCGTCGTTCCACAACGTCGGCTACCCGATCGTCGAGGTGGACGAGGACGGCTCGTTCGTTGTCACCAAACACCCCGACACCGGCGGCTTGATCAGCGTTGCAACGATCAAGGAACAACTCGTGTACGAGATGGGCGATCCCGCCGCCTACCTGACGCCTGATGTGGTGGTTGACTTCGGCAGTATCCGGCTGGAGGAGGCGGGCCAGGACCGGGTGCGGGTTTCCGGAATTCGTGGCGCAGCCCCAACCGACCTGCTCAAGGTCTCGATGAGCTACAGCGACGGCTACAAGGCATCGGGTGGGGTGATCGTCTGCGGGCCAGACGCCAAGGGCAAGGCCGAGATGTTCGGCGAGATCCTCTGGGGCCGGCTGCCCGAGTTCGAAGATACGTTGAGCGAAGCGGTTGGCGCCGATGCAACGTGGGGCCCACTCTCGCCCAGCGGCGAATCGACCGAGGTCATGGCCAGGTTCGGTGTCCGTGACCATGACCGGGCCAAGGTCCGGGAATTCTCGAAGATGCTGCCTGCCATGGTGCTGTCCGGGCCACCCGGGGTTGGTGTGATCGGTGGCCGCCCGCCTGTGCAGGACGTGGTTGCCTACTGGCCATGCCTGATCCCCCGCCGGCTCTGCCAGTCGGACGTGGTGGTGATGGGCGGAGGCGACCGGGTGGAGGCTGCGGTGGGCTTCGAGGGCCCGACCGGGCCGGGCCGAGTCGAACCGGATCCTGCATCGGCCGGTGGGTCGGAGTCCGAGGGGTCATCGCCGAGTGGCGAGATGGTCACGGTGAAGTTGTCGTCGCTGGCCCACGGGCGTTCCGGCGACAAGGGCGACACCTGCAACATCGGGGTCATCGCCCGGCATCCGGCGTTGTACCCCTGGCTGGTGGACAACATCACCGCCGACCGGGTCAAAGAAGCCTTCACCGGGATTGCCTTCGGCGAGGTCGAGCGGTTCGAGGTGCCGAACATCGGGGCCCTCAACTTCCTCCTCCACGAGTGCCTCGGCGGGGGCGGAACCCTCAGCCTCCACATCGACGCCCAGGGCAAGACATACAGCCACGCACTGTTGAACATCGACGTCGAGATCGACCGGGCGCTTGCCGCCCTCGTCGACGCCGACTGACCCGCCGAGTGGCCGTCGACGAACAGCGTCCGATCATCGATACACCGAGTTCGGCCCGGATCGGTGGGGTTGACTCCCGCCAGGCCTGGCTCGTGGTTGTCGCAACGTTCCTGTCGTCGTTCGTGAGCCTCGGCATCGCCTACAGCTTCGGTGCCTTCTTCGCCGATATGGCCGCCGAGTTCAACACCACCAGGGGCGCAACTGCCGTGGTATTCGGTATCACGACCTTCGCCTTTTTCTGGCTGAGTCTGATCACCGGCCGGGCCGCTGACCTGTGGGGCCCCCGGCCGGTGCTGGCGGTTGGCGCCGTTGCGCTTCTGGTCGGCCTGCTGGCGACGAGTCGGGTGGATTCGTTGGCCGTCGGCTACGTGACCTACGGCGCCGGTGTGGGGATCGCCGCAGCCTGCGGCTACATCCCGATGGTGGCGACGGTCGGGGGCTGGTTCGATCGCCACCGGGCCACCGCGGTCGGCTTGGCGGTTGCCGGTATCGGGGCCGGCACGCTGGTGATGTCGCCCGTGTCGGCGGCCCTGATCGAGCGATACGGCTGGCGGGACACGTTTGTCATGCTCGGTATCGGCGGATCCGCAGTTCTGCTGGCCTGTACGCTCCTGGTCCGCCGGCCACCGGGCCAGGCCGGGCCGCAGCCGGCCCGTTTCGGTGACGCCTTCGGTTCCGCCGTGTTCCGGCGCTTGCAGCTGTCGGCACTGTGCTCGGGATTGGCGTTGTTCGTTCCGTTCGTTTTCGTTGGCCAGTATGCCAAGGACCGGGGTGTGGACTCGGTTGCTGCCGCAATTCTCGTCGGCGTGCTCGGCGGGGCCAGCGTGCTGGCCAGGATCGGATTCGGCACGGCGGTTCGGCGGTTCGGATCGGTTGCCCTGTACCGCTCGTGCTTCGTGCTGATCGCCCTCAGTTTCCTGGTGTGGCTCGCCGCCGGTGACTCCTATCTCATGCTGCTGCTGTTCGTCACGGCTCTGGGCATCGGTTACGGCGGCTTCGTGGCGCTCAGCACGATCGTGCTCGCCGAACGGTTCGGTGTGCTCGGGCTCGGTTCGGTGCTCGGCCTCTTCTACACCTCGCAGGGCCTGGGCGGACTGGTTGGGCCGCCGACCGCCGGCTGGCTGATCGACCGGACCGCCGGCTACACGATCCCCATATTGCTCTGTTCCGGCCTGGCGGCGACGGCTCGGCTGTTGCTCATCGGCCTGCCGGTCACCACGTCGGGTGGCCTGCAGCCCGAACCGGAATAGGAAAACGAGCCTGATGAGCAGCCGGAACCTCGGCCGTTCCGCCACGGACCAACGGTGGTGGCGGGTGCGGATGTGTGGTGTGTGTTCGATGAGAAAGTTGTAGCCAGCTGGTGTGACACGATGCTAAATTCTCATCCGTATCGACGGCTTCGGCTGTCCGACGACAGGTTGAGAAGCGAAGCGGCGACACTCGGTGGTGGCGGATCTCGCCCGAACAAATGATCTTCCGGTGGGTTGGTCAGATCGCCGACGCGGTTTGTCGATCCGGGGTTCGTGGCAATATTTGTTGCGTGCCTGTTCATGCCGTAGGCCCTTGGCGCAGCGTCGCTCCAGGGAGTTTTGAACCCATCGGGCGAGGAGACGCCGTTGCCATCACATGACCGAGATTCGGGAATCCCGGAGTTGTTAGGCCGTCGTCTGCGGGTGGGCTTGGTCTTGGTGGCCGGTGGTTTTGCCTTGTTGGCGGCGGGGTGTGGCGGCGACGGCTCGGACGATCCCGAGTCGTTCCCGCCCATCGATGCCGATGTGGATGCGTCGACGTCCCAGCCGTCTGTCTCAGCGGTCGATTCCGATGCCGGCGACGGGGTCACGCCGTCCTCGTCGACTTCGACGACGGTTGCCGGTGCCACCACCGCCGACGGAACGACTGAAAAACCCGACCTCGACATCCCAACGGAGTGGGACTCGGACCTCGACGAGATCTTTGGCCGCTATCAGTTGTATTGGGAGGCCTTCTATATCGCCGCCGGCCCGCCGGTACCCGATATCGACTATGCGCCTCTACTCGAGCTGACGGCTCCTGAGGCCATCGACGATCTTGGAGAAGACTTCGAGGTCTATGAAGACGATGAAGTCGTACTGGTCCTGCCGGAGGACTCCATTAGTCAGCATGTGCTGCGTCTCCCAAACCCGACATTTTGTAAATCACCCCGCCTCTGTCCCCGACAAACAGAGTATCTGACGAGTCAAAAGCCAGCCCAGTCGCGACACCCAGATCTGAGGCCAGCGGGACCGCTTCGCTGTCGTCGCTGATTTGAACGACTTCCCCGTCGGCGCGGTTTGTTACAAAAAGCCGCCCGTTGGCATCAAAAGCGACTCCCGTCGGATTTAACACATTTGCTCCGATTTGATCCACATCGCCATTCTTGAGCCGAAACAGCGTAGCGGATAATTCCTGGCCCCTTGTGCCGGACCGCGTAAGAATAACTGATCCATCGGTCGGATCCACCGC
>CAMYLA010000025.1 GCA_947259095.1 uncultured Acidimicrobiaceae bacterium | reverse complement strand
CCGCCGTCCGGCGCTCCGGCATCGGCCGAGAAATCTGCGGCAAAAGCCGACGCCGGCACCGCGCCGCCGAAGGACCGCAAACCCATTCCTCCGCCTCCCGGCCCGCCCCGCGGTCGGGGAGGCAAGCCGATCCCGCCACCCCCCGGTGGCGGTCGGCCAAGGCCGTCCGGGCCCGGTGGTGGCGGTCGTAGCGACTCCCAGTCCCGCCCCGGTGGTTTCCGCAGCAGTGGTCCTCCCGGTGGTGGGCGTGGCGCGCCCGGCGGCGGCGGCGGTCCAAGTCAGCCCGGTCCCGGCCGAGGCGGCCCTCCCGGCCGTGGTGGTCCTCCCGGTCGTGGTGGTCCCAACCGCGGGCGCCAGCGTCGCAAGAGCAGGCGTCGTCGCAGCAGGGAAGAACTCACCCCGATGGACGTGCCGACCTATTCGGCAGAGGACGCGCCCATCCCAACCGGCGAGATCGTCATCGAGCGGGCGTCGACGGCCCAGGATCTCGGTCCCCGGCTCAACCGAACCGCGGCCGACGTCGTCCGGTTCCTGCTCACCAACGGCGAGATGGTCACCGCCACCCAGTCGTTGACCGACGACATGATCATGATGTTCGCCGACGACATCGGCGCCGAGATCAAGCTGGTCGACCCCGGCGAGGAGCAGGAGGTCGAACTCCGCAAGCTGCTCGAGTTCGACGACGAGGACGACGACGAGATCGTCGACAGCTGGCCGACGCGACCACCGGTCATCACCGTCATGGGTCACGTCGACCACGGCAAGACCCTCCTGCTGGACAAGATCCGATCGGCCAATGTGGTCGACGGCGAAGCCGGTGGCATCACCCAGCACATCGGGGCCTACCAGATCGAACGAGACGGCAAGAGCCTCACCTTCCTCGACACCCCGGGCCACGAGGCCTTCACCTCGATGCGGGCTCGAGGGGCGGACGTGACCGACATCGTGGTGTTGGTGGTGGCCGCCGATGACGGTGTCATGCCCCAGACGCTCGAAGCGCTCGACCACGCCAAGGCGGCCGAGGTGCCCATCATCGTTGCCATCAACAAGATGGACCGCGAGGGTGCGAACCCGGACCGGGTGATGACCCAGCTCTCCGAGCGGGGACTGGTTCCCGAGGCCTGGGGCGGAGATGCCATCATGGTGCCCCTCTCGGCCATGACCGGCGACGGCGTCGATGATCTGATCGACAACCTGAACCTCGTTGCCGAGGTCGAGGACATGCGGGCCACCCCCGAGGGGCGGGCCGCCGGCTCGGTCCTGGAGGCCCATCTCGACATCGGCCGTGGCCCGGTGGCCACGGTGCTGGTCGAGCGTGGCACGCTCAACGTCGGCGACCCATTGGTGGCCGGGGCGGCCTGGGGTCGGGTACGAGCCCTGGTCAACGATCGCGGCGAACGAATCGAGAGTGCGCTGCCGTCCACCCCGGTCCAGGTCCTGGGCCTCAACGAGGTGGCCGAAGCCGGCGACACCTTCGTCATCGCCCCCAACGAGAAAATGGCCAGCAAGGTCGCAGACACCAGGGAGCACTGGCAGCGCCTGGCCAGCCTGGGTCGGGACGCGTCGGCCACCAGCGGTGGGGCCAAGCTGGAAGACATCTTCAAGCAGATCCAGGCTGGTGAAGCGGCAACGCTGAACCTGATCGTGAAGGCCGACGTGAACGGCTCGCTCGAGGCGGTCTGCGACAGCCTCAAGAAGCGTGAACGAGACGACGTGAAGCTGGCCTTTGTGCTGCGGGGCGTCGGTGGCATCACCGAGAACGACGTGCAGCTGGCGGCGGCTTCCAACGCCACCATTCTCGGGTTCAACGTCCGACCGGATCGTAAGGCCAGGGAGCTGGCCGAGCAGGAAAAGGTCGAGATCCGGAACTACGAGATCATCTACAAGCTGCTCGAAGACATCGAGAACGCCATGCTCGGCCTGCTCGAGCCGGAGTACGAGGAAGTCGTCACCGGCGAGGCCGAGGTCCGAGAGATCTTCCGGGTGCCGAGGATCGGCTCGATCGCCGGTTGTATGGTCACCAGCGGTGTGATCACCCGGGGCTCGAAGGTGCGGTTCCTCCGGGAGGGCACCATCATCTGGAAGGGCTCGATCCAGTCACTCAAACGGTTCAAGGACGACGCCCAAGAAGTGGCGGCCGGCTTCGAATGCGGTATTGGCCTGTCGGACTTCCAGGATCTCAAAGAGGGCGACGTCATCGAGACCTATGAAGAGCGGGAGATTCCCATCGAATAGCGATCACCGTCAGCCGGTGGTCCCACCTCGGGCCGTCGCCCGCCCCGGCTCGGCCATCGAGCGGATCCCGGGCCGGCAGATTGGTCTGCTGCAGCGATGTTCGTTCTGGTAGCGGAAATCGATCTCCACATTCCGGCCGCCGGCAGCTTGAAGGAAAAGCGCTCCGTTGTGACCTCCATCGTCAGAATTCTCGATCAGATGCACGGCGTTGCGGCCTCCGAGGTCGACGACCATGACCTGTGGCAGCGAGCCCGGATCGGCATTGCCGTCGTCGGTGGCGATGTTGCTCATGTGCAGTCGGTGATGGACAAGGTCGACCGCACGGTGTGGTCCAGGCCGGAGATCGACGTGCTTGATTTCCGGCGGAGCTGGTGGGAGGAGAACTGATGGCAAGACCTTCGAAAGGGCGCGGTCCCGGCGGGTCCCGTTCCGGCGGGGCCCGGGCCGCCAAACCGCAAACCAAGCGTCACTACCCGAGGACCGCACGGCTCAACACCCTGCTGCAGGAGATCGTTGCCGGCTACATGGAGCGGATCGACGATGACCGCCTCGGTTTCGTCACCGTGACCGGGGTCGAGGTCGACAATGACCTCAACCGGGCCGAGGTGTTCATCAGTACCATCGAATCGGTCGACACCGCCGAGGCCGAAGCCGAGGTCCTGGAGGTCCTGTCGGACTACCGCAAGCCGGTCCGGGCCGAGATCGCCCGGGAGGCAAAGATTCGTAAGACCCCCGAGGTGGTCTTCCTTTTCGACCCGGCGGTTCGGGCCGGGGCCAGGGTCGAAGAGATCCTCAGCTCGCTCGGCCACCTTGGCCCCGATGGGGAGGGCGAGCTGCCTGGCGGCGAGCAGCGAGAGACCGTGATCGATGATGGTCGTCGTGGCGACGGTACGGCCGACCACCGCCACGCCGAGGACGACGGGTAGCAGCCGGTGGGTCGCCGATCAAAGAACAAGCGCCCCGATACCGGGGTGTCCGGCTGTGTTGTTGTCGACAAGCCGACCGGCTGCACCAGCCACGATGTGGTCGACCAGGTTCGCCAGGCCCTCGGCACCAGGAAGGTGGGCCATGCCGGCACTCTCGACCCCGACGCCACCGGGGTGCTCGTGATCGGTGTCGGGTCCGGAACCAAGCTGCTGCAGTTCGTGACCGGGGCCGACAAGAGCTACGTCGGCGAGATCGTGTTCGGCGTCGAGACCTCGACGCTCGACGCCGCCGGCGACATCGTGGCCAGCCACGACATGACCCTCGACCCCGATGCGGTCGTCGCCGCCACACAGCGATTCGTGGGTGCCATCGAACAGATCCCGCCCATGGTCTCGGCGGTCAGGATCGACGGCAAGCGGCTTCACGAGTTGGCCAGGGAGGGCAAGGAAATTGAGCGACCGCCGAGGCCGGTGACCGTGCACCGCTTCGATGTGACCCCGACCGATGATCCGCTGGTCTATCGGGCCGAGGTCGACTGCTCCTCCGGCACCTACATTCGAACCCTGGCCGCGGATCTGGGCCGGGCGCTGGGTGGTGGTGCCCATCTCCGCAACCTGCGACGGACCGCGGTCGGGCCGTTCACCCTGGCCCGAGCCTGCCCCGCCGACGACATCGAGCTGACCCCGGTGGCCGACCTCCTCGATGGCATGCCGAGGCTCGAGGTCGACGCCGAGGTGGCGAGGAAGGTCTCCCATGGCCAGACCCTGGGCCCGGCCGGTGGTGACGGCTTTCTGGCGGTGGCCGGGCCCGGCGGCGAGCTGCTGGCGGTGTACGAGGCGAGGGACGGGAACCTTTGTGCAGCAAAAGTTCTGACCGGCAGCTGATGGCCGATAGCGTTTCCATGCAGTGCAGGTGATTCGCGACATCGAGCAGTTCAGCCGGACCGGCGCCGATGCGGCGGTCGGCCATGCGGTGACCATCGGCACCTACGACGGCGTCCACATCGGGCACCAGGCGGTGATCCGGGCAACCCAGCAGACGGCGGACCGGCTCGGTCTGGCGACCGCAGTGGTGACCTTCCACCCTCACCCGGCCTCGATCTTGCGCCCCGATAGTGCCCCGCTGCTCCTGACCGACATCGACCAGAAGATCGACCTCCTGGAACAGCTCGGGGTCGACACCGTTCTCGTCGTGCCCTTCGACGAGGTCCGGGCCGCCGAGACCGCCGAAGAGTTCGTGGAGAGCATGCTGGTCGACCTGATGGGGGCCAAGGCGGTCGTGGTCGGCCACGACTTTCATTTCGGCAAGGGCCGCGCCGGCAACGTGGAGTTGTTGCGCGAGCTCGGCCGCAAGAACGGCTTCGAGGTCGAGGGCCTGCAGCTGCTTCCCCGGCCGGACGGTTCGGTGGAATCGGTCTCGTCGACCGCCATTCGTAGGGCGTTGGCCGAGGGCGAGGTCGTAGCGGCGTCGAAGTTACTCGGTCGATACCACGAGATCAGGGGCCCGGTGGTCCAGGGCGATCAGCGGGGTCGCACGATCGGGTTCCCGACCGCCAACATCGCCGTCGCCCGGGACCTGGCCATGCCCGCCGATGGAGTCTATGCCGGCTGGTATCTCAGGCCGGACGGGCCGGAGTGGCCCTGCGCCATCAACATCGGAAAGCGCCCGACCTTCTACCAGGACGCCGAGCACTCGCTGCTGGAGGCGCACCTGTTGGCCTTCGACGGCGACCTGTATCACGAGCAGGCCAGGGTCCGCTTCGTTGAACTGCTGCGGTCCGAGCAACGATTCGACGGGATCGAGGCGCTGAAGGCACAACTGCAGCTCGACATCGCCAGGGCCTCGGAGATCCTCGACCGGTCATCGTCCCAGCTCGATTGATCGTCGGTCCGGCCGCAGCCCGCCGCAGCCGCTCATGGCGCAGACCGCAGCGGTGTGGTCAGCCGAGCGGCTCTTCGTGCATCTCCAAGTGGAGCAGATCGCCGGTATAGGGATTGGCCCTGGCCACGTCCTCGTCGAGGGTCACCCCGATGCCCGGTGCCTCCGATGGGATGACGTACCCGTCCTCCCATCGGATCGGCTCCACCAGCAACTCGGAGTGAAAGCCCGACCAGTCCTCGATGGCCTCCAGGATCAAGAAGTTGGGACTGCAGGTGGCGAGGGTGATGTTGGCCGCAGCCTCGATCGGGCCGCAGTACAGGTGGGGGGCGATGTGGGCGTAGTGGGCCTCGGCCATCCCGGCGATCTTCTTGGCCTCCAGGAGCCCCCCGACCCGGCCCAGTGCCGGCTGGAGAATCGATGCCGCCCCGACCTCCAACACCCTGCGGAACTCGTACTTGGTGGTCAGCCGCTCGCCGGTGGCCACCGGGATGGTGGTCGATCGGGCCACCTTGGCCATCTCCTCGGGCATCTCGGGTGGCGTCGGCTCCTCGAACCACAGCGGATCGTAACGCTCCAACCTGGCCGCCAGCCGGCCGGCGCCGGAGGCGCTGAATTGCCCGTGGGTGCCGAACAGGATGTCGGCCCGGCTCCCGATCGCCTCCCGAATGGACGACACCATGGCCTCCGCCAGGTCGAGGCGTGCCAGCGACGGCTGCCGGGGATCGAACGCCGAGTAGCCGCCCATCGGGTCGAGCTTGAGGCCGGTGAAGCCCTGCTCGACGTAGCCGGCGGCTCGGGCGGCGGCGATCTCCGGTTCGGCGTAGACGTCGGTCCCGGCGTAGATGTCGACGCTCTGCTCGGAAGGATAGAGATAGGTGTAGGTTCGGATCCGTTCGTGAACCCGGCCCCCCAGCAGTTCGTGGACCGGCTTGCCGGCCGCCTTGCCGATGATGTCCCAGCAGGCGATTTCGATACCGCTCAGCACCGAGACGAGCGAGAGGTCCGGCCGTGCCGTGTAGCCGCGACTGTAGGTCGCCCGCCACAGCCGCTCGATATGGTGGGGATCGGAGCCGACAACGTGGCGTTGGCAGACATCTTCGATCATGGCCGCCACCACGTTGGGCGAGAAGGTGGCGGTGTAGACCTCGCCGTGGCCGACAACGCCATCGGTGGTGACGAGCTTCACGAAGATGAAGTAGCGACCACCTTTGTGGGGTGGTGGATTGCCGACGACAAAGGTCTCGAATGCAGCGATTTCCATGGCCATAGTGTGCAGCGGGGCCCGATCTCGACCAACTCGGCGGCCATCGGGTGGTAGGGCCGGTCGGCAGGGCTACCCTTGGATCCGCTGTTGTACTCGCACCGCCACGAATCGAGTGGGCTCGGGCGACAACGATGGCTGGGCCCCAGGTCCCGCACAACTGTTCCTTGCGCTGCCATCAGATCGATCGGCAGCCTCTCGTTCAACAGGAGTTCCGATCATGAGCAAGCCGGCCGCCAACCTCCCCCCCAAGGGCGACACGATCGCCAAGTTCCAGAAGACCGATGGCGACACCGGTTCGCCGGAGGTCCAGATTGCACTGGCCACCGATCGGATCAACCACCTCACCGAGCACCTGAAGGTCCACAAGAAGGACTTTCACAGCCAGCGTGGCCTCCTGGCCCTGGTCGGTCGTCGTCGCCGCATGCTCGACTACCTGGCCGACATCGATGTCGAGCGATACCGGTCGCTGATCGCCGAACTCGGTCTCCGGCGCTGAGCGCCGCAGCGAGGTGAAGATGCATCGCCTGAGCGGGGCGCACCGTTCCCATCGGTTCGACACCGACGTCGGTCACATCGCCCGCCCGGTGCTCCCCGGCCGGTCCTAGGGTTTCGGGTCGGCGGCGATGGCGGATCCCGGACCAATCGTGGTGCGGCCCGATGGCATCGCCGGTTTCCGGCGGCCGAGCCTGAACCTGTGCGGCCCCGAACAGATGCTAAGCAGTACGAGGTGCTGAAGCTTCTCGTCAAGCAGATGATGGTCGACACCCCGATCAGCCGCGTCGGCCATCGACTGCGGTGGATCTCGCAGACCCCCCAGCGGATGCGACACCCCGAGTTGTGGGATCTGTATCTGGAAGAAGGTCGCACCACGCTGGCGCTGGAAACGTTGATCGCCCCCGACCACAACTGTGTCGATGTCGGGGCCCATATCGGTTCGATGTTGGCCGACATCCGCCGTCTGGCTCCCCAGGGCACCCATATCGCCTTCGAGCCGGCGCCGGCCAAGGCCCGACTGTTGCGAAAGAAGTTCAGCGACGTCAGGATCGTCCAAGCCGCCACCGCCGAGGAGGCGGGCACGGCGCTGTTCTACGACGACGTCGATCGGCCCGGGTTCAGCGGCCTGCGGCGTCCCGTCGACGACTCGACCATCCGCAACTACGAGGTCCGGCTGGTGACCCTCGACCAGGAGCTTGCCGACGTCGATCGAATCGACTTCATCAAGATCGACGTCGAGGGAGCGGAGCTGCCGACCCTGCGGGGGGCCGAGGTCGTGCTGAAGCGTTTCAAGCCCGTGGTTCTGTTCGAGTGCGGCACCAACCCCCAGCTGGAGCGGTTCGGGTACGAGCGGGCCGAGCTCTTCGACTTCTTCGTCCAACGGGAGTACCAGCTGTACTCCATGGTGGATTTTGTGTTCGGCCGGGCGCCGATGACCAGCGAGTCCTTCGACAAAGCAGGGACCTACCCCTATCGGGGATTCAACTACCTGGCGCTGCCGTGGGACACCGAGGTGTCGAGGCTGCTGTGATCGGCGGTCAGCGCCGGTCGTCGATGGACTGACGGGCCAGGTCCCGGAGTCCGGCGATGGTGGTGCCCCGACCGCCGGTCAGGACCGGGATGTCATGCGTCGCCTCGAGCTCGACCTTGGCTCGATCGGCCCGCTCGGCCGCACCGACCCCGGTTGCCGACAGCACGATCAGATCGACCGGGTGCTCCGAGGCGAACCTGTCGATCTCGGACAGCGGCATGTCGGCCCCCAGGTGCTCGACGGTCCAGTGATCGTCGCGTAGCGCAGCGGTGGCCATGGCGGTCGGCAGCTGGTGAAGGTCGCCAGACAGGGCGGCGACGACCGCAACCCCGCGGCGCCGGCCCCGGGGGTTTGGGGTCAGCTCCGCCAGAAGGCGGCCGGCGATCGCCGAGGCCCGGTGTTCGACGTAGATCGTCACCTCGCCCCTCTTCCAGGCTGCGCCGATCTCGACCAGGGGAGGAGCCAGCACCTCCTCGATGAGGCGGCTCACCGCGGTGCCGTTGGTCCTGAGGGTGCGGATGATGGTTTCGGCCTTGGTCTCGTCGCCCTCGAACAGGGCGTCTCCCATGGCCTGGCGCTGTCGGTCCAGCCGTCGTTGCGTTGGAGCCGGGGGTGACGACGGGCGGTCACGGCCGGCTCGCAAGGCTACGAGGTCGGCCCGATCGATGTGGTAACGACCGTGTATTTTCAATGCAGGCAGCCGGCCAGAGCGCACCCACCGGTAGGCGGTCTGGTAGTGGATGCCGAGCTCGGCGGCCACCTCTTCGAGTCGGAGGGTCTGCACCTCGGCCACCGGCCGACCCTCTTCTTCCTGCTGATCCGCAGCAGGGTCGCACCCCGCCACCGATTGGCGGTGACGCTCACCACCCTGGTCACCGGGATTGCGCTCTACCACTACATCCGCATCTTCGACTCCTGGGAGTCGGCCTTCAGCTTCGAGGGCGGTCGCTTCATCCAGAACGGGTTGCCGTTCAACGAGGGCTACCGGTACGTCGACTGGCTGCTGACCGTGCCGCTGCTGCTGGCCGAGCTCGTGATCGTGCTCAAGCTGGCCGAGGCCAAGACCCGGAGCCTGCTGGTCCGGCTCGGGGTGGCGTCGGTGGCCATGATCCTGCTCGGGTATCCCGGCGAGGTGGCCGATCCGGACAGCGCCGGCCGCTGGGCGTGGTGGATCGCCGCCATGATCCCGTTCGCCTACATCCTGTATGTGCTGTTCGGCGAGCTGGGCAGCTCACTCGACCGCCAGAGCGAGCGGGTTCGTCGCCTCCTCGACTACCTGCGCTATGTGCTGGTGGCCACCTGGAGCGTGTACCCGCTGGCCTACCTGGCCCCGCAGTTCATCGATGATGCGGCCACGGCCGAGGTGCTCCGTCAGGTCGGCTATTCGGTGGCAGACGTCCTGGCCAAGCCGCTGTTCGGCATCCTTGTCGTCGCCATTGCGCTGTCGAAGTCGCGAGACGACGGCTACATCGATGCCATCGACGCCCCTATCTCGGTCAAGGCCGGCAACGGCCACGCAGCGGTCGAGGTCGAGGCGTAGTCCACGGGGCCGGGTCCCGGCACGAAGCGGGCCCCGGCCATGGACGGTGGCGCAGCCGCCGCCACCGCAAAACCAACACCCCGGCCATCCGGCCCGGCCCGCTCTCACCCCGAGATCGGCCGGGCCGGATCGGTGTCCCCGAGCTGGTCCGGCTCGATCGTGGGCGGCAGCGGCCGGGAACGGCGAGGTCGCCGCTAGTATGTCGTGAGGTGCGCGGCATCGACCCGCACCACAAGAGGTAGGTCAGCTACCAGTTTCCGGCTCCTCAAGCCGAGTCAAGCCAAGGGCGGCACCGCCGCCGGGCACAGCGCCGTGTTTGAGTGGTCGAAATCTGGGATCTGGCCTGTCAACGTGGGACGCAGTCCCCGTCGAGCAACGGTCTGGAGATGCAGTCTCCGCGCCGAGTCACGGTGGGGGCGTCGTTCCGCAGGCACCGGCGAACGCCGCACGGGCCGAGACAACAGAATCAGAGGAGTACCCTTATGACGGAAGCCATTTCCGTTACCGGGTCCGTCACCGGTGGTGACGGACCAGACCTGTACCTGGAGACAGGCAAGTTGGCCGGGCTGGCAAGCGGCTCGGTCGTCGCTCGAATGGGCGACACCAGCGTGCTGGTGGCCGCCACCGGCGCCAACCACGTTCGAGACGGGATCGATTTTTTCCCGTTGACGGTCGACGTCGAAGAGCGGTCCTATGCCGCAGGCAAGATCCCCGGCTCGTTCTTCCGCCGCGAGGGTCGGGCCGCCGACACCGCAACCCTCACCTGTCGGCTGATCGACCGCCCGCTGCGGCCGTCGTTCCCCGCAGGCTTCCGCAACGAGACCCACGTCGTGGTCACCGTGCTGTCGGCAGACCAGATCAATCCCCACGACGTCCTGGCCATCAATGGCGCATCTGCGGCGCTGATGGTTTCCGATGTCCCCTTCGACGGCCCGATCGGTGCCGTGCGGTTGGCCTACTCCACCGACGGTGAGTGGCTACCCCATCCCACCTTCCAGGAGGGCGACGAGTCCTCCTTCGAGATCGTCGTCGCCGGCCGCGAGCTGGACAACGGCGATGTTGCGGTGATGATGGTCGAAGCCGGCGGCACCGAGACCTCGTGGAACAACTACGAGAACGGCGCCCCCAAGGTCGACGAGGCCGCACTGGCCGAGGGCCTTGCCGCTTCCGAGCAGTACATCAAGGAAGCCATCGCCCTGCAGAACCAGCTGGTCGAGGCGGCCGGCGGCCGCAAGCCATTCATGGACTTCCCGGCCCAGGCCGATTACACCGATGAGCAGTACGCCGCGGTGGCCGCAGCCGCTGAGGCCCGCATGGTCGAGGTCATGGGCATCTCGGACAAGACCGAGCGAGGCGACGCCGAGAGTGCACTTCGTGACGAGACCATCTCCGGTCTTCTCGCTCAGTTCGCAGCCGAGGGCGGCGACGAGGGTCTGGCCAACAAGCAGCTCAAGGCCGCCTTCCGGTCGCTGTCGAAGAACGTGGTCCGTCGTCGCATTGTCGAGGACGGGATCCGCATCGACGGTCGAGGCACCTCCGATCTCCGTCCGCTGTCGGCCGAGGTCGGCGTACTTCCCCGGGTTCACGGCTCCGGCCTGTTCCAGCGGGGCGAGACCCAGGTCCTCAACATCACCACCCTTGGCATGAAGCGTATGGACCAGATGATCGACGGTATCGATCCGACCGACCGCAAGCGCTACATGCACCACTACAACTTCCCGCCCTTCTCCACCGGTGAGACCGGCTTCATGCGGGGCCCAAAGCGTCGCGAGATCGGTCACGGCCTGCTGGCAGAACGGGCGCTGGTCCCGGTCGTCCCCTCGATGGAGGAGTGGCCATACACGCTGCGTCTCGTCTCCGAGGTGCTGTCGTCGAACGGTTCCACCTCCATGGCGTCGGTTTGTGGCTCCAGCCTCTCGCTGATGGACGCCGGTGTGCCGATCAAGGCCCCGGTGGCCGGTATCGCCATGGGTCTGGTCTACGCCGAAGGCAAGTACACCACCCTGACCGACATCCTCGGCGCCGAAGACGCCTTCGGTGACATGGACTTCAAGGTTGCCGGAACGTCGGAGTTCGTGACCGCCCTCCAGCTCGACACCAAGATCGACGGTATTCCCGCCGATGTGCTGGCCGCGGCCCTCAACCAGGCCAAGGAAGCCAGGCTGGAAATCCTCGAGGTCATGGCCGGAGCGATCGCCGCTCCCCGCGACGATGTGCGCGAAGGTGCGCCGAAGATCATCAGCTTCGAGATCCCGGTCGACAAGATCGGCGAGGTCATCGGGCCCAAGGGGAAGGTCATCAACGCCATCCAGTCCGAGACCGGCGCCGATATCTCCGTCGACGACGACGGTGTGGTCGGCGTGGTGGCCATCGCCGCAACCGACAAAGAGGTCGTGGATGAGGCCGAGCGTCAGATCCGTCTGATTCTCGATCCCCCCACCGCCGACGTCGGCGAGACCTACCCCGGCCGGGTGGTCAACATCACCAAGTTCGGTGCCTTCGTCAACATCCTTCCCGGCCGTGACGGCCTGCTCCATATCTCCAAGATCGGGCAGGGCAAGCGCATCGACCGGGTCGAGGACGTCTTGGAGCTCGGTCAGGAGATCGAGGTCGAGGTCGAGGACATCGACCCCAACGGCAAGGTGTCGCTCAAGATCGCCGGTGACGAGAACGACTACACCGGCGGCAACGGTGGTGGCGGTCGGGACCGTGACTCCGGTCGGGGTCGGGGCCGTGACTCCGGTCGTGGTCGTGGCCGGGATAGAGATCGGGATTCCGGTCGGGGTGGCACCGCCACCGCAACCCGCGAGTCCCGAACCGATGACTCGGTCGCCATGACCTTCGAGGACAACTTCGAGGTCGACGGTTTCGGTGATCTGGGCCCAGAAGGCGCCCCGGTCGTCCCCGACGACGATCGTGGCGGCCGCCCCCGAGGTGGGGGCGGGCGAGGTCGTGGCCGCGGTCGTGGTCGCGGTCGGGACTAGGATCGGCTGAAAATCCAAAGACGGTGGCATGCGGGGAGATCCATCCGGGTCTCCCCGCTGCCTGTCCGGGGGGTGGCCATGGCGCTCACCCCGATCATGAAATCGAGCAGGGGGAAGTCACGTGACAACGCGGGTTGGAGTGTTCGGAGTGGGTGGGCGCATGGGGTCGGCGGTGGCGCACGCCATCGCCGCCGAGCCGGACCTGGAACTGGTTGCCGCCATCGACCCGTCGTATGAGGGGATAGATGTCGGTGAGGTGACCGGTGTCGCCGGGAGCAACTTCCCGGTGTCGTCCCAGGCCGGGACCATCGTGGAGAACGGGGTGGAGGTCATGGTCGATTTCACCCACCGCGACGCGGCGCGGTCCAACCTCGAGGTCTGTGCGGCCAACGGCATCCATGCGGTGATCGGGACGTCCGGCTTCACCGAGACCGACTACAGCGAGATCGCCGACCTGTTCACCCGGTCGGCTTGCCTGATCGCCCCCAACTTCGCCATCGGGGCGGTACTGATGATCCGTTTCGCCGAGATGGCCGCCCCCTACTTCGACACCGGGGAGATCATCGAGCTGCATCACGACGCCAAGGTCGATGCCCCGAGCGGCACCGCGGTGTCGACCGCAGAGCGAATGGCGGCGGCAAGCGCCATCTGGGGGGCCGATCCCACCGAATCGGAAACGATCGCCGGCGCCAGGGGAGCCAAGGGCCCGGCCGGCATCCCGATCCACTCGGTTCGGATGCGGGGGATGACCGCCCATCAGGAGGTGATCCTCGGGACTGCCGGTCAGACCTTGAGCATCCGCCACGATTCGATCGACCGGTCGTCGTTCATGCCGGGGGTGGTCTTGGCGGTGCGCCGGATCGGCAGCCTCCAGGGACTCACCGTGGGCCTGGACAAGCTCCTCGACTGACCGCCGGCCTGGCACGCGTCGCCTTCGATCAAGCCCGGACGCGGCTACTTCGGCTGCTCCGGATCCTGATCGGCGGTCCGTTGCCTGCCGACCTCGGCCCCTTGGCCGGATTCGTGGCCCGCGGCGTCGGCCCCCGGTGTGGTCGGCGCGTCGGCATCGGGCCCGGATGAGCCGTGCTCATCCCCTGTCGGGGCATCGTCGTCCTCGTGGGCCAGGTCGGTCAGGGTTCGCAATTCGGAGTTCTCACCTCGGAACTCGCTGAAGATGGTCCAGGCCACGGCGATGGCGGAGATGATCAGGACCGGCGTCCGATAGCGGGCGATGAAGTCGACGATGCTCTCCAGCGGCGATTCGAACACCTCACCGAGTTGGCGGATCAGAATCAGCCGGACGACGGTGCCGCTGAGGTTCAGGGCGATGAAGGTTCGCAGCCGCACGCCGGTGGCGGCCGAGAGGGCGCAGATGACGTTGTTGGGGGCGGCGAAGATCAGCGGGTAGGAGGCCTTGCGGAAGAAGTTCTCTCCGTCGCGGATGAACGGACCGTAGGTCCGGCTCCGCCGCTCGACCCATCGCAGCGCTCGGTCGCCGTACCAGAAGCCGAGCAGGTAGTAGAGAGGATCGGAGATCACGAGCCGGACGAAGCCGATCACGTAGTAGGTGGTGGCCTCGAGCTGGTTGGTGGCCAGGGCCAGATTCCGGTTGCGGGGGTTGAGGGCGATCAGCCACGCCGGGTGCTTGTCGACGAACTCGGCCAGGGCCAGGTCGCCGGCCAGGGCCAGGGCCTGGGAAGCGATGACAAGACCGACGATCAGGCGGACGACGGCCTGACGCGGTGGTTTGCCCCGTTCCAATCTCACCCCTGCGATTCTGGCAGGCTTCGGGCCACAAGCGATGGCCGAGCGCCAGAAAGTCCAATTTCCCGGGCCGGCCGATCGGCGCCGTAGGCCCCGACCCCGGCGCCGGTCGACGGTCGCGATACCGTTCATGAGGTGGCCGGTGATTGGCGCTTCGCCCGACGACCGTTCTGGATCTTCTCCCACGTCTTCGCCTTGACCGTCGTGGGTTCGTTCGTCGCCTTCGGCTTCTGGCAACTGGATCGGCTGGACAGTCGCCGGGAGTCCAACCAGTTGATCGAGTCCCGGATCGACCAGCAGATCGAGCTGGTCGGCGCGCCGGACGCCGGGTCCGACGGCTCCGCGCTCGATTACCAGGCGGCATCGGCCTCCGTCCGCTACCTCGACGACGACTTCGTCCGGGTGGTCAACCGTTCGCAGGGAGGCGTGGCCGGCGAGTACGTCGTGGCCATCGTGGAGCTGGCCGACGGTTCATCGCTGGCGGTCAATCGGGGGTTCGTGCCGAGCAACGCGACGGTCGACCTCGAGGCGGTGCCCGAGGGTCGGGTCGAGGTGGCCGGCTGGTTGCGGGCATCGGTCACCAGGGGATCGATCGGGGCCACCGACAGCGGCGAGGGCCTTCGCCTGCCTCGTCTCGACACCGAACAGGTGGCGGCCAGGTTGGGAACGCCGCTGCCGCCGGTGTCGCTCCAGCTGGCGCCGGACGACGGTGGCGGCATCGCCAGCTTCCCCGACCCGGTGCCGTTGCCACCGCTCGATGAGGGCCCCCACCTCAGCTATGCGGTCCAGTGGTTCACCTTCGCCGGCCTGGGGGTGCTGTTCTACCTGGCCCTGCTGCGGCGCCAGTCCAAGGGCAACGACCCGGCGGCCGAGCCGCCGCCGGCGGTCGATCGGCCGGTCGGCGGGCCGCCGCGCTCGACGGCCGATTCCCCGCTGCGGTCATCGGCCCGGAACGGCGCAGAAGCTTGAGTCTTCGGGGCTGGTAGGCTCGAGGCACCTATGGTGCAGTCTCCCCTGGACCTCCGGGTTCTCCATGATCTTCGGCTCAAGGGCTTTGCCGATACCCGGTTTCTGGCCGAGTCGGTCGGCGCCGACGTGGGGGACGTTGAGCGTCTGCTGCTGGTGGCGACCGAGGACGGCTTCGCAAGACGGCGTGACGGCAGCCGCGCCGGATGGTCGTTGACCGAGGAGGGTCGCAAGGAGCACGAGCGGTTGCTGGCGGTGCAGCTCGACGAGGCCGGCCGCCGAACCGACGTTCATGGCGTCTACCGCTCCTTCCTGACCCTCAATGGTCGCCTGCTGCAGATCTGCACCGACTGGCAGGTCCGCGATCGCGCCACCGGCACCCTGAACGCCCACGACGATCCCGGCTACGATGCCGGGGTGGTGGCGCAATTGGTCGATATCGACTGCGCCGTCCAGCCGATATGTGCTGAGCTCGGTGGCTGGATCGATCGGTTCGGTCACTACGGCCGCCGGCTGTCGACCGCACTGGACCGGGTCAGGGCCGGTGATATCGACTGGTTCACCAAACCGACGATCGATTCGTACCACACCGTGTGGTTCGAACTCCACGAGGATCTGCTGGCTACGCTCGGCATCGACCGGGCGTCCGAGAGAGCCTAGAAAAGAGTCAACGATGGCAAGATTTGGAACGGTGCTCACCGCCATGGTCACCCCGTTCGACGAGAACGGCGACCTCGACCTCGACAGGGCCCAGAGGCTTGCCCGGTACCTGGTGGCCAACGGCAACGAGGGCATCGTGGTTGCGGGCACCACCGGTGAATCCCCGACGATCAACTTCCAGGAGCAGCGAGATCTGATCATGGCCGTCCGGGAGGCCGCCCCCGGCGTCTCACTGGTGGCCGGGGCCGGCAGCAACGACACCCGGACATCGGTCAAGAACACCGAGATGGCGACCGAGGCCGGCGCCGATGCCATTCTCAGTGTCACCCCGTACTACAACCGCCCGTCCCAGGCCGGGTTGCTCGAGCACTTCCGGGCCTCGGCGGCGGCCACCGAGCTGCCGATCATCCTCTACGACGTGCCGGGGCGGACCGGCCGCAAGCTCGAGACCGCCACCATCGTCAGACTCTCCGAGGTCGACAACATCGTCGCCCTGAAGGACGCCGCCGGCGATCCGGCCGAAACCGCCAATCTGATCGCCCAGCTGCCGGAGGGTTTCGAGGTCTACTCCGGCGATGACAGTCTGACCCTGCCGTTCCTGTCGGTCGGTGTGGTCGGTGTGGTCGGCGTGGTGACCCATTACGTCGGCCAGGTCATGGCCGACATGATCGCCGCCTACAACGACGGTCGAGTGGCCGATGCCATCGAGTTGAACCAGCGGATGCTGCCCGCCTTCGCCCACTTCGGCTACGAGGATGCGCCAAGTCCGGTCCCCACAAAGTCGATGATGAACATGCTGGGGATACCGGTCGGAGCTTGCCGGCTGCCGATGGGTCCGGCACCGGACGACATCGACACGAGATCCAAGGCGGTTCTGGCCGCGCTCGAACTGGTGGCAGCCTGATGGCCTCTCCGGTACGGGTTTCCTTCCTTGGCGGTCTCGGCGAGATCGGGCGCAACTGTGCTGCAGTCGAGGTCGATGGCCGCATCATGCTGATCGACTGCGGGCTCATGTTTCCCGATTCGGACACCGCAGGCGTTGACCTCGTCCTGCCGGATTTCACCTACCTCCGGGAGAACGCCCACCGGATCGAAGGTGTGGTTGCGACCCACGGCCACGAGGATCACATCGGCGCCCTCAGCTATCTGCTGGAGGAGGTGCCGCTGAAGATCATCGGCTCACCGCTCACCATCGGACTGGCCAAGAACCGGATCGGGGAGCGGGGGGTCTCGGACCAGGCGACGTTCATCGAGGTCAGTGACAACGATCGGATCCAGGTCGGGCCGTTCGACATGGAGTTCTTCCCCGTCACCCACTCGGTGCCCCACGGCTTTGCAACCGCCTTCCACACCCCCCAAGGGGTGGTCTTGCACAGCGGGGATTTCAAACTCGACATGACCCCCGTCGACTCCCGCCTCACCGATCTGGCCGGCCTCGGCCACCTGGCGAAGGAGGATGGGGTCCGGCTGTTCCTGTGCGACTCGACCAACGCCGAGGAGGCGGGCTTCTCGGCATCGGAAACGTCGATCGGCCAGTCGATCCAGGACCTGTTCCGGGCCAGGGACGGCCGCCGGATCATCATCGCCTGCTTCGCCAGCCACATCCACCGGGTCCAGCAGATCGCCGACGCCGCCATCGCCTCCGGTCGGACCATCGCCACGCTCGGTCGGTCGATGAACAACAACGTGGCGCTGGCCCGGCAGATGGGCCTGTTGCGGATACCGGACGCCAAGCTGCGGGACATCGAAAACGTCGACGACATCCCCGATGCCGAGCTGTGCGTCATTTCCACCGGCAGCCAGGGTGAGCCGCTGTCCGCACTGGCCAGGATGGCCAGTGGCGACAGCAAATGGCTCTCGATCCGGGAGGGCGACTGCGTGATCCTGTCGTCGCACCCCATCCCCGGCAACGAGATGGGGGTCACCCGGGTCATCGACGGGCTGGTCCGTCGGGGGGCCGAGGTGGTGCACTCGGCAACGGCGCGGGTCCAC
Source organism: uncultured Acidimicrobiaceae bacterium (assembly GCA_947259095.1). Classification (GTDB taxonomy): domain Bacteria; phylum Actinomycetota; class Acidimicrobiia; order Acidimicrobiales; family SZUA-35; genus JAHELU01. The sequence continues at coordinate 39,078 of CAMYLA010000025.1, read as the reverse complement.
GCCACCGGCCACGCCAAGGCCGAGGAGCTCCGGGTCATGCACTCCATCGTGCAGCCGGAGTGGTTCATCCCGGTCCACGGCGAATACCGCCACATGGCCGAGCACGCCAGGATCGCCACCCGGATGGGTCTGGCCGCCGACAAGGTGCTCATCTGCTCGGACGGTGATTCGGTGGTCCTGAACGACAAGGGCCTCAAACGGGGCGAGGACATCCCGGCCGAGTACATCTATATCGCAGGCAGCGTGGGTGCGCTCGACGAGAATGTACTGTTCGAGCGCCGCATCCTCGGCCAGGACGGCTTCGTGTCGGTGGTGGTGCCGCTGTCGATCGTCGGTCCGGACGCCGAGTTGATCCGCGAGCCGGAGGTGATCAGCCGGGGCTGGGTCGACGGTCCCGAAGGCGATGAGCTCCGCAAGGAGGCCACCCTGCTGGTGCGGGAGGCGGTGGAGGACGCCCTCGCCTCGGGCAAGCGCAGTCGGCAGGACTTCGAACGGGCCGCCAAACGCACCCTCGGCCGATTCATCAACAAGCGGACCAGGCTTCGACCGATGGTGGTGCCGGTGGTGCTCGGCGCCCACGAGGGCGAAGACGACGACCGCTAGGCCCAGAACCGGCTCCGAACCGGTGCTGAGGGAGCGGGTTTTCGCCCCGCTCCCTCCCATGGCGGCCGTGAGCCGCTAATCTATTTGGCACTGTGGCAACATCAACTCGGAACACACCAGGTTCCGGTCGAGGGGCTACGGGCGGACGGAAACCGGCACGCAAGAAGAGCGCCAAGCGTCGCGCCCAAGAAGACCGCAGAGACATCATGGCCCTGGCCCTTCTGGCCTTTGGTGTGATCCTCGGTCTCGGTCTCTACACCGGCACCACAGGTATCGTCGGTCGCGGCCTGACCACGGCCAGCGGCGCCCTCTTCGGTCTGGCCCGCTATCTGGTGCCGCTGGGTCTGCTGGCCGGTGGCTGGATGGTGCTGCGGAGCAAGAAACGTACCCGCCGCAAACCGCCCCCCGCCACCGAACGGGCCATGAATGCCGCCCCCTGGGTTGCGCTGTTCGTGGCCGCCTTCTGCATTCTCGACCTGATCGGCGGCCGGCCCCACTGGCAGTCGCCGGCCGAGGAACTGAGCGGCGCCGGCGGTTGGATCGGGGTCTGGCTCGGCGGCACGATCGAGCGGTATCTGGGGTTGGTCGGTGAGATCGCCGTCACCGTCGTGCTGGTGATCGGCGCTGCCGTCCTGCTCACCTCGATGTCGCTCGGCACGGCCGCCGATTCCCTGGCCGACCGGGTCGCCATCCTGATCGCCAAGTTGCGGGGCGCCAGTCCGGGACGACTCCGACGCCGGCGGCCGTCTCCGGCGGATCGAGTGTCGGCCGGTGGCGACCAACAGCATCCCGGCCGGCCAGAGGGTCTGGCCTCGATGTTCGAGGACGGCCCGGTCGACGGCCCGCCAACCGACGATGCCCCGGCCGACGACCTCTACATCGACCTGCGGCGACCGGCCGAACCGGTGGGACCCGCTGGTGTGGCCCCAGCCGATGGTGAGCCTGCTGTCGATGAACCCGATGCTGCAACACCTGGTGGTTGGGCCGATGGCCCGGCACTGGAACCGGTCATCGAGGTTCCCCAGACGTCGGTGGTCGAGGGCATGGCGGTCGCCGCACCACATCCTCCGGACGGCACCTGGCACCTCCCGACCATGGACCTGTTGGACCGAACCGAGGCCCAGGACGTCGACCGGGCGTCGGTGGAGAAGACCGGTCGACAGCTCGAACACGCACTGGCCGAGCATGGTGTCGAGACGAGGCTGATCGGCGTTGTGGTCGGCCCCACCGTCAGCCGATTCGAACTCGAGCTCGGCCCCGGGGTGAAGGTCAGTCGGGTGACCACACTCCACAAGGACATCGCCTACGCCATGGCAACACCCGACGTCCGGATCCTGGCTCCGATACCCGGCAAGCAGGCCATCGGTGTCGAGGTGCCGAACGTCCGCCGGCAGATGATCACCGTCGGTGACCTGCTGGTGTCGGAGGAGGCCAGCAAGGCGGTCCACCCCCTCGAGGTGACCCTGGGCCGGGACATCACCGGCAAGACGATCATGGCCAACCTGGCCGCCATGCCCCACCTGCTGGTGGCAGGCCAGACCGGCTCCGGCAAATCGAGCTGTATCAACTCGATGCTGACCTCGATACTGATGCGGTCCACCCCGGACCAGGTCCGGCTGATCCTGGTCGACCCCAAGCGGGTGGAGCTCACCCAGTACGAACGGCTACCCCACCTGCTGACCGAGGTGGTCACCGACCCGAAGAAGGCGGCCAATGCGCTGGCCTGGGCGGTCCGGGAAATGGAGCGACGCTACGACGTGCTGAGCGAGGTCGGTGTCCGCGATCTCAACGGGTACAACAAGGCCGTCGACGAGGGCCGGTTCGACCCCAAGGTCGGGCCCGACGGTGAATCGACCGACTATCAGCGGCTGAGCTACATCGTTGTCGTGCTCGATGAGCTGGCCGACCTGATGATGGTGGCGGCCAGAGATGTCGAGGAGTCGATCTGCCGGATCGCTCAAAAGGCCAGGGCGGTTGGCATCCACCTGGTGATCGCAACCCAGCGGCCGTCGACCAACGTGATCACCGGCCTGATCAAGGCCAACGTACCGGCCCGGTTGGCCTTTGCGGTGTCCAGCCTCACCGACAGCCGGGTCATCCTCGACCAGCCCGGTGCGGAGCGGCTGGTTGGCAGGGGCGACGGCCTGCTGAACGACGGCACCACCAGCAGCCCGACACGGTTCCAGGGGGCGTGGGTCACCGAGGAGGAAGTCTCGGCCATCGTCGAGCACTGGATCCAGCAGGCTCCCGAGGTCCATTACGACTCCCGGGTCCTCGGCGACGACGGTGGCGGCGATGCGTCGGCTTTCATCCCCGGCGGTTCGACCGGCGACGAGGGCGACGACGATCTGCTGCTCCAGGCCATGGAGCTCATCGTCCGCTCCCAGCTGGGCTCGACCTCCATGCTGCAGCGCAAGCTGCGGGTCGGGTTCGCCAGGGCGGGCCGGCTGATGGACCTGCTGGAGGAGCGGGGGGTGGTGGGACCGTCCGTCGGTTCCAAGGCCCGCGAGGTGCTGATGACCCCCGACGATCTCGACGCCGGCCGCTGGCCCGGCGCCACCCCACCCGGCACCGCCCCAGCACCCGGTGGTGTCTCCGCCACCCCGGCGAGAAGCCCGGCGCTCTCCTCACCGGCCCTGCCGACCCGCCAGGACCCGCCACCCCGGCCGGCCCCTTCCGGAGGGCAACCGAGCGGGTCCGACCCGGCCGGAACAGCCCCGGGCCCGGTCGACCGTTCGGCGGCCGCCGGTCCGACCACGCCGTCGGGGACCGATGCCCAGCCCACGGTGGCCAAGCCGAAGCAGCGGCGCAAGACGCTGGCCGACATCCCCAATCCCGAACCGGTTCGCATCCCCGAGCGGCGACCGAAGCCGGCCCCGACCGCCCAGAGCCGGATACCGGGGGTCGATCCGAGCAAGCTCGACCCCAACCTCGGCCCCGATCCCCAGCTCGGGATCGAAAAGCCTCCGGCCTCGGGTCGGGCCAAGGCGCCGCCTGCCGGCCCCGGAGGCCAGGCCGAACCCGGGGAGGGGCCGCCGTCGGTGCCGAATCTGCGGGTGGTTGAGGATCTCGACCCGGACGCCTTCGAGCCCGACCCGATGCCGTTCGACATCGATGCCGAGAACGACGGGGACCGGAGGGACAGCTCGGACGCCGCCGAAGCTGCGAACACGATCGACGGCACGAATGCCACCGACGGCGACCAGGCCGACGAGGACGATCCGGATGACGATGAGTTCGCCGGCGACTTCGACCCGGCGTTGGCGCCGCCACCGGGGTACCGAACGCCCGACTGACAGGGCACGAGGTTATCGGGGCAGGCCCACGACCGGGGGACCGGTGCCACCTCCGGGTGGTCCAGCATCGCCGCCAGCATGGCCTTGCCGAGGCCGACGCCACGGTGGGCTTCCAGCACGAACATATCGCAGACCCAGCCGAGTGTTGCACTGTCGGTCACCACCCTGGTGAGCCCGCTCTGGGCTCCGTCTGGGCCGAACAGACCGAAGGTCAAGCTGTTGTCGATCGACGATCGGACGGTCTCGGCCGGGCGCCCGACCGCCCAGTACGACTCCTCGCCGAGGAAGGCGGTTGATCATGTCGAGATCGAGCCGGGACCGGTCGGTTGACAGCTCGTAGCCCGCTGGGCACGGCCTGCTCCAACTCATCGGATCTCCTCCGGCCGTCGTGACGGCCCGTCATCGGCGGCCCGCCGACGGTCGGCTGGTCCGCCTGCTGCATGTCGTTGCTCCATCAACGTGGCGCCCCGGTCCCGGCCGATCGCACGCCGGCAAGGCCACCGTCATCGCCGGTGACGGCGCCGAGTCTTCCGGTCGGTCCGCGCCTGTAACCTCCGACCGTGGAGTTTCTCACCGAGCCCAGCCTGCTGGTCGCCCTGATCGAGGTGGCGGTCGGGGTTCTCCTCCTTGCCAGAGCGGCCGACGAGTTCGTCGAGGGCGCAGCCAACGTGGCAAACGCATTGCGGGTCTCGCCGGTGGTGATCGGTGCGGTCATCGTCGGCTTCGGCACCAGCGCCCCGGAGTTGCTGGTCTCGAGCATCGCCGCCTCAAACGGTGACCTCGATCTCGGTGTCGGCAACGTCGTCGGCAGCAATGTGGCCAACCTCACCCTGGTACTGGGGGCGGCGGCGTTCATCGTGCCGCTGTTCGTGTCGCCCGGGGTGCTGGCCCGGGAGGCGCCGCTGTCGTTGGCCGGCGTGCTGCTGTTCGCCCTGTTCACCATCGACGGTCTGGCCCGGTGGGAGGGATTCGTCCTGCTGGCCTGCCTCGGCGTGGCCCTGACATGGATCATCGTCGGCGGCCGGACGGTGGAAACCGCCGACATCAACCTCGACGGCGACGGTTCGGCGATCAGCCAACTGTCGCGCACCGCCGTCGGACTGATCGGCACGGTGCTCGGCGCACAGCTTCTGGTGTGGGGCGCCGTTGCCCTGGCCGATGAGCTGGGGATCACCGGTGGACTGGTCGGCTTCACCCTGGTGGCGGTCGGCACCTCGCTCCCGGAGTTGGTGACCGCAGGGGTGGCGGCCCGGAAGGGCGAGACGGAGCTGATTCTCGGCAACCTGCTCGGCAGCAATCTCTTCAACAGCCTGGCGGTTGGCGGGACCATCGCCGTGATCGCGCCCGGGCCGATCACCGACCGCGGCCTGGCCACCGTCGGGGTGACCGGGATGGTTCTGGTGGCCTTCTCGGCCTGGCTGTTCATGGTCACCCGAAAGCGGGTCCACCGGCTGGAGGCAGCGTTCCTGGTCACCGCCTGGTTGGTCGCGGTGGCGTTGATGGCCGGCGATTCGACGGAGGCGGTGGATGCGATTGGCCGCTGACCACCATCTCTGCGCGACCATCGACCACCAGACCGGGAACCGACTCGACTTTGGCTCCGGGACGGTCCATCATTCGCTATGTATCCGCCAACCACCGGCCGGGTGTTCGTTGCGTATCGCTAGTGAAACGGCCACAGACGGCCGATGGTTGAGTTCGCCGGTCAGCCCCGACAACCGACCCGCCCTGCGGGTTTGAGAGACTGGAGCTCATGTTGCAAAAGTCGAAGCAAGCATCAGCAGTGGAAACAACGGTGCTGGCCAGCGGTCTACGCTTCCCCGAGGGCCCGATCTGGCTGATCGACGGCTCTGTGCTCCTGGTGGAGATTGCTCGCGGCACGCTGACCAGGGTTACGCCAGACGGTGATGTCGACGTCGTCGCCGACCTGCGGGGCGGACCGAACGGCGCAGCAGTGGGCCCGGACGGCAAGATCTACGTCTGCAACAACGGTGGCTTCGTCTGGCACGAGGTCAATGGGATGACGGTGCCGGGCAACCAGCCCGACGACTACACCGGGGGCAAGATCCAGCGCGTCGATCTCGAAACCGGCGAGGTCGACGTCCTGTACGACGAGGTGAACGGGATCATGCTGCGAGGCCCAAACGATCTCGTGTTCGACTCCGCCGGCGGGTTCTGGTTCACCGATCACGGCAAGATCCGGCCCCGCCAGCGAGATCGAGGCGGACTGTACTACGCAAAGGCCGACGGCTCCGAGATCACCGAGGTCGTCTACCCCCTCGACGCCCCGAACGGGGTCGGTCTGTCGCCCGAGGAGGACATGCTCTACGTGGCCGAGACCCACCAGGGTCGGCTCTACCAGTGGCCGCTTTCCGGGCCCGGTGAGATCACCGCCTACTTCGGTCCTGAACATCGCGGCACGGTCCTGGCCGATCCCGAGGGTGGCCCCCTGTTCGATTCGTTGGCGGTCGACTCCTTGGGCAACGTCTGCGTGGCCACCATCCGTAACGGCGGGATCACCATCATCACCCCGGACGGCGCCTACCGCCACGTTCCGTTCGATGATCCGGTCACGACCAACATCTGTTTCGGCGGCAAGGACCTGCAGACGGCATTCGTCACCCTGTCGGGGAGTGGGCGCCTGGTGTCCCGGCGATGGGAGATCGGCGGCCTGCCGCTGGCCTACGGGCGCGGCTGGCCATGACCGCCCGCCGCTGCCTCGGCGGGCTGTTGTTCCTGGTTGTCGTCTGGTTCGGGTCGTTCGCCGCCGCGGGAGCCCATACCGATCTGCTCCAGGGATCGCCAGGGCCCGCCCAGCGGGCCGGTGGCACGGTCGACTTCATCGATCTGGTGTTCTTCGAATCGGTGAGAAACGCCCAGGTCACGTTGGAGGATCCCAACGGCGATGCCGTTGCCGGTGACACGGTGCAGCCCGATGGCCAGATCATCCGATTCGAGATGCCGGCACTGACCGAGACCGGGCGGTACATCGTCCGCTACACCATGGAATCGGCCGACGGTGACAACACCGAAGCCGCCTACTTCTTCAGCTACCACCCCGACGGGACCCAGCCGGCCCGGCTGGGCGACCCCGACCTTCCGGACAACACCTCCAACATCGTCTCCATCGTCTCGGCGGTCATCTTCCTGCTGTGCCTGATCGGATTGGCGATCATCTTCCTCAGCAGGCTCGAACGGCGGCGTGCGGCTGCCGTGACCGACGATCGCTCTGTACCCTAGGAGGGTGGCTGAGCTGTATTGGATCGAGACCTTGGGGTGCCCGAAGAACCAGGTCGACTCCGACAAGCTGGTCGGCACGATGGTTGCCGACGGCCTGCAGCCCGCCACCCGGCTCGAGGACGCCGATCTGGTGGTGGTGAACACCTGTGCCTTCATCGAGGAGGCCCGGCAGGAGTCGATCGACACCATTCTGGAGCTGGAGCAGGCCCGACGGCCGGACGCCGAACTGGTGGTGACCGGCTGCCTGGCCGAACGCCACGGTGACGAACTGGCGGAGGCCCTTCCGGAGATCGACCGGGTGGCTGCGTTCGGGGTGCCGGTCAGCCTCGGCCCGACCCGCGCCGGGTCGAGCCCCCGACGGTCGCAATTCGATCTCCTGGAGCTGCCACGGCCGCCGTCGGCGGTGCCGTGGGCCTACGTCAAGGTGGCCGAGGGTTGCGATCGGAGCTGCGGCTTCTGCGCCATACCCAGCTTCCGGGGTAAGCAGCGGTCGCGGTCCATCGAGTCGATCCTGGACGAGGTCGATCGGCTGGCGGTCCAGGAGGTGGTGCTGGTGGCCCAGGACCTGGCGGCATATGGTCGCGACCAGGGTCGGGGTAGTCGCCGGATCGTGCCACTGATCGAACAGGTCGCCACGCGGGTCGGCTGGGTCCGGCTGCTCTACCTCTACCCGTCCGATCTCACCGACGAGCTGATCGACACCGTCTGCCGATCCGGTGTGCCCTATTTTGATCTCTCCCTCCAACACGTCTCGCGGCCACTGCTGCGAGCCATGCGCCGGTGGGGGAGCGGGGAACAGTTCATCGACCGGATCGCCGACATCCGCAAGCGGGAACCGGCGGCCACCTTCCGATCGAACTTCATCGTCGGCTACCCCGGCGAGACCGAGCAGGACCATGATCGGCTGCTGACGTTCGTGGAGGAGGCACGGCTCGACTGGTGCGGCTTCTTCGCCTACTCCGAGGAGGAGGGGACCCACGGAGCCGGGCTCGACGGCAAGGTGCCAACCACCCTGCGGGACGAACGGTTGGCCGAGCTGCGGGCGCTGCAGGATCGCATCACTTCCGAGAAGCGGGACGCCATGATCGGGCGTCGACTGTCGGTGCTGGTCGATCGGCCCGGGATCGCCCGGTCGCCGGCCGAGGCCCCGGAGATCGACGGCATCATCACCGTGCCCGATGATCTGCCGGTCGGCCGGTTCGCCACGGTCGAGGTGGTTGCGGCGGAGGGGCCGGACCTGGTGGCGGTCGCCGCCGAATCGGTCCCGCCGGTCGATCAGTCGTCGATTGTCGAACCGTCGTTGCTCGGCGGCCAGCCCGGCTCGGCCGACGAGCGGCCCTGGTCACCTCCGGGCCCCACGGTGGCACCGGTGTGAACTCCGCCGCCGAAATCAGTTTCATCGGCACCTCCCGATGGTCGCGGGCGGCCAATTCGCTGACCGTGCTGCGGATCACGTTGGCCCCGATCCTGGCGCTGCTGGTCCTGGCCAAGAACCCCTGGTGGTTGACGTTCTGGTTCGGCTGGTTCCTCGGCGCCACCGACTACCTCGACGGCCAACTGGCTCGCCGGGCCGCACCGACCAGGGTCGGGGCGTTCCTCGACCCACTGGCCGACAAGGTGGTGGTGCTCCTGGTTGGCTACGCCCTGGTCTGGCTCGACCGATTCGGTTGGATCCCGGTGACGATCATCGCGGTGCGAGAGGTTGCCATCATGGCCTACCGGAGCCACTGGGGCCGTCGGGGTCTGGCCATCCCCGCCCGCCGATCGGCCAAGTACAAGGCGCTGCTCCAGGGAGCGGCACTGGCGGCCGCCCTGTGCCCGGCCCTCGACGGGGCCCTGTGGGTCGCTGATGCCTTGCTGTGGGTGGCCGTGGCCTTCACGGTGGTGAGCGGCCTGCAGTACGCAACAGACGGCCGTAGTGCGCTCCGTACCACCGGCGAGAGATAGCCCGGCTTGCTTCGCCATCGCAACGCCGGCCGAATGGCCCGGCGGGTTGCCGTCGCCGTCGCCGTCGTCGCTGGCTGCAGCATGCTGGTGGCGGCCTGCATCAGCGGCGATCCCGACATCACCGGTGAGGCCGACGGGGCAGTGGAAGGACGCCCGGCCACCATCGGGTCGCAGGCCATCGACGGCACCGGAGGTGCCGACATCGATGGAGCCGACGGGGCCCGATCCGGCGCCGGGGCGGTGGTCGCCCCGGATGGTCCCGAGGTCGATGCCGAGTTCGAGGAGGGCCCCTGCCGATTCGAACCGCCGGCCGGTCACAGCCCCCGTTGCGGCATCGTTGCGGTGCCGATGGACTGGGACCGCGATGAGGGGGAGGTGGAGTTGGCGGTTGCCGTCTTCGCATCCACCGCCGAGACCCCGGCCGAGGACCCGGTGATCTACCTCGACGGCGGCCCCGGCTCCCACGCACTCGACACCATCGAGTTCTCGGTCGATGAGTTCCTGGAACCGTTGCTGGCCCGGGGCGACGTGGTGTTCTTCGATCAGCGGGGCGCCGGTCGTTCGACCCCCCAACTCGACTGCCCGGAAACGGCGGCGGTGAACCGACGGACCGAGGACCAGCCCACCCTCGACGACGACGAGGTGACGGCGGCGTTCCATGTCGCGCTGGCCGAATGTCGGCAACGGCTGGTCGATGCCGGCGTCGACCTCACCGCCTACAACTCGATCAACAACGCCCACGACGTCGAGGCCATCCGCAAGGCCCTCGACTACGAACGGTGGAACCTGTTCGGCATCTCCTACGGCACCAAACTCGGCCTGGAGGTGTTGCGGCGCCATCCGGGGGCGGTCCGAGCGACGGTGCTCGACTCGGTCTACCCGCCCCAGGTCGATTCCGTGCTCGAGAACCCCTCGACGTTCCTGGCCAGCTACGAAGCGGTGGTCTCGGCCTGCGATGCCGAACCGGCCTGTGGCGCCGACGGCGACCTGGCGGAACGGGTCCGGGCGCTGGTGGCCGACTACGAGGCCGATCCGGTCGAGGTCGAGGTCCGGGACTGGATCTCCGACGAGCGGGACGACGTGTTCGTGACCGGCGAGACCATCGTCGGGATCATCGTCGGGGCCCTCTACACACCCTCCCAGTTCACCGACATTCCGGAGCTGGTGGCCGAACTGGAGCTGGGCCGAACCGATGCGGTCGCCGCCTTTCTCAGCCAGGATCGCACGACCGAGCGGTTCTTCAGCAACGGGATGTTCTTCGCCGTCGCCTGCAACGAGGAGGTTCGTTTCGCCGACCCGCGCGAGGTGGCGGCGGCGGTACCCGATGACCCTTTCGGGCTGAAGGACGACTTCGACTTCGCCTCCAACACCGGCAACCTGGCCTTCGGCACCTGCGAGGCGTTCGACGCCGGGGCGGCCCCGGCGCTGTCCGACCAACCGGTCGCCAGCGACGTCCCGACGCTGCTGCTGGCCGGCGCCTTCGATCCCGTGACCCCGGTCGACTGGGCCGAGCGGGCCGCGGCCACCCTTGGCCGGTCGGAGCTGATCGTCGGGCCGTACGCCTCCCACGGTGTCTCCGGTGGTGCCTGCGGGATCTCGATCGTGGTTGCCTTCCTCGACAGCCCCGGCGAACGTCCCGACGATCGATGCCTGTCCGACGAGCCGCTGCGGTTCCTGGCCTCGTCGTCGACGCCTCCGGAACTGGAGGCGGTCAGCTTCGAGATCCCGGACTTCGGTGTGGAGATCACCACCGTCCGGCCCGTCGACTGGCCGGTCGGCGGCTTGCAGGGCGACCAGTACCGGCAGGCGTCGTTCCTCGATCCCACCGAGTTCTACCAGGTGGCAGGCGACCGGTCGCTCGGGTCGGTGTTGGCCGAGTTCATCGGGGCCGAACAGAACGTCGAGCTCGGGCCGGTCCGGCCGTTGGGCGATGGGATCGGCGAACCGATCTCGGCCGACGTGGTGCCGGGCACGTGGCAACGCCGGACGGGGCGGAATGAGTCGGTTGCCGTCGAGTGGTACGAGACCGAACTCGACGGGCAGGCAACCTATGTCGTGTTGGTATCGGCGGTGGACCAGTTGGATGAGAACCTGGCGTCGGTGGTACTCCCGGCGCTGAACGCAATCGAGGTCCGAGTGCTGTGAGGGCCGGTATATGGTGACAGCCGACGCCGGTCGGCAGGAGGTTGGCAATGAAGGTCGAAGTGGTGGCAATCGGAACCGAGCTGTTGCTGGGCCAGATCGTGGACACCAATTCATCGTGGATCGGCGAGCAGCTGGCGCTGGCCGGGCTCGACTCCCACTATCAGACCAAGGTCGGCGACAACCCGGCCAGGATCGAGGAGGTGCTGAACCTGGCGCTGTCCCGCAGTGATGCGGTGATCTGCTGCGGCGGCCTCGGCCCGACCCAGGACGATCTCAGCCGCGAGGTGATCGCCACCGTCATGGGGGCCGAGTTGGTGCTCGACGAGGCCATCGCGGCCAGGATCGAGGCGATGTTCTCCAGCCGGGGCCGGGCCATGCCCCGGAACAACCTCCGCCAGGCCATGGTGCCGGTCGGCGCAACGCCAATGGCGCAACAACCGGGCACCGCCCCGGGGCTGGTGTGCCCGGTCGGCGACAAGGTGATCTACGCCGTGCCAGGCGTGCCCTACGAGATGAAGCAGATGGTGGAGGGCACGGTCATCCCCGATCTGACCGCCCGATCCGGTCAATCCTCGGTGATCCGGTCGCGGGTGCTGCGGACCTGGGGCACCTCTGAATCGGCGCTGGCCGAGCTGCTGGCCGAGCGGATCGACCACCTCGACGACGGTGGCAACCCGACCTTGGCCTTCCTGGCCAGCGGCGTTGAGGGTTTGAAGGTCAGGATCACCGCCAAGGCCCCGACCGAGGCCGAGGCCATCGCCATCCTCGATGCCGAGGAGGCCACGGTCCGCCCCATCCTCGGTGACATCGTGTTCGGTCTCGATGATCAGAACATGGAGGCGGTTGTCATCTCGATGTTGGATGAGCGGTCGATGACGGTGGCGGTGGCGGAATCGCTGACCGGTGGGTACGTGGCCGGCCGGTTGTGCGCGGTGCCGGGGGCGAGCCGGGTCTTCCAGGGCGGGGTGGTGGCCTACCAGCCCAGGATCAAGTTCGAGTTGCTGGGGCTGGCAGAAGGGCCGGTGGTGACCGAAGCTGCGGCGCTGGCCATGGCTCACGGGGCGCGACGGGAGCTGAAGGCCGACATCGGTCTGGCCACCACCGGCGTTGCCGGTCCCGACGAGGCCGAGGGCCGCCCGGTTGGCACGGTCTGTCTGGCCGTCGCCGGATCGATGGCCGAGCGGGCGGTCACCGTACAGCTTCCCGGTGACCGGGAACGCATACGGCAGTTCTCCACCATCACCCTGCTCGATCTGCTGCGCCGGGAGCTGCTGGCCGGCGAGTTGGCCTAGCCGACGGCCCGGCCGGCGTCCGAGCCTCGCCTCCGGCGGTCAGCCGGCGACCGGGGTGAGCCAGTGGTGGGTGTCTTCGGCCTTGCCGAGTTGAATGTCGGTCAGGGCTTGACGGAGCTTCAGCGTGTGGGGTCCCGGCTGACCGTCCCCAACCTGGATGTCCTCGTCACCAATGCTGATCCGGCCGACCGGGGCGATCACCGCCGCCGTTCCCGACAGGAACGCCTCGCCGCGCTCGGCCAAGGCCCGGAGCTCGTCAACCGGCACCGAGCGCTCCTCGATCTGGTAGCCCATGTCGGCGGCCAGACTCAACACCGAGGCCCTGGTCACACCATGAAGGAACGATTCGTCGAGGTGTCTGGTGATGATCTTGGTGTCGTCGACGAGGAAGAAGTTCGAGGCCCCGGTTTCGGTGACGTCTCCGCCGGTGGCGAACAGCACCTGGTCTGCGCCGTGGTCCCGTTTGGCGTCGAGGGTGGGACCGAGTGCCATCACGTAGTTGGCGCCGGACTTGACCGTGCCGAACTGCGGGGTGGTCCGGGGGATCTCGGTTTCGATGTAGATCGTCAGCGGTCGGATGCCACCGGCAAAATAGTCGCCGACCGGCGATGTCAGCACGTAGAGGATGGCCGAATCCGAGGGTGAGGCGGCGGCGCCGATGTTGCGCAGGGTACCGATGAGGGTGGGCCGGATGTAGAGCGAACCGGGGGAGTCCGGGGTGTGGGCGGCATTGGCCTCCACCGCATCGATGATCATCGTCCGGACCAGGTCCACGTCTGGGACCGGCATGTAGAGCCGCTTCACGCTCTGGACCATGCGGTTGGCATGATCATCGAGCCGGAAGATGGCCAGCGCACCATCGATCTGGCGGTGGGCCTTCAGCCCTTCGAAGCAGGTGCTGGCGTAGTGCAGGGCGTGAGTGCCGGGATGGAGCGAGAAGTTCTCCAGCGGCTGGGCCCGTCCGGGGTACTCGTAGCGGCCGCCCGCCTCCAGTACCGCCACCGTGATCTGATCGCCGAACAGGCTGCCGAAGGGGGCGGAGAACGGATCCTGCGTTTCGCTCATGATCTAGTTCTAGTGGCAAACCGGGCCGGCCGCGCATCTTTGTCCCGGTTCTTCAACACCGCCGCCGTCGCAGTGATCGGGCGGGCTGGGGACGGCCCGGGTGGTCGGCTAGGGTCCTCGCATGCGATATAGCTTCTGGATCGGTGCCGGCCACGATTGGAACGAGATCCGACGTTCTGCGGTGCATTCCGAGGAGACCGGATGGGACGGGCTGTGGTTTGCCGATCACTTCCTGCCGCCCGGCGACGACGACGCCACCGGCCCCTGTCACGAAGTCTGGTCGGTGCTGGCCGCCCTCGCCGACGCAACCTCGAAGGTCCGCCTCGGGCCGCTGGTCTGCGGCAACACCTACCGGAACCCGGGGGTGCTGGCCAAGCAGGCCGTCACCGCCGACCACATCTCGGGCGGTCGGATCGTGCTCGGTATCGGATCGGGGTGGCTTGAGAGCGAGCACACCGCCTACGGGATCGAGTTCGGCACCTTCACCGACCGGTTCGAGAAGTTGGAGGAGGCGCTGCAGATCCTGATCTCGCTGCGGGGGGAAACGGCGACGTCGTTCGACGGTGACCGGTACCGGTTCGTCGACGCCCCGCTGTCACCGAAACCGATCGGCAAGCTCCCCATCCTCATCGGCGGCGGCGGCGAGCGGAAAACCCTGCGAATGGTGGCCCAGTACGCCGACGAGTGGAACGTCTGGGCCGACCCGACGCTGATGGCCCACAAGATATCGGTGCTTGACGAGCACTGCGAGCGTCTCGGCCGCGACCCGGCCGAGATCCAGCGGTCGGCCGTGGCACTGCTGTTCCTGTGCGACACCGAGCAGCAGGCCCAGGACATGCGGGACCGGGGCATCGAGCGGCCTTGCCTCATCGGTACCGTCCAACAGCTCCAGGAGCAGCTGGCGGCGTTCGCCGACGCCGGTGTCGACGAGCTCATCGTGCCGGACTTCAACCTCGGGGACCCGGCTCGCAAGGACGGGATCGCCGATCGCTTCCTGGCCGAGGTGGCTGCGCCGTTCCGCAACTGAGAGCGGTCCGACCGGGGATCGGCTCCGGCTGATCGGCCCCCGCTCACCCCGGGGTTGCCTGACGCCGGACGGTGACCGACATGGCAAACAACGCGACCCTGGCCGGCGCCGCTGTCAGCCTCCCTGGCCGAGGGCGCCGTCGTCGGTGGCCGGGGTGGTCGGTGGAGCGGCCGTTGTGATGGGGGCCGTCGTTGTCGTCGACGAAGGGCCGCTGGTCTCCACCGAGGTCGGCGGCTTGGTGGTGGACGTGGTCGATGTGGTGGGTGCGGTGGTGGGAGCCGTGGATGGCCGGATCGTTGCGCCGGTGGTCGACGGGGCCGAGCTGGTGGTCGGGCCACCGCCTGCGGTGGTCGGTGTGATTGTGGCCGTGGCCGGGGTCGTGCTGGGTTGCGACGTGTCCGGTGTGCTGTCGGGGCTGGTGGTGCTCGTGTCTCCCACGTCCTCGGCCGCCTCGTTCACGACTCGTCCGGTCTCCGCTGCATACAGGGTGCTGCGTTCGGGGCAGAGATGGCCGAAGACCACGTCCTGGAACTCGAGTTGCGCCTCGTCGAGGCGCAACCAGACGGCGCCGAGGATGAGATCGTCCATTCGGCACAGCGTCTCGCCGAGGTCCAATCGTTGATCGACCTCGGCTGCGGTGAGCGCACGACCTTCGACCACCGCCAGCCGTTCCTCGATCGTCATCTCCGGTTCCTCGTCGTCGCTGCAGGCCCCGAGGAACAGCGCCGCAGTTGCGATGATGGCGGCGACGATCGGGAACCGCCGCCCGGCCCGGCTGCTGCCGGCAACGGCGACATCGGAGGCAACGGCCACATCCAAGGCGGCGGTGGCAACGGCGCCATCGTTTGCTGGGTCGCCAACGGTGGCGGGGCTTCGACCCGCTTGCTGGCTCCCGACTGCACGTTTCGACCCCACGTTCACCATCGTAGATCGGTGGCGGGGTTCGCAGCGGGCGGCCTCCGCGGCGCTCGGGCGGGGTTCGGCACCGGCCCTCAGCCGAGAACCGTGGCGTGAGGTTGGTTCTCCCGCACGCCGTTGGCGGTGATCTGGATGAATTCGGCCTTTCGCCACAGCTCTTCGATGGTGGTTGCATCGCTGTAGCTCATGCCGGATCGCAGGCCGGCCACCAACCGCCCGACCACTTTGTCGACCGCGCCACGGTAGGGCACGGTGCCCTCCACCCCTTCGGGGGCCCGTTGTTCGAAGTACTCACGGTCCACCACTTCGCCACCCCGGCTCGCCCTGGCGTTCAGCGCCTCGAACGAGGCCATGCCCCGGACCCGCTTCACCAGGCCGTGGCGGGACTGCTCGACCTCACCCGGGCTCTCCTTGGTGCCGGCGAACAGGCTGCCGATCATCACCGAGCTGGCCCCGGCGGCCAACGCCTTTGCGATGTCGCCGGAGGTCTTGATGCCTCCGTCGGCGATGATCGGCACCGGCCTCTGTTCGGGATCGAGCAGTTCGGTGCCGGCGCAGTTGCCGATGGCGGTCAGCTGGGGGACGCCCACTCCCGCCACCAGGCGGGTGGTGCACACCCCGCCGGGGCCGACGCCGACCTTCACCGCATCGGCACCGGCCGTCGCCAGGTCCTCGGCGCCGGCCCGGGTGGCGACGTTGCCGGCGATGACGTCGATGTCGGGGAACTCGGCTTTGAGTTTCACCAGCAGATCGATGGCGTGCCCGGCGTGACCGTGGGCGATGTCCAACACCACGGCGTCGACCCCGGCATCAGCCAGGGCATGGGTTCGCTGCAGGGCGTCTCGGTCGGTGCCGATCGCCGCACCGACGAGCAGCGGCGCCCCGGGCTTCGAGCCGTTGGGGTTTTCGGCCGCCTTGACCTGGCCGACCATGGCCGCCTGGGCCTCGACGGTCAGGAAGCGGTGGATGATGCCGATGCCGCCGAGCCTGGCCATCTCGATGGCCATGTCGGTTTCGCAGACCGTGTCCATGTTTGCGGCGATGATGGGTAACGCCAGCTCGATCCGCTTCGACAGCCTGGTGGTGACCGACACGTCTTGGCGGGACCGGATGTCGGATCTCCGAGGCACCAACAGGACGTCATCGAATGTCAGACCGATGGAAAGGTTGTTCAGACCCACGACGTGCTCTTCTCCGGGACTCATTGATCGGGTGGCCAACAGCCACCGGGCCCCAATTCATCGGTACCCGGCGGGGGACCGTTTTCGGTGCTGGGCCAGCGTGCGGCACACCTCGGGGTGTCTCGGCCTCGCCCAGCCGTTGGTGCGCTGTGTGTACGTCGCATCAACCTCATCCAAGGGTAACGGCTCGATCGAGCGCCGCCTGTTGTCGGGTATGGCCGCCCGAGACGTCCGCCGGAACGGTCAGACCGGGTGGGACCCACTTCGAGCGCAGGCCTGCACCTGGCGGCGTCCACCGGTACAAGATCGGAGCCCCGCCCATCGGGCGGGGCTCCGATCCCTCGTTTGCTGTCGAAAGAACAGTGCGGCCCGAGGTCCACCGTCGGCAGGTCGGCGCTCCACGGTCGGCGGCGTGCGGCAACAGCCGGAGCCGCGGTTGGTCAGTCCAGGCTGATCGGCTCGTCGTCGGGGTCTTTGCTGGTTGCCTCGGCATCGTCCAGGTCGATCGCTTCGCCCTTGGGATCATCGGACTCGATCAGCCCGACCTCCTTGAGGACCCGGTCCTGGATCTCCATCACCAACTCGGGATTCTCGATCAGGAAGTTCTTGACGTTCTCCCGACCCTGGCCGATCTGCTCGCCTTCGTAGGTGTACCAGGCGCCGGATTTCTTGACGATGTCCCGGTCGACGGCGATGTCCAGCAAGGATCCTTCCCGGCTGATGCCCTTGCCGTACATGATGTCGAACTCGGCCTGGCGGAACGGTGGGGCCACCTTGTTCTTGACGATCTTGACCCTGGTCCGGTTGCCGACCACCTCGGCACCGTCCTTCAGGGATTCGATGCGTCGGATGTCGAGCCGGACCGAGCTGTAGAACTTGAGGGCCCGGCCACCGGGGGTGGTTTCCGGCGAGCCGAACATGACGCCGATCTTCTCCCGGAGCTGGTTGATGAAGACGCAGATCGTGTCGGTCCGGTTGAGGTTGCCGGTGATCTTGCGCAACGCCTGGGACATGAGGCGGGCTTGGAGGCCGACGTGGGTGTCGCCCATCTCGCCCTCGATCTCGGCTCGAGGGGTCAGCGCCGCCACCGAGTCGATCACGATCACGTCGATCGAGCCGGAACGGACCAGGATGTCGGCGATCTCCAGGGCCTGCTCCCCGGTATCGGGCTGGGAGATCAGCAGCTCGTCGACGTCGACCCCGATGTTGCCGGCGTACAGCGGATCCATGGCATGCTCGGCATCGATGTAGGCGCAGATGCCACCGTTGCGCTGGGCCTCGGCGACGACGTGCATGGCCAACGTGGACTTACCGGAGGCTTCCGGGCCGAAGATCTCGACCACCCGACCTCGGGGAAGGCCACCGACCCCCAATGCCAGATCGAGGGCCAGTGCCCCGGTGGGCACCGTGCCGATCGCCATGTCCGACTTGTCGCCCATTTTCATGACCGAGCCCTTGCCGAACTGCTTTTCGATATTGCTGAGCGCCATCTCCAGCGCTTTGTTCTTCTCCACGGAACTCTCTCCTGTTTTTCAGAACTGGGATTTGGGGGATACCGGCGTTTACACCTGGCAACGAAACCTAGACACGGGCTGTGACATCGAACTCGGCTGGAGTCGAATGGATTCGGACGAACTGGGACGGGCTCGGGCGAGGAGGCTGATGATGCTGCCATGCCCGTACGGTGAGCCCGGAAAGCAACGAGCCCGGAAAGCAACGAGCCCGGAAAGCAACGAGTAGGAAGCATCGGACCCGGTACGCATCGGACCCGAAACACAGACTACACGCTTGTAGTTATCGGACTACATGTCTGTAATTACCGGCCTCACCATAGTCCCGAACGGATGTTCGTTCAACCCTCTCCCGGTCGATTTCACCGAGCCCGGCGTCGGACCGGTCGCCGACCCAGAACCCATCGCCGGACCGGCGACCGATCGAACAACAGCGGCGCTCGGCCCCGTGCTAGAACCTGAGGGTGCTCAGGCTGTTGTGGGAGATCGGTCGCCGAAGCTTTCGCCGGGCATCGACCTACCGGCTGGCCACCGCCTCCGGCGCCTTCATCAATACCGTGTTCGGCTACGTTCGAGCCTCGATACTGCTGGTGGTCGCCGCCGCCGCCGGGGGAGCGGTCAGGGGCATGGACGAGGTGGACCTGGCCACGTTCGCCTTCGTCTCACAGGGGTTCATCATGGTCAGCGGGGCTTTCGGGGAACCGGAGTTGGCGGAGCGGATACGCAGCGGCGATGTCGTGATCGACCTCTACCGGCCCGCCGACCTCCAACTGTGGTGGCTCGCCACCTGGCTCGGTCGGGCTGCGTTCCAGGCGGTGGCCAGAGGAGTGCCGCCGGTGGTGCTGGGAGCCCTGACCTTCGAGCTACGGCTGCCGGACCCGTGGTGGCACTGGTTCCCCTTCCTCGGTGCGGTGGTCCTGGCCACGCTCGTGGGTTTCGCCATGCGTTTCTGCTCCAACCTGGTGAGCTTCTGGTTGCTCGACAATCGGGGCGTCGACCAGTTGTTGACCCTGTCGATCTCGTTCTTCGCCGGTCTGTTGCTGCCGATCAACCTCTTCCCGACATGGCTCGAGACCGTCGCCCGATTGTTGCCGTTCGCTTCGATGATCCAACTCCCGGCCGAGATCTTCCTCGGCCGCCATCAGGGGATCGGGGTGGCGTGGGTGCTGGCCCAACAGGCGCTCTGGGCCTGCGCACTCGTGCTGCTCGGCCGATGGATGCTGGCCGCAGCCACCAGGCGGGTGGTGGTCCAGGGTGGCTGAACCGATGCCGGCCACGTCCGGGATCCGCTGGGGCAACACCAGGGCCGACGCCCGCCTCTACCGGCTGCTGGTCGGGGCCCGCATCCGATCGGATTGGCAGTACCGCACCTCGTTCCTGACGTTCCTGCTGGGCCAGGCGATGGTGACCGCCCTCGACTTCGCCGCCATCGTGCTGTTGCTGGAGCTCGTCCCGGAGCTCGGCGGTTGGCGGCCGGCCCAGGTCGCGTTCCTGTACGGGTTGGCCTCGTTGCCGTTCGGCATCGCCGATCTGCTGGTCAGTGCGGTCGATCGGGTCGGCGTCTACGTCCAGGCCGGCACCCTCGATCGCCTGCTGCTGCGCCCGGCGCCGGTCCTGCTCCAGATCTCGGCCCTGGAATTCGAGTTGCGGCGGATCGGCAAGCTCATCCCGTCGGTGGTGGTGCTGGCGTGGGCCATCCCCAACGTCGGTGTCGACTGGACCACCGGCCCGATCATCCTGCTGGTGGTGGCGGTGGTCTGCGGGACCGTCATCTACTCGGCGCTGTGGATCCTGGTGGCGGCGTCGGCGTTCCGGGTGGTGGGGATGAAGGAGGCCACCTACGCCGCAACCTTTGGTGGCCAGTATGCAAACCAGTACCCGCTGCACCTCTATCGGGGCTGGATCCGGGCTGTGCTCGGCTGGATCATTCCGCTGGCCTTCGTTGCCTATGTTCCTTCGGTGTTCCTGCTCGACGCCGCCAACCCGTTGTCGTTGCCTCGCAGCTTGGTCTACGCCTCCCTGCCGGTCGCCGCCCTCGCAATGGTGGGAGCCATCGCCTGCTGGGGGATGGGCATCCGCAACTACCAGGGGACGGGAAGTTGAGCCCGGCCGCCGGACCGGGACCGGCCGGTCCCGTGATCCGGTTGGCCGGCGTCGACAAGACGTATGTGGTGCGGACCAAGGCGGGCCGGCTCCGGCGGCTACGGCGCGAGGTCAGGGCCGTCGACGATGTCTCGTTCACCGTCGACGCCGGGGAGATGGTGGGATATCTGGGACCGAACGGGGCCGGTAAGTCGACGACCATCAAGATGATCACCGGCATCCTCACCCCGACGTCGGGCGAGATCAGCGTGCTGGGCCTGACACCGACCGCCCAGCGTCGAGAGCTCACCAGACAGATCGGGGTGGTGTTCGGCCAGCGGTCGCAGCTGTGGTGGGACCTGCCGCTGGTCGACTCGTTCGAGCTGCTGCACCACGTCTACCGGACCGACCGGGCCCGCCACGACCACAACCTGGCCGAGTTCGTTGAACGGCTGGACCTCGGGGAGTTCCTCGACGTCCCGGTCCGCCAGCTCTCCCTGGGTCAGCGAATGCGTGGCGAGCTGACCGCGGCGTTGCTCCACGACCCGGCCCTGGTGGTGCTCGACGAGCCGACCATCGGGCTCGACGTGGTCTCGAAATTTGCGGTCCGGCGATTCCTCCAGGACACCAACCGGGAGCGGGGCACCACGGTGTTGCTGACCACCCACGATCTCGACGATGTGGAGCATCTCTGCCAGAGGATGCTCATCATCGACCGGGGCCGGGTGCTGCTCGATGGCGATGTTGCGCAGTTCAAGGCCGAGCACGGCACCGAACGGACCGTGGTCGTCGATTTCGACCGGGAGGTCTCACCGCTGCGATTGTCGACCGGTGAGGTGGTGCGACACGACGGACCCCGGCAGTGGATCCGGTTCGATCGCCGCCGGACAACGGCGGCCGAGGTCATCGCCGAGCTGACGGCCGCCCACCCGGTCCGGGACCTGGCCATCGAGGAACCCGAGATCGAGGACCTGATTCGCCGGATCTACGATTCGAGGTCGCCGCCGTGACCGAGCGGATCCGCGGTCGGCAGGGGGTCATGGTTCTCAGGCCGGTGGCTCGGGCGATGCGTCGGGCCCCCGAGACCGACCGACAGCGTCGACCGCTTCGGCCCGTAGGCGGTCTGAACGCAAACGACGTTCTGGTACACCTCGGCGTTGGGGATCAGGATCTTCTCGCCGACGAACAAGATCCCGCCGACCGTTGGCCACGTGTTCGGGGCTCCTTCGGTGCGTCAGATGTCGGAGCTGGTCTCGGCCACATCGCCACCGATGCCATCGGCGGTTCCCGAGGCGTGGCGCATGATCCTGACCTGGGTGATCTTCAGCCCGTGACGGCGAACCACCTCGAGCTCGTGTCCCTGTACGTCGACCCGGGTCCCGACCGCCGGCACGACCCCGGTCTCGGCCAGCACCAGTCCTGCCAAGGTGGTCACGTTGCGGTGCTCGAGCACGAAGCCGTAGTCATCCTCCAGCTCCGCAAGGGTCGTCTCGCCGTCGAGGGTGGCGGAGTCCTCGTCGTGGATGACGGCAGGAAGGTCATGAGCGCCGGACGGGTCGTCGATGACCTCGGAGATGATGTCATCGAGGGTCACGAAACCGATCGTGCTGCCGAGTTCGTCGACGACGAGACTGGCGTGCACCCGCTCGCGCTTGAACCGCTCGAGCAAGACATCCGCTGCGGTCGAAGCCGACACCGTCGGCAGGCGGCGAACCAGTTTGCCGAGCTCGATCGGTGCTCCCGTTTGCGTGGCCCGAACGAAGTCCTTGACGTGAAGAAGGCCGATGACGTGGTCGAGATCTCCCTCGTAGATCGGGTAACGGCTGGTCTCGGAGCCGATGACCCGCTGGGAGATCTCGTCTCGATCGGCATGGATCTCGATACCCCGAATATGACTTCGTGAGGTCATGATCTCCGCCGCAGTGAGCTCCTCCAGCTCGAAGATGTTGCGAATGATCTCACCCTGGAGCTGTTCGAGCTGACCCTCCTGGGTCGACTCCTCGGTGACGATGGCCAGCTCCTGACTGCTGTGCAGCGAGACGGTGAGATCGGGCTCGGGAATGCGGAGCAACCGCATCAGGTTCAACGCCAGCCAGTTCAGGACCGAAACGGCGGGCCGAAGCACCAGGCTGAGCGGCCGCATGAGCGGGTTGACCCGCAGGCTCGTCCGCTCCGGGCTCTGCAGCGCCAGTGCCTTCGGGATCATCTCGCCAAACACGACATGGAGGTAGGTGATGAAGCCAAGGGCGATGACGAACCCCACCGTGTGGGCCGCCCCTTCCGACAGGCCGAGCCTCTCGAAGGGGTCGTACATCCAGTGGGCTATGGCCGGCTCCCCGTACATGCCGAGTCCGATGCTGGCCAGGGTGATGCCAAGCTGTGCGACGGCGATGTACCCGTCCCGTCCTGTTGGCCGGTCGAACACGTTGATCAGCCATCGAGCAGCCCGGCTTCCGTTCTTTGCCGCCTCCTCGAAGCGGCTGCGCCGAGAGCCGACCAGCGCGAATTCGGCTGCGACGAAGATCCCGTTGACCGCGACGAGCAGCAGCACCACGGCGACAGGCAGCACCACAGAAGTGAAGACGCCGGCAGCCAGTACGCCGCTCGGGGCCAAGCCGACGATCGCCGTCATGACGGCCGGCCTTCCTGGTGCTCGAAGCTGACCCGGTCGACCAGGGTGCCGTCGACCGAATCGACCCGCAGCGCAACCCTGCCACCGGGCCCGGACTCGAGCGGCTCGGCCGCGAATCCGGCTTGGGGAGGCAGAGGTACCTCATCGCCGACGCGGGGGAGCCGCCCCAGCCGATGCCAGACGTAGCCGCTGACGGTGACGCTGTCATCGGTTGGGAAGGAGACACGGAACCGATCGTTCAGGACCGACAGGAGCACATCGCCTCGGAGCGAGACCCGATCGCCTTGGACGGTGATCGGGTCGGGTTCGACGTCGAACTCGTCGTAGAACTCGCCGAAGATCTCCTCGATCGCATCCTCCCTCGTGACGAATCCAGACACGGTTCCGAATTCGTTCACGACGATCGCGGTGTGGGCGTCGTCCTCGGAGAAGAGCGTCAGGAGCTCGGGGACTCCGACGACCTCGCTGACCATGAGGCCACGGTCGTGGATCTGACCGACGGTCCTGTCGGGGTCTTCGGCGGCGGCATTGAACAACTGCCGGAGCGTGACGACACCGACGATCTCGTCGCCGCCGTCGGTGACAGGGAATCGGGAGTACGGCGTCGCGGCCAGCTCCGCCAGGGCGTCGGCCACCACGGTGGTCAGCTCGACGGTGACGAGTCGCCGGCGAGGGGTCATGATCTCTCGGACCAGACGGTCTTTGACGGTGAGGACCCCGGCCAGCATCTCCCGTTCGGAGGAATCGATCAGGCCGCCGTCGGCGCTGGCCCGAAACAGACCGGCCAGCTCTCGCGGGGAGTGCACATGGGCGTGCGAGTGGTCAACGGTCAGCCCCAACCACTTCATAATGGCGAACGCTGAGCCGTTGAACATGGCGACGAGCGGACGGAACAGCCACTGGCTCAGCTTCATCGGAGTCAGGGTTGCGACCGCCAGGACCTCCGGGTACCGCAGGGCCACCGTCTTGGGTAGCAGCTCGCCGAGCACGACCTGCAGGGAGGTGATCGAGGCCAGGACGATGAGGATCGAGACCGTCGAGCCGGCCGATCCCAGCCACTCGTCGAACAACGGAGTCAGTTGGGCCTGGCCGTAGGCGCCGGCGACCAGGCTGCTGAGGGTTATCCCGATCTGGCATGCTGCGACGTAGTTGTCGAGCCGCTTGGGGTCCTGCAGGACGGTGAGCAGTGAAGCGGAGGCACCGCTACCGGACTCCGCCCGCTCCTGGACCCGCGACCGTCGGGAGCCGACCGCGGCAAACTCGGCCGCAACGTACAGGGCGTTGAAGCCCACCATGACCAGTACCAGTAGTAGGACAAGAAGTGAGTTCATCAGAGGCTCGGGCTAGACGGTACCACCGCAGTCGATACCCTCCTGACTCGGTCATGGCTGCGCTCAACGGTAGGTGGCTCGCTTCGTGGGTGTTTCGCAAATCCCAGGTTTCACACACTGGTACGTGGGCCCATCGTTCACCCCGGTTGGTTTGGATCCTCGGGGTGTTCCCTGCGATTGCGTAGTAAAACCCCTCAGGTTGCGGAGAGTTCCGACGCCGACTTGAGGACGATGTCTCCGTCGTCCTGCTCGATGAGATAGGCGGGGTCGTCCTCGGTGGCATTGCGGGTGACCTCCGTGCCATCGATGGTCCTGGTGATCTTCGAGGTGTAGCGCTCGCTGATCTTGCCGCTGCCGGTACCCGATCCCCAGTTCCACTCGACGATGCTGCCGATCCGGTGGTCATAGCTCATGTTCAAGTGTCTCCTCTTTTGGCGGCAATGGGTGGGGTGGTGGTCGTTCCGGCCCTTTCGGCCTCTCGCACGATCGATTCGGGCCGGGCCGTCGTGCCCGGTCACGGTGAGGCCCCAGGTGGGCCACAGCTCGGGCATGGCCAGCAACCCCCAGACCACATCCAGTGGTGCCGCAATGGTCCTGCGAACCGAGATCACCGGAGTCACGCCGCCCGTCGATCGAAGATCGGGTGTCGCCAGCGGTAGGGGAGGGCCGAATCCAGGACAGCGGGGATACCGGTCTCGATCGTTGCGAACCGGGGCGTCAAACCAAGCGCTCCCAGGGAGCCGGGCTCGATCGACAGATCCTGGTTCCAACCCCGGACCGTGTCCGAGGTCAGCATCGACGGCTTTCGAACCGGCAGTTTCTCGATCATCTGGAGGCCTGTTCGAACCGCAGCGGCCGGCAACGGGATGATCCGAGCGGTCGGCAGGTAGGTGGTCAACACGTCGAAGAAATGGCGCCAGGTGGCGGAGAGATCGTCGGCGACGTCGACCGGGTCGTTCGCTTGCACGTCGACCGCGGCGATCAACGATCGGGCGGCGTCGGTGACCTGGAGACGGGGAAAGCGAGTGTCGAAGGTGGCGGGGAACGGGAGGTAGCCGGAACGGAGGATGCCGAAGAGCAGGTCGTTCCACCCGTACACATGGGGTAGGCGAATGGCGACGGAATCGATTGAACCATCGTGGAGGATCGTTTCGGCATCGACCTTGGCTCGGCCGTAGTCGAGCAGAGGATTCGTTGTGCTGCTGCCGCTGACCGTTGTGCCGTCCTCCGGTCCGTGAACGAATGTCGAGGAGCCGAACACGAGACGATCAACGCCGGCCGACGACGCAACGGTGGCCAGAGACTCGGTCCCCTGCACCAGGGTCGGCGCCAGGCGATCATAGGGCTCGAAAGTGGCTCGTCCTGCGAGGTGGATCACGGCCCGGCAACCGTCGACCGCCCGGCGCAGCGACTGCGGCTCGGTCAGGTTGGCACAGACCGGATTGACGTCGAGCGGAGCCAGAAGCGCGGCCCGGTGGCGGCGGCGGAACATCGCCCGGGTCGCGATACCCGCCGAGCTCAACAGGCGACAAACCTCGAGTCCGATGAAACCGGTGGACCCGGTGACCAGGATCGGCCGTTCGTCTCCGGTCACGTCGAGCACGCGGGAGCACTCGTAGCAGGCGTGGCGCCGCAAGCGGGCTGGTCGATGGTCGTGGAGATCGTCGTGATCGATCGCATGATCAAGTCATGCCCAGGATCGCCTATGCCAAACGTCGAGGGGTCTGATCGATGTCGGCCCGCTCGGTGGCCGGCTCCTGGTCTTCGGCCCGCCCGGTCCGATCAGCGGCTCAACTGTTTTCGGCCGGACCGTCCTCTTCCCGCCGAAGGTGAGGAAGAGCCTGTATGGCGATGGCCAGGGCCAGCCCGGCGATCACCAGCTGGGCGGCGAGGAGATCGACCGACTCGTCGGCCGTTGCACCGTCGAGAGTCGATCGAGCATCGGCCACCTCGTCGGCCAGCTCGTCGATGTCGGCTATGGACCCTCGCAGCTCTCCGGCCACGTCGCGTAGCTCGGTCGCCAGGTCTCCGCTCGACGTCTCGATGGTGCCGGCGTCAGCCGCCAGTTGGTCGAGGGCGGTCTCGGCGGCCCGTAGGTCACCCAGCAGCGGGTCGATGTCGGTCAACACCGGATCAAAGGTCGACACCCCGGATCCGAAATCGAATGGCAAGGAGTCGACCACATCGTTGATGTCGGTGACGGCGCCGTTCACGCGGTCGATGCCGTTGGCCACCGACTCCAGCACCGGTGGGAGTCCGCCGGCAACGTCGGCCACTTCGACCGCTACTGCGGCCGTCGACGATGATGCGGCGGCCGCGGCCTCGACCGAGACCGCGGCGGCGTCAAGTGCCTCGGCCGTCGCTTCGGCGACGTCGGTCGAACCTCGCAACGACGTCTCCACCGACTCGAGCGCATCGTTGACTTCGGCCAGTGAGTCGTTGGCGCCGAGCTCCACCGCCCCGATGGCGATCCACCCGCCGATTCCGCAGGTGGTGGCGATGGCGATTGACAACCAAGCCGAGAGACGTCGATTCATGATCCGGACCTCCAACGATGAGAGATGAGCGCCGTCGCTCCCGCCAGACCGGCGGCGGCCTGGACGATCAGCGTGCCGATGGTCGATTGATCGATTGTGTCGCCGCGCAATTGCACCGATCGCAGCCCGTCGACGGCCGGGGTTGCCGGGACGAGTAACCCGATGAAGCGGATGGGTTCGAGGATGCGATCGAGGTCCAGTAGGAAGCCGGAGAAGAAGAGTGCGACGAGCAGCGAGATCATGGCGGCCTGGGAGGCGAAGAGTTCGCTGCGGAACACGGCCGCAATCAGAAGACCGAGGGCGGACGAGGCGATGACAAGGCCGCCCAGAAGACCGACCGCGGCGATCCATGAGCCCCGAAGGGGGATGTCGAGCACCCCCACTTGGAGCGACATGAGCAGGATGGCGGCGGCGCCGGCCACCGCGCTCAGGGCGATGAGCTTGCCGAGGAGTACCGACACCACCGTGGTGGGGCCGATCCGGTAGGCGTTCATCACGCCGCGACGCTCATCCCGGACCAGCGACAGTGCAGCCAATGACACGGCGAGGTGCTGAACGAGCAGGGCGGTGGCACCGGGGGCGACGTGGTCCTCGGCCGAGACCGACTCCCTGACCAAAGACTCCGCATCACCGTCGAACGGTCGGGCCAACAGTTCGGCATCGTAGGTGAGGAGCTGCTCGATCGCCGCCTCCAGTTCGAGCACCGACTCCTCAAGACCGGCGAGATCGTCCTCGGTCGGATCGGAGGGCAGCGATGCCAGTCGATCCGACACCGCTCCCAGGGTGGCCGAGCCGCCGGATCGGTCGTCCTCGGGATCGCTCTCGTCGGACGGGCTGAGGGCGGTGCCGACCGAGAACTGGATCGCCGGTTCGATTTCGTCAAGGGCCCGTTGTAGTTCGAGCACGGCAATGGCCGAGCCGGCGTCGTCACCGTTGGCCACCGCCTCCTCCAGATCGAGAAGCGCCGGTGTCAGGATGCCGCCGGCTCGGTCGAGCTCGTTGACCCCATCGAGGAGCGTATCGAGCGTTGCGGTGACGACGGTGGCGTTCAATTCGCGAACGGCGACCTCGGCTGCGAACTCGATGCCGATTCGTTCGATGGGGTCGATCGAGTTGTGGATGACCGCGATCTCCGACCGCCGACCCTCTTCGATCGCCAGGGCGACATCAGGTGGGAGCACGACGATGAGGTCGGTGCGGTCGGCGACGAGATCGTCGGTGGCCGCGAACAGGTCGGTGGTGAACGCAACCGGTACGACGTAGTCGTCGATGGCCTCGGTGTAGCGGTCGATTGCCTCCTCGTAGGGGCTGTCGGCCGGACCGACGAAGATCGTCCGAAGCGAGAGCTCCTCATTGCGATAGCCGATACCGAAGGCCGCCAGGACAAGGAACGGCCCCAGCACAACGAGGAGGAGTACCCCGGGTTGCCGCCGGAATTCGAGCAGTTCCTTCCTGGCGACGGCGATGACCTCCCCGGCCACGGTCCGCCAGGGGGCATTTTTTCGGATCGCCCCTGCCGAGCGTCTCACGCGTCCTCGACGATCGCACGGAACACGGCATCGAGCCCCGGGGCGATGGTATCGATGCTCTCGACGGCGATGCCGGCCTTTCGCAGCGTCCGGGTTGCGACCGCAGCCACGGTGGCGGCATCGACGGCCTCGATCGTGATGCCGGCATCGGATGAGTGGACGGCATCGGAGAGGTGACGCTGGAGCTTGTCGACACTGAGTTCGACGTCGGTCTCGGCGACGACGATCCTCACCTGTTCCGGCAGGCCTGCGGCCTTGGCCAACAAGGCGGGAGCGGTGTCCACGATCACCCGCCCGGCGCGGAGCACGATCACCCGATCACATCGGGCCGCCTCCTCGATGTGTTGAGTGGTGACGACCATGGCGCCACCCCGGGCCCGACGGTCCCGAAACCATTTCCAGATCTGTTCTCGCAGGATGGGGTCCAGTCCGGCCGTCGGCTCGTCGAGGAAGGCAAGGTCGGGATCCCCGATCAACGCTGCTGCCAGGCCGGCCCGGCGCCGCATCCCGCCCGAGGCATCGGCGATTCGGGTTTGTCCCGAACCGCCGAGACCGACTCTGGCCAGCACCGGATCGATGACCGACGAAGCGACCCGTCGGAGTCGGGCTGCGAACTCGACCTGCTCGGTGATGGTCATCTCGTCGATCAGAGCCGGATCCTGGGCCAACAGCGCCAGCCGGCTCCGCTCGTGTCGCCCCAACCGGATGGCCTGGGTACCGAAGAGGTGCACCGAGCCGACGTCGGGCCGATCGAGGCCGCACATCAGGCGGATGGCGGTGGTCTTGCCGCCGCCGCTGGGACCGATTATTCCGACGATCGAACCGGGCTCGACCTCGATGTTGAAGTCTTCGAGGGCGACATGATCGCCGAAGGTCCGACCCAGCGACTCGGCGATGAGAAGGCTCACGGCTCGATGATCCCGTCGATCACGATGACGGTCAGGTCGCCGCGACGTTCGATCGTGCGTATCGGTTGGCCGGCGAAGGTCGGTGCGGGGCCGATCGCCCGCAAAACATGGGCGGTTCCGTCGGACCCGAAGACGGACTCCTCGGCGCCGTCGATCGCCGCCGGGGAGCTGAGGTCGACGTCTTCGCTCTGCCGCAGTCGGATGATCAGCGAGCCGAGACCCCCTTGGCCCGCAAGCTCCGCCAAACGGTCGGCATCGAGTGCCAGCAGTGCCCGGTCGCTGGGGACGACAACGGCGACGATTCGATCCTCGGCCGCTGTGGTCTCCACCATGGCGTCGATCGTTTGCACGGCCATCGAGTAGGCAACCTCCTCGGTCGCTCCGTCCGAGCGCAGTTCGCTGCCTGCGCCGTCGCTGTCGTCCCCCGAGTCTCCACCGATGCAGGACGTCAGGCAGACCAGCGCCAGACCCAAGAGCACCGAGCCGAGGCATCGCCGAACGACGCGGCTCGGCGGCGAACCGTTCGGTGACGCCGGGGCCGGCTCGATGCTCACCGGTTGGCCTCGACCCATGCGTCGAGATCACCCTTGCGGCGGAGCGCCTGGTCGGTGAACGGGCGGGTTTTCCCGATGACCTCCCGCTCCTGAAAGCCCTGATCGTGACGACCGAAACACCAGGCCACGTTGGCGAAGGAGTTGGCGTCTCGGCCATCGAGGAAGTACCGGTTGTTGAGGTCGAGCAAGGTGCGATGGGCGTGCTCGGGTGTGTTCGTCCAGCGAAGGATCTGTTTGCCCCAGTACATTCGCAACTGATTGTGGACCCAGCCTTCGGTCCGGATCACCCCCATGATTGTGTTCCAGACCACGTCGTCGGTCGCTCCCGACTCGAGCTCGGCGGCGGTGAACAGGGCCGGACGCTCGTCATCACGATGGGCGTCGAGGGTGGATCGGGCCCAATCGGGAAGCCCGGCGAACGTGTCGTGTTTTGGTTCGTTGACGACGAAGTTGATGGCGAGCTCACGGCGCACGACCACCTCCTCGACGAACGCATCGATCTCATCCTCGGGGGCCCCGCTGGATCTGGCCGCCAGGACTATCTCCAGCGGCGAGATCTGGCCGAAGTGGAGATAGGGGGACAGCTTCGAGCTGCTCCCGTTCCGATCGAAGCGTTGGCGACGGTCGGAGTACTGCGGCAGCACCTCATCGCAGAATCGTCGGAGCCGGGACCGGGCCTCCGTGGTGCCGCCGGTCCATCCCTCAACCGGTCCCGGTTCGTCCGCCAGGGCCAACCCAGCCACCGCCGCGCTCGGGTCACTCAGGTCGATCGTGGTCGGAGCACCCCGGGTCCGGCCCAGCTCGACGTTCCGGCCCGAATCACCCCATGAGCCGTGCTCCAGCGCCGTCGTCGACCGTTCGACGACGAAGCGGTCGATCTGTTTCATGATCTTGGGACGAATGGTGCGGGCCGCGGTCTCCAGGTGGTCGCTGGCGACGTCGACCGGCACGACAACGTCGGCCTCGACCTCGACGATCGGGCACGAGGTGGCGTCGGCGACATCGCGACGCCATGTCTCCTGCATTGGCAGATAACCACGATCGATCACCAGGAGGGCCAGGCGGTGGTCGATGGCGGCGAAGACGGTCGGAGCATCGGCGGAGAAGGCGGTGAACGCGATCGACCGGCGGCGCAGAGCCGATTCGACGTCCTGCAGGCCCTCCAGCATGAACCGGTAGTGGCGGGTCGACGCCTCGGATGCGCTCCTCCTCGATGATGGTCGTCGCCATGTCGATCGCTCGGTTCGGGTCAGTCCCGGAGGGCGTCGATGAGTTCGCTCTTGGTCATCTGAGAACGTCCATCGATATCGAGCTCCTGGGCCCGCTCGTAGAGCTCGTCCTTGTTCCACTCCTCATAGGGCGGAGCCTGACCGCCACGGGAAGCGGCGTCGCCCCCCGAGTTGGCGATGGCTGCGGCCTTGGCCTTGCTCGCACCCTGGCGGCGCAGCGCCTCATACTGCTCGTCGTCCTGGATGCTGGGTCCGTGATCGCTTGCCATGTCGTACGTGTACCCGGTCTCCGAGCTCCGAAACACGACGCTGTCCCGGCCGCCGACCCCTGCGGTTGACGGTGCCGGCCCGGAGCGAGCAGGCCGGTTCCGTCGGGCCCGCCGCACTACGATGTTTCCGGTTCCAGGTTGAGGGTAGGGCGACGTGACCCGGTCACCTGCCCGACTCCCGACCGATTGGACAACAACTATGAGTGCCGACAGCCAGCCCTCCGCCCTCTTCATCAACTGCTCGCTCAGTCACGATCGCTCAGCGTCCCACACGTTGCGTCTCATCGAGCGCTCGGCCGGCATCATGAAGGCCGAGGGCCTCGATGTGTCGATCATCCACGCCCTCGATCACGTGATCCCGTTCGGTATGGCGACCGACATGACCGAGCAGGGGCAGGACCGCGACGATTGGCCGTCGATCCAACGCCGTATCGACGAGGCCGACATCCTGGTGATCGGCACCCCGATCTGGCTCGGGGTCAAGTCGAGCGTTGCCACCCTGGTGGTGGAGAGGATGTACGCCGGGAGTGCCGAGACCAACGACCGCGGTCAGTTCCGCTACTACGGCAAGACCGCGGGCTGCATCGTCACCGGCAACGAGGATGGAGTCAAGGCCTGCTCCCGCGACGTGCTGTACGCCATGGCCCACATCGGCTACTCGATCCCGCCTCAACCCGACTGTGGATGGTTGGGCGAGATCGGTCCCGGTCCCAGCTACGGCGACGAACTCGACGACGGTCGCCCGGCGGGCTACGACAGCGAGTTCACCAACAAGAACACAACGATCATGACGTGGAACCTCATCCACATGGCCAGGATGTTGCGGGCCGAGGATGGCTTCCCGGCCCACGGCAACGTGGCCGACCGGTGGCGGGAGGTCACCAACGCCGAGGATCAGGAAGTGAGTTCGCCTCTGGGCTGACGGTCGCCCGGTGGACTGCGATCAGAGCCGGACCAAGGACGTCGACCTCGTATTTCCGGTCGGGGCTTCACCCCGCACGTCGGCCCGTCCGAGCCGGCCGCCGCTCGGACCGATTTTGGATGGTCAAGGCGACCCGGCGCCTCTACCCTTGCCGAGACAGACACTGCGCTGCAAGGCGCACCACTGAGGGATAGGGACACCTGATGACATCGACCAAGACAGCAAGCGACTACAGCAGCGCAGCGGTGGGATGGGCTGGCTTCGCCGGCGTGATGCTCATCATGGTCGGTGTGTTCGACTTCATCCAGGGCCTGGTGGCCCTCGTGAACGACGAGTTCTACGTCGTCGGCCAGGAATGGGTGTTCCAGTTCGACATCACCACCTGGGGCTGGATCAAGCTCCTCACCGGGGTGATCCTCGTCCTGTCGGGAATAGGTATCTTCTCCGGAAACGTCCTCGCCAGGACCGTCGGCGTCGTCATCGCAGGCCTGGCCGCCATCGTCAATTTTGCCTGGCTGCCCTACTACCCGATCTGGTCCATCATCGTGATCGCCGCCTGCGTCGCCGTCATCTGGGCACTCACCGCCCACGGTCGCGACATCGCCATGTGAACCCAGCCATCCGCCGGCCCGAGCGTCGTGGCCGATCCGGACCGTCTCGGCGCCAGGTCGGCCGCTGAGGCCGACCTGGCGCTGGCCGCAGCACCACCGGACTCGCCGGGATCGCCGGGTCACCGACCTGGATGATGTGATCGAGTGGACCTCCTGAACGGGCTCCACCTCCCGAGCGCGGGGCAGACCGCCATGTGCGGCCCGTCCCGGTCATCGGCGTCGTGACCGGAGGATCAGCCGCCGATCGGGCCGACTCGAGACCGGCCGGTGCCTCGATCAACCACCCGGCCATCGCCCTGCTCGGCTTGGTGACCATCGTGGCCTACGGATCCTGGTACTACGCCTTCGGGGTGCTGCTGGACCCGATCAGGCTCGACACCGGTTGGAGCGAGGCCGGTTTGGCCGCGTCGTTCTCGATCGGCAGTGTGGCGGTAGGTTTCGGTGCGATCTTCGGTGGTCGGTTGCTCGATCGGCTTGGCAGCCGCTCGGTGCTGTTGCTTGGCGGGTCGGGCGGCGGGGCGGCATTGCTGGTGACGTCGACCAGCGGCAACATTGCGCTGTTCACCGCCTCCTCGGCAGTGGCCATGGGGTTCCTCGGCGGGTTCGGCTTCTACCACGCCACCATGGCCACCGCGGTCAGAATCAACCCGACCAGCCCGGCCAAGGCCATTGCGGTGCTGACCATCTGGGGCGCCTTCGCCTCGGTGGTGTACCTGCCGATGACGGCGTCGCTGGTCGAGCGCTTCGAGTGGCGGATCACGATCCGAATTCTGGCCGTGGTGGTCCTGGTTGCATTCGGCATCGCCGCCGTGTTGGTGCCCCGGGCCGAGCGAGCGGCGCAGCCGCCGATCGAGCCACGCGACGCCGGAGTCACGGCCACGGGCCGGCAGGTGCCGCTGCGGGCCGTCCTGGCCGCCACCGTGGCCACACCGCAGCGGCGGGCGTTCACCGCCGCCGTCGCCCTTGGCGGGATCGCCATGTCGACGGTGCTGGTCTACCAGGTGCCGACCATGACCGCCGCCGGCCTGCCGCTGACCACCGCCGCCACCCTGGCCGGGGTTCGGGGTTTCGCCCAGACCGGTGGTCGGATCCCGCTGACCCCGATCGTCAATCGCCTGGGATCGGGCGGTGCCCTGATCCTGGCCTTCGTCGCCATTGCGGTCGGCGGTGGCCTGCTGGCTTTCTCGGGAACGGTGGCGGTCGGCTTGGTTTTCGCGGTGATCACCGGGTTCGGCATCGGCGCCTTCAGCCCACTCCAGGGCATCACCGCCGAAGAACTTTTCGAGCGGGAGACGCTGGGGGCGACGATGGGCTCCTACAGCACCGTGCTGATGGTGGCCGGCGCAACCGGGCCGGCCCTGGCCGGGCTCCTGGCCGACCTCAGCGGTGACCGTCGGGTCGTTTCGCTGGTGATCGTGGTGGCCGCCGGCGCCGCAGCCGGGTTCGCCGTCCGCTTGCGATCGGGCCGGCGGTGATGGCCCGTGGTGGCGGGCGGTGGGGTCGGCGGAGCCCGCCGGAGCCCGATTCGTCGACAACGGCGGAGGTTTCAACGGGCCGTGCCGAGCGGTGTAGCGTGACCGGATGACCACCTCCTTGATCGGCACCCGAGTCCTCCGAGTCGAAGACCCGCCGCTGCTCAGCGGCCACAGCACCTTTGTCGCCAACCGCGAACTCGACGGCGCCCTCGTGGCCCACTACGTCACCTCCATCGAGGCTCACGCCAGGATCGTCGCCATCGATGTGACCGAGGCCGCAGCCGCCCCCGGGGTGGTCGACGTGGTCACCGCCGCCGATCTGGGCGACCTCGGCCCCATCCCCGGCACGCCGGTCGATTTCCCGGACGGCGTGGCCCGGGGCACACTGGCCGCCGACCGGGTCCGTTTCGTCGGCGAGCCGATCGTGGCCATCGTGGCCGAGACCGTGGCTCAGGCCGCTGATGCGGCCGAGCTTGTGGTCATCGACTACGACCCGTTGCCGGTGGTGATCGACCCGGCCACCGCGGCAGACAACGAGACCCTGCTGTTTCCCACAGCCGGCTCCAATGTGATCCTCACCGCCACCGGCGGGGTCGACGAGCCGCCCGACTTCTCGCAGTGCGAGGTGGTGGTGGAAACCGAGACGGTCAACCAGCGGGTGGCGCCCTGCCCGTTGGAGACCAGGGTTGCGGCCTCGATGTGGACCGAGGACGGTCGGCTGCTGCACTACGCGGCCTGCCAGGGGGTGCACCCGATCCAGAAGGGACTGGCCGCGTTCTACGGCCTCGACCCGAGCGAGATCCGGGTCATCACCGCCGACGTCGGCGGCAGCTTCGGCTCGAAGGCCCGGCTCGACCCCGAAGACATCCTGCTTCCGTTCCTGGCCAAGCGGGCCGGTCGGCCGGTGCGGTGGACACCGACCCGCCGGGAGGACATGGTCGGCCTCGGCCACTCCCGGGCCCAGCTCCAGCGGATCACCATCGGTGGCCGCCGTGACGGCACGATCGAGGCCATCCAGACCGACGTGACCGGCGACTGCGGCGCCTACCCGGTGGGGGCGCCGGCCCTGATGCGCAACGCCGGCATGGTACTGCCCGGCCCGCTCGACGTGTCGAACGTGCACTGGACCGGCCGGGTGGTGGTGACCAACACCACCCCGACCGTTGCTTACCGAGGCGCCGGTCGCCCCGAGGGCGGGGCCATGCTCAACCGGGGCATCGACGCCTTCGCGGCCGAGATCGGGATGGATCCCCTTGAAGTCCGGCGGCGCAACCTGCTGGAGGTCGAGCAATTGCCGTGGCAGAACCCCACCGGCCTGTTCTACGACTCCGGTGACTACCGGACCGCCCTCGAAACCGTGGCCCGGGAGGTCGACCATGACGCGGTTCGGGCCCGCCAGGCCGATGAGCGGGCAAGCGGTGCCACCACCCTGACCGGGCTGGGCTACGCCAGCTTCATCGATCGCACCGCCGGCATCCCCAGCGACGACTACGGCTCCATCGAGCTGCGAGCCGACGGGACCTTCCGGGTGCTGACCAGCTCGTCGCCGTACGGCCAGGGCCACTACACCAGCTGGGCCATGCTGGTGGCGGACCGGACCGGGGTGCCGCTGTCGGCCATCGAGGTCTTCCACGGCGACACCGACGTTGTGCCGAAAGGTGGCATCACCGGCGGCTCCCGGTCGACCCAGCGAGCCGGATCGGCGGTCGCCGAGGCGACCGACGACCTGGTGGTCGAGGCTTCGGCCCTGGCCGCCGAGCTGCTGGAAGCGGCGGTCGGTGACGTGGTACTCGACGTGGACTCGGCGTCGTTCCATGTGGCAGGGGCACCGGGCGCGGCCCGGGTCGGGTGGGCCGAGGTGGCCGCCGGCTGGGCCGAGGCCCGCAGCCGTAACGGGGACGACGAGTACACGCTGGCCTGCGAATCGAACTTCACCGGCGACGGACCGTCGGTGCCATACGGCATGTACGCCGCCGTGGTCAGCGTCGACACCGAGACCGGCCACGTGACCCTGGATCGTATGGTCAGCGTCGACGACGCGGGGACGATCCTCAATCCGATGCTGGTCGAGGGCCAGCTCCACGGCGGCATCGCCCAGGGCATCGGCCAGGCGATGTACGAGGAGTTCGTCTACGACGACGACGGCAATCCGCTCACCGGCAGCTTCCTCGACTACGGGTTCCCCTCCGCGGCGGAGCTGCCGATGTTCGACGTCCACCTGATGGAGATCCCGTCGCCAAACAACCCGCTCGGGTTCAAAGGCGTTGCCGAATCGGGCTGCATCGGCGCGGTGCCGGCGGTCCAGAATGCGGTGATCGACGCCGTGAGCCATCTCGGGATCCGCCACATCGACCTGCCGGTCACCCCGCAGCGGGTCTGGCAGGCGATCAACCAGGCCGGCAACGAAGTGGGCCGCGAAGCCGACCAGGCCGGCAACGAGGCAGACCCGGCCGGCCGCTGATCGCTGCGCCGAGGCGCTCCAAGAAACTCCCTCGTAAGAAATTCATCGTTCCCCGTCGGAGGGGTTGACTAGCGTTGGGTCGAGTGACCGCCCCGTCGTATCGACAAACGCTGGTGACCTACCTCGCACCCCAGCGGGGCAAGGTCACGATTCTGGCCGCCGTGCTCCTGGCGACGACCGGCCTGCAGCTCGTCGTACCCTTGATCCTGCAACGCTTCATCGACGGGGCCCTCACCGGGGAGTCCCAGTCGGTGCTGATGGCGGCCGGTGTGGCCTACCTGGTGGCCGGGGTGGCCAACCAGTTGTTCGCCGCGGTGACCACCTACCTGGGAGCCGACGTCGGCTGGACCGCCACCAACCGGCTCCGGGAGGATCTGGCCCGTCATCTCCTCCGGCTCGACATGGGGTTCCACACCGACACCACGCCGGGGGAGATGATCGAGCGGATCGACGGCGATGTCACCGCGGTCGCCAACTTCTTGTCCCGGTTCCTGGTCCGGTTGCTCGGTGCCGGCCTGCTGCTGGTCGGGGTGATCGTCGTGGCCTGGTGGAAGTCGTCGTTGATCGGGGCGGTGTACACGGTCTTCGTGATCGTGGTGCTGACCGCCATCTACAGCATGCGGACCCTGGCGGTGTCTGCGGCGGAGGAGGAACGGGAGACCTCGGCCCTGCTCTACGGCTTCATCGAGGAGCGGCTGGCCGCCATCGAGGACATCAGGGCAAACGGGGCCGGGGTGTTCACGATGCGGCGATTCGTCGGCGTGATGCGGGACTTCTTCTTCCGGACCTCGACCGCATGGCGGAAACGGACCCAGTTCCGGGTGACGTCCAACCTCATCTTCTGGACCGGCAGCGCCCTGGCGCTGGCTTTCGGGGTGTGGCTTGTGCAGTCCCGGGGAGCCACCGTCGGGACCGCCTACCTGCTGTACCAGTACGTGTTGCTGATCCAGAACCCGATCGAACAGGTCACCCAGCAGTTCTCCGAGCTCCAGAAGGCGGCAGGCGGCATCGTCCGCATCGATCAGTATCGCAACATCGCCAGCGCCCTCGGCGGCGGCGGTACCGACGAGTTGCCCCCCGGTCCGCTGGCGGTGAGCTTCGACGAGGTCGACTTCTCCTACGAGGACCAGCAGATCCTCCATCGGCTGACCTTCGATCTGGCCCCCGGCACCGTGCTCGGCCTGCTCGGTCGGACCGGTGGGGGCAAGACGACCACCACCCGCCTGATCTCCCGGCTCTACGACCCCGACGGTGGTGCGGTTCGGATCGCCGGTCGGGACCTGCGAGACGTCTCGCTGCCATCGTTGCGGACCAGGGTCGGCGTCGTCACCCAGGACGTGCAACTCTTCCGGGCCTCGGTCCGGGACAACCTGACCTTCTTCGACCATCGTCGGACCGACGACGAGCTGCTGGCCACCCTGGACGAGGTCGGGCTGGGGGACTGGCTCCGGCGGATCGGACTCGACGCCGAACTGGGTGCGGGCGGGAGCGGGTTGTCGGCCGGGGAATCCCAGCTGCTGGCCTTCGCCAGGGTGTTCCTCCAGAATCCGGGCGTGGTGGTGCTCGACGAACCGTCGTCCCGACTCGACCCGGCCACCGAGTCGCTGGTGGCCGCTGCCACCGAGCGCCTGTTCGAGGACCGGACCGTCGTCATCGTGGCCCACCGATTGGAGACGGTCCGGCGGGCCGACCAGATCATGGTGATCGACGCCGGCCGGATCGCCGAGCACGGTGACCGGGAGGTCCTGGCTCAGACGCCGGGGACCCGCTACGCCAAACTCCTGGAAGCCGGCGGCGGCGCCTTGCTGGGAGGTGGACGATGACCACGTTCGATCGCCCCGGTGCGGCCCCACCGGCCGACACCCCACCGGCCGACAGCCCGTCGGCCAGGACGCCGTCGAACAGCACCTACCGGCTGGCCCTGGAGCTCATCAAATACCGGCCCCGGCTGTTCTGGACCTCGTTCCTGTTCTGGACCGCCATCCACGCCGCGCCGGTGCTGTTCGGCCTGCTGATCGGTCGGATCTTCGACGCCCTGTCCGGCGATGCCGAGGCGGTCTCCTCGGCCTGGACCTGGGTTGCCATCTTCGGTTTCTTCGCAGTGAGCCGCAATGGCCTCATCTGGTTGGCCGACGTCCGCTGGATCACCTACTGGAACGATCAGGGGCTGCAGATCCGTCGCAACCTGCTGCGATGGCTGCTGGAGGCCGACGGCTCCCGGGTCATGAAGGCATCCCCCGGCGAGGCCCTCAGCACCTTCCGCGACGATGTCGAGGATCTGCTCGAGTACATCGAGAACTACGTCGACGTCGG
>CAMYLA010000024.1:31148-88303 GCA_947259095.1 uncultured Acidimicrobiaceae bacterium | reverse complement strand
TGCCGGCGCAGAATGAGCGGCCGGCGCCGGTCAACACCACGCAGCCGACCGAATCGTCCTCGGCCAGCCGGTCGACGTGCTCCCGCAGCTCCATGAACAGCGCCGGGGTCAGCGCGTTCAGCTTCTCGGGACGGTTGAGGGTCAGCGTGGCCACGCCTTCCCGATCATCTCTCATCACCAACGGTTGTTCTTGATCCACCCCCTCAGTACAGCCCGTCGCTCCGGGGCACGCCAGCTCCGCGCTCGACGGGCGGGCCCCGACTGCGGACCACTAGGGTTCGCATCATGACGTCGGTCTTCTTTCCTCCCGGGCCACCCCGATCGATCGACGCCCTGCTCCCGGCCATCGCCGACCAGGCCGACCACGCCGATCGCACCCGCAGCCTCGATCCCGACCTGGTGGCAAACCTCAAGGCGGCACCGATCATGAAGCTGGCCGCCACCGCCGACATCGGTGGCCTCGAGGCGTCGATACTCCAGATCGGTCGAGAACTCGAAGCCGTGGCGGCCAACTGCACCAGCACCGCCTGGACGCTGTGGAACCACCTTGCGGTGTTCCACCTGTTCGCCGGCACCCTGGGCCCCGATCACCGGGATCTGCTGACGGCCATCGTGGAGGGAGGACAGTGGGTCTGCTTCCCGGCCGGCGCCGGGTCCGGCGTGCAGGCCGGCATCGAGGGCGACCGGGTTCGCATCAACGGCCGGGGCGCCTTCGGCTCGGGATGCCGGTACGCCGATTGGGCCGGAACCGCCTTCGTGGTCTGCGACGAGGGCGGTGAACGAGTCGAACCGCTCGACATCAGGTTCACCGTGGTGGCCATAGACCAGGAGGGGGTGAAGATCGATCCGTCCTGGGATGGCAGCGGGGTTCGGGCCTCGGCCACCGACGACATCCACTACACCGATGTGATCGTTCCCCTCGATCGCTGTGTCCGGTGGTACGGGGCGAACCGGGCCGAGACCCTCCGGGCGATGCCGGTGGTGGGCCACCGCTACCGGGAGGACTGGGTCGGGATCAGCGATCTCTGGCTGGCCTGGATGGGCGTCGGCCTGGTCAGAGCGGCGTTCGAGGAGACCGCAGAACAGGTTCGGACCAGGCGCTCGATCATGGGCAAGGCCATGGTCACCAGATCGACCATCCAGGTCAACCTCGGTCAGGCCGCAGCCTTGATCGCCGCCGCCGAGGCCTCGACGACGGCGGCCTGCAACGAGGTGGACCGGCGTATCACCGACCAGCGGATTCCGGACGAGGCCGACCACCTGCGACAGATGGCGATTTCGGCCTCGGTACTCGACCAGCTCAATCAGGCGATGGGCCTGATCCTGCGATCGATGGGCGGGAACGGCCTCCGGGAGTCCGGCTCGTTCGATCGACGTTGGCGGGACTTCCAGGCCATGCCGCTCCACATCAACGCCCACCGGGACCGGGTTCACCACCAGCTCGGCCGTTTCGTGCTCGGCGAGGAGCTGGAACCGTTCTGACCGGGCCGATCCAGCCGGAACCGTAACAAAATTCGGGAGCGGGCCGACGGGTGGGCGATGGCCAGCAACCGCACGAGAGGACGGCGCAGCGAGCGTGGTGCGTCCTTGATCGAGGCCGGGCTGGCCACGCCGGTCTTCCTGCTGCTGATATTCACCGTGTTCGAACTGGGCCTCCTGGCCTTCAGTGACCTGACGACGACCAACGCCTCCCGAGCGGCGGCCCGATCGGCCGGTGTGTTCGACGCCAGGCGCAACGCCGACTTCGAGATCCTTTCGACCGTTGGCGAGAAACTGGGAGACTTCGGTCTGCTGGAGCTCGACTACGTGGTCGTCTACCGGATCGACGAGGTGGGCGACGAGATGAACCCGCTGTGCCACAGCCAATCGGTGGCCAGCGCCGCCGACCCGGTCCGGCCCTGCAATCGTTACCTGCCGGCCGACCTGAACCGGCCATACTTCCTGGCCGACGGGGTCACCGAGTCGGCCCACTTCGGCTGCGGCGCCTCGGCGGTCGATCGATTCTGGTGCCCTGGCGACCGCAACACCTCGTTGTCCGGGGACCTCGACCTGGTCGGGGTCTACGTTCGAACCGACCACCGCTACATCACCGGCGTGATCGGCCAGACCCAGGACCTCTCCGGGTCGACGGTCTCCCAAGTCGAACCGGACGGCAGCTGATGGCCGGCGGCCGCCGCCCCAGGCGCGGCGGAGCGGACCGGACGGGATTCGGCAGCGAGCGGGGGGCCATCCTGGTCGAACTGTCGATCGTGATGCCGCTGCTCATCGTGTTGGTGCTCGGCATCTTCGAGATCACGGTGGCCTGGGGCCAGGATCAGACAGTGGTTCAGGCCGCCAGGAGCGGGGCCAGAGCGGTGACCCAGACCGGGCAGGAGGAGCGGGCCGACCAGGTGGCCCTCCGCTCGATCAAGGCCACCTTCGACGATCGCTGGACAGACGTCCAGCGGGTGGTGGTCTACGAGGCGACCTCGGCCGGCGGTGCGCCCCCATCGGCGTGCATCGCCGCTGCGGTGACCGTGTCGCCGGGCGGGGTCAACTGCAACGTCTACGTGAACGCCGACCTGGCCGATGTGCTGAACGTGAGCCGCTTCACCGACGGTCCGGACTGCGGCAGCGCAAAGTCGTCCAACTGGTGTCCATCGGTCCGTGATCGGGGCCTCAACACCGGCGACTGGGTCGGTGTCTGGGTGGAGTACGACCAGCCGTGGCTCACCGGTCTGTTCCCGATCGGCGGCTACACCATCACCGAGCGAACGGTGATGCGGATGGAACCGAGGTCAGGATGAAACGGCTGACTCCCACCACCCCGCCGTCGGCTGTCGGCTCTCACCTCGGCGCCCCCGACGGGGGCTCTCACCCCGGCGCCCCCGACGGGGGCTATGTCATGGCGGCGACGGCGTTGTTGTTGATCCCGTTGATGATCTTCGCCGCCTTCGCCACCGATGTCGGGGCGTGGTACGTCGAGGGTCAACGGGTGCAACGGGCGGTCGACGCCGGGGCCCTGGCCGGTGTGGTGTGGCTACCGGACGAGGCCAAGGCGGCCCAGATCGCGTTGGAGACCATCCGGCTCAACGGCTATCCGACCGCGGTGCTGGTTGCCTCCCAGGCCGACCTGGACGCCGCTGCGATCGGCGGCAACCCGGCGGTCATGGTCGACTCGATCCGTCCGCAGGAGCTGCGGGTGTCGATGAAATCCTCGGGTGACATCTTCCTGGCCGGCTTGGCCGGTGTCGGCGGGGTCGGCATCCCGGGCCAGGGAACCGCCGAATACGTGAAACCATTGTCGATGAGCAACCCGACCTCGGCCCTCGGCAACGGCGTCGACGCACCGAACCCCGACAACTTCTGGCTCAACATCCTGCCCGAGTCCAACAACCGGAACGCCGGCGATCTCATCAGTTCCATCAACGGTCGCACCGGATCCAATCCCAACTACGACAGCCGCGGCTACCTCTACGTGATCGATGTGCCGGCCGGTGCGTCGGGGGCCAACTGGTTCCTCCAGATCAGGAGCAGTTGCTTCACCCAGAACCAGGGCCGAGCCGACTACACCCTCTACGCCCCGGACCTGACGCCGTTCAACGACTATGACAACGTGGCCGCAGCCAACCAGGTCGAGACCGACACCTTCGGTCGGGAGATCAACACCGGCCCCTGCAACTGGTCGGCGGCCGGTGACGACGCCACCTGGACCGATTTCCACGACGTGGGGACCGCCGCCGGGCGCTGGGTCTTCCAGGCCAAACACGCCGGCGGCAGCGGCCGGGTGCTGTACTCGATCCGGGTGGTCGACGGCTCCGGCAACACCTGCGTCTCGACCACCAACCCCAACTGCCCGGTGATCTCCGCCCTGAACTGGATGGGGGCCTTCACCCAGGCCGCCATGTTCGGTGCCGGCTCGCCGAGCTCGTTCACCGACTCCGAGCTCTACCTGGCCGAGGTCGACGACGAGTACGCCGGCAACACGCTGGAGATCCTCCTGTTCGACCCGGCTGATGGCATCGACGCGGTCAAGGTCAAGGACCCGTTCGGCAACTTCGCCAACTTCACCTGGGACACCATCGACGTCGACGAGTTCGGCTACGACGGCGGCAACTACTACACCACCGATGCCGGTCCGTTCAATCAGCTCTGCGGCGGCGACTCGGCGGTGACGTCGCCGGCCGGCGGCAACTGCAATCCCAGCCAGAGCCAGAGGAACTGGTTCCAGGATCGAACCGTGCGGTTGCGGGTCCCGATCTCCACCACGCCGTGCAACGGTACGGATTGCTGGTGGAAACTGGTGTACGTCAACAACTCCAACGACAGCAATGAGACCACCACCTGGCGAGCGTCCGTGATCGGCGACCCGGTGCGTCTCACCGAGTAGGCGGCCGAACCGGCCCCGCCCCGCCCGATCCGTCGGCCAGCCGTTGCCGCAGCAGGTGCTTGGTCACCTTGCCAAGCGCAGTCCGGGGCAGCTCATCGACCACGACGATCGCCCGGGGCTGTTTGAACCGGGCCAGCCGATCGTTGCACCAGGCCCGCAACTCCTCCACCGTCGGCACCGGGCGATCTCCCACCGCTTCGATGACCGCCACCGGGATGTCGC
This sequence comes from uncultured Acidimicrobiaceae bacterium, assembly GCA_947259095.1. Taxonomy (GTDB): domain Bacteria; phylum Actinomycetota; class Acidimicrobiia; order Acidimicrobiales; family SZUA-35; genus JAHELU01. Next base: position 83,712 of record CAMYLA010000024.1, on the reverse strand, counting down.
CCCAGCGAGCGTCGGCTCGACCGATGACCGCAACCTGGCCAATTCCCGGGTGCTCGAGCAACACGCTCTCCACCTCGGCCGGGTACACGTTCTCGCCACCGGAGATCAGCACGTCGTCCAACCGGTCCTCGATGTGGACAAAGCCCTGGTCGTCCCGGCGGGCCACATCGCCGGTCCGGTACCAGCCGTCGACGAAGGCGGCTGCGGTGGCGCTCGGTTGCCGCCAGTAGCCGACGAACAGATGGGGGCCACGGACCAGGATCTCACCCGCCACACCGGGGCCGACATCGGCATCGTCGCCGTCGACGATCCGCAACTCGGTGTGCAGCGCGGCCTTGCCACAGGACCCGACATGGGCCGGTCCGTCCTCGTACCGCAGGACGATCGCCGTCGGGCCGGTCTCGGTCGAGCCGTAGACCTGGCCCACCGGCACCCCTCGATCCATGAAGCCCCGGATCAGGTGCTCGGGGATGACCGACGAACCGGCGTTGAGGCCCCGTAGGGACCCGAAGTCGACCGACGCCGAATCCGGGTGGGCCAGCACCGCCTGCATCACCGCCGGTACGAACAGGGTCTGGGTCGGGCGATAGTCGGCGATCGCCTCAAGGCAGTCCCCGGGATCGAACCGCCGCTGGAGCTGCACGGTGGCACCGACGTGGAGCGCAGGCAGGGTCTGGATGTTCAGCCCACCGACGTGGAACAGCGGCAGGACCGTGAGCACCCGATCGTCGGCGGTCAGATCCTGTTGGGCCACCCCGTTGAGCACGGTGTGGAACAGCGACCGCTGGCTGTGGATCGCCCCTTTCGGTCGGCCGGTGGTGCCGGACGTGTAGACCATGAGGACGGCGTCGTCGGCCCCGACCGCTCCGGCCGCCGATCCCTCCCGCTCCGCCGCGCCGGTCGTCGGGTCGATCCCGGTCGCCGTCCACCCCTGGTCGGCGTCGAGATCGACGATGGCCATCGACCCGGTGGCCGCACCGGGTCGAGCCGCGGCCAGCGCCTCGCCGAACCCGTCGGTGGCCAGGGCGAGGACCGGGTCGGCGTCGGCGAGTTGGTACCGGTGCTCGGCCACCGACAGCCGATTGTTGAGCGGCACCAGGATGGCCCCGATCCGAGCGCAGGCGAACAGCAGGATGAGCTGCTCCGGCCGGTTCAGCCCGTAGAACACCACCCGGTCGCCGTGGCCGACGCCGCGGCCGGCCCGCCAGCGGACCATGGCCAGCACGTGGTGGGGCAGCTGGAGGTAGGTCAGCGAGCGCCGCTCGAACCGGACCGCCGGATGATCGGGGCGGTGCTCGGCCCAGTGGGCGATCCAACGATCGATTGTGGCCACAGTCCTCCTCGCCGGTCCTCCTCGCCGGTCCTCCTCGCCGGACCGCCTCGCCGGTCCTCCTCGCCGGTCCTCCTCGCCGGTCACGGTAGCAAGGCGGCACCGGCCCGCCCAGGCCGCCCACGCCGGCCAAAGCTAGGCTCTGGTCATGACCATCGCAGCCTTCGACGAGATTCCCGTCGTCAGCCTGGCCGGCCTCGGCGCCGAGGCACCGGACCCGGAGCTGGCCGATGAGCTGTGCCGGATCTGCCACGAGATCGGCTTGTTCCTGGTGGTCGACCATGGTGTGGACCCGGCCCTGGTCGATGCGGTGTTCGAGATGATGGAGCGGTTCTTCGCACTCGACCGGGAACGCAAGCTGCTGATCGACAAGCTGGGGTCCCGCCACTTCCGGGGCTGGGAGCCGGTGGGCACCGAGTACACCAACAACCGGCCCGACATCCGGGAACAGATCGACATCTGGACCGAGTGGCCGGCGCTGCCGCCCACCGTCGAGCCGGCATACCTGCGACTGCTGGGCCAAAACCAGTGGCTGCCCGAAGATGTGTTGCCCCGGCACCGGGAACTGTCGCTGGCGTGGTTCGAAGCCCTCGGTGGCCTGGCCGAGCGCCTGTTGCGATCGTTGTCGGTCGGGTTGGGGTTGGATGCCGACCACCTGCAACGGTTCTTCGGCTCGAAACCGATGTCGTTGGCCAAGTTCATCCACTACCCGCCGACACCCGACGGTGGCGCCGGGGTCAACGCCCACCACGATGCCGGGTTCCTGACCGTGCTGGCGCCGGGGCCGACGCCCGGCCTCCAGGTCCAGAACCAGGACGGTGACTGGATCGACGTCCCGGTGGTCGCCGACTCGTTCGTGATCAATCTCGGCGAGATGTTACAAGGGGTCACCGGCAACTACCTCGTGGCGACTCCCCATCGGGTGATCTCACCCCGGGAGCGCCTCTCGACCGGCTACTTTCACGGCCCCTCGCTCGACACCCCGCTGGCGCCGCTGCCCCTCGACCGGCGGTTCGCCGATGCGGTGGCGGCCAGCCCCCACCACGCCTCGGCCGGGTTCATGGCCCGCAAGCACGAAACCGAGGCCGGGGTCGGTGACATGGGCAGCCACCACAAGCCGGCCACCTACGGCGAGCAGCTGTGGAACTACTTCACCCGCAGCTACCCGGACAACATGACCCACCACTACGGGTCACGGACCGCAACCGCCGGCTGACGAGCCGGGAGGCCACCATCGGCGCAGCCGGTGATACCGGGCCGGCGACATCAGGTCGGCGGCGGTGTCGTCGTGGGCGGCGTGGGTGGCGGCGGCGGGGCAACCCGGTTCAGGAACTCGATCACCCGATCGCCGAAGATGTCGTTTCGATCGCCTGCCACCATATGGGCGGCATCCTTCACGTTGACGTATTCGGCCTGGGGCACCAGGGCCAGGAACGCCTGGGCCCCCGCCTCGTCCAGCACATCGGACAGCCCACCACGGACCAGCAGCGTTGGCAGGGTCAGGTTGCGGGCGCACTCCTCCAGCCGTCGGGTCCTGACCCGGATCTCCTCCCTGGTCATGAACGGGCGTTTCCGATAGGCCGGATCCCAGTGCCAGTAGTAGCGACCATCGGCCCCCAGCCTGATGTTCTTGGCCAGACCGTCGAGCGAACGGGGCCGCGTCCGGTGGGGCTGGTAGTTGGCGATGGCGTCGGACACCTCCTCCAGCGAGTCGAAGCCGTTGGGTTTCTGACTCATGAACTGACCGATCTTCTTGGTCCCGCTGGCCCGGATCCGGGGGGCGATGTCGACCAGCACCAGGGCCCGGCCCTCGATCCGCCCCTCCCCAAGCGCGGCCAGGCTGGTGTTGCCCCCCATGGACGCGCCGACCAGGCTGGTGTTGCCCCCCATGGTCGCGCCGACCCGGATCGGTTGGCCGGCGTCGAGCTGGCCGACCACCAGGGCCAGATCCTCGATCATGATGTCGCGGTCGTAGTTGCCATCGGCAGCCCACGGCGTGTCACCGTGACCTCGGGCATCGATGGCCACCGCGTTGTAGCCGGCGTCGCCAAGGGTCTCGCCCACCCCTCGCCAGGCGTGACGGGTCTGGCCCCCGCCGTGCTGGAGGATGACCAGCGGGCCGCCGGGGTCGCCCCAGCGGTCACCGGCGATGCGGACCCCGGCCCCGTCCCAGTACTCCATCGGCACCGGGGCGCCGGGCAGTCGCTCGCCGGCACTCATCGCCGGCACCGGAACAGCAGAGACGTAGCCACCAGTCGAAGCTACAGGACCCGGCCCGTCGGCCGAAAATTCACCGCTCGCCGGGTGCTTCAACCGGTCGGCTTCGGGACCTCCCGGAAGGGCAGGTCCCGGTCGACCGATGGCTCCTTTGGCAGGCCGAGGAGACGTTCGCCGATGATGTTGCGCTGGATCTGATCGGTGCCACCGCCGATCGAGGTGAAGAAGGCGTTGAGCAGCGAGTAGGTGGCGTCGGCAGCACGAGGCGAGTCGGCGCCACCGATGGTGGCCTCGGCTCCCAACAGCTCGGTCTGCAGGCTCCCCGCGGTGTGGAGGATGCCGGACATGGCCAGCTTGCCGAACGAGGCGGTCGGCGACGAGGTGCCGTTCTCGAGCTCGGCCTTTGCCCGCTGACCGTTCCACTCATTGACCTGCCCCATCGCCAGGAGCGACATCAGCCGCTGCCGGGTCACCGGGTCGCCGGCCCGGTCGACATCGGCGGCCAGATCGACCAGCGAAAGATCAGGGACCGGGGCGGCACGTTCGTCGTCGGCCGCACGTACTGCGCCGCCGCCGTCGGTCGAGGCCCGGCGGAGGGGCGATTGGCCCATCGCCACCCGCTCGTAGGCCAGCGCCGTCTGCAATACCCGCCAGCCGCGGTTCGACTCGCCGAGCATGTTGGCCTGCGGCACTCGGGCCTCGGTGAGGAACACCTCGTTGAACCTGGCGTCGCCGGTGGCCTGGCGCAGTGCCCGGACCTCGACACCGGGCTGGTCCATGGGAAAGAAGAAGAAGCTGATGCCCTGGTGTTTCGGTACGTCCCAGTCGGTACGGGCGATCAGCAGTGCGAACTGGGCCTGCCGACCGCCCGAGGTCCAGACCTTTTGACCGTTCACGATCCACTCGTCGCCGTCTCGTTCGGCCCTGGTCTGGATGCCGGCCAGATCGGAGCCGGCACCGGGCTCGGAGTACAGCAGGCACATCTTCACCTGACCCAGCATCAGGGGCCGGATGAACCGGTCCTTGAGCGGATCGCTCCCGTAGGCCAGCAGCGTGTTGGCCCAGAGGTTGGCCATGTCCTGGCCGGAGCCGTCGGCCCCGGCCGCCTTGAACTCGTCCTCCACCACTCGACTGAGCTTCGGGTCGAGCCCCCGGCCGTGACGATCACGTGGCCAGCTGGGAGCGGCCCAACCGGAGTCGACGACCTGCGCCAGCCAGCCGGCCCGCCGGTCGGACCGGCGGTTGTCCTCGTGCCAATTGTCGGCCAGCCAGTCCCGAACCTCCCGACGGAGGGCGGCCTCGACCCCGCCGTCGTCGTCGACCGGTCCGTCGGCCACAGCATCGCCCGGTATCGGGGCTTGAACCTGTTGGGCAACCATCGACCCATCCTCCATCACCCCGGGGCCGACCGACAAGCCGATGACCGGCCCGGCCGGGGCCTGCTTTGCCCGGATCGTTCGGCCACCCTAGGGTTTTGACAGCTCGAGAGGTCGGTTGTCGGTATGCGCCACGAACGTCAGATGGAACTGCTGGATCGGGTGGCCGCGGCCGGCCCCGGCATGGCCGGGCTGCACGCCGAGCACAGCATGGTCAACCCCGCTGCGGCCTACACCGACCCCGGCCGGTTCGAGACCGAGCAGCGGCTGCTGTTCCGGGAGGGCCCGGTGTTCTTCGCCCTCAGCTGTGAGCTCCCGGAGCCGGGCCACCACCGCACCGCCAGCTTCGACGGGATCCCCATCGCGGTGATCCGCCAGCCAGACGGAGGGCTGCGGGCCATGGTCAACGCCTGCCGCCACCGTGGCGCCCCGGTGCTGGCCCCGACCGCCGAGCCATATGGCCCGGTGTCGGCGCTGCGTTCGATGTCGTGTCCCTACCACGCCTGGACCTACGAGCTCGACGGCACGCTCAAGGCCCGCCCGGCGTCGTACGGATCGTTCGACGACGTCGACCGGGACTGCGCACTGCACCCGGTTGCGGTGGCCGAGCGGGACGGGCTGGTCTTCGTCCGCCCCGGCGGCACCGAACCGATCGACCTCGACGCAGTGCTCGACGGGGCGGCCGACGATCTGGCCGATTTCGGCATCGCCGATCAGATCCATGTCGAATCGAGGGTTCACACCTGGAACATCAACTGGAAGTTGGTCCTCGACACCTTCACCGAGGTGTACCACATCCGGACCCTGCATCGGGCAACCATCGCCCCCTACTTCAACTCCGACTGCATGATCTTCGAACCGATGGGCCGGAACATGTCGGCCACTGCGTTCCGCAAGAACATCCTGGAGGAGATGGACAAACCTCGGCCCCGGCGCTCGATCCTGCCGTACGCCACCATCCAGTACTTCGTTGTGCCAAACGCCCTCATCGTGTTCCAGCTCGACCATTTCGAGGTGTGGCGGATCGAGCCGATCGATGTGCGAACGACCAGGACCACCACCTCGGTGTACGCCACCTCGGGGCCGGTGAACGACGACCTGCGGGATCACCTGATCAAGAACCTCGACGTGCTGCTCGAGGTGACCGGCACCGAGGACTTCCCGCTCATGGAACAGATTCAGCGCAACCTCGATTCCGGCGCCCTGCCGGAGGTGATGTACGGACGGAACGAAGCGGCGCTCAGCCACTTCCACCGGTCGCTCGACAGGCTGCTCCAGCCGGGCGCCAAGGCCAACCCCGGGGCCGACGCCCTGCGATGAGACCGGTCCGGCTGCTCCACACCTCCGACGTCCATCTCGGCGGGGGCTTCCGCGCCCCCGATCATGGTCGCCACACCGACCACTGCCTCTGTCCGTTGACCGCCATCGAGGCGTCGGTGGCGGAGCAGGAACCGGATGCGGTGCTCGTGGTCGGCGACCTGTTCGACAACCAGCGGGTCGACGATCGGTTCGTCGCCACGGTGCTGGAGCGGCTCGGCGACCTCGGCGCCCCCTGCGTCGTCATCAACGGCAACCACGACGTGCACGATGAGGGCTCCCTCTACAAACCACACGCGGTCGGACCGTCGGAGGTGATCTTCCTCGACGACCCGAAGGGGACGACGGTGGAGCTGCTCGACGGGGCGCTGGTGTTGTGGGGCAAGGCCATGCCGATCCACGATCGGACCTTCCGGCCCCTGGAGGACGCACCGGGCAGACCCCGGGACGATGCCTGGTGGGTGGTGCTCGGTCACGGCCACTACGAGTCGAGCGACCTCGGCGGGCTGGGTCGATCATCACCGCTCACCCCACTGGACATCGAGGCCACCGCCGCCGACTACGTGGCCCTCGGCCACTGGCACGTCAGGACCGACGTGAGCTCGGGGTCGGTGCCGGCCTGGTACTCGGGCGCCCCGTACGGGGTGGCGGCCACCGAGGTGTTCAACCTGATCGATCTCCATCCCGATCACGGCGTTGCGATAACCGCGGTCGACGCCCGCCTCGCCCCCGAAGGCTGCGCACCGTAATCCGCCGACGGATCGGCGACGGCGCTAACGATCTGGCCCGGCCGTCGGTGCGGGGGCCACGGAGCCTGCGTCGAACCACACCTGCGATTCGTCGCCGCTGCGGCGCAGCCGCCCTGCGGTCGGCGGGGCGAAGTGGGTGCCGAGGACCAGGGTGTCGGTATCTGCGAAACGATCGATCATCGACAACCGGGTCTCGGTCGACTGGGTCGGGTCGCTGTCGAATCGCCACGCCGCCAGTTCCGGATAGGCGAACTGCAACGGGCTGTGGAAGGCGTCGCCGGTGATGAGGGCGCTGGCTCCCTGCGATTCGATCAACACCGACACATGTCCGGGGGTGTGGCCGGGCGTCGAGATCAGCCGGACGTGATCGGTGATGCGGTGGCCGGAGCCGTCGAGCTCGATCACGTCCAGCACCCCGGCCTCGGCCAGGGGTCTGATCGACGGCTCGTTGACCGCCATGTGATCGTCGCGCTCCAACTCGTCCATCTCCGGTCTGGTCACCAGGTAGCGGGCGTTGGGGAAGGTGGGGACGAGCCGCCCGTCGACCGAGATCGTGTTCCAACCCACATGGTCGAAGTGCAGGTGGGTGCAGACGACGACGTCAACCGCCTGCAATCCCCCGTCGATGGTCGACGCCAACCGGTCGGCGAAGCCGGGATCGCCTTCCAGTGCCCGCTCCGGGTCGGGACCGACGCAGGTGTCGACCACGATGGTCGGCCCGTCCCCATCGATCACGAACGAGTGCAGCGACAGCCGCAGCACCGGCCCATCGCCCTCGGGCTCGCCACCGGCGCTTCCAGTGCCGTCGGCGCCGTCGGCGCCGGCCCGGTCATCGATGAAGTAGGGATCGACCCACGGCCGCTGGGCGTCGATCTGTTCCCGGGTGATGTCCGGCACCAGCACCTTGGTCGGGAGGCCGACGATGTTCTCCTCGACCCGCACCACGGTGACGTCGCCGATCCGCCACGACAGGGCCCCGCCCCCGACCTCCTCGTTGCCATGCTCGGTCATGGCCTCATCATCGCCGCTGGCCATCGAACCGCAAAATCGGGTCGCCGGCACCTCGGGAACCCGGTCATGCCAGGGCCCGTCGATAGCCGAAGCCGATCACCGATGCGATCCCCAACATCAACAGGCTGTGAATCAGCAGCGGCACGGTGAAACCACCGGTTCGATCCGACAGGAACCCGGTGGCCGCAGGACCGGCGACCCCACCGATCTGGGCCATGGTGAAGAACAACCCGGTGGCGGCGGCGATCCTCTCCGGGCCGACGTCGGGGTGATCCATCAACGTCAACGAGAAGAGCGGCATCAGGGCCGAGCGGGTCATCATCGCCACCAGCACCGCCGGGACGAGCACCACCACCTCGGTGGACTGGAGGAAGAACAGCGATGCGGCGCCGAGGACCAGCGAGGTCACCATCAGGTAGGGCCGCAGCCGAGGTGTGGCGGCCCGAGGCAGTGCGAAGCTGGCGACCAGACCGCCGGCGGTGCCGAAGGCGGCCCAGAGCCCGGCCTGCTGGCTGGTCCAGCCGGCGTCGGTGAGTATGGCCACGATCCACTGGCCGACGCCGTGGACCGTGAAGAAGTTGATGATCGACAGGGCCAGGACGAATCGCACCACCGGCGTTCCGGCGATGGCCCGGTACTCCGACAGGCCGGGGCCGCCACCGGGCACCAGCACAGAATCGAGCCCCCGGGAAACCACGGCCCACATCACAAGACCCACCGCGGCCAGGGCGGTGACCACCACCATCACCCACCGCCAGTTCTGGCCGACCAGGGGCCCGATCACGTTCGTCGGCAACGCCAGGCCGAGCACGCCACCGATGCCGGGGGCGGTGCTGTACACCGCAACGGCGGTCCGGCGGCGGGACCCGTCGAACAGGCTGGCCGCCACCTTCGGCGCCCCGGTCGAGACGATCGGCGCCCCGACCCCGAACAGGGCGACCGCGGCGAACAGGCTCAGGAAGTCCTGGGCAACGGCCCGCCCGAGGCCCGATGCCAACATGACCACCATCGAACCGAGCAGGGCCCGACGAATCCCGAACCGGTCGATGATCCGCCCGGCCGGGATCGACGAGCCGATGAAGAACAGTTGCCAGGCACCGAGCACGAGACCCATCTCACCGTCGGTCAACCCCAGATCGGGCTGGATCAGCGGTACCAGCGCGCCGGTGCTGGCCACCAGCAGTCCGAAGGCGGCATAGACCGCCCACACCCCGGCCAGGACCGACCAGCCGCCCCGGCCGTCAACGACCGCCTGGCGACGGGCCCAGCGGGCTCGACTCAGGGCTCGATCCGACAGACCAGATCGTCGGCTGGCCGCCGGTCGATGGCCTTGGCCGTGTAGTCGCCGTGAGGCCCGTCGTTGCTGAACACAAAGGCGTTTGTCCGGTTGGGGTCCCCGGCCACGGCGATCATGATGTGGCCCGGATCGACCACCACCGGGACCGGACGATCGGGGTCGTCGTCGACGGCGAAGACCACCGGGAGGTGCCCGTCGGCCACCAGGTCGACCAACCGGGGCCGACCGGCACTGAGGTTGCTCCACTCGCCGATCAGCTTCTCGTAGCGTCGAGCCGGAATCCTGGCCTGCTCGAACAGGGCCCGGCGGACCTCGGATTTCGACCAGCCGGCGGCGGCGAAGGTCCGGGCCAGGATCGGCGACAGGACGAGCAGCGGCCGGAACTGGTGATGGCCGAGGCCGTGGTTGTGGGTCAGGTCCCAGCCGCCGATCCCGGCCACGCCGTCTGCCAGATACGGCACGATCTGCTCCGGGTCGGCGCCGAAGACGCTACCGATGATGGCCCCCGAATTGAGGCGGACCATGGTCAACACGTCGTCGCCTCGGGAGAAGCCGAACTCCGCGCTGAGCGGTGCCCAGCCGACGTCGGCCAGCGCCGCCTCGTCCTCGGCCAGCACCACCCGGAACGTGTTGCCGAACGTGGCCTTGTCGTGCTCGTCTGCGGTGAAGCCGCCGACGTTGCGGAGGTAGAGTCGGAGCCAGCGACCGATGCTGGTGTTGACCGGGGCGCCGTCCCGCAGTGCGCCAGGGCCGTGGTTGAATCCGAGTTCGTCAACCACCGGACCGTTGACGATCATCAGCGCGTCTGCCCCGGTGGTGTTGCCGGAGTGCTCCATGCCGTAGCGGGGGTCGGCCAGCACCTCGGCGGCGGCGATCAGCACCGGCAGGTCCTCCGGCCGGCACCCGGCCATCACCCCGTTGACGGCGATCGACCAGATGGTCATGTCCCGGCCCGACGACGCCGCCACGCCCAGCCGCTTCCATGGATCGTGGCCCGATGGGCCGATGAAGGCCTCGACCCGGTCCCTGGTGGGGGGGATGATCGGGGAGCCGTCCGACCAGCCACGCTCGACGAACCGGCGGTTGATCTCGTCGATCGTGCCCACCGCGACCACATCGAGCGCCGACGGTTCGGCCACCGCACCGACACCGGCACCGACCGGGGCCACATCCCCGTCGACCCCGGCACCGACCGGGGCGAGGGCCTCGTCGGCCGGGGCCGGGGCCGTGGCCCCCGATCGTCCGGACCCGGTCAGGGCGGCGACGATCTGCCCCACCGTGTCGTCGAGGAAGTCGCCGAGCATCCGCTCGGTGGACTGGGCATCGACGTGACCGGTGGTCAGCGCCAACGCCGGATCGTCGAGGCCGTGACCTCTGGCGGTGGCCACGGCCTGACCCTCGAACCCAGGACAGACGATCGACACCGATGGGAACCCTGCGATCTCGGCTGCGATGGATGCCCGCATCACGGCGGGCGTGCAGCTACCTCAACAACCCATCCCCGAGACCACCGCATCGATGTGGCGGTCCCGGAGGAACTGCGGCAGGGTGGCGATCCGCTCCTTCTCATCGGCGCCGTGGGTGTTGCCGAACTCCTGGTAGCCCACGATCTCCACACCGTGGAAACGGTCGAGCAGCGCTCGCTCCAGGGCCGGGAACAACTCGTCGCCACGAAAGACGTAGTCCCAGAGGAAGGCGATCCGGCTGCCGTCAAACGAATCGAGCCGAGGGGCCGAGCGCTGCGGCTGGATCCCCATCGCCGACTTGGGCCACACCACCTCGTATGTCGGCCGGCCATCACCGGCGGCCACCTCCTGCGGGCCGGCGTCGGGGCGGGGTTCGGTCGAAGCGGTTCCCGTCATCGGTCCACCCCGCCGGTCCCGACCCGCCACTGGACCAGCGTGAACGGTGGATCTGCATCGTCGTGGTCCTCGAACACCGCATCGACGTCGGCTCCGATCACCACCTCCTGCAGCGGGTCGCCCAACAGGTTGCCGACCATGCGGATCCCGCCGGCGTGGGGCAGTTCGACCAGGACCACGAGGTAGGGGCCCTGGTCGTTCAGCGCCGGGTGAACCGGGTGGTGGGGCCGCTGCCAGCTGTAGATCGTGCCTCGGGGCTCGACCTGGGTCCAACCGACGTCGAAGCTCATGCAGTGGTGGCACATCCACTCCGGGCCCCACTGGAAGGTGCCGCAGTCGTCGCAGCGCTGCACCCGTAGCACATGTTCCCGGGCCCCGGACCAGTACGGTCCGTCGAGCCCGTCCCGGGCCGGGCGGGGGGCGGCCAGGCCCGGAGCCAGGTAGGGGCCGGGTCGATCGCTGGTGACGTCGCTCATGAGAGCGCCTCCTCGGTGCCGTAGAGCGCGGTGCTGGCGACTTCGACCATCGGTCCGGCGTTGGCCAGGGCGACCTTGGCCCCGGCAACCTGATTGGTCGACGAGCCCCGGATCTGGCGGATGGCTTCGATCTGCAGCCCCAACCCGTGCATGTAGCACTCGGCCAGGTTGCCGCCGCTGGTGTTGAGCGGCAGGTCGCCGTCCGGTGCGGTGAGGTTCTCGAAGGTCAACACCTCGTTTGCGTTCTCGTAGCTGCACAGGCCGTGCTCGATCAGGCTCATCACCACCGCCCCGGTGAAGTTCTCGTAGGACTGCACGACGTCGACGTCCTGTGGTCCCACCCCGGCCTGGGCGTAGAGGTGAGGTGCGGTGGTCTTGAAACTCGACGTGGCGTAGTCGGGTTGATTGTGGACCCCGGCCCCCGAACGATGGGGACCACCCTGCTGGATCGACAACGGGTAGACCGGGGTGTCGGTCACGTCCCGGGCCCGATCGGCCGACATCACGATGACCGCCGCCGCGCCGTCGTTCTCCAGGCAGCAGTCGTACAGCCGGAACGGTTCGGTGATCCAGCGGGCCTGGTCGTAGGTCTCGGCGTCGAGGACCCGGCCGTGCATCACCGCTCGAGGGTTGTTCTGGGCGTGGTGGTAGGCGGCCATGGCCACCGCCTTCAGGGTGTCGGGCGAGATGTTGTGCTCGTGGAAGAGCCTGGTGGTTCTCATGGCGTAGGTCTGGGCCGGCGACATCACCCCGTATGGCACGGTGAAGGCCGCCGGCCCGCTCACCGAGTTGACCTTCGCTCCGGCCCCGAACCGTCCGAACTGGCCCTGGGCCAGACCCCGGTAGGCAACGACGCACTCGGCGTAGCCGGCGTTGACCGCCGCTGCCGCATTGCCGATCGCCGCCGCCGCACCCCCACCACCGGAGCCCCACTGCATCACCGAATATCGCAGCTCCGGCAGCCCGAAGGCGTTGGCCAGACGGGCCGGCATGTTCCGGTCGTTGCTGTAGGAGGTGAACCCGTCGATGGTTCTCGGGTCGAGACCGGCGTCGTCGCAGGCGTTGCGGATGGCCGCCAACACCAGTCTGAACTCCGGATCGGGCGACTGGCCCCGTTTGTAGTATGTGGTTTCGCCGATGCCGACGACGGCAACCCGGCCCTTGATCGTGCGCTGCTCCATAGCCTTCCTTTCAGTCCGCTCCCCACCTCGGCCCGCTCGGTCCGAGATCAATCGGCGGTCTCGGGATTGTCGAGCTCGAAGTACTCCGGCTTGCCGAGCGGCCAGTATTCGCCCCAGACATGCTCCCCGCCGGTGATCTCCAGGTGGGTGCCGGTCACGAAGTCACCGGTTGGGCCCGCCAGGTAGGCCGCACCCTGGGCCACATCCCAGACATCGCCAAGTCGGCGCATCGGGTTGTGACCGAAGCTGGCCCTGGCCTCGGGCGGGTAGGTCTTGAGCCCTTCACTGGCGATGACCCCGACCGCGATCGAATTGACCCGGATCCGATGCGGCGCCCATTCAACCGCCAACGATCTGGTGAGTGCCACCCCACCGGCCCGCGACGCCGCGGTGTGGGGAATGCCGACCGAGGCCCGGCCCTGGATGGTCGAGATGTTGATGATGTTGCCGGGCCGGCCTTCGTCCAGCCAACGCCTGGCCGCAGCCTGCATCACGTACCAGGTGCCGTAGAGGTTTGTCTCCACCACCGCATGCCAGCCCTTGGGGGAGATGTCGATGGCGGGGCTGGTGAACTGGCCACCGGCGTTGTTGATCGCAAGGTCCAGCCTGCCGTAGCGCTGCCAGGTGTCGTCGATCAACGCCGCCACCTGGTCGGGATCTCGAATGGTCATCGGTTTCGTGAACACCTCGACGCCGATGGAGCTCAGCCGGTCGCCGAGGGTGTCGAGCGATGCCGGGTTCCGGCCGCAGGCCACGATGGTGGCCCCGAGCCGGCCGAACAGGGTTGCCATGGCGGTGCCGATGGCGCCTCCGCCGCCGGTGATGAGGATGACCTGGCCGTCGAACAGGCCGTCCCGGTAGGCGATCGGCAGGGCACACAGCTCCTCGAAGCTGTGACTGTGATAGGGGTCGTGGTCCGCGTGCCTGCTCTGGTGTTCCGGCAAGGGTCTCAGCCTGGCACCGGGCGGCCCGGCTTGTACAGTTTCCGAGCCGCTGAACCCCGCGGCCCGGGCCTGCGGTTCGTCCGGGGCCGCAGTACAGTCCGGTCGGTGATGGATCGCCACCCGCCGGTCAACGCCGATGAACTGGGCTGGTTGACCGAACAGCAGATGATCGAGGTCGATCGGGTGATGATCGAGGACCTGCGGATCGAGCTGATCCAGATGATGGAGAACGCCGGTCGGCATCTCGCCTCGTTGATCATCGATCGTTTCGAACCCCGTTCGGTCACGGTACTGGCCGGGTCCGGCGGTGCAGACATCTCGGTCCCGCCCGCCGTCTACCGGCCGCTCGGCGTGGTCCCGGCGCCGTTCGACCGGGGCCCGATCCTGCCCTGTGTGCGGTCCCACTGAGAGGCTGCGGTTTGCCGGGGCGGCCCCGGAACGTCACGCTGGGCCCGGCGTCCGGGCCCGGCCTAAGCTTCGGCCATGACCCTGTTCACCTATGACGACACGCCGGTTGCCGTCGGCGACGAGATCGCCCGATCCCATCGAGACGCCTGGGACATGCTGGCTCGGCCCGGAACATGGTGGACGGCAGCGGAGCGGATCGCCATCGCCGAGCGGGCCCGGCTGCTGTTCTCGCTGCGTGCCACCCCACCGTGGCTGCGGACGGTCACGCCGTCCCAGGCCGGGCTGAGCGACGGGGCGGTTGCCATCGTCGACAGGATCACCCTCGACGCCGGCAGCATCGATCGACCCTGGGCCGAGAAGGCCATCGCCGACATCGGCGACGGGGCCTATGTGGAGCTGATCGCGGTGGTCGCCACCGTGGTGATGGTCGACGTCTTCGCCGAGGCGGTCGGTGTGGCCCGGACGCCGCTCCCCCGCGCCGGCGAGGGTGAGCCGAGCAGGCTGCGGCCCGACGGCCTCGGCGACATCGGCGCCCACGTCGTGGCCCTCGACCCGTTCCCGGCGGCCAACGTCGCCCGGGCGCTGAGTCTCGTTCCCGAGGCCAACAAGCTGTTCCGCTGCGTCTCGGTCCCCACCTATTCGGCGCCGGGATTCTCCTCGCTGCAATGGCAGACACCGTTGACCCGGCCCCAGGTGGAGTTGGTGGCATCGCGGGTGGCGGCGATGAACGAGTGCTTCTATTGAACGACCGCCCACACCACGCTGCTCCGTGCGAGCAGCGAAGATGCCGGGTTGGACGTCGATGTGTCGGCCACGGTGGCCGGCGTCGAGCATGGCGAGCGGGGAGGCGATGCCGCCATCGGCATCGCCGAAGGTGGGCTGCTGATCGACTTCGCCGAGGCGGTCGTCCTGGCCACCGACGAGGTCGACCCGCTCCGCAACCGGCTGCTGGATCGGATCGGGCCGGCCGGCACCGCCCATGCCGCAGCCACCGTCACCGCCTTCTCCGGCCTGGTGAGGGTGGCCGACGGCACCGGCATCCCCATCGACGACGGCCTGGCCGCGGTGAGTGCGCAGCTCCGCGACGAACTGGCCCTCGACCAACTCGGTGGCGCCGCCAACTCCAGAGTCGACGAGATTGCGGCCGCCGAGTTCACCACCGTCGACGCGCTGTTCGACAACAGCTCGTCCTAGCATCGGTATCGGCATCGGTATCGGCATCGGCATCGGCGCCACTGTCATGGCCGGTGGCGGCAGCTCACACCAGGTTGAACCGGGTCCCGCACACCTCGATCGTCTCGCCGGCCCTGGATCGCTCCGCGGCCACCAGATCGGCGGCGGCCAGGCCGTCGCCTCGTCCGTCGGTGGCGGCCACGAATCGAATCACCGCATCGTCGAGCTCGATCCTGGCGCCGTCGGCCGGTCGGCCCAGGGCCTTGGCCCATCGATCGGCGAGGTCGGCCGGGTCGTCGGCCTGGAGCTCCACCGCCACCAGATCGGTGACCACGTCATCGCGGCGGTGATACTCCCAGTCGTAGCCGGCCCAGCCCCAACTCCCAGGCGGGTCGGCCTGATCGATGGAGAGGATGGCACCGCCGACGTCCTTGGGGTGGAGGTGGATCCCCCGGATCCTGGCCGGCTGCTCGCCGGCCGCCACCGTAGGTTGGGTCGCACCACCGTCGTGGATGATCCGGAATCCGGCATCGAGCACCCGGTGCCGCTCGGCCTCGACGTCGCCGACCTGGACCAGCACCATGTAGCCACCGTCGCCACCCCGCCGGTCCAGGTATCGCCCGGCGGTGGTACCCGGCTGCTTCGGGACCACCACCTCCAGGATGTGGTCGCCGATGGGATACAGGCCGTGACGGAGGCCGAACGCAGCCAGTCCCGGGTCCCGGAAGCAGACCTCGAGGCCGAGCCGGTCGATGATGGCCTGCTCGACCGGCCGCAGTTCGGCCGCCACGAGGGCGATCTGCCGGAGACGCATCGAGGAAACGGTCATCGCAGCTCGAACCCCCGTTTGGCCAGGAACTCCCGCATATGGGGCCTCCGCTCGCCGTCGACCAGCCTCGCCATCTCCTCGGTCCAGGAGCTGTCCTTGGTCCCGCCGGTCCTGGTTCGGTAGTAGGCCCGCATGGTCTCGTCGTAGGCGGTGATTCGCTCCTCGTCACCGTCGTCCCGATAGACGTCGTCCTTCAGCACCACGTCGATCGGAAGCCGGGGCTTGACCTCGGGGTCCTGGTCCGGCACGCCGATGCACAGTCCGAACACCGGATACACGTGATCGGGCAACTCGAGCAGGTCGGCCACGGTCTGCGGATCGTTTCGGATGGCGCCGATGTAGCAGATGCCGAAGCCCTGGGCCTCCGCCGCAACCACTGCGTTCTGGGCCGCCAGGGCGACGTCGACGGTGGCGATGATGAACTGCTCGGTCATCCCGGACGTCATCGTCCCCCCGGCCATCTCGCAGGCCTTCCCGGTTCTGGCCAGATCGGCGCACCACACCATGAACGCACCGGCGGTGAGGATCTGCTGCTGGCCACCGGCAACCTCGGAGATCCTGCGGCGCTTGTCCGGGTCGCGGACCCGGATCACCGTCGTCGCCTGGAGATTGCTCGACGTCGCCGCCGACAGGCCGCTGCGGACGATGTCGGCCACCATGTCGTCGCCGAGCGGCTGGTCGACGAACTTTCGGATCGAGCGGTGGGACCGGAGCAGCGAATGAACGTCTTCCACCCGCCAGAACCTAGAGGTGCCCTCGGGGGAGCTCAAGTCGACGTGTCAGGGCCGGGCCTGGGGAACCAGACCCGGCCCGACTCAGGACACTAGAACTGATTCATCGTGTTGTCCTTGCCGCCTGCCAGCAGCGCCTGCTCACCGGAGAAGTACTCCTTGTGATCGTCGCCGATGTTGGAGCCGGCCATGTCCTGGTGCTTGACGGTCTGTACGCCCTGGCGGATCTCCTGACGCTGCACACCCGCCACGTAGGCCAGCATCCCATCCTTGCCGAAGTAACCACGGGCCAGGTTGTCGGTCGACAGCGCGGCGGTGTGGTAGGTCGGCAAGGTGATCAGGTGGTGGAAGATCCCGGCGTCGCGGGCGGCATCGGCCTGGAAGGACTGGATACGAACGTCGGCCTCGGTGGCCAGCGGGGTGTCGTCGTAGTCGACGCTCATCAGGCCATCACGGTCGTAGGCCGTGACGTCCTTGCCCTCTTCGGCCCATGCGTCATAGACCTGCTGACGGAAGTTGAGGGTCCAGTTGAACGACGGTGAGTTGTTGTACACCAGCTTGGCGTCGGGAATGACCTCCCGAACCGCGTCGACCATCTCCTTGATCTGGCCGACATGGGGCTTCTCGGTCTCGATCCACAACAGATCGGCGCCGTTTCGCAGGCTGGTCACGCAGTCGAGCACCACCCGGTCGAACCCGGTCCCATCCCGGAACTTGTAGAGGCCGTTTGGCATCCGGGTCGGTCGGACCAGCTGCCCGTCCTGCTTGAGGACCACCTCACCGTCGGCGACCTCGTCGATGGTGACCGGCTGGGTCTCGAGGAACGACAGATACTGGCCGGCCAGATCGCCGGGCTGGGACGTCACCGGAATCTTCTGGGTCAGGCCGGCACCGAGGGAGTCGGTGCGGGCCACGATCACCCCGTCTTCGACCCCCAGCTCGAGGAAGGCGTAGCGAACGGCGTTTATCTTGGAGACGAAGTCCTCGTGGGGGACGGTGACCTTGCCGGCCTGGTGACCGCACTGCTTGGCATCGGAGACCTGGTTCTCGATCTGGATGCAGCAGGCCCCGGCCTCGATCATCTTCTTGGCCAGAAGGTAGGTCGCCTCCTCGTTGCCGAAGCCGGCGTCGATGTCGGCGATGATCGGCACGACATGGGTCTCGAAGTTGTCGATGGCGTCGAGGGCGACCTGCTCCCCGGCGGTGTCGCCGGACTCCCTGGCCGCATCGAGATCGCGGAACACGTGGTTCAGCTCCCGGGCGTCGGCCTGCTTGAGGAAGGTGTAGAGCTCCTCCACCAACTCCGGCACGGTGGTCTTCTCATGCATCGACTGGTCGGGCAGCGGGCCCAGTTCGGAGCGGAGGGCGGCCACCATCCATCCCGACAGATAGAGGTAGCGCTTGGCGGTCGTGCCGTGGTGCTTCTTGATGGCGATCATCTTCTGCTGGCCGATGAAGCCGTGCCAGCAGCCGAGGCTCTGGGTGTAGCGGGCGGAATCGGCGTCGTACTCGGCCATGTCGCGGCGCATGATGGCCGCGGTGTACTTTGCGATGTCCAGCCCGGTCTTGAACCGGTTCTGCAGCTTCATTCTGGCGGCGTATTCCGGGCTGATGGCGTTCCACGCCTCACCCCGACTCTCTCGGAGGGAGGCGAAGGCTTCGATATCGGTCTTGTAGCTGGTCATGGCATACCCTTTGGTCGGCCCGGGTGCTGGTCCGGGTTCATCGGCACGAGCCGCTTCTCATGCTTCTCTTCACGATGGGACCCCCAATGACAAGAATCCATGCTGTTTCGTTGGAACTTCGAACTATTTTCGCGTCAATTCGAAAGAATCGCGTTTCTTCAGGGAGCCGAGCCCGGAAGCGCACGGTTTCCGGCCATTGCAGCGGCGCTACGTTGGGAGGATGAGAATCGGCGAGCTGGCGGACCTCGGGGATGTGTCGACAAAGACAATTCGCTACTACGAGTCGATCGGCCTGCTGGCCGAGCCGGACCGAACCGACGCCGGCTACCGCAACTACAACCCCGATGCCTTGGAACGGCTGCGATTCGTCCGCGATGCCCAAGCCACCGGGCTGAGCCTGTCGGAGATCGCATCGGTACTGGAGCTGAAGGGGTCGGGCCGGCGGTCCTGCGCCCACACCACGGCGCTCCTGGAGCAGCACCTCGACCTACTCGACCAGCAGATCGAGCGACTGCAGGCGGCCCGGCAGACGCTGACCGAGCTCGCCGACCGGGCAAAGGCCCTCGACCCGAGCACCTGCACCGACCCCAACCGCTGTCAGGTCATCGCCACCGTCCGGTCCTGAGTGGAGGTTCCGGGCTGCTCATCGGTCCGGTCTCCCCGGCACCTCTCCGGGTCCCGCCTTGACCTTACAGTCGGCTGGAACCCCTAGGATGGTGGTATGAGCGCGATCGACGAAGAACGAGCAGAGCTGGCCATCGACGGCATGAGTTGTGCGGCCTGCGCCAACCGCGTCGAAACCGGCCTGGCCAAGATCGACGGCGTTGCTGACGCCCGGGTCAACTTCGCCACCGGTCGAGCCACCGTCTTGTCCCAGCGCACAATCGACGACGACGAATTCCGGACCGTCATCGAAGACCTCGGCTACGGCCTGATCGACCGACCATCGCCCGGTGCCGAGGCGACCGCTGGCGAGAAACGGTCCGACCCCACCTCGGACGGGCCCCCGAGCGATCCGGTGGCCGAGGCCGAACGACGGCGGGAGGCCGATCTCCGGCGGCGTCTGATCGTCGGCGTTGTCCTGTCGATCCCCACCATGTTGTTGTCGATGATCCCGGCACTGCAGTTCGACGGCTACGAGTGGGTGGTGGCGGCACTCGCCACCCCGGTGGTGTTCTGGTCCGGCTGGTCGTTCCATCGAAATGCGGTCCGCAACCTCCGCCACGGCGCCACCACGATGGACACGCTGGTGTCGATCGGTTCGCTGTCGTCGTGGGTCTGGTCGGCGGTGGTGCTGATGGCCGGGATCGACGGCGGCCACATCTACTTCGAGACCGGGGCCGTCATCGTCACCCTCATCCTGCTCGGCAAGTGGCTGGAGCTGCGGGCCACCCGCCGGTCCGGCAACGCCATCCGAGCCCTGGCCGACCTTGGCGCCCCCAGCGCACGGCTGGAGGACGGCACCGACGTCCCCGTCGACGCCATTGCAGTCGGCATGCGGTTCGTCGTCCGGCCCGGCGAGCGGATCGCCACCGACGGCGTGGTTGTCGAGGGTTCGAGCGCGGTCGACACCGCAATGGTCACCGGCGAACCGGTGCCGGTGGAGATCGGCCCCGGTGACGAGGTCATCGGTGCCACCATCAACGTCGGCGGCTCGTTGGTGGTCGAGGCCACCAGGGTCGGGGCCGACACCGCCCTGGCCCAGATCATCCGCCTGGTCGAGGAGGCCCAGGGCAGCCGGGCTGCGGTCCAGCGGCTGGCCGACCGGGTGTCGGCGGTCTTCGTGCCGACCGCGATCGGGATCGCCCTGCTGACGCTGATCGGCTGGTTCGCCACCGGTCATCCGGCGAACGAGGCCTTCACCGCCGCGGTGGCGGTGCTCATCATCGCCTGCCCCTGCGCCCTCGGCCTGGCCACCCCGTTGGGGATCATGGTCGGGACCGGTCGGGGAGCTCAATTGGGGGTCATCATCAAAGGGGGCGAAGTGCTGGAGGACACCAGGGCCGTCGATGTGGTGATCCTGGACAAGACCGGCACCGCCACCGAGGGTCGGATGGAGCTGTCCGACGTCGTCGTGCCCTCGACGATCGCCGTCGATTCCTCCACCCTGCTCGATCTGGCCGCCTCCCTCGAAGCCAGGTCCGAGCATCCGATCGCCAACGCCATCAGCGAAGCATCAGCCAACCACCGGACCGTCGAGGACTTCGCAAACCGGCCGGGCTACGGCGTGACCGGCGTCGTGGACGGGGTCGATCTGGCGGTGGGACGCCGGCTGTTGTTCCAGGACGTGCCCCACGAGATCGAGCGGGCTACCGAGGCCGCCGAGCGACGGGGCGCAACCGCAGTCCTGGCCGGCCGCGACGGTCGGGCCGAGATGGTGTTGGTGGTGACCGACCGTATCAAGCCAACCTCGGCCGCCGCGGTCGACGCGTTCCACGACCTCGGCCTCTCGGTCACGCTGCTGACCGGCGACAACCGCCGCACCGCCGACACGGTCGGTGAGGCCATCGGTGTCGACACGGTCATCGCCGAAGTACTCCCAGACGGCAAGGCCGACGAGGTGAAACGGCTCCAGGCCGCCGGTCACCGGGTGGCCATGGTCGGCGACGGGATCAACGACGCGCCGGCACTGGCCCAGGCCGATCTCGGCATTGCGGTGGGCACCGGTACCGACGTGGCCATCGAGGCATCGGATCTCACCGTGGTCAGCGGCGACCTTCGAGCCGTGGCCGACGCCATCGCCTTGGCCCGGCGGACCCTGATGGTCATCCGGGGCAACCTGTTCTGGGCCTTCGCCTACAACGCCGCGGCCATCCCGCTGGCGGCCTTCGGGGTACTCAACCCGATGATCGCCGCCGGGGCCATGGGGTTGTCGTCGGTGTTCGTCGCCTCCAACAGCCTCCGGCTTCGCCGCTTCGTCGGCTACCGGCCATCGGGCGCAGAGCCCTCGGCGGCGCCAGTCAATCCTGTATCGACAGCATCCCACCAGACAGGTTGATCACATCGGTGAACCCGGCCGAGGTCAGGAACTCGGCGGCCTGGGTGCTGCGACCCCCGCTGCGGCACAGCGTGACGACCCGCCGGGAACGGTCCAGCTCATCGACCCGGCTCGGCAGGTCGCCGAGGGGGATGTTGACCGCGCCCGGAAGCGTGCCCCCGGCGACCTCGCCCGGTTCCCGGACATCGACGAGCTGACCGTCTGCGCCGACGGCGGTGACGTAATCGGTTGCTGGATGATCGGAGTGCATTGAAGAACTCATCAGGAGGCGCTGGCCGCCGGATCGTCGACGTAGCGGAGGTAGGGCTTGACCACCTCGACGTTGTCGAACTTGGCCTGGACGTCCTCGGTCGACATGGCGGGCGAGGCGATCACCCGGTCGCCCTTGACCCAATCGACCGGGGTCGCCACCGCGTACTGGTCGGTGAGCTGCAGGCTGTCGATCACCCGCAGGATCTCGTCGAAGTTGCGGCCGGTCGACTTGGGATAGGTCAACGACAGTCGAATCTTGTTGTTCTGGTCGATGACGAACACCGAGCGAACCGTCGAGGTGTCGCCCTCGCCAGGATGGATCATGTCGTACAACTCCGACACGGCATGATCGGGGTCGGCGATGATCGGGAAGTTCAGCGACGTGCCGGACACCTCGCCGATGTCGGGCGCCCAGCCGTGATGATCCTCGACCGAATCGACCGAGACGGCGATGACCTTCGCGCCGCGGGCGGCGAAGCCGTCCTTCAACGCTGCGGTCCGTCCGAGCTCGGTGGTGCACACCGGGGTGAAGTCCGCAGGGTGGCTGAAGAACACGGCCCACGAATCCTTCTTCCACTCATGGAAATCGATCTCGCCTTCGGTGGTCATGGCGGTGAAATTGGGCGCTTCGTCCCCAAGACGCAAACTCATGATCGTTCCTTCTTTCGTCTACCTCGGGTCTGAGCCGAGAGGGTTCCTCCCCCACCGGCCACCCGCACCGGAGAACGGCGCGAATCAGTTCTCAAATATAGGTACGGCACCGTTGGAACCCACTATGGCTTCCGGCATAAACAATCGTCTCTAGACTGGCTTCCCCATGACCTCGCCCCATGACCACCACACCGTCGAGACCCGATCCCGGCCTGGCCGGACGGCGACCGGGACGAGCTCCAACACCGAGGTCACCGAGCTGACCGAGGTGGCAGCGGCCGACATCGAAGCGGCGGCCGGCCGGATCGCAGGTCGGGTGAGCCGGACGCCGCTGCTGGCCTCGGGCCCGATGTCGGACCGGACCGGGGCCACGCTGTTGATCAAGGCCGAACACCGTCAGCTGACCGGCAGCTTCAAACTCCGGGGCGCAATGAACAAGGTGTTCGCACTGCCGGAGGACCAGGCCGCCGGCGGCATCGTCACCGCATCCTCGGGCAACCACGGCATCGGGGTGGCAACCGCCGCCGCGACAAGGGGGGTGCCGTGCATGGTCTATCTCCCCGCCGGCGCCTCACAATCCAAGGTCGACGCCATCGCCCGCCTCGGGGCCACCATCGTGACCGTCGGCGGAACCGACACCGCGTTGGCCGAGGCGGCGGCAGGCGATGCGGCCGACGACAAGGGACTGGTCTACATCTCGCCATACAACGATCGCCACATCATCGCCGGCCAGGGCACGATCGCCGCCGAGCTCGTCGAGGATGTGGCGGCCCTCGGCATCGGGCCACTCGATGCGGTGGTGGCGGCGGTTGGCGGCGGCGGCTTGATCTCCGGGATCGCATCGGGGCTGGCCGCCCACGCACCGGGCACGGTGGTGATCGGCGCCTCCCCGGCCAACGACCGGGCCATGGCCGCCTCGGTGGCGGCCGGGACCATCGTGGCCCCGCCGGCGACCGCAACCTTCTCCGACGGCACCGCCGGTGCCGTGGAACCGGGGTCGATCACCTTTCCGATCTGTCGGGACCTGGTGGATCGCTGGACTGCGGTCAGCGAAACCGAGATCGCGATGGCGGTGGCCAACATGATCGACGACCATCACGAGCTGGTGGAGGGGGCGGCCGGGGTGGCACTGGCCGCAGCCGAGCGATACGGGAGCGAGCACCCCGGCTCCACGGTGGCCGTGGTGTCGTGTGGGGCCAACGTCTCCTCCGGGGTCCTTCGGGCCATGCTTGTGGAGGCCGATCGACATCGACAGCCGTGACCGGCCGCATCAACCAGGACAGAAGGACGAATCGACATGACGATCACCACCGAACCGCTCCGAGCGGCGCTGGCCGACCGGCTCGACGAACTGACCGCCACAGTGGTGTCGCTGGCCGAGATCAACTCCGGGTCCTACAACCCCGAAGGGGTCAATCGGTGCGGGGAACGGCTGGCCGACATCGTGACCCGGCTCTCGCCGGACACCCTGGAGTCGATCCCGGTCGACCCGTCGCCGGTCCTCGACGCAAACGGCATCCGCAGCGCCCGGCCGGTCGGCAACGCGCTGCGGGCCGTCAAGCGGGCAGACGCCCCGTTCCGGGTCTGCCTGTTCGGCCACCTCGACACCGTGTTCGCACCCGATGACCCGTTCCAATCGGTCACCGTCGCCGATCGACGGCTGCTCGGGCCGGGGGTGGCGGACTGCAAGGGCGGCCTGGTGTTGGCCGGTGAGGTACTGCGCCATCTCGACACGGTGGCATGGGGAGCCGAGATCGGCTGGGAACTGCTGGTGGTCCCCGATGAGGAGATCGGCTCCATCAGTTCGAAAGGTCTGCTGCGGGAGGCGGCCGACGCGGCCGACATCGGCCTCGGCTTCGAACCGGCCCTGCCGTCCAGTGGGGTGGCCGCGGCCCGGAAGGGCTCACTCATCGGCCACCTCGTCGTCCGCGGGGTGGCGGCCCACGCCGGGCGGGCCCACCACGAGGGCCGCTCGGCCATCCTCGGGCTGGCGGCGCTGGTGGCCCGGCTCGAAGCCCACAACCAGCGGCCGGGGGTGACGGTGAACTGCGGTCGGATCTCCGGCGGGGGTGCGCTGAACGTGGTCCCCGACTTCGCCATGGCCGGGTTCAACATGCGGGTCGAGTCGCCCGAGGACCAGCGGTGGATCGAGCAGCGGTTCGCCGAGGCCGCCGAGGAGTCCGATCTCGACGTCGAGCTGATCTGGATCTCGACCCGGCCCCCGAAGGTCCGGACCGCGGCGCTGGACCACATGCTGGCCGACGTCTCGGATGCGGCCGCCCAGCTCGGCACCGAGATCACCCCGGAGGACACCGGGGGCTGCTGCGACGGCAACGATCTCGCCGCCGCCGGACTGACGAACGTCGACAGCCTCGGCATCGCCGGCGGAGGCATCCACAGCTCGGCCGAGTTCGCCGACGTCGACAGCATCCCCCAGCGGGCCGCAGTGGTGGCCGAGGTCCTCCGTCGGGCCCACCGGCGATCGACGGAATCGGTCGGTGGACCAACGTGAGGGCGCCGGTCCTGCTGCGGCCGGCCAAGGTTGACGACGCCGAGGCGATCTGGGAGCTGCTGGCCCCGGCCGCAACCGAAGTGATCGGCATGTCGTCGTTGCCGGGCTCGGCACCAGCGGCCGAACAGGCCTGTCTCGACACCGCCGACACGGTGGCTGCGCTGGCCACCGGCTCGTTCCGGCTCGACGATGGCGCAAAACGTCGTTTGCTGTTCCTGGCCTGCGACACCGGCGGTGAGCTGCTGGGCCTGACCGGCGTGACCTTCAAGCGAGCGGTTGCCAACCTGGCGGTGAAGGTCACCACCAGCGATGACGGCGAGGGCCTCATCATGCACAGCACCTCGGCCCCTTGGACCAGGACCGAACTGGATTCCAGCTTCCTCGGGCCACGAGCCAGAGGTCGGCATCTGGGCACGCTGCTGTCGCGGGGTCGCTTCATGCTGCTCCACCTGGTCCACAGCCAGATCCCCGAGACGGTGGCCTCCCACCTTCGGGGCCGGTTCGACGCCGATGGCTCGGCGCCGTTCTGGCGCTGCTTCGGCGCCCACCTCGCTCCGCACTGGCAGACCTCGACCGAGGCCGAACTGGCGCTCATCGGTGAACCCGACCGGCTGGACGAGCTGGCCGGCAACGTCCGGCCGCTGACCGCCGAGGTGCTCGAATCGTTGGGTCCGGTCAATGCCGCCTCGATGCCGGCATTCCATCTGCTTCGGGCCGAGGGCTTGACGCCGAACGGCATGTACGACCCGATCGACGGCGGCCCCACCGTGGTGGCCGAGCTCGACGAGACGGTCACCGGTCGGTGCCGGACCCACGGCCGGGCCAGGCTGGGCCGGGGTGGCCCGATCGACACCCTGGTGTCGGTCGCCACCGTCGACCCGTTCCTGGTCGTCCGAGCCTCGGTGGCGATCGACCACTCGGCCACGATCACCATCGACGCCGAGCTGGCGGCCGCGGTCGGGATCGCCGATGACGCCCTGCTGGCCGCGGCGCCGCTGGTGTGCCCTCGACCATGACCGCCGAGGTCAACTTCGACGGACTGGTCGGCCCAACCCACAACTACGCGGGGCTGTCGCTCGGCAATCGGGCCTCGATGGGCCATGCCGGCATGGTGTCGAGCCCTCGCCGGGCCGCCCGCCAAGGGCTGGCAAAGATGCGGCTGCTGACCGAGCTGGGGCTGGCTCAGGGGGTGTTGCCACCACAACGCCGCCCCGATCCGAACATCCTCCGCCGGCTGGGGTTCGGTCCCGACGCCACCCCGGCCGACGTCCACCGCCGGTCACCGCAGCTGGTCCCGGCCATCATGTCGGCCTCGCCGATGTGGGCCGCCAACGCCGCCACCGTCTCGCCGTCGGCCGACACAGCGGACCGGCGGGTCCACCTGACCCCGGCCAACCTGTCGTCCACCACCCACCGGTCGTTCGAGTCCGGCCAAACCGGGCGGATCCTGGCCGCCATCTTCGCCGACCAGGCCAGATTCGAGGTCCACGATCCCCTACCTGGGGCCGCGGCCTTCGCCGACGAGGGCGCGGCCAACCACGGGCGGCTCACCCCCAGCCACGGTGAACCGGGCCTCCAGGTGTTCGTCTACGGGCGGGATGCCGATGAACCGGTCAGCCCCGGAGGCTTTCCCCGCCGTCAAACCAGGTTGGCCGGGGAGCTGATCAGCCGAAGTCACGGGGTCGCCCCCAACCGGGTGCTGTTCGTCCGCCAGGCCGATGCCGCCATCGACGCCGGCGCCTTCCACAACGACGTCGTCTCGGTGGTGAACGAGGATGTTGTCCTTGCCCACCAGTCGGCGTTCGAGGATCCCGGGCTCCTGAGCGCGGCCATCGACGGCTTGCCGGTCAGGTTGGTCGAGGTTGCCGCCGATCGGGTGCCGCTCGAGGATGCGATCTCGTCGTACCTGTTCAACTCCCAGCTGGTGACGCTGCCGGATGGATCGATGACGTTGATCGCCCCGGCCGAGGTCGATGAGACCGAAAGCACCGCGGCCTATCTGGCCGAGGCGGTGGCCGACCCCGGCAACCCGATCGCTTCGGTCCACAGCCTGGACCTCCGGGAGAGCATGCACAACGGTGGCGGCCCGGCCTGCCTCCGGCTCCGAGTGGTGCTGACCGACGCCGAACGTCGAGCGCTGACCGGTCGGGTGCTGCTCGACGAACCGCTCCTTGCCGAGCTGGAGCGCTGGGTCGACGCCCACTACCGGGACGAGCTCACCCCGAACGATCTGGCCGACCCTGCCCTGGCCGGCGAATCCGACCGGGCCCTCGACGAGCTCACCACCATCCTCGACCTCGGCGACCTGTACGACCTGTAGGGCTCGCCGGCCCCGTCGTTCAAGCCATGCGGGCTCGATGGAAGTGGTCGCTGGGCAGCCCCCAATCTAGCGATCGGGTTCGACAGGCAACAACAGCGGACAGGAGCGGCAGGCGATGCGGAGCCAATCCGATCAATGGGTGGCCATGTCCCTGGCGCTGGCGACGATCGCCGTCATCGCGTACTTCCTCTACCGCCCCACCGTCCAACGGTCGAAGCGCTACCAGGCAACGGTGGTGCCTCTGGCCAACATCATGGACGTCGGGTTCATCATCCTGTCGCCGGCGATCGTCCTCCTCGCCGGGTTCACCGCTCCGCTGGTGATGCTCGGCGTGTGCCTCGTCGCCATCGCCACCGGGTTCGCCATCTCCTACAACATCCGCCAGTACGAACCACTCAGGGACACCGGCGACCGGCTCGTACGGGGCAGCGATCGCCGTCGTCGGCTACTTCGGCGGCATGAAGTGGCTCAACGAGAAGGGCGACCAGACCACGGCCTTCAACCTCGCCGCGGTCTTCGGCGTGCTGGTCGCCTTCTTGATCTTCAACTTGCAGGAGGCGCTCGGTGGGCCCTGGGAACTCGAGGCCGCACCCGAGCCCGGCATCGAGGAATACCGCAAGATCATCGGACTGTTCGCCATCGTCCAGGGCTTCGAGGCGTCGCGCTACATCGGTGTGCGGTTCGGCGCCGAGCAACGGATCTCGACGATGCGGGTGGCCCAGATCGTCTCCACCGTCGTCTTCGTCGCCCTCCTCGGCTCGATCCTGGTGCTGTTCCTCCGGCCGGACACCGAGATCAACGGCACCGCCATCTTCGTGGTGTCGGAGAAGATCGGTGTCAGCATGCCGTTGCTGCTCCTGCTGGCGGCAATCGGCAGTCAGACGTCGGCCATCATCGGCGCCACCTCATCGGGCTGGCCATGGCCACGATCCTGATCTTCGGCCTGCCGCTCTAGCGCCCTACCCCCGACGTTCGGCACAGCCGAACTCGAGCAAGTGTTCGATTCAAGCGGAAACTGTTGGAAGTCCGCCGTCTAGCCTCGGGCTCGTTGGCCGTGAGCTGCTTTCTGGACGATTTCCTCGATTCGTCTTGCTTTGGTGCTCTGTCGGGCCGCGCTGACGACCCAACACAGCATGAGCTTGCGCTCGCTCGGCGAGAAGCCGTCCCACTTTGCTCGCGCCCCTGGGTTGGCGTCGAGCGCTGCTGGAGATCGGTGGGTTCGATGAGGTCTTCGACAGAGTCGGACATGGCCAGACTGGGCATTGAGAATCGCCCGGCGGCGGCCCGCTATGCGCTGTATCACGGGCTGGTAGCGGACAGCCAGGACTGAACGACCAGCCCGGACCCCCGAAACATGTGATGCTCCTGCGCACGCACGTCCGGTGGCTCTGAGAGGATGTCGTCATGTACGCCATCGCCACGTTTCTCGTCGTCGCCGTCATCACGCTCGTGTTCACGCAGCTGGCAACGGGGGCTCTGATCGCTACCGGCATCCCACCTCGGGTGGCTTCGTTCCAGGCTCGGTCGGCCTTCAGCGGCGCCGGCTTCACGACATCGGAAGCCGAGAACGTGGTCAACCACCCGGTGCGCCGCCGGATTATCATGGCCGCAATGTTCGTCGGTGCCCTGGGCACACCGACGCTGGTGGTCAGCGTCCTGATCGGCTTCGTGGCTCCCGGTCCGGGTAGCACGAAAGACCGTTCTCTGGTGACCGTTGCCGGCGTGGTGTTGATCCTGCTCGCCGTGCTGAACCGCCCGGTCACCCGCGCCCTGGAGCGACTCGGCCAACACTATGCACAATCCAGGCTTCTACCCGCGCTCGAAGGATCCGGCCAGGAGCTGCTCAGCCTCGACGACGACTTCGTTGTGGCGGCCGCCGAGGTTGTGGCGCAGCCCCCCGACGCACCCCGGAGCCTGCGAGGTCTCGGTCAAGCTCTGCCAGGCGTCACGGTCCTGGCGGTACGCCGCAGTCAGAAACTGATCGGCGAGTCACCCGCCGACGTCACCCTCGACGACGGCGATGCCCTCATCGTCTTCGGCCGACGTCAACGCCTCGTCGATCTCGGTCTGCTCGAACGGGCCCGCTGACGCCAGCGACGAGTTGGGTCAAACCGAACCCTGGGCGGAAGCGGATAGAGGGCCGTGTCGAACGCCCTGTGGGGCCGAATATCGCATCGTGGCTGGTCAGGCGGCATTTCGGTACTCGTGGATGAGTCCGTCGCAGCGGGTCGATTTGATGACTCGGAGCCTGGGGGGATCGGCGTGGGGTGAAGGCTCGGGTGGCAGCGGTGGTAGCTGGTTGAGGGAGCGGTCGGGTCGGTGGTTGTTGTAGTGCTCGGTGTAGTCGACGACGAGCCGCTCCAATTGGTGTTGGTTCCAGAGGATGGTTCGGTCGAGGAGTTCGCGGCGGATCGATCCGATCCAGCGTCTAGCGAACGTGTTGGCGACCGGAGTGCGGACTGGTGTCTTGAGGACCTTGAGGCCTTCGGTTCGGAAGATCTCGTCGAAGGTGTCGATGAACTGGCTACCCCGATCGCGAACCAGTGCTCGTGAACCGGCGAGCTGGTTGGCGTGGCGGAGGAACAGGTTGCTGGCGGCTTGGGTGGTCCAGGCTCCGGTGGGGTTGGGAGTGGTGCCGGCGTAGAAGACTTGGCGGGTGGGGATGAAGAACAGCACGTAGTAGCGGCGGAGCAGGGCGGTGTCGACGGTGAAGAAGTCGCAGGCCACCGCTGCCTGAGAGTGAAGGAACTGCGACCAGGTGACTTCAGAGCGTTCGAGGCAGGGTCGATGCTGTGGGTTTTGACGATCTTCCATACGGTCGAGGAGGCGATGCGGTGGCCGAGGCTGAGGAGTTCGCCGTGGATGCGTCGGTAGCCCCAGGCCGGATTCTCGGACGCGAGACGGAGGACGAGTCTGCGGAGTTCGACAGACGTTGGTGGTCGTCCTGGTCTTCGGTTGGATTGGGTCCAGTGGCGAGCGACTCGCCGGCGATGCCATCGGAGGAGGGTGTCGGGGGTGACGAGCCAGCCGGTTCGACGAAACCGGGGGAGCGCGGCTGCGATCGCGCTCAGCAACGTCCGGTCATCGTCGCTGAGTGCGGGCCGGTCGATCTGGCGGCGCAGGACGGCGAGTTGATGGCGTAGGACGATGATCTCGAGGTCCTTGGAACGGCCGGAACGAAAAGCGAGACGGGCGAGCGCGGCGATGAAGTGGTAGAGGATGCGAGACACCGCTGATCAGCATCGGCCGCGTTTGTCCTGGTCAACCCACACGGCCGAATATTCGGCCCCCACACCCTTACCCGACGTTCGGCACAGCCGAACTCGAGCCACCCGGAGGGTTCCCCTTACCCGACGTTCGGCACAGCCGAACTCGAGGAACCCGAAGGGTTCCCACCCGGAGGGTTCCCGGCTACTGGGCCCTCATGCCGGCCCGGAACTCACCGTCGGCCCTGGCCTTCCGGGTTGCGGCATCGGGGGTGGACAGGCGTTCGAGGGTGACGCCCACGATGTCGGCGGTGCAGCGGAAATCGTGTGGGTAGTCGCCGACCGAGGCACCGGTATCGACCCCGACGTCGAAGGTCTCGCCGCTCATCGAGAACACGATCGGCACCGTCCGCTCGATTCGTGCCCGGTCGGTCTCGGCCCCGTCGACCACCAACCGGACCTCACCGCCGGCCCCGAACCCGCCGTCGTGATCGTAGTGGACCGCCAGCTCGTGATGGCCCGGCCCCAGTGCGTGACCGGAGACGGTGGTGAGTTCCTTGCCGAACCAGTTGTAGAGGTAGGTCGGCCGACCGTCGGTGTCGAGATAGAGCGACCAGCCGGCCATGTTGCCACCCTGGCAGGCGATCACCCCCTGGGCCCCACCGTCGGGGATGTCCAGCTCGGCGGTGATCTCGTGGGAGGCGTTCTTGAGGTCGACCACCGAACGCTCCGGCATACGAACATGGGCCTTGGTGTAGGTCATCCGCCGCCGTGACCCCAGCGACCGGGGGGTGCGGAACGGGCCACTCCGGGGCGAGCCGGCGTCCCGCAGCGGGTACACGCCGTTTCGGCCGGCCTCGGCATGGAACAGCTCCCGCAGTTCGGCCAACTTCTCCGGGTGCCGATCCGCCAGGTCGTCGCTCTGGGAAAAGTCGTTTGCGATGTCGTACAGCTCCCACCGTTCCTGGGGCCCGTCGAACTCGTAGGCTGCCAGCCGGATCCACGGCACCCGACCGTGGAAACAGGAGGCCATCCAGCCGTCGTGATAGATGGCCCGATTGCCGAGGATCTCGAAGTACTGGGTGGTGTGGGTACTCGGGGCATCGGGTTGGTCGAAGGAGTAGGCCATCGAGGTGCCGTCGACCGGCAGCTGGTCTATCCCGTCGACCCGATCCGGCCAGTCGATCCCCGCCGCCTCCAGGATGGTGGGGGCGATGTCGTTGACGTGATGGAACTGGCTCCGCAGCCCACCGGCGTCGGCGATCCGCTTCGGCCACGACACCGCCAGGCCGTTCCTGGTCCCACCGAAGTGGGAGGCCACCTGTTTCATCCATTGGAACGGTGCGTCGAGGGCCCACGCCCAACCGATGTTGAAGTGGTTCTCACACCGGGCCGAGCCGAAGTCGTCCATGTGTTCCAGCAGCCACTCGGGGTCCTCGTCGATCCCGTTCTGGAACGACGGTGCGGCCCAGGCGCCGTGAATCGTGCCCTCGGCCGAGGCACCATTATCGCCGGTGAGGTAGATGACCAGCGTGTCGTCGCCCTCACCGAGGCGATCGACGGCGTCCAGCACCCGGCCGACCTGGGCGTCGGTGTGGGCCAGGAAGGCGGCGAAGGTCTCCATCAACCTGCTGGCCACCGGCTTGTAGCGATCGGGGTAGTCGGCCCAGGCCGGGACCTGGTCCGGGCGCGGTGTGAGCACCGTGTCGGCCGGGATCACCCCCAAGTCCAGCTGGCGCTGGTGGATCTCGATTCGTAGCGCGTCCCAGCCCTCATCGAAGCGACCCTTGAACCGCTCGATCCAGTCCGGGCCGACGTGATGGGGGGTGTGGACCGCGGCCGGGGCGAAATAGCAGAAGAACGGCCGATCCGGCGCCGACACCCGCTGCCGCTGGATCCACTCGATGGCCTTGTCGGCAATGTCTTCGGTCAGGTGGTACGGCGGCGCACCGTCGGGCCGGTGCAGGTGAGGCTCGATCGGTGTGGTCTGGTCGTAGGCGGCCGGTTCCCAGTGGGAGGCCTCGGCGCCGACGATCCCGTAGAAGCGGTCGAAACCCATGCCGGTCGGCCACCGGTCGAACGGGCCGGCAGGGCTCTGCTCCCAGGATGGCGTGAGGTGCCACTTCCCGAAACAGCCGGTGGCATAGCCGTGCTGCCGCAGGATCTCGGCCACCGTGGCCGACTCCCGGGGGATGGCCGAGTCGTAGCCGGGGAAGCTGTTGGAGATCTCGGTGATGCCCCCCATGTGGACCGCATGGTGGTTGCGCCCGGTCAACAGCGACGCCCTGGTCGGCGAGCACAGGGCGGTGGTGTGGAACCGGTTGTAGCGAAGGCCGCCGGCCGCCACCCGATCGACGGTCGGCATCGGGACCGGGCCGCCGAAGGTGGACGGCGAACCGAACCCGACGTCGTCGAGCATGATCAGCACCACGTTCGGTGCACCATCGGGGGCCCCCGCCGGCTCGAGTGGCACAGCCTCGGAGTCCGGGATGTAGGTGCCGATCCTGCCTTCGAATGCTGCGGTCGGTCTGGGGATGGCGTTCGGCGCCCCGGTCTCGCTCATGATGACGACGCCGGCCCGGCCCCTGCCGGTAGGCGGAAGGCATCGTGATCGAGGCCTCCAAGCGCGGCCCGGATCCGAGCCGGGTCGCCGGTCAACCGAATCCGGTCGGCGTCGACCGCATCGTCGTAGGTGAGCCGGTTCGACAGGAGGTCGGCCCAGGTCTGATGGTCCAGGGCGATGGCCGAGCGGGCGTCGACGCCGTCGGTCGGAGCGGCAACCCCGTTGCGGACGTGAAGCCCGGCCACCCCTCCCCCGTCGAACTCGAAGCGGACGTGCTCATCGAGCCCCTCGACCAAAACCGGGTCGAGCAGCACCCGAAGGGTGTGGACGTACATCTGGGGCGGGTTGGCAAGCACCTCGGCCCGACCGAAGCGATGGATCCGGAACCGGCTCAGATCCAGCGAACCGTCGAGTTCCAGGGCCCGGGTCAGGCAGTGGTTCCGCAGGTTGGCCGAGGTCGTTCGCTGGGCCACGGTCCGCAGCACAGCCGCCAGCAACGCCCGGTCCTGGTCGGTGCCACCGTCGGCTCGGCCGTTCGAGTCCTCCTCGCAGCGGACCAGCCAGCTGGAGAGCTCCAGCGCCCACCGCAGATCGTCGGCCGCCAGGGCCGCCTGGGCCTGGGCCCGGACCTCGTCGGCCCCGCCGAACCCGGCGATCATCCGCCTGGCCCGCTCGCAGGTCGGCATGGCCAGCAGCGACGCCTCGTTCCCATCGAACCAACCCCGCAGCCCGGCGTGGATCTGGCGGACGTGATGCTCGGCGATCCCGTAGAACTGCCTGGTCCGGAATGATCGCCCGTAGGCCGCCGGCAGCTGAACGAACCCGATCAGCTCGTCCAGGGTCAGCCCCCGGTTGATCCCCCGCACGGTCTGATCCCAGAGGAACTGGATCGAATCCCGGTAGGTGGTCAGCTCGGCTCGGATTTCGTCGGCGCCGGACATCGGCGGCCCGTGGGTGCCGAGCTGGTGTCCGGCGTCGAGGGAGATCATGTGGTCGAGCCCGGTCAGCAGCAGCCTGGGGTCGCGGTATTCCTCACCCCGGATGGCGAATACGTTGAACAGCGCAGGCCAGCACAGGTTGTTGACACAGACCGACAGTTCAGGGAACCAAATCGTCAGCGAATCATCGGCATCGGACGGGGCCGGCACGAACTCGACCCGCAAGCCGGCGATGGTGGCCGAGGTCGGGCCGGCGATGGTGTTGGTCGGGGCCAGGAAGCCGGGGGTGAACGGGGCGTGATCCCGGCGGCGGAACTCCAGTCCGAGGCCGACGTTGACCAGGGCGTCCGGGCCGTCCTCGGGGAGCAGGATGCCGAACTGGTGGACCAGCCCACGGCCGGCCACGGTGTTGACCTCCGAGCCCATCCGCCGCCGGTTGTCGACGATGCGTTCGTGGCCCCAGATCGGCAGTCCCTCGGCCCCCGGGTCGGCGTCGATGATGGCCGCGGTGCCGGCGACGTAGTGGAAGTGGGTGTAGATCACCGCCGCCACCGGGGCATCGGTCTCGGCCCGCACCACTCGCAACGCTTCGGCCATTTCCTCTCGTGACTCGCCGGTGTCTATGGCGATCAGCCCGTCCGGCCCCTCGATGAAGGTCTGGTTGGACAGCCCGTTGCCGACCAGGCACCAGACCCCGGGCCGGACCGCCCACAGTTTCCTGGCCAACCGTTCGCTGTGGGCGATGTGGTCGCGGTGGGCCACCTGACCACGGGGCCCGACGGCGGTGGCCGAGCCATCGGGGGCGAAGGAGTCCCGAGGCGATCCGGCCAGTGGTGGTGATGGTGTCGACATGGCTCACATCATGGTGCACCGGTCGGCGAGGGGAAAGCGGCACGATGGCATCACCAGGCTCCGAACCGAAGCCGGACCGCCAGACGTGGCCATCGGCGCTTTTGCCGACCCGACCGGGAGGCGTAGTGTCGGGGCATGAGAACAGCAGTGGGAGTGGGAGGGGCGGCCAGCGGCAAGGAGGACTGGCAGCAGCAGGTCGATTTCATCACGGAGGCCGAAAAACTCGGCGTCGACTATTGCTGGTCGGCCGAGGCCTGGGGCCAGGACTGCCTGACCACGCTGGCCTATCTGGCGGCGGTGACCGATCGGATCAAGCTCGGCACCGGGATCATGCAGGTCAGCGCCCGGGCGCCGTCGATGGCAGCGATGAGCGCCATGACCATGTCGACCATCTCCGACGGCCGGTTCGTGCTGGGCCTCGGGGTCAGTGGCCCCCAGGTCGTCGAGGGGTTGACCGGTCAGCCGTTCGCCCGGCCGCTCGAGCGGCTGCGGGAGTACGTCGACATCCTCCGCCTCGCCTTCGCCGGCGAGAAGCTCGTCTACGACGGCAACCAGTACGTGCTGCCCCGGCCCGGCGGTCAGGGCAAGGCGTTGCGGCTGGCCCAACCGGCCGACGACCGGATCCCGGTCTACCTGGCAACGCTCGGCCCGAAGGCCCTGGAGCTGACCGGGGCGGTGGCCGACGGTTGGGTCGGAACCTCCTTCGTCCCCGAGGCCGGCGGGGCCCTCCTGGACTCGATCCGGCAGGGGGCCGAGTCGGCGGGCCGATCGATGGCAGACATCGACGTGCAGGTCGGTGGCTCGGTGCGCTTCGGCGACGATCTCGATGAACTGATGGAGCCCCACCGGGCGGGGACCGCCTTCTCCCTCGGAGCCATGGGTTCGCCAACCACCAACTTCTACAACGAGGCCTACCGTCGGGCAGGGTTCGAGGAAGCCTGTATCGAGGTCCAGCAACTCTGGGTCGACGGGAGGCGGGACGAGGCCATCGCCGCAGTGCCGGACGAGCTGGTGCTGCAGACGAACCTGCTTGGCGACGATGACAGCGTGGCGGCCAGGATCCGGGCCTACCGGGACGCCGGCGTCGACACCCTCCGGCTGGCCCCGGCCGGGCGCACGCTGGACGAGCGGGTGGCAACGCTGGGCCGGGCACTGGATCTGGTGAAGCGGGTGAGCCAGGAGTGACCCTGCGCCCGGTCGACAACCGCCACGCCACTTGGCACACTTGACCCGATGTCCGGCAACTCTGCGGTCGATGGCGTTGCCGTGATGCTGATGCGGGGCGGCACCTCGAAGGGCCTGGTGCTCGACGGTGCCGATGTGCCGGCCGATCCCGATGAGCGGGACGATCTGCTGCTGCGGTTGATGGGGTCGCCGGACGAGCGCCAGATCGACGGCCTGGGTGG
Organism: uncultured Acidimicrobiaceae bacterium; assembly: GCA_947259095.1. Classification (GTDB taxonomy): domain Bacteria; phylum Actinomycetota; class Acidimicrobiia; order Acidimicrobiales; family SZUA-35; genus JAHELU01. Next base: position 47,428 of record CAMYLA010000024.1, on the reverse strand, counting down.
TGCCCACCCGCTGACCAGCAAGGTGGCGATCGTGTCGGTCGACGGCACAGACGGCGCCGATCTCGACTACCTGTTTCTCCAGGTCTCCGTCGACGAGGCGTTGGTCAGCGATCGGCAGAACTGCGGCAACATGTTGGCCGCGGTGGCGCCGTTCGCCTTCGAGCGCCGGTTGCTCGACCCGTCGACGTTTCCCCGCTCACACGACGGCCTGGCCCGGGTCGGGATCCGACTCCGCAACACCGGGGGGACCGCCACCGCCACGGTGAGGCTCGACGGCGATCGGGTGGTCTACGACGGCGATGCGGTGGTGGCGGGCGTGCCGGGCGCAGGGGCCCCGATCCGGCTCGATTTCGACGACGTCGCCGGTTCGTCGTGCGGGGCGTTGCTGCCGACCGGCAACGTGGTGGACACCATCGACGGCATCGAGGTGACCCTCATCGACAACGGCATGCCGGTGGTGGTGATGCGAGCCGACGCCATGGGCGTGGTCGGCACCGAGTCCCCGGTCGAGCTGGAGACCGACACCGGCCTGCGGCACCGGTTGGAGTCGATCCGGCTTGCGGCCGGGCCGATCATGGGCCTCGGCGACGTGGCCGAGGCCACCGTGCCAAAGCTGACGATGGTCTCACCGCCCACCGGATCGGGGGCCCTCAGCACCAGGACGTTCATTCCCCACCGTTGCCACCAGGCCATCGGGGTACTGGGGGCGGTGAGCGTTGCCACTGCAGCCAGGCTGCCCGGCTCGCCGGCGGCCCAGGTCGCTCGGTCGACCGACCCCGGAGACACCGTGCTCCTGGAACACCCGACCGGCGGCTTCGAGGCCGCCATCACCGTTTCGTTCGACGAAGACGGCAGGCCGGTGGCCGAACGGTCCGGCATCATCCGAACCGCCCGCAAGCTGATGGACGGCGTCGCCTTTCCCCGGCCCTGACACCCGGCCGATGCTCGACGGACCACCCCGAACCACCCAGGAGAGGTCTTGGCCACTCAAAACCCACCTCACGATGCGGCTCCCGTCCCAACGGTGCCCGGTCCGATCCCACTGGCGTCGGCGCCGACGGCGTTCACGCCTCCGCCCGATGCTTGCGACGCCCACTGCCACATCTTCGGACCGGCGGCCCGATACCCGTTCTCGCCCGGGCGCTCCTACACCCCACCGGACTCGGGCATCGAGGACTTCGAGCGGCTCCAGGAACGACTGGGGCTGAGTCGGGCGGTGTTCGTCCAGGCCAGCTGCCACGGCACCGACAACACCGCCATGGTCGATGCCATCAAACGAGGTCGCGGCCGCTACGCCGGGGTGGCGATGATCGACGAATCGTTCTCCGATGCCGACCTGGAGGACCTCCACGAGGTCGGTGTCCGGGGGACCCGGTTCAACTTCGTGGCCCACCTCGGCGGCGCCCCCGACCTCGATACCTTCTGGCGGCTGGTCAACCGGGTGGCCGAACTGAACTGGCACATCGTGCTCCACTTCGACGCCAAGGACCTCCCGACCCACGCCGACCTGCTGGCCGCCATGCCGGTGCCGTACGTGATCGACCACATGGCACGGCCGCCGGCCGACGAGGGGGTGGAGCAGGAACCGTTCCAGCAGCTCCTGGCCCTCATGGCCCGGGACGAGCGGTGCTGGGTCAAGATCTCCTGCGCCGAGCGGTTGACCGCAGGCAAGGTCGCCCCCTACGACGACGTGATCCCGTTCGCCAGAGCCCTGATCGACGCCGCACCGGATCGAGTGCTGTGGGGAACGGACTGGCCTCATCCCAATATGGCGATCATGCCGGACGAGGGCCACCTGCTGGATCTGTTGGTCCGATACGCCCCAGACGAGCAGGTCCGGAACCGGATCCTGGTCGACAACCCGACAACGCTGTACGACTTCTCCTGAGCTCCAAGCCGACCTGCGGCCATCAACTATCCGCATCGGAGTCGGTGCGGTACCCTCTCTCCCCACATCGCTTTCCCCATCGAGCGGACGAGGAGTGGCATGGGACAACGCTGGATCATCGAGGGCAAGATCGACCCTCGGTGGCCGATCAACACCAGGGGCAACATCGGCGAGGTGTTTCCCGAGGTCATCACGGCCCTGACCTACGAGCTGGCGGTCATCCCCGCCGAGGCCGCCTGGCGCAGCGCCTACGATGAGCTCGGCATCCTGTCCAAGTCCGATTTCGCCAGCGACGACCCTGTCATCATCGGGCTCTACGGCGGCTACTCCTATCTCAACCTCTCCTACCTGCGGATGATGGGTGTCCGGGCCCCCGGCTCGTCGGCCGAGGCGATCGACGTGTCGTTCTTCGGCGAGGGCGATCCCCCGACCTATGTGCCCCGCAAGGGCGACAAGAGCCTGCGGTCATCGATCAAGATCCTCCGCACGGTGCTGAAGGCCCTGGGCACCAAGGAGCTACCGCCGGTGGTGGCCGACAGCTTCACCAGAACGGCGGTGATCGAAGCCAGGCGGCCGCCGCTCGACGCCCCCGATTCGGTGCTGCTGGACTATCTCTCCTTCTACGGTGACACCTTCGGGCCGGTGTTCGGCAACCACATGAAGTCCACGGCGATCGCCGCCATCGTGTCCGGGGTTCTGGCCGATGCGGCGGTGGCGGCGGGCCAACCCGGCCTGGTCACCCACCTGATCGGGGCTGCCGGCGATGTCCGCTCGGCCCAGTACTCCCATGACCTGAACGACATCGCCAAGCTGGTCAAGGCCGAGCCCGTTCTGATGGAGGCGTTCGACGGCGGGGTCGACGACCTGGCCGACCGGCTGGCCGGCACGCCGACGGCCGAGGATTTTCTCACCTCGTTCAAGGCCTTCGTGGCCAAGCACGGTCATCGGGGCCCCAACGACTGGGAGCTGTCCAGCCGGACCTGGGACAACACCCCGGAGCTCGCACTGGCCGCGGTCGACGTGATGCGGCGGTCCGACACCGACCTGTCTCCGGCGTCCCGGTTGGCCGATGATCAGGCAAGACGGGAGGCGGCGATCGCTGAGATCCGACCCCACCTGAACTTCCTCGACCGGACCAACTTCGATCGGGCCATCAAGGCCGCCCCGTACTGGGCCCAGGCCCGTGAGGCAACCAGGGATCGGGCGGTCCGAGCGTCATTGGCAGCAAAGCAGGCCTACCGGGAGTTGGTCCGGCGAGCCGCCGAGCGAGGTGGCAATCCCGATCCGGTGGCGGTGGCCCTGCTCTACCCTCAGACCGAGCTGCCGGCCTACCTGGAAGACCCGGCCTCGATGGCCGAGGTCCTGGCCGAGCGCGCCGCCCTGCACGCCCGGTTCAGCGCGGTCGAGCCACGTTTCTTCATCACTTCCCAGAACGAGGTGCCGACCATCGAGGAACTCGAGGCCGAACAGCAGGCACCACCGGAGGCGATCCATGTCGGTGGGCAGCTGTCCGGCAACGCCGGCTCCAGCGGGGTGGCGACCGGCCGGGTCCGGGTGGTGCTCGATCCGGCAGACTGTAGCGCCCTGGAACCAGGCGAGATCCTGGTTGCCCCCCTGACCGACCCCTCGTGGACCCCGCTGTTCCTCCCCGCAGCGGCGGTGGTGGTCAATGTCGGGGCGCTGATGAGCCATGCGGTGATCGTGGCCCGGGAGCTGGCCATCCCCTGCGTGGTTGCCGTGGACGGGGCGACCGCCAGGCTCCAGGACGGCATGCTGGTTGAGGTCGACGGCACCGAAGGCACGATCAAGGTGCTGGAAGCACCGTGAGCACACCGTGCTGGAAGCACCGTAAGCACACCGTGCTGGAAGCACCGTGAGGACAGTGATGGCTCAGGTTGAGCGGTCTTCGTCGACCGGTCTGCTGCCCTGGACCTCGTCGAGCAGACCGGTGGTCACGTCGTAGACGAAACCCCGAATGTGCTCCTTGTAGGCAACGAAGGGTGTCATGTAGAGCCGTTGGATCGATTGGCGGACATCGTCGAACGGGTCGGAGAAGGCCTCGAGCGACCACCACGGCTTCACCCCGAGCTCGGCGTTGAGCTCGTCGCGGAAGATGGCCTCGTCGACCGACTGCAGGCCGCAGTCGGTGTGATGAACCAGGATGATCTCCCTGGTCCCGAGGAACCGTTGCGAAAGACACAGGGAGCGGATCACGTCGTCGGTGATGATCCCGCCTGCGTTGCGGATGATGTGGGCGTCGCCGTTGCCCAGGCCGAGGATGGCGAAGGTGTCGATCCGCGAATCCATGCAGGCCACGATGGCCAGCTGCCGCTTCGGGCGGACCTGCAGCTCGCTGTCGTGGAACTCCACGGCGTACTCGTTGTTGCGGTTCAAGAGTTCTTCGGTGCTTGGCTGGAACGTCATACCGCCTTCAGGTTAGAGCCCAGGCGGCTGGTACCGGGAAGCGATCGGGCCTAGGTTCACGATCCCGAGCCCTCTACTGAAAGGCCAAGCCATGGACGTGCTCGTTTCCACCGACGAACTGGCGGCAAAACTCGGAACCGACGATCTCCGGGTTTTCGATTGCACCGTGTTCCTCCGACCGACCGATGGGGGCGGCTATCGAATCGAGTCCGGCGCGGAGGCGTTCGCAGCGGGCAACATACCGGGGAGCGGGTTCATCGACCAGGCGGCCGAACTCTCCGATCCCGACTCGGCCCTGCGGTTCACCGCCCTTGAACCGGCCGGGCTGGCCGAGGCGTTCGCCAGGAGGGGCATCGGGGCCGGGACACGAGTGGTGCTGTACGACCGGGCGTTCAACATGTGGGCCACCAGGGTGTGGTGGCTGTTGCAGTCGATTGGCTTCGACGACGCCGCGGTGCTCGACGGCGGTTGGAAGGCGTGGACCGGTGAGGGCCGGCCGACCTCCACCGGGGCCGGGCCTGAACACGAACCGGTCACGCTGATCGCCGAGCCCCGATCGGGCCTGGTGGTCGGCCGGTCCGAGGTGGAGGCCGCCACCGGCGACGAGGCGGTCTGTCTGGTCAACGCCCTGTCGCCGGCCGTCCACGCCGGTACCGACACCGGCTACGGACGCCCCGGCCACATCCCGTCCTCGAAGAACGTGTATGCCGTGCACCTGGTCGACCCCGAGACCCACCGCTACCGACCACTGGACGAGCTGCGGTCGATGTTCGAGGGCGCAGGGGTCGGCGGCGACCGCATCATCACCTGGTGCGGCGGGGGCATCGCCGCCACCAGTGATGCCTTCACCCTGTCCAGGCTCGGCCACGAGAACATCGGCGTGTACGACGGCTCTCTCAGCGAGTGGCAGGCCGCCGGGTTACCACTCGACATCTGACAACCGGCCGCAGTCGATGCGGCTCGCCGCCTCACACCGGGCCGGCGGTCAGCCCGCCGCCTTACACCGGGCCGGCGGTCAGCCCGCCGGCGTACCTTCCCGAATCTCCTCTTGGAGGCGGCGGCGCTCGGCGCCGGCCTCGGCCAGGTCGCCCCGGTTGTCGTCGCCGACGTGCATGAACCGGAGCCGCCAATCGTCATCGGCCTCGTCCCAGACGAACGGGGCCTGGACGGTGGTCCGGGGCACAAAGGCCCGCTCCAGCAGATCGACCGCCGACTCGGCGATGCTCCGTTGCATGTCGACGTCGCCCGGTTTGCCGCACGGATTCCCCAGCGGGAAGTCGACGAAGAGGAACCGGGCCACCCCGGCCTCCTCCACGATGTCGCGGGCGGAGCCGACCACGACCGTCGGGATACCTGCTTGCTCAAAATGTCGTGCGCCCAGACTCACGGACTGGTGGCAGACCGGTCAAAGCGGCACGAGCAACGCAACGTCGACGTCGTCCTCCTCCATCCACTCCAGGATCTGTGGCGCATCGCGGCGCTGCGTCTGGCGATGGCTGAACTGGGTCGGGAGGCAGTAGAACCGCTCGGAGAGCGAACCGAGACGACCCTCGTCGACCAGCCGTTCGAGCTGGGTCAGCGGCAGGAAGCTGTTGGGGTCGTCGGTGTGGGTCTCGTCCTTGGCCCACGACAGATGGCTGGTGTCGAGGTTGTCGATCTGGCCCTTGGTGGCGGTGGCCGGGATCCGGGGCAGGTCGGACGGGACCCGGTACACGAAGCCGTCCGGCAGGAAGTAGGCCGTGGTGACCAACCCCACCTTGCACTCCGACAGCGGCTTGGGTAGCGGCGTGAACGGTGCCTCATCATTGGCCGCCCATCGGTACGGCTGCTCATAGCCGTGGGCGGCGTAGTACTCCCTGGACTTGTCGATGTAGCTCACATGGGAGCGATGGGTTCGGCGGGTTTCGGTCATCGTTACTCCTGATCGAGATGGCGGCCGCGAGTTCTTCAGCAGATGCTAGAACGACGGACGGTCGTCGGTCAGATTGGCATCAACGACTGGCCGCGGTCAGGGTCACGCCTCCGTCGACGGCCAGGGTCTGGCCGGTGATGTAGCGGGCCCTGGCCGATGCCAGGAACACCACCGCATTGCCGACGTCCCAACCGCTGCCCTCCATCTTCAACGGGGAGGCGTTGCGCCGCCGCTCCCGCAACTCATCGCTCATGCCCGGCCCGGCCACCATCGGCGTGTAGACCGGGCCGGGGGCGACGCAGTTGACCCTGATCCCGTCCCGGCCGTGGTCAACGGCCATCGCCCTGGTGAGGGCGATCACGGCGCCCTTCGACGTGGAGTAGGCCGTGAGGCCACGGGGTCGCAACGCCGAGATCGACGACACGTTGACGATGGCCCCCCCACCTCGTTCGATCATGGCCGGGATCGCATGTTTCGACATGAGGAACATCGAGGCGACGTTGACGTTCATCACCCGCTCCCATTGCGATGGCTCGAGATCGACGACCGAACCTCGGCTGCCGATGCCGACATTGTTGTCCAGGATGTCGACGCCACCGAAGGCCTCGATGGCGGTGGCGACGATCGATGCGCAGTCGTCGTCGGAGGTGACATCGCCGGCAACCGCCACCGCTGCGCCCCCTTCATCGTCGATCATGGCCGCCGTCCGCTCGGCCAGCTCCGGCTTGCGGTCGACGACCACCACCCTGGCGCCGGCTCGGGCCAGCAGCAATGCCGCCGCCCGACCGTTGCCGATCCCGTCATCGAGCGCCCCGCCGCCGGTGACAATGGCGACCTTGCCGTCCAGTCCTTCCTCACCTTCGTTCATGCCCAGACACTAAGCGCCACTCCCCCGGACCGGCAATGACGAGGCCTGCGGGAATCGTGTCCGCGCCTCCGGCTCACCGGGTCTGGAGGTCTCCGGGTCTGTGCGGGTCTGCAGGTCTCCGGCCGCCGCAACCTCCTCACCGTCGCAGATCGCCCCCTCGTCGCCGATCGAGATCCGAAATCACCACCCGAAGCTGGCGGGCCCTGGTCCTCGGGCGCAGCGATCGTTGGCCTGTCACCATGGTCCGGCGGGTGGCCATGGCCGATCGACCGTGGTCACTCCGCACCCCGTTGACCGGAACCGGCCCGGTCGTGATCGGCGCTCCCGCCGTCTACGTTGAGGCGGCGGGGTCCCCCGCACCGAGGGAGAACTGATGGCCGAACCATTGAAGAACCGGCTGGACCGCCGGACGGTTGAACTCCTGGCCGACCGGTTCGTCGAGGTCCGCCCCGGCTTCGATGCGGCGGCGTTCACCGCCGAGGCGATGAGCCGGTTCCCGCAACTCGAGCTCAAGGACCGGGTCAACCTGGTGGCCGACCTGCTGGCCGACCACCTCCCCGACGGCTACCCGGCCGCACTGTCGCTGGTGGTGGCGGTGGCCGAGACCGACCCCGGGGAGTGGGCCTCGTGGCCTCTCTGCTCCTTCGTGGAGCGCCACGGCGTCGACCACCCGACCGAATCGCTGGACGCCATGGAGAAGCTGACCAGGCGATGGTCCTGCGAGTTCGCCGTCCGTCCGTTCCTCGACCACCACCTCGATCAGACCCGAGGCCGTCTCCGCCGCTGGGTCGAGGACCCGGACGAGGCGGTCCGCCGCCTGGCCTCGGAGGGCACCAGACCGCTGCTGCCCTGGGGGCCGAAGGTCCAGGCCATCCTGGACGACCCGGAGATCGGACTCGAGCTGCTCCGGGTGCTTCGACACGACGAGTCCGCGACCGTTCGCCGATCGGTGGCCAACCACCTCAACGACCTGACGAAATCGCATCCCGATCTGGTGGTGGCCACCGTGACCGGATGGACCGGGGAGGAGCATCCGGTCGATGATCGTCTGGTCCGCCATGCCCTGCGGACCCTGGTGAAGCAGGGGCACCCCGGGGCCCTGGGCGTGCTTGGGTTCACCACCGATCCCGAAGTCGAGGTGGATGGTTTCGACTGCAGCCCGGCGGCCATCGACCTCGGCCAGCGAATCGAGCTCACCGCCGGACTCCGCTCAGTGGCCGACGCCGACCAGCTCCTGGTGATCGACTTCGTGATCCATCACGTCACCGCATCGGGCACCAGCTCACCGAAGGTGTTCAAGTGGGCGACCCGGACCATTGAACCAGGGCGATCCCTGGTGCTCTCCAAGAAGCGGCTCATCCAAACCGCGTCGACCCGGCGCTACCACCGGGGCGTCCATCGGGTCGACCTCCAGGTCGCCGGTCGGGTCATGGCCTCGACCGAGTTCGATCTCCGGCAGAGCTCACCGCCACGCTGAGCGCCACCCTGCCAACGGTTGATGGGCGTGGACGGAGGCGGGGTCGGCTCGCCCCAGGTGGTCGGTGCGACGGAGCCGAGCGTCAGCCGGACCGGCCGACCGAGACCGAACCGATCCCGTCGAAGCCGGCGATGGCGGTGGTCCCACCGGGGAACGGTGACACGCCGGTGGCCGAGCCGGTGGTCACCGTCTGCCCCTCGGTCAAGGGGATGCCCCGCCGACCGAGATGGGCCACCAACCAGGCAAGCGCGTCGAGCGGATGGCCCAGTACCTCGGCACCGGTTCCCCGCCCGACGATCGAGCCGTCGACCGACATCGTCACCGCCACCGAGTCCAGGCCGTCGAGGTCGGCCGCGCTCACCGGCGGCCCGAGGACCAGATGGGAGTTGGCACCGGCGTCGGCAATCAAAAGGGGAACCGGCAAGCCGATGAAGTTGGCGTAGCGGCCACCGACCAGCTCGATGGCCGGCCGGAACTCGGCGATGGCGGCGCCGACCCCCACGGCGGCGAGGCCCGACCGGTGGGTGGTCTCGGGCCGCAGGTCCCGACCGAGGGTGAAGGCGAACTCCCCCTCCAACCGTGGCTCGGCGCAGAGCTGTTGGTCTGTGAAGCTGTGGCCGCTGTCGAACACCGAGTAGATCCGCCCGGCGAACGGCTCGGAGTGACCGAGCACCTTCTGGGCCTGCTCGGAGGTGCATCCGATCTTCCAGCCGAGGACCGGCCAACCGGTCATGGCCGCCACCCGATCGTCGACCAGCTCGGCCTCGGCGGCGTCGACCGGGGTTTCGGCCAGGGGAACCTGCTCGATGGGCCGGCCCTGCTCCCTGGCCTCGATCAGCCGGATGGCCAGCGCATCTCTGCGGCCGGCCGGGTCGTCGGCCTGTGGCCGGGTCGAGCCTGCGGAGGGCGGCGATGGAGGCATGGCCAGATCCTAGAACCCATCGGCGCGACCCGCCCGCCCGCCATCCGAACCAGTCCGGCTGGCACCGGGACCAGCCCGGCCGCAGCCCGCAACATCATTGTTCGATTGCGTCCGGTCGACATAACATGTTAGCTATATCGTTATGTCTTCGACCACGGCCACGGCGCCGGCCGCCACAGCACTGGAAGCCTCGTTCAAGGCGCTGGCCAGCGCCCGCCGTCTCCAGATCCTGGCGTGGCTCAAGGATCCGGTGGCGAGTTTCCCGGCCCAGGAGCACGGCGACCCGATCGAACACGGGGCATGCAACCTGTTCATCGGCGACAAGCTCGGTGTCAGCCAACCGGCTGCGTCGCGCCACCTCAAGGTTCTGGTCGATGCCGGCCTGATCATCGCCACCCGCCGCCAGGGCTGGACCTACTACCGGCGGGACGAGCCGGCGATCGCCGACCTCGTCGGCGGGCTGTCGGACATCTGATTGGAAGGGAACCGAACATCGATGTACGAGTCGCTCGAGAACAAGGTCGTTCTGGTCACCGGAGCGGGCCGGGGAATCGGCCGAGCCATCGCCGAGCGCTTCGCCGGGGTCGGGGCCGGGCTACCGATCGAGCAGCGCAGGCTGCGGGGTGAGAACGTGTCCCTCGGCCGGATCGGCGAGCCGAACGACATGACCGGGGCCGCCCTGTTCCTGGCCTCCGATGATGCTTCGTACCTCACCGGTGACGTGATGAAGATCGACGAGCTCTGATCATGACCCAACCGACCGAGAACCCCGAGCCCGCCAACCCGGACAACCGCGACGATACCGGCCCGCTGCGGATCGGGGCCGACGTCGGTGGCACCTTCACCGACATCGTGCTCCAGCAGACAGATGGCTCGTTCGTCTCGACCAAGGTGCTCACCACCCACGACGGCCCGGAGATCGGCATCCTGGACGGCATCGAGACCCTGGCCGCGGCCCACCAAATCGATCTGGCCGACGTCGGCCAGATCGTCCATGGGACCACCCTCGCCACCAACGCCCTGATCGAACGCCAGGGAGCCAGAACCGCGCTGGTCACCACCGAGGGGTTCCGGGACGTGATCGAAACCAGGACCGAGAGCCGCTTCGAGCAGTACGACCTCGACATCGTGCTGCCGTCACCGCTGATCGAACGGCGGGATCGATTCACCGTTTCCGAACGGCTCAACGCCCGGGGCGAGGAGCTGACCCCCTTCGACGAGGCCGGGGCCGAGCGGGTCATCGGAGAACTGGCCGACGGCGGCTACCGGTCGGTGGCGGTCGGGTTCCTCCACAGCTACCGCAACCCGGTCAACGAGCGACGGTTCCGAGACATGCTCAGGCAACGATTGCCCGATGTTGCAGTATCGATCAGCGCCGAGGTCTCACCCCAGATGCGGGAGTTCGAACGGTTCAACACGGTGTGCGCCAACGCCTACGTGCAACCGCTCATGGCCTCCTACCTGGTCCGACTCCAGGACGGACTCCTGGCCGCAGGCGCCACCTGCCCGCTCCATCTGATCCACTCTGGCGGCGGTCTGATCAGCGTGGAGACCGCAGTGGCGTTCCCGGTCCGGCTGATCGAGTCCGGCCCGGCCGGCGGAGCCATCTTCGCCGCCGAGCTGGCGGCCCGATTCGGTCGTGACCGGGTGCTGTCCTACGACATGGGCGGCACAACGGCCAAGATCGCCCTGGTCGAGGACTACACCCCCCAGACGGCCAAGACCTTCGAGGTGGCCCGGTCCACACGGTTCAAGAAGGGCAGCGGGATGCCGATTTCCATCCCGGTCATCGAGATGATCGAGATCGGGGCCGGTGGCGGCTCGATCGCCGGGGTCGACAGGTTGGGCCAGATCCGGGTCGGGCCCCGCAGCGCCGGCTCAGAGCCCGGGCCTGCCGCCTACGGACTGGGCGGCACCGAACCGACGGTCACCGACGCCAACCTTCGTCTCGGTCGACTGCATCCCGACACCTTCGGGGCCGAGACCATCACGCTCGACCCGGATCTGGCCGCCGCCGCCATCGATGCCGCGGTCGGCCGGCCGCTCGGCATGGACGTCGACACCGCAGCCATCGGCATCGCCGAGATGGTCGACGAGAACATGACAAACGCGGCCCGGGTCCATGCGGTCGAGAACGGCAAGGACCTGATTGGCCACACGATGATCGCCTTCGGCGGCGGGGCACCATTGCACGCGGCCCGGCTGATGGACAAGCTGGGTATCGACGAGCTGCTGGTGCCGCTGGGAGCCGGGGTCGGCTCGGCCATCGGGTTCCTCCAGGCCCCGTTCGCCTATGAGACGGTCCGCAGCCACTACACGACGACCGACGACTTCGACGTCGACGGTGTCAACCGGGTCCTGGCCGCACTCACCACCGAAGCCGAATCGTTCGTCCGCAATGGCACCGATGCCGAGGTGACGATCGAACGGCAGGTGTCGATGCGCTACAAGGGCCAGGGGTGGGAGATCCCGGTTCGCCTCGGTGAGGCCCCGTTCGACGGGTTCGCGGCCCGGCTGCTCAGTGCGGCGTTCACCAAGGTCTACGAAGAGTTCTTCGGTCGGGCCATCGACGACGTGACCATCGAGGCGGTGAGCTGGTCGGTCCGGGTGGCTTCGGTGGTCGAACGGCCACCGCCGATCGACGTGGTGTCCCGGTCCCGCACCGTCACCTCCGGGCAGCATCGCCCGATCTTCGACCCTGCGGTCCGGGAGGTGGTGGATGCCGCCATCGTCGAACGAAGGGCGCTGCAGCCCGGCCATGAGGTTCCGGGGCCGGCGGTCATCATCGAGCCCCAGACCACCACCGTGCTCGGATCCCATCATCGGGCGGTCCTCCAGCGGGACGGGACCCTCCTGATCACCAGAGCGGCAACGACCCGAGCATCGGCGGCAACCGAAGGGCCGACATCATGAGCAGGCAACGGGACGTGCACCTCCAGATCATGTGGAACCGGCTGATCTCGGTGGTCGAGGAGCAGGCATTGACCCTGATCCGCACTGCCTTCAGCACCTCGGTCCGCGAGGCCGGCGACCTGTCGGCCGGTGTGTTCGACCGGCAGGGTCGCATGGTGGCCCAGGCGGTCACCGGTACCCCGGGCCACGTCAACACCATGGCCGCCGCGGTGGCCCATTTCATCAACGACATCGGACCCGACCGGATCCACCCCGGGGACGTCTACCTGACGAACGACCCCTGGAAGGGCACCGGCCACCTCAACGACATCACCGTGACCACCCCGGTGTTCCACGGCGACGCGCTCATCGGGTTCTTCGCCTCGACGGCCCACGTCGTCGACATCGGCGGCCGTGGCTTCGGCCCGGATGCCACCGAGGTGTACGAGGAGGGCATCCGGATCCCGATCATGAAATGGGTCGACCGGGGCGAGCTGAACCGGGATCTGGTCAACATCGTGCGCAACAACGTCCGTGAGGCGGATCAGGTGGTTGGCGACATCCACGGCCTGGCCGCCTCGAACGAAACCGGTCGTCGCCGGCTGCTGTCGATGCTCGACGAGTTCGACCTGACCGACATCGACGACCTGGCCCGGTTCGTCTTCGATCGGACCAGCACCGCAACCATGGAGGCCCTGGCCGCGGTGAAGCCGGGGACCTACCGCAATCGAATGCAGGTCGACGGCTACAACGAGACGATCACCCTGGCGACGGCGATCACCGTCGACGAGGGCGGCATGCACGCCGACTTCAGCGGCACCTCACCGCTCAGCCGGTTCGGGATCAACGTGCCGCTCACCTACGCCCAGGCCTACTTCACCTATGGGATGCTGGTGGCCCTGGCCCCTGGGCTGCCGAACAACCACGCCTCGTTGCTGCCGTTCACGGTCAGCGCCCCGCCGGGGGTGATCCTCAACGCCCGGCACCCCGATCCGGTGGCCGTGCGCCACGTGATCGGCCATTTCGTGACCGACCTGTGCCTGGGGGCGTTGGCCGAGGCCCTGCCGGACGTGGTGCCGGCCGAAGGGGCGGGGGCGCTGTGGAACTTCCAGGTCAGTGCCCGCTCGGCCGACACCGGGCAACCGCTGGCACCGGTGGAGTTGCTGATGTTCAACAGCGGCGGCACCGGTGCCCGCCCGAGCCTCGACGGGTTGACCGCAACCGCCTTCCCCTCCGGAGTCCGCACGATGAGCACCGAGGCCACCGAACAGGTCGGCCCGATCATCGTGTGGCGCAAGGAGATCCGGCCAGACAGCGGCGGCATCGGGCGGCAGCGGGGCGGGCTCGGTCAGATCATCGAGATCGGCCCGACAGACGGCTACCGGTTCGAGTTCTCGGCCATGTTCGACCGGGTCGACCACCCGGCCCGGGGCCGCTTCGGCGGCGGCGACGGGGCCGCGGGCAAGGTCTACCTGGACGACGGTTCACCATTCGATGGCAAAGGGAGACAGGACGTCCCGGCCGGTCGGCGACTGACCCTGGAACTGCCGGGCGGCGGAGGCTTCGGCGACCCGGCAAAACGCGATCCGGCGGCCGTGGAGAACGACCGGGCCCAGGGCTACATCTCGCCGTGAGCGGCCGGCAGATGGGCGGCGAGCTCCCGGCCTTCGATGTGGTGTGCGTCGGCGGTGCGGTGATCGGTTCGGCGGTGGCCTACTTCCTCAGCGAGAACCCCGACTTCGACGGCACCGTGCTGGTGATCGAGCCAGACCCCAGCTACGAGTCGGCCCAGACCAGCCGGGCCCAGAACAGCATTCGGGAGCAGTTCTCCAATCCGGTCAACATCGAGATCAGCCGGTTCGGGATGGACTTCATCGACAACTTCGACCACAACACCGAAGTCGAGGGCGAGGCCCCGCTCATCAACTTCCGGGGCACCGGCTACCTGTTCCTGGCCGACGATCCCGGTCACCTGGCAACCCTGGGACGTGACGCCGAACTCCAGCAGGCCAACGGAGCCGGCAGCCGGATGCTGACCGTGGACGAGGTGGCGGCTGGGTTCCCGTTCCTCGACACCACCACCCTGGTCGGGGCCCGCCTCGGTTCGATGCGCGAAGGGTCGTTCGACGGCTGGGCGCTCCTCCAGGGTTTCCGCCGCCGAGCGGTGCACAACGGCGTTCGCTACCTCACCGATCGGGTGGTGGATCTCGTCGTCGATGGTGGCCGGGTGCATTCGGTTGTGCTGGCTTCGGGCCGGACCGTGGCCTGCGGCAGCGTGGTGAACGCCGCCGGCACCCGGGCCGCGCAGATCGCGGCCATGGTCGGCCTCGAACTGCCGGTCGAGCCGAGGGCCAGGACCAGTTTCGTCTTCGACTGCGCCACCCCGATCGAACACAACGTGCCATTGACCGTCACACCGGAGGGGGTGCATTTCCGGCGTGAGCAGCACCACTACGTGACCGGTGCGGTCCCCGTCGACGATCGGGCGGTCGACCCCGACGATCTGGGCGCCCGCCACCACGAGTTCGAAGAACTGATCTGGCCGATACTGGCCACGTACGTTCCGGCCTTCGATCGGGTCCGGGTGGTCACCTCCTGGGGTGGCCAGTACGCATACAACGTGCTGGACCACAACCTGGTGATCGGCCCACCGCCAAGCGTGCCCAACTTCCTGTTCGCCAACGGCTTCTCCGGCCACGGCCTCCAGCAGTCGGCGGCCGTCGGCCGGGCGGTGAGCGAATTGATCGTCCACGGCGGCTACCGGACCATCGACATGAGCGAGCTGGGCTACCAGCGGATTCTCGACAACGAGCCGTTCCTGGAGAGCGTGGTCATCTGACCGGTGGCCCGGGTCGGTCGCTGCCAGCGGCCGGCCGGTGGATCGGAATGCCCGTCGCAGCCTCCGGGTTTTGAGAGGGGGCGGGGCCGGCGGACCCCGGCGAAAAAAGGCAAACAGCCCCTGACGGAAAGATACTCCCGTTACCGTCGGCGAGGATGGTTGCATCGATCGACGAGCTTCCGATCCTCGGTGAGCCGTTGGCGGTGGAGGTGGCCGACACGCTGTACCGCCTGCCGGAGGGACCGTTCGGCGACCGGGCCCCGCTCGTCGATGTCTGCGCCGCCGCCGACTGCTCGATGCCGTTCGTCCGCCACCACCATCGTCGTCGGTGGTGTCACGACGGCTGCAGCCACCGGGATCGTCAGGCCCGCTACCAACGGCGCCATCGGCAACGATCGGTCGCATGATCGGTTCGGTTCGGCGCCGGCTGTACCCGCTGTCGTTCATCGACGAGTTCGGCCCGGTCTACGCCGTCTACACACTGTGGTTCAACGACAATGGCATCACCACAGCACAGATCTCGACGCTGTTCCTGGTGTGGGCCCTCATCGCACTGGTGCTGGAGATCCCGAGCGGAGCCCTGGCCGACCGGGTGGATCGCCGCAAGCTGCTCGGCTTCGCCTTCGCCATCCGGGGGCTTGGCATCGCCATCTGGCTGGTGTGGCCGACCCTGCCCGGTGTGTTCATCGGCGCCGCCCTCTGGGCGATCCACGACTCACTGGCCAGTGGCTCGTGGGAAGCGATGATCCACGATCAGTTGAAGGCGGTCGGTGCCACCGACCGCTATGGGCCTGTCATGGCCCGGATCGGCCAGTTCAGCAACCTCGGCCTGGCCGCCGGCACCGTCGTCGGGGCGGTGCTGCTACAGCTCGACGTCGGGATCGTGGCCCTCGGCTGGTTGACCGTCGCCGCCCACGGCGCAACGATCGCCCTCGTCACCTCCCTGCCCGATACCCGTCCGGCGGTGGACACCGCCCGGCCCGAAGAAATCGCAGTCACAGCCGGCGGCCCGGTTCGAGCCTGGTGGGCACCGATGGCCGCCGGCTTGGCCGAGGCCG
>CAMYLA010000024.1:0-31134 GCA_947259095.1 uncultured Acidimicrobiaceae bacterium | reverse complement strand
GCAGGAGCGGGGTGCTGTTGCGCCTGCTGGCGCTCGGCGCGGCGCTGGAGGGGTTGTTCCTGATCGACGAGTACGTGCCATTGCTGACCAGGGCCCGAGGGGGCTCCGATCAGGCCGCCCCGATCATCGTGCTGGTGGTGTGGATCGGTTTGCTCATCGGAGGGGAGGTGGCGGCCAGACGACCCAACCTCTCCGGTCGGGCTCTCGGCTCCGCCCTCGTCGGCGCCATGGCCGTGACCGCGGTCGCCTTCGTCAGTGACCTGGTGTTGGCGCTGGCACTGGTGGCCATCGGCTATGCGGTCCTGGAAACGGTCTGGGTCACCACCGACGCCAGACTCCAGGAACGCACATCCGATGTCTCCCGGGCCACGGTCACCAGCGTCCGTGGCTTCGGATCGGCCTGCGTCAGCATGGCGATGTTCGCGGTGATCGGCATCATGTCAAACGGCAATGACCCGACACCGGGCCTGTTCGTGATGATCGCCGCCCTTGCCGCCGCCGGCGCCCTGATCGCCCGCTGGCTCCCGGCGTCGCAGGCCGAACCGGCCATTCCCTGCCGCTGACCGTCATGGCAGCGGGCCGGCTGCGCCGCTCCGCTCCGAACCCGGCAGAGGCCGGGTTCGGATCCCGAGGCGAGATGTTGGGCAACGCCGACGAGATCCGGTCGACGACGGACATGGCTGGGATCATCGCCGGTTTCCGGCGACGGCGATACCCGCCTCCCAGCCCGGGGCACGCCCACTCGGCGGGAACTCGATCCTGGACACGTCACAGCCGGCCTCGACGAGAACCCAGGCGATCACCGAGTTGGAGTTCCACATGTCACCGACACCGGCCTGATCCCGGCCCCACACCATCGCCGGAACCGCCGGCAGCGTCTGCAGGATGCATTCGGCTCTGACCGGGTCGGTCGACACCGTGACCGGGCTGGCCACCGCCGCCGCCAGGTCGGGGATCACCCCGTCCTTCCAGCAGCGAACCTCGTAGCGGAAGAGTCGGAACCGCCCTGCCCACCTCGACGCGACCGGCCCGCCGGCCACCACTCCCCGTGTGGTCTGATCGTCGTCGGGCACCGGCGCCTGTTCGATCATGAACCTTCCCTCGGGAACCCG
This sequence comes from uncultured Acidimicrobiaceae bacterium, assembly GCA_947259095.1. Classification (GTDB taxonomy): domain Bacteria; phylum Actinomycetota; class Acidimicrobiia; order Acidimicrobiales; family SZUA-35; genus JAHELU01. The sequence continues at coordinate 30,022 of CAMYLA010000024.1, read as the reverse complement.
GACCTCGAGGGCCGCGTGGTACAGATCGCGACGCGGGCGGTGCTGCCGCCTGGCCGCCAGGGCTTCGAACGCCCAACCCGACAGCTGAACGACAGGTGTGCCGGCCCCCAGCGGGATCCAGTACAGCGAGACCCCGGAGGGAGATCGGTCAAGTCCGGTCTGATCGTTCATCATCGAGCGTCGCAGTTCGACCAGACAAGCGTGTGCCAGCCTCGCCCATGTCGTCGATCGTGTGCCATGTGAGTCCCGTTGTCAACACCATCGGGGCAACTCGGCCGGGTCAATCCTGGCCCGATCCGGCCGGATCCTTCAGCAGGGTCACGGTGAAGGCCATGGACCGTCGGCGTGCAGCGACGGGACCCGCAGCAGGACGTCGCCGTCGCGCGTCTCGCCGCTGACCATGACCCTTCGGACGCCGTCCCAGTGGGCCCGACGTTGCGTGTCGGGGAGGATCAGATCGAGCGACGCACCTAGGGTGGGGGTCAGCCGGCCAGCACCGCAATGGCGGTGGTGGCGATCACGGCAAGACCGAGGACCATCTGCTGGATACCGATCACCACGGCCCGGCGGGGCGGCAGACGGACTCCGACGGCGTTGACGGCTGCCAGCACCGCGATGGCAAACACGGCCGGGCCCGGGACCAGCCCACCGATCCAGCCCACGAGCGCCACCGAAACGGCTGCGAGTTGGGCGACGTCGCTGTGCCATCCGGGAGCGGGGCGAGCGTGAAGCCGGAGAATCTGGGTGCGAACACAGGGGATCGACGCCACCGATCTGGCGGCGATGACGACCCAAAGGCCCCAGGCCATGGTGGTCGATGCGCCGTCGGCGAGGGCGATCGCGGTGGCGATGGAACCGATACCGATCGAACCGGCCAGCTCCGGGATCAGACGGCGACCGCGGCTGCGCATATCGAACCACAACTCCACTCCCAGGAGTGGTGCGGCCACCGCCAGGGGAACCCAGAATCCGCTCTCGGCGGTGGCGGCGGCCCCGGCGACGAGGACGGCGAACGCGGTGAGTTCGATTGCAGCGATCTTGGCCGCCAGAGTACTTCTCGGGAGCCAACGATCCCGCCACCGGTCGACCAGGACAAGCTTGAGGGGCGTGCGGGCCACGAACGCCACCATCGCCGCCACCCCGAGCGCCAGACCGGGCCACGACCAGGCGACGAGAAGGCCCAACAATGCCGGTTCGGCGGTGAGACTCCAGCCGCCGTGTTCGGCCGGGAGGGCCACCGAACGCCACGACACCGGAGATGATCCGGCGCCGGGCGAGATGCCCGAATGTTGGGAGGAGGGGTCCTCATCTCGATGGACCGGCGCCGTCATGTCACGCCTCCCCGCTCGCGGCGGCCTCGGCCACCGTGGTGTCATCGAGCTGGGCCAGGAGCTGGGCCCTGGCCCGCAGCCAGGGCACATGCAGCGCGCAGGTACCTCCCTGGTCGCACGCTCGGTCGGCCAAGACGCAACGCCCCGAGTCGGTCGGCCCCTCGATGGTTTCGATCACGGCCAACACTGAGATGGTGTCGAGATCGGCGATGAGCGAGTAGCCGCCAGATCGACCGGGGTCGGAACGAACCCAGCCGGCCCGCACCAGCGGCGTCAGCACCTGGGACACGTACCCCGACGTGCTCCCGACGACCTCGGCCAGCTCAGGGCCCTTCATCCGTCGGGAGCTCTCGGCCAGAACCTGGAGCGATCGGACGGCCAGATCGCTCTTGCGAGTTACTTCAAGTCGCATACTATGAGACTAGTGATACTGCGGAGAATGGCAAGACCCAGGCACCGACACCCCCCGCCCCCTGCTGTCGACGGGCCACGAAGTGAGCCCGCCATCGCCGGCCTCGACCGATGACCCGGTTCGTGGCCTGGGTGTGGCTGGGGCTCGTCGTCGGTGTGTCGTTCGTCGCCACACCGATCAAATTCACCGCCGAGTCGCTGACCCGACCGGTGGCGCTCGACGTCGGCCGGGCCACGTTCCATCTCCTCAACCGGATCGAGATCGTGCTCGCCGTCGTCCTCGCTTCGCTGGCGTGGCGGGCGGTCCGCTCCGCCCGCTGGGGCCGTAACGAGATCGTTCTGGCAGGAGCGATCATCACAATCGTGGCTCTCCAGGGCCTCTGGCTGCTCCCCCGGCTCGATACCAGGGTGGCCATGGTCATCGACGGCATCGAGCCGCCGTCGTCGATGCTGCACACGGGCTTCGGCGTCCTCGAGGTGGTGAAGGTCGTTGCACTGGGGTTGCTCGGCCATGTTGCCGGCGCCCCCCGTTCCCGTGATCAGCGGCCGGTCGAGCCGGCTGCAGCCGATGCCGAGCCGGCCACACCGGTTGCCCCCGATGGTCAGCCGTCGTGAGGCCCGGCGGCGTCGAATTCCGGCGGTTTGATGGCCACCACACTGCAGTGCACATCGTCGAGGACCTTCTCGGCGGTGTTACCGATGATGACCCCCGGCAGCCCGGTCCTGGCGATGGTGCCCATCACCAGGAGGTTGATACGGGACTTGGCGATCAGGTCGCAGACGACCTGATCGGCCGGCCCCTTCTGCAGGTGGAGCTTCCAGGGGGCGTCCTCGACCCCGGCGGCGGCGATCAACTCGTTCAGCGCTTCGCCGTGTCGGGTTTCCTCCTCGGCCAGTAGTTTTGCCAGTTCTTCCGAGGAGGTGTGTATGAACGCCGAGGTCCGCATCGTCTCCTCCCCGTAGAGCTCCCAGGCGTGCACGAGGTGGAGCTCACCACCGAATCGGGCCACCATCGTTGAGGCGAGGTGGAGAATCTCCCGGTTCAGCTCGATCTCCTCGGGATCGGGGTTGATGGCGGCCAGCACCCGCAGGATCCTGGCCCTGCTCGGACGGATCACCCAGACCGGGCAGGGACACTTGCGGAACAGTCGTTTGATGGTGGCGTGGTCGTGCTGATCTTCGTCACTGGTGACGACGACGAGATCGTGGCCCTGGGTCATGACCCGGTCCATGACCGACAGGAACTCGTTGCCGGTCTCAACGGCGATGTCGATGTCGACGTCCTCCTGCCGGTCGGCCCACCGCCTGAGCCGCTTGTCCATGGCCAGACGATCGGCCTCCTGGACCTCGTCGAAGAACTCGCCACGATGGAGCAGCCGCTGGAGTCTTGACGGCTCCGGCGTCACGCCGAACAGCGTGAGGCTGGCCTTGTTGTCCCGGGCCAGCTCGGCGATACGGCGGACCGCCTGGGCGTTGTCATGATCTCCGAGCGGACAGAACAGGATGTTCCGGAAACGGTCCATCACGTCAGGGCGTCCTCGACAGGCACAGAGCAAGACACGATCCAAAACTACCGCCTGTGAACTCGATCGCAGAGGGGCGAAGGTCCCGACTCGATGATCGACCGCTCCCCCGGCCGAGCACGATGCCGAGGCCGCCCTCTCCCGCCGCCAACCGCCGGCGTCTATCGGCCGGTGGCGGCGGTGATCGTGTTCACCGGCTGGCCGCCGAAGTGTGTGTGATGAGCCGTTTCGACGTCGAAACCACCACGCTCGAGCGCCGTCACCAGCTCGTCGAGGCCGGGCCCGTCCGGGCTGTGAGGCGTGGGTTGATGGAACACGTGCCCCGGATCGTCGATGTCCTCTTCGACGAACAGGATGCGGCCACCCGGTCTGACCACCCTGGCCAGTTCGCTCGCCGACGATTCGGGGTCGGCCAGGAGGTGGACGACGTTGAGCCCGACGACGGCGTCGATGCTGCGGTCTGCGACCGGCAACGCCTCGGCCACGGCATCCCGGATCCGGATCCGACGCCGGTTCGACCGGAAGGGCCGCCGAGCGAACATCACCGCCCGCATGAACCGGGATGGGTCGATTGCGGTCACGCTCCCAAGCGCCCCGACCCGGGCGGCGGCGTGGAAGCTGGCCGGCCCCAGCCCAGCGCCGAGATCGAGCAGGTGCTCACCGTTCTCGGGTGCAAGGCGGTCGACGGCGGCCCGATTGACCTCGGACGACCAGAGGTGTTTTGCGAACCGGACCATGTCGGCCGGCGAGGTCCGCCGGGGGGGCGATGCCGCCTCGGCCGCCGAGGGCTCCCGGCTGGATGGCGCCTTGCCGGGAGCCGCCGTACTCGGGATGGGATCGGGTTCCACAGGGTTCTCCGTCTGCCTTCGGTTCGAGTGACTGGTGGTCAGTCACTCACATTGCCCAGTATGACCGATGGTCAGTCGAAACACAACAGGACCTAGGCTGTGCCTCATGGCACCACCGTCGAGGTCCACCTCCCCAGCCCGGTTTCAGAGCCCCGAGGTACGGCGCCGTCAGATCCTCGATGCGGCCGCTCGTCTGGCGGTCGACGACGGGCTGGAGAACACCTCGATCGCCAAGGTGGCCGAAGCGGCCGGCCTTGCCAAGGGTTCGATCTACCTGCACTTCGGCTCCCGAACCGCACTGCTGGCAGGGCTGCAGGCCGATGTGTGGCAGCGGATGCTGGAGCGACCGAACGATCTCCTGGCCGACCAGGCCCTCGACTGGGCCATGAAGCTCGACGGTGTCGTCGCCCACTGGATGGGCTTCGAATTCGAGCACCACGGCCTCTATCACGCCGTCTTCCACACCGTGGCCACCGATCGGGAGGAGCCGCTGGTGGCGGCCAGGTCGCTGCTCGATGACCTCATCCGCCGAGGGACCGCGGCCGGGGAATTCGATCTCGACGGGCTCGATGTCGAGGTCGTGGTCGATTTCCTGATCCACGGCTATGTCGGGCCGTGTTTCCACCAGGCCGACCGGGGGCCGGCCGTCCACACCGTGCAACGGCTGTTCCGGCGGGCCGTCGGTGCGGACCACCAACCCGGTCCCGATCTGTAGCCGGCGGGCCGACCCCGCTTGCTGGTGAAGTGGCGCGGCCCGGCCGACGGCGACAAGATCGCAGTATGCAGATCGGATCGGCCAGACCAACCAGCTCCCCCGGTGCGCCGAGAACCCCGTTGTGGCCATGGCCCTGGCCCGGCTCCGAGGCCGGCCGGGCGACCAGCCCAGCGACCCGGGAGATGGCCCGGGAGACGTCACCATGGTGACACGACGTCAGCAGCTGGCACTGGTGGGGTTCCTCCAGGCCCAGAACTGCACCACGATTCCCGCCGCCTGGCGGCACCCCGAAGCCCGCCTCGACTTCACCACCGCCGACTACTACCGACATATCGGGCGAACCCTGGAGCGGGGATGCTTCGACATCGGGTTCTTCGACGACCGGCTGGCCATGCCCGACATGTACGGCCACGACCACACCCACACCGTTGAGAACGGCATCCGGTGCGTGAAGCTCGACCCCACTGCGGTGCTCATGGCGATGGGTATGGCAACCTCCCACGTCGGCCTCGGCGCCACCTACTCCACCACCTACCACCAACCGTTCCATGTGGCCCGCGTCTTCTCCACCCTCGACCATCTGACCGGTGGCCGGGCGGCGTGGAACGTCGTCACGTCCGTCAACGACAACGAGGCCAGGAACATGGGGCTCGACCACGGGTTGGCCCACGACGCCCGCTACGACCAGGCCGACGAGTTCATGGCGGTGGTCCACGGCCACTGGGACACCTGGGACGACGATGCGTTGGTGATGGACCGCGACGCCGGGCTGTTCGCCAGGGGCGACCGGGTCCACCGGCTGGACCACCAGGGCGAGCACTACCGCAGCCGAGGTCCGTTCACCGTGCCCCGGACCCCCCAGGGCCACCCGGTGGTCATCCAGGCCGGTCAGAGCGCCCGGGGCTCCCGTTTCGCAGCCCGCTGGGGTGAGTTGATCTTCGTCTCCAACCTCCAGCTGGCTTCGGCCAGGGCGTCCTACCAGGCGCTCCGAACCCAGGCCGCGGAGCTCGGCCGCGATCCCGACTCGATGCGGGTGGCCACCCTGGTGTTCCCGGTGGTCGGCCGAACCAGAGCCGAGGCGGAGGACCGCAAGGCCGCATTCGACGCCCTGACGAAGGACATCGACGAGCTGTCGCTGCTGTCGGAGGGCCTGAACTTCGACTTCTCGACCAAGGGCCTCGACGACACCTTCACCGCCGAGGAGCTGGCATCGTTGTCTGGCATCCAGGCCATCCGGGACCGGGTGATCGAGCGCAGCGGCGGGGCCGAGCCCACCGTCCGAGACTTCATGCGGATCACCAGCCGGGCCAGCCTCAACCATGCCGTCGTCGGCGATCCGAGCGACATCGCCGACCATCTGGAGGAGTGGTTCACCACCCCGGCCTGCGACGGGTTCGTCATCGGCTCCAGCCATCAGCCGGCAGCGCTGGAGCACTTCGTCGACCTGGTGGTGCCGGAACTGCAGCGCCGGGGGCTGGTCCGGGAGCGCTACACCGGCACCACCCTTCGCGATCACCTCGGCCTGGCCGTCCCCCGGCCCGGCGCCTGGACCTCGGCCTAACCGGCCACCGGGTCACGGTCGGCTCAACCGACCACCGGGTCAAGGTCGGCTCAACCGGCCACCGGGTCAAGGTCGGCTCAACCGACCACCGGGTCGATCGGCGCATCGGCGATGACACCCTGGGCCTCCAGGGCGTCGATCTCGGCCGGGGTGAGTCCGAGATCGGTCAACAGTTCGTGGTTGTGCTCGCCGAACCAGGGGGATCGCCGCATCTCATGGCCCGGGGGGCCGTGCAGGGTCCAGGTCGGCCCGGTTTGACGGTAGGGGTGCATCTTGTCGTTTGGTACCACCCGGTAGAAGCCGCGGGCGGTGAGTTGGGGATCGTCGTGAACGGCCAGGGTGTCGATCACCTCGCCGCTCGGCACCCCGTCGCGTTGGAGCAGATTCGCCACCTCGTCGGCGGTCCGGGTTGCGGTCCAGGCGGCGATGACCTGGTCCAGCTCGTCGTGGCGGGCGGCGCGCTCGGTCCGGTCCAGTCCGGCGAGGTCGTCCCGGTCGAGGTGATGGGCCAGTGTGGCCCACTCCCGGTCGGAGCGGACCGAGATCACCACCCAGTCGTCGTCGCCGGCCGCTGGGTAACAACCCTGGGGGACGTGTCGGGAGTCGCGGTTGCCGCGATGGACCGGTTCCCCACCCTGCAACGAGGCCTCGACGAAGGCCGGGCCGGCCATGGTCGACGCCGTCTCCCGTTGTGCCAGGTCGATGTGGCGGCCGGCACCGGTCCGGTCCCGCTCCAGGAGCGACAACACCGTGGCGGCCACCGCATTGAGCCCGCCGACGGGGTCGCCGTAGGACACGCCGGTCTTGATCGGCACGTCATCGTCGCCGTAGCCGGTCAGCGACATCAGGCCGGACATCATCTCGATGATCGGCCCGAAGCCGACGTGGTGGGACAGTGGTCCGGTCTTGCCGAAGCCGGCCATCGACACCAGGATGATGTCGTCCTTGGCCTGGCGGAGCACCTCGAAGCCGATCCCCAGCTTGTCCAGGACGTCGGCCCGGTAATTCTCGATCACCACATCGGCCTCGGCCACCATACGGAGGAAGACCTCCCGGCCGGCGGCGGTGGCCAGATCGAGGGTCAACGATTTCTTGGAGTGGTTGTACTCGTTGAAGTAGTAGGCGCTGTTCCAGGGATCGGCAATGGCCGGATCCTGAGGCACCAACGTGCGGATGTTGTCCCAGGCGGTCGGCGACTCGATCTTGATGACCTCGGCCCCCGATTCGGCAAGCAGCTTGGTGGCGTAAGGCCCGGCCCACATCATGGTCAGGTCGAGAACCCGAAGGCCGTCGAGGGGCCGGCGGGCCGGTGCGACGACCCCGGTCGAGGACCAGCCCGATGCCGACCATGCCGGCCCATCGGTCCCGACCTCGACACCGGTGAGACGGTTTTGGCCGGACCACCCGAGGCCGGGGAACGGGCGGCCCGGCACCACTGCGGTGCCGTCGTCGGTCTCGACCCGGTCGAAGAAGTCCCTGATGGCGAACGCCTCGTCCTCGAGCAGCTCGGCCGGGGAGCGAACCGCACCGAACGGCACCCGGTGGATCGGGGACAGTGCGGTGAGCTCGTCCTTGGTTCGCTCCGACATGAACGACATCACGTGGGCCAGCAACTCGTCGTCGTTGTCCAGCCGGGACGCTCGGTCGAGGAACCGCTCGTCTTCGACCACCTCCGGGCCCAGCAGCCGGAACAGGGCCGGCACCTGACGCTCGAGGCAGCACACACCGGCGAAGCCGTCGGCGCAGCGATAGACCCCCCACACCGACCGGATCGAATTGCCCGATCGGGCAACGGGCTCGCCCAGGTCGTACTCGCTGGAGGCGGCATAGAGCTCCGGCATCGACGCCGCACCCTCCTGCATCGACAGGTCGATCCAGGCCCCTCGGCCGTGTCTCCGCCGTCCGGCAAGGGCAACCGTGGTGGCGGCAAAGGCGTGGAGCCCACCGAGGAGGAACGCCTGCTCGCCTCCGGTGACCAGCGGTTCCCGGTGGGCGTCGCCGGTCAGCGTCATCAACCCGCCCACTGCGAACTGAACCGCGTTTGTGGTCTGCCATCGGGCTCGGGGCCCCGAGTGGCCCATGGGCGAGATCGAGGTCACGATCTGATGGGGCCGCCGGGTCAGGTTCAGCTCCGGGTCCAGTCCCACCGACGACAACCACCCCGGGCCACGGTCCTCCACGATGACGTCGGCGTCGGCCAGGAGCGCTCGCAGCCGTTCCGGAGCATCCTGGCCCGCCAGGGCCACCCGCCGGGCCCCTGCCACCAGGAACACCGCCTGATCCGACGTCAGCCCAACGGTGTCAACCTCCGCCTCCGGCGGCAGCTGGTCGATCGACTCGACCCGGATGGTCTCGGCCCCGAAACCCCGGAGTTGACGGGCGCAGAAGGCGGCGGCCGGCCCGCCGGCGATCTCCACCACCCGGAGTCCCTGCAGTGGACCCTGCCGGTCGCTGTCGAGCGCTTCGTCCATCAGGCGAACCTAGCAGGGTGCTCAAGAGCGCCGGTGAGGATGTCGGCGGCCGAGCACCGGATCGCAGTGGCTCCGCCCCGGCCCGGCTGGCAGACTCGTGGGCCATGACCCTTCCCCAACCATCCCCCGAGGCCATCGCCGCCCTGGCCCCAACCGGCACCCTTCGGGCCGCCATCAACCTCAGCAACTTCCTCCTCGTCACCGGCAAAGGCCCGGACGGCAACCCCGAGGGGGTGTCGCCCGACATGGCCAAGGCCCTCGGCGGCCGGCTGGGGGTCGACGTCGAGTTGCTGCGCTACAAGACACCAGGGGCGGTGGCCGATGACGGCGGCAACGGCGTCTGGGACATCGCCAACATCGGGGCCGAGCCGCAGCGGGCACAGCAGATCAACTTCACCGCCGCCTACAGCGAGATCGAGGCCACCTACATGGTTCGCGGCGACGCCGACATCACCTCGATCGACCAGGTCGACCAGCCGGGCCGGACCGTGGTCGGGCCGGCCCGGAGCGCCTACGGACTGTGGCTGGAGCGAAACATCTCCCGGGCCGAACTGGTGCTGGTCGAGGGGCTCGGCGGCGCTTACGACGCCTGGGTCGAGCAGGGTATCGACGCCCTGGCCGGGCTCCGGCCGGGCCTGCTGTCCGATGTGGAGAAGATGCCGGGCGCCAGGATCCTCGACGGTCGGTTCACCGCCGTGCAACAAGCCATGGGCACGCCGAAGGATCGCGACGGAGCCGGGTTCGAGTACCTCGGCCGCTTCGTCGAGGCGGCGAAGGCCGATGGTCTGGTGGCCGGCTTCATCGAGGCCCACGGTGTCCAGGGTTTGTCGGTGGCACCACCGGCCGACCACTGACGGTCGGCCCGAAGGCCCGGCCCAGGACGAGGGGTCCGGACGGTCCGACCGGGCGTTTGCTCGGGCCAAGAGGACCGGGTGGTCGCTCAGGCCGAGCTTTGTGGCCCCGAGGCCAGATGGTCGTCGCCGAGGCGGAGCAATGCCTCCTGGGTGGTCGACACCACCAGCTGGCCGGCCCGGTTCCATACGGTGGCGGTGGCCAGTCCCCGCCCATGGCCGACGGTGACGGGGCGTTGGTCCAACAGGTGCCACTGGTTGAGATCGAACGGCCGGTGGAACCACATGGCATGGTCCAGGCTGACGAACACAACGCCGGGGCTGCCCCAGGTGGCACCCCACGGCACGGCAACGTTGTCGGCCAGCGACTCGTCGCTCTGGTAGGCCATGATGGCGGCCTGCAGCCGATGGTCGGTCGGCAACGGCCCCGCCGCCTTGAACCACAGCCGGATGCCTCCGCTGGGAGAGACACCGTCGGGGGCCCAGGGAGCGTTGACGGTCCGGAGGTCGAGGCCGTAGTCCCGCATGGCCCATGCCTGGGGCAGGGGCAGCGGATCCAGCCCCGACATCAACCGATGATGGGTGGGTAGGGTCTCGGGGTCCGGGAGGCCGTCGAGGTCGACCGGTGGGGAGGGGTGGAGCATCGGGCCGTCCTCGTCGACCGCACAGGAGGCCAGCAGCTCGAACTGGGTTCTTCCGTCGCCCTGATCGACCCGGACCCGACGGGTGCTGAAGCTTCGGCCGTCGCGGATTCGCTCGACCTCGAGCCGGTAGGGCAGACCCGGACGCCCGGCTCGCAGGAAGTAGCCGTGCAGCGAGTGGAGCCGACGGTCTTCGTCGACGGTGGCCAGGGCCGCCGACACCGCCTGACCCAACAGGTGGCCACCGAAGGTGGCATCGACGCCGTCATCGTGGGAGCCTTCGCCCTCGAAGCGGTCCTCACCGGTTGGGCGAACCGACACGATGGCAATCAGTTGTTCGACCGGATCCGGCACGGAACACCTCCGGACCCGAGGCTAGACCTTTCGAGCCGTCGGCGGGACACGTCCCTCCGGCCGGGCCGCAACCGCGAAGGACGAGCCGACGCCGAGCGGGGCTGGTAAGCATGGAACCGACGCCCATCATGCCAGGAGGCACTCGATGCCCGATAGCCGATTGCTCGCCCACCTGGTCGCCCTCGGCGCCTCCGAGGAAGAGGTGGCGGGCCTCGAAGACGGAAGCCTGATCGGCCTGGCCGGAGACCTCCAACTGTCGGCCGATCTCGATCGAACACTCGAGGAGGTCGCTGCCGAGGCCGGCTTCGACCTGGATCGGGCCCGATCGGTCTACACCATGCTCGGACTCCCGGTCGAGGGCCTTGCCGGGTTCGGTGACAACGACCTGGCCATGTTGTCGTTCATCAGCGGCGATACCAGCGGGGTGATCGCCGAGGTCGGACCGCAGTTGCTCCGGGTCGCCGGCACCTCGATGGCCAGGCTGGCCGAGGCTGCGGTCGCCGCCTACGTCCAGGACATCGAACCCAGGGACGCCGCAGCCGGTGATCTGATCGAGCTGGCCGACCGCAATGCGCTGGCCTCGGCACTGGCCGTCGGATTGGGCCGGCAGCTGGCCACGATCTTCCAGCACCACATGTGGACTGCGGTACGCCGTCAGCGGAATGCCCAAGCCGACGTCACCAGCCCCGAGATGGTTCGAGCGGCGATCGGATTCATCGACCTCGTCGGTTTCACTTCACTGTCAAACGTCGCATCACCGGCGGAGCTGATCGCAACCATCGAGCACTTCGAGCAGCGGGCCTTCGAGACGGCGGCCCACCACGGCGGTCGGATCGTCAAGAGCATTGGTGATGAGGTGATGATCATCGCCACCAGGCCGAACGTGGTTGCCGCCATCGCCCTGGATCTCGTTTCCGGCAGCGGTGGCGACCCGTCGGTGGCGCCCCGCGGAGGGATCAGCGCCGGTCAGGTGCTGTTTCGACTTGGCGACTACTACGGTCCGGTGGTGAACCTCGCCGCCCGCCTGGCTGCCGAGGCGGTACCCGGGGAGGTGCTGAGCGATCAGGCCGCCGCTTTCGGCCCGGGGGTGACGGCCTCGGCCGCAGGGCGGAGGGTGCTCAAGGGTTTCGAGGATCCGGTGCCGGTCTGGACGATCGAAACAGCCGGTGGCCCACCGGGTCGGCGGCATTCGGGTTGACTCCCGGAGCTCGCGTCGGATAGCAAGCCGCTATGCCAGAACCGATGGAACCCGACCCCGTGACGACACCGGCCCCATGACCAACACATCGGCACATCGATCGTCGCCGTCGTCGTGGGCGGCGATCGCCGAGCTGTACCATCGATTCCTGACCGGATCCCTGCTGGCGCTCGTCACCCGCCAGGGAACCGATCGGGCCGCCCGGGTGGTGTTCAACATCTTCCGTACCCAGCACCTCGACCTGTTCGAGGCCGGTCTCGGCAAGCTGGAACTCGACGAACTCCCCGATGCCGTCGCCTGCGCCAAGTACCACGTGCTGTCCAACGCCATCGGCGGGGTCGATGTGGCCTGGATCCCCGAATCCGATACCAAGTCCTGGGTCCGGTACCGCCCGCCCCGCTGGATCTTCGACGGCACCGCAGTGTGTGGCATCCCCTCCGAACTGAGCCGAGCGATGCTCCGGGGGTGGCACGGCCACAACGGCGTGTCACTGGGCAACCCTCGCCTCGGGTTCGTGTGCACCATGCAGACCACCGACGGTCAGCCCGGCCTCGAGGGCTACTACATCGAGGAATCCCGGGAGCTCGAACCGGACCAGCGAGTTCGCTTCCGGCCGGGCGAACGGCCGCCGGGGCCGCCGGTCGAACTGCCGATGCCGACCTGGGAGCCGGAACGACTGGCCAAGGCCGAGCGCAACTACGCCGCCGCCTACGTGCGGAACCTGCTGCTGGCCATGCCGGCCGAGCTCGGACCAGGCGACGCCCTCGGCGTGGGTGTGATCGCCGCCAGACAGATCGGCATGCAGTTCTCCCCGACGGTCATGGGCCTGCTGGGGGCCGGCGACGATGCAAGCTTCGGACAACGGTTCGCCCTGCTGCTGGGCGCCCAGGGAGATGCGGTCGAGGTCACGACGGCGGACGGGGCCGAGGTGGTGACCGCCCACTCCTGGAGGCTGCTCGACGATGCCGTCGCCGTCGACCAATGTGCATTCGAGATCTGGAACGGACTCTGGGAAGGTTTGGCGGCAATGGAGGACCGCCGGCTCATCGTCGAGAACCGCCTCGACCGGGGTGAGCCGATCACCCGCTGGCGCATCGTCGACCGCTGACCGCAAACCCCGCCGTGCCCGGCAATGGCAATGGCAAGGGCGGCACCGCGCCGAGGCGGATCGTCGTCGATGGGCGGGACGCCGGGTCAGCGGCTGCCGGTGAGTGTGGGCAGGAGGGCCTCGGCCACCTCGGCCGGCGTCTCCTCATGGGAGAAGAGCCCCGAGCCCTCGATGATCTCGAGCTGTGCGTCGGGGAAGGTGTGGACCATCGCCTTGGCGCTCTCCACCGGGAAGAAGGGATCCTGGTCACCCCACACCAATTGGACCGGCACATCCAGCTTGCGGTGGGCTTCAGGAAGATTGCTGACGTCCGCCATGTCGAAGCTCCGCAACAGCTTCACGGCAGCGTCACGACGGGCGGGTTCCCGGTTGAGCGGTTCGAAGAAGAACTCGGCGAACTCGCCGTCGAGTAGGGACCGATCGGCGAACGCGTCCCCGAACACCAGCCGGGTCCTGCGAATTCGAGGACTGCCGGCGACCCACCCCAGTCCGGCGGCGAACCCGGGCAGCTTGCGGGCCATGATGAACGACTTGAACCGCCAGCTGGGGTCGGGAGGCTCGGTGTTGATCAGACCCATCGCCAGCAGTCGTTCATCGCCGGCCACCGCCCACCGGGCGATCATGCCGCCACTGTCGTGGCCGACCACTGCGACCTCATCGAATTCGAGTAGGTTCACCACCCGCTTCACGCTCTCGATGTGCTGGCCGATCGAGAGGGTGGTGTTGGCGTCGAAGCGACTCGACCCGGCCGATGGGAGGTCGATCACATGGCAGGTCACATGGTCGACCAGGTGGGGCAGGAGCTTCCGCCAGGTTGCGCCGCTCACCGGCCAGCCGTGGACGAACAGGACATCGGGGCCGCTGCCGACGCAACGGTAGGCGGCCTGGCCCGCCCCGACGTCGAGGAAGCGGTCTGGTTCCTGACGGAACAGATCAGCAGCGGCAGCAGCGGTGATGGGCATCGGATCCTCCAGGTGCGGGGTCGAGGTGATTGCGGGAGTCTGGTCGGCCCGGCCGATTCGGGGCTCCACACCTCAATATTGTAGTGACTGATATTGTAGTGACTACTGCGAAACCATAGTCACAGTGGTCACTACAATCAAGGTGATTCTGTTGCGCTGACACCGCGCCGGCCGCTGCGCCGATCGAGGCGATCACCGCTGCGCTGCCGCCATGACGTGCCAGATCGGTATCGACCTACCTGATTGACGGGATGGCGACCGACGGCCGGATCGCCTCGTCGATGGCCAGGCGGGCCAGGATGATGGAGGCCATCAGGGTGCCGCCGACGCCGCCGATGATCAGGGCCTGATCTGCCACCGCCAGCCCGTAGACGATCCAGATGGCCGCTTCGGTTGCCGCCATGATCCAGGTCACCGGTGAGACCCCGGCCGCGGTGGCCGAGCGGACCACGTTGAGTGCCGCCGGCGTGAATTGCAGACCGTAGGCCAGGCCCAGCGTCAGTCCGACCGCGGGCCAGCCCGCCACCACGAGTGCGACAAGCGGGACCAGAGAGGCCCCGACGAAACTGGCGACGAGCGGGAGCGAGGTCTGCGGTCCGACCACCGACCGCACCTGGCGGGCGACGACCCCGTACACGACAAGCGCTCCCAGCGACACCGGCACCAGGCCCCACAATCGACCCTCGAGTCCGTAGCCGAGCCACCACATGTTGATGGCCAGACTGAGGCCGACCCAGGTCGTCGACACACCGTCGACCACCCTCGTTCGATGGATGCGCATGGCCTGGGGCACGATCATGGCGACACCGAACACATTGGCAACGATCAGAAGTGGTAGCAACAGCGGACCCATCATGCCTCCGTAGACGTAGTAAGGGGCTATCTACGTTAAGCTCCTTTCACTATGTAAGGTTCTATCAGCTATTTGATTCTTACACAACCAGTTTTGCTGCTAGGATGACAGCATGTATTTGGCATCGGTGACCCAGTCGGAGATCCGGGCCACCCTCGAGGTGGCGATGGACATGGCCAATCAGCTGAGCGACGGTGATCCCGATCTCCGGGCCCTGCTGAGCGAGGCAGGGTTCGGCCGGGCCCCGCAGGCCTCGGCCGCCTCCCTGGACCGGCTGACCTCCCGAATGCGAGCCCTGACCCCATTGCTGCACCGGCTCCCGGAACCCGATCTCGACCCGGCCGAGACGGCCACCATGGTCAACGAAGGTCTGGTGGAGCTCCCGATCTCACCGTCCATTGCCGACCACGATGACGTCGGCCCCCATATCCATTGGACGCCGGCCACCGCTCGCTTCGACGATCAGGTCATGGCCGATGTGCTGATGGCCCTGGCCCAGGAGCTGTGCGACAACAGCACCGACCGTTTCGGGCGATGTGGGGCCGCAGACTGCGCTCGCCTTTTCTACGACAGCACCCGCAACAACTCCCGTCGTTTCTGCGCCGATCCGCGATGTGCCAGCCGGACCCACACCGCCGACCACCGAGCCAGGCGACGGACGATCTCCTGACAGGCTGACAGGCTGACGATCGGCGCAGGCACCGGCCCGATCGTCGTCGGTCCGGCTTGGCATCAGGCGCCGGACCGACCGGTCGGGAATCGTGGGAGACTGACGGGATGCAAGAGGCTCCAGCCATTCGAGGCGTGATCCCCTACGTGTTCTGCGCCGATGCCGGCGCCACCGCTGCGTGGTGTGTCGAGGTTCTCGGCTTCGTCGAGCGTAGGCGGTGGCTCAACGATGATGGCGAGGTGTGCAATGTGGAGCTGACCGTCGGCACCGGCGAGGTGTGGCTCGACGGTCCCGTCCCCGACTGGAAGGCGAAGGCCGACGGTCTCGCCTCCTGGGTCGGCTTTCTGGTCGACGACGTTGACGGAGTCTTCCGCCGGCTTGTTGCCGCCGGTGTCGAACTCGACTCGCCCCGGACTCGTGAGCACGGTGTTCGTGAGATCACGGTTGCGGACCCGGAGGGTCACTCCTGGGGCTTCGTCCAGCGGCTGACTTGAGCGGGCGCTCGGAACGAATCCTCCCCTCGTGCCGGGCCGGGGCGCTGGTCGGTCCCGATCAGCCCCAGCCGACTCAGACCTTGGTCGGGATCCAGTGGGGGGCGTCGGCGGTGACGATGATGGTCCCGCTTCCCTCCCGGAGGGGCACCCCGAGGCCGTCGATCACCGTGAGCTCACAGCCGTCGCGGTCCAGGGCCACGTCCAGGGTCGAGCCGTGGCGTTGGATCCTGAACCGCACCGCCTTCCACTGCGGCGGCAGCCGGGGCGAGAACGAGATGGCGTCGCCGTGCTCGGCCATGCCGGCGAAGCCGTGGACGATCCCGGCCCACACCCCACCGCAGGATGCGACATGGACACCGTCGGAGCTGTTGCCGTGGATGTCGCAGAGGTCCAGGTAGAGGGCCCGCCGGAAGTAGTCGAATGCCAGGTCGTCGAGCCCGACGTCGGCGGCCACGATCGCCTGGACACAAGCCGACAGCGAGGAGTCCCCGGTGGTGATCGGATCGTAGAACTCGAAGTTGCGGGACTTCTGTTCGTCGCTGAACTGCTCCCGCCGGAGATGCATGGCGAGGACAACATCGGCCTGCTTGAGCACCTGGTGGCGGTAGATGACGAGGGGGTGGAAGTGGAGCAGGAGCGGATACTGCGCGTGCGAGGTCCCTTCCCAGTCCCAAGGCTCCAGGTCGAGAAAGGCGGTGTCCTGGGGGTGGATCTTCCGCTCCTGGTCGAAGGGGATGAACATGGCATCCGCTGCCGCTTCCCAGACATCGAGCTCGGCCAGGTCGAGCCCGGTCCGCCGTTGGAGGGTGGCCACGGCATCGGGATTCCACTCGGTCAGGAACCCAATCGTTCGGGCCGCATAGCGGAGGTTGAACCTCGCCATGATGTTCGTGTAGCAGTTGTCGTTGACGACGGTGGTGTACTCGTCTGGTCCGGTCACCCCGTGGATGTGGAAGGTCTTGGCCCCATTCTGGGCGTAGAAACCGAGATCGGCCCACATCCGAGCCGTCTCGACGAGTAGCTCCGCACCTTCGGCGGCCATGAAGTCGACGTCGCCGGATGCATCCAGGTAGCGGCCGAGGGCAAAGGTCACCGCGGCGTTGATGTGGTACTGGGCAGTGCCGGCGGCGTAGTAGGCCGATGCCTCCTCACCGTTGATGGTTCGCCAGGGAAACAGGGCCCCCTTCTCGGCCAGCTGCTTGGCCCGGCGGCGAGCGGCGTCGAGCAGCCGCCAACGGAACCGGACGAGTTTTCTGGCCGCTCTCGGGTTGGTGTAGGCCAGGAACGGGAGCACATAGATCTCGGAGTCCCAGAAGTAGTGCCCGTCGTAACCGCCCCCGGTGACCCCCTTGGCCGCAATCCCCTGCTCCTGGGTGGCGATCGAGGCCTGGGCCAGCTGGAACAGATTCCAGCGCAACGCCTGCTGGGCGATCTCGTCACCGTCGATCTCGATGTCGCTGGCCTCCCAGAACTCACCGAGTGCTTCGCTACTGCGGGCGACCAGGCCGTCGATGCCGGTGTCGGCGGCCCGGTCCAGCGTTCGTTCGGCCCGGTCGAGCAACTCGGCACAGGGAACGCCGGTGGAGGTGTGATAGGTCACGTACTTCGTGACCTTGATCGGAACGCCCGGTTCGGCCTGGGCGTTCAACACCCACTTGGCCTGATCACCGTTGAGCTGTGTGGTCACCGTGTGGCTGGCCGTGGTCTCCAACAGGTGCTCGGCGCCGCAGGCGATCGTCATGCGACTCTCGGCGCAGGTGTGGCCAAGCAGCACCCGGTTGCCGCGATCGCGTTGCGAGGTCGGCACCAGCACCCGGCGGTCGAAGCTACTGGCACTGCGGGGATCGCCCCCTTCGCCAAGCGCCGCTTCTGGCACGTGATACTCGTCCTGACCATCCTGGCGATTGAGGATCTGCGATGAGAGCACGATCGGGGCGCTGGCATCGAGCACCTCCACCTCGAACGTCATCGCCGCCACGTGCCGCTCGGCCATCGACACCATCCGGGTCGACCGGACCCGTACCCGCTTGCCGGCCGCGGTGCGCCAGATCAGATCACGGGCCAGCACACCGGTTCGGAAATCGAGTGTGCGCTCGTAGTGGTCGAGGTCGGCGACGTCGAGCCGGAGCGGTTCGTCATCGACGTAGAGCTTCAAGACCTTGGCGTCTGGCACGTTGACGATCGTCTGGCCGACCTCGGCGAAGCCGAAGGCCGCCTCGGCGTGGCTGATGCGCCAGGTCTCGTGGAACCCGTTCACATAGGAGCCATGGGAGTGGGCGTCGCGCCCCTCCTCGGGGTTGGCCCGCAACCCCAGGTAGCCGTTGCCGAGGGCGAAGAGGGTCTCGGTTCGGCCGAGATCCGACACGTCGTACTCGGTTTCGATCAGCTTCCAGGGCTCGACCGGGAAGCGGTACGGCGGCAGTCCGGTTGGGGGCGAAAGGTGGTTGCTGGCCATAGCAGGGTTCAGTCTGTCGGCTCTACCGTCGGTTCGGACAGCAGCTCGGCAAGATCACTCACCACGAAGTTGGCGCCGGCGGCCAGCAGCGAGTCGGCGCCCGCTCCCCGGTCGACCCCGATGGTGACCGCAAAGTGGCCGGCCGCACCGGCGGCTACGCCTGCCACCGCATCCTCGACCACCACGGTCCGCTCCGGGGCGACACCGAGGCGACGGGCGCCGAGCAGGTAGCCGTCGGGGGCGGGCTTCCCCGCCAGACCCTCCGCCTCCGCCACCAGCCCGTCGACGACGACCTCGAAGCGATCGCCGAGCCCGGCCGCGGCCAACACCGGGATCGCGTTCTTCGACGAAGACACGACACCAGCCGGAACGCCCTGCGCCGCCAGATACCGGAGCGTGGCCACCGAGCTCGGATAGGGTTCGATGCCGTCCCGCTCCAGGACCTCGTTGAAGACCTGGTTCTTGCGGTTGCCAAGGCCACACACCGTGTCGGCCCCCGGCGGATCGGAGGGCGAACCATGGGGCAACTCGATCCCCCGACTGGCGAGGAACGAACGCACCCCGTCATAGCGAGGCTTGCCGTCGATGTGGGCGAGGTAGTCGGCCTCTGTGTAGTCGTAGGCCTGAAACAACTCACCCCACGCGCGCTCGTGGATCGAGACGGTTGGGGTGATCACGCCGTCGAGATCGAACAACACACCGTCGTGGTGTTCCCACTCGAATCCGGCGAGACCCGCCGACCCATCCCCGGCCGGCCGGCCGACGGCTCCTCGTTGACCAGTGCTTGACATGGTCTCCGATGTTAGGAGATCGGATCGCCGAACCGCGACATATGTCGGCGCCGTCGTCCGGGCTCGACCGGCGGGCGGTGCTGGACCGCTCCCTGCACCGCCCGGCCCGGCGGGGTCAGCTCTTGATCGTCACCCGGTGGGTGCGGGACGCCGGGTCCTCGCCGAGCATGTAGTCGACCCGCAGCTCCATCTCGATCGACTGGCCCCAGTGGGCTTCGCCCAGCCGGAAGTTGGCCTCATCGGTCTCACCGTCTTCCAGAAGGGCATCCCGGAGGAGGCTGGTATAGGTCTCCTGGGGATAGTGGATGTCAAGGTCGAGAGGGCCGACAGCGAAACGGGTCGCTTGGCCCCTTCAGGACCGTTCGGCCCTGCCGACATGCCCTCCGGCGGCGAGACATGCCGTCAGGCGCCCCCGAGCCCGCGGCGCTCCTGGACCCCCCACTCCGAACGGCCCTGGAGAAACAGGATCAGCCCCCAGAAACGCCACACCAGCGTCAGGGGCCGGAAGACCAGTTGTTCGAACACAACATGACCCACCATCAGGACCCGGTCACGGGTGGAGCGAAAGGTGCCGAAGGTCAGGTCGTCCAGGGCCAGCACCAGGTAGGAGGCCGACATCCCGGCCAGATAGACGACACCGACCGGGACCAGAGCCGGGGCCGAGAGCCCACCGGCGAGCAACGCAATGGCCACGCCCACCAGCCCGATCACCTCCAGCATCGGGGCCAGAGCCTCCACGAAGACGAAGTAGGGCAGCGCCAGCATCCCCGCCGAGCCGTACCTGGGCCGCAGGATCATCTTGCGGTGGCGGGTCAGGACCTCCAGCAGGCCTCGGAACCATCGGGTTCCTGACCACCTGCTCAATGGTCTCCTCGGCCGATGACCCGCCCTCCAGCTTCACCAGCGGCAGCCGGAAGGCCAACAGGGCTCCGATGAGGGCCACGATGCCGCCGGCGAGGATCGCTCCCTGGAAGCCGCGGATCGTGCCGGTGTCGAAGATGTCCTGGATCTCGGCCTGCTGGGCTGCGTCCAAGTCTGCGATGGCTTCGTCGAGGGCGTTCCCGTCTGCCCGCTCGAAGGGCCGTTCGACGACTTCGGCGACCTCATCCTTGAGGTTGGCGGGAATGACATCCGATGCCTCGACCTCGCTGCCGAGAGAGCTCAGCGCAACGGTGATGATCACCATGCCGACGACGGCGGTCCCAACGGCCATCCCCAGGTTCTGGGCCGTGCCCTGGAGGCCGGAGGCTTCGCTTGCCTCTTCCTGCCCGACCCCGGAGAGGATCAGGTTCGGGAGTTGGCCGGCGATGATGCCGATCGCCAACCCGGCGACGAGGAGCCCCAGGGCCAGGTCGAGCCCGCTCTCTGCATCGGGCAAGGCTCGAGCCAGGATGACCGCCGGCGCATCGATCAGTTTTGGCGACGCGGCGAGCACGGCCAGGACGATGAGCGCCTCGACGGCGAACGCCACCCGCCACGACAGGTTGGTGGTGAGCCAGCCTCCGATCAGCGGCCCGAATGCAGCACCGGCGGCGGCAACACCGAAGAGCACACCGTAGGCGCTGGCCCGCTTTGAACCAGCGAAGTTCGAGCGGACCAAGACGTTGATCGCCGGCACGATGAGCGCCGAGCCGAGTCCCTCCAGCACCGATCAGCCGATGAGCAGATGTCGCCGAGCTTGCCGCCGGTGAGCATGAAGGCGGCCATGGTCAGCGTGTACAGCGTGATGGCACCCTGGATGCCGGCCACCGTGGTATCCAGATCCTCGACGAGGGCTCCGATGGACACGTTCATGATCGTTGTGTCGATCACGTAGACGAACATCGCAGAGGCGAGAACGGCGAGAACAGCCGTGCTGGTTGTGCCACGCTGAGATTCGGTCACTGTCGCCTATCCATCCGGAGGGTCCATGCCGCCGACGTCGAGCAGGGTAACCCGCGCTCCCCCGTTCGGGCCGGCTACTTGGTCAGTTCGGCCAGATGATCCTGGTAGCGGCCGCCCCCGCCGGCGAGCAGTTCGTCGGTGGGCGGCACCGAATAGACGACCACCCGATCGTCGAGCAGGTCGCTGAAGGCCAGCAGGGTGCCGTCGTCGGACACCTCCAACCCGGTGGTCTGATTGCCGCCGACGATGGCATCCAGCATCTCACCGGTCTCGGTGTCGATCAGGAGCACCGAGCCCCACTCCGGTCCGGGGAGGTAGTACGACGTTGGATTGTTGCGGCCCCGGTTGGACACGAACAGGACCCGCCCGTCGGGGCTGAGATCGATGGAGTTGGGTTTCTTGTCGGTCGTGGCCAGCACCGTGACCTCGTTCGTCCCGGTGTCGACGGCAAAGATCGTGTCCTTGGTCATGTCGGAGGCGTAGACCACCGACCCGTCCGGCGAGCCGACCAGATGGCGCATCGAACCGCCCGTTCGCTGCAGAGACTGGCTCTCGCCGGAGGCGAGGTCGATCACCTCCAGCTCACCGGAGGCGAACCCGGTCACATAGAGCCGTCGGCCGTCGTCGGTCGGATAGAGGCCCCGGGGCGTGCGCACCGTCGAGAAGAGGTTGGTGACCTCCCCGGTGGCCAGGTCGATCTCGGAGACATTGTCGTCAACCCAGTTCGATGTGTACAGCGTGGTTTCGTCCGGTGACAGGACGATGACCTTTGTCCAGGCCCCCTTTGTGTCGAGCCGACGCTTGACCTCCCGGGTGGCGACATCGATCTCGAACACCGAGTTCGTCTGCATCTGGCTGACGTAGGCGGTGTCGCCGGCGCGATTGAAGACCACCTCAACCGCACCCTGATCGAGATCGATGGAGGCCGTGACCTCACCGGAGGCCACATCGATCACATCGACCCCGCGGCCGTTGAGGATGGTCGCCCAAACCTCCGATCCGTCCGGCGTGAACGCCACGCCCTTTGGGGCACCGCCCACCTCGACCTCGAACAGCTTGTGGACCAGCTGCCCCGGCCGATCGAGCCAGATGGTGGTCTCGGTGGTGGCGCCGGAACCGCCGTCGAGGGCGATCTGGCCCCGGTACTCCTGGTAGCCGTCGGCCGACGCGGTGACCTCCACGACCTCGGCCGGGATCTCCGCGGTGATCGGGTCGGGCCCCTGACCCTGCGCCGAGAAGCCGTCGGCGGTGCGCAGACTCACCGCCGCTTCCGGAGGGTGCACCTCGATCGTCAGCGACCGGGGTTCGGGCGGCAGGGTGCTCGTCGTGGATGGCGCTGAGGTGGCGGGAGCGGTCGTCACCGATGTCGACCGGTCCGCCGTTGATCCCGATGGGACGGAACCGACCGATGAGTCCGAAGCCCCAGACCGGGCCTGGTCGTCGCCTCCCCCGGTGACATCGGCGCAGCCGACCAGCATCAGCATCAGCAGAAGCGCGACGGCCCACAGCATCACGGCGCCGGCCGATCCGGCCCGACCCCGGTGCGGGCGTGGTCGCCGAAGGTCTCGGCCAGGGCGACGGCGCACCGAGGCGACGCTGGACTCGGGTTTCCCGGCGACGGCCCCGACATCACCCCTCGACCAGAGGGCAGCGGGACCGACAACAACGGCCGTTGGCCAAGCAAGATGACGCACCACGTTGTGAACCTAGTTCACCGCCGTCGGCTGCGATCGGCACCCCTCGGCCTGCAGACCATCGCCGGAACGGTGGTGCTCGTTCCGAGTCGACGCGAGGTGGCAGACTTGACGTCGTGGCCAGCACCCAGGATGCCGATCCAACCGCACTGGCGAAGGTCACGGCCGATCTCGTTGCCGCCTTCAGCTCCATCGAGGAAGACCAATGGGCTCGCGCCACACCATGCACCGAGTGGAACCTCGCCGCACTCGTCGACCACGTCACCGGGGGCAACTGGTTCACGGTCCAAATCCTGGCCGGGGCAACCTCCGACCAGGCAATGGACGCGGCGATGGCACACTTCGATCGCGGATCCGCCACCCGCCAAGCGGCGATCCAGTCGGCAAAGGACCAGCTCGGGGCATTCGAGCAGGTCGGAGTGCTCGACCAATCATGGCACCACGTGGTTGGAAAACTCAGCGGCCGACAGATCCTTCGGCTCAGAGTCCACGACCTCATCATCCACGCCTGGGACATCGGCGAGACCCTTCACCCGCCTGCGTCCATTCCGACGATGCTGGCTCAATGGGGCCTTGGCGAACTCCGTGATGGCGACTCGCTGATGGCCAAACACTTCGAGCTACCAGATGCACCTGGGTCGGGGGCTCCCACCGACGATGCAGGGTCCGCCTATCTCCGTGCCTTCGGCCGTCGGTCAATTTGATCGTGCGAGGTTCAGGATTCGTCGGGCGCCGTTGGCCGCAATGGCGAAGATGATCGCGCCGACGATCAGGTCGGGGTATCGGCTGTCGAAGGCGATGACCATGAATGCGGTGGCGATGACGAGCCCGTTGATCTTGATGTCGTTGGCCGTGAAGATCCAGCTCGCCTCGATATGGACATCGCCGCTGCGGGCACGTCGTAGCGCGATCATGGTGGCAACGTTGACGCCGAGCGCAATGAGCGACACCATCACCATGGTTGTGACGTCCGGGAGGGGCGCGTCGCTGATGAACCGGCGGACAACTTCGGCCAGACCGATGCCGGCGAGACCGAACTGGAGATAGCCGCTGGTCCGGGCCAGACCCGCCTTGCGGCCCGCACTCCGGCCGACGGCGAACAAGCTGAGGGCATAGACGATCGCGTCGGCCCCCATGTCGAGGGCGTCTGCGAGCAGACCGAGCGAGTTGGCGAGCCAACCTGCGACCGCTTCCCCGAACATCATGGCAGCGTTCAGGGCGAGCGCAATGACGAGGGCGACTCGTTCCTTCTCGGAGTTGTCGGAGTTGTCGGAACTGGCGGAGAGGGTGGCCGGCTGGTCGTGAGTCCGGTGGCTTCCGAGGGCAAGCCCATCAAGTGCGGCGTCGATGATTTCGATTTCGGTGTCGTGGACAACCACCACGGTCCTGGTGGAGGTGTCGGTGCGGATATCGGCGATCCCGTCGAGGTCTGCCAGGCACATCCGAACCATTTCCTCTTCGGCTCCGCAGTCCATCGCTGCGACGGTGCGTCGTTGGGCGAGCTCGACCTGCCGGCGTGGGTCCATGACGTTCGTCTCTACCGGAGCACGCACGATTCGAAGACAGTGACCGACAAGACCAAACGTGGAGGTGCAAAGTGAAATACTTCAGAGGACCGGCACAACAAATCGGCTGGTTGTTTGTCTTGGCGACGGTCGCAGGCGTGTTGAGCGTTGTGGTGATGTCATCGACCCTCGGGGATGAAGACCTGCTCTCAGCGGTGCATTCCAATCAGGGCTCTCTCCTCCTCGGCAACATGCTCATCTTTGTGATGCTGGCCGCAATGGTTGGTACGGCCGTTCTCCTCTCGCCGATCCTCCGGAGTCACAGTGAAACGCTGGCACTGAGCTACGTCTTGGCCAGAACGCTCGAAGTGGTCACGATTTCCATCGGACTGGTCGCCGGGTTGTTGCTGGTGCCGCTCAGCTGGGACTTCGCCGCCGCTGGTGGCGCAGACCTGGCAAGTGCACGGGTGCTGGCAGACTCGCTCAAGACAACCGGTGACTGGACGGGCTATCTGGGTGCCCAGATGATCTTCAGCATCTCGGCTCTGGTGCTGAACTGGGCGTTTCTCCAGAATCGGCTCATTCCCCGCTGGTTGTCGCTGTGGGGATTGATCGGCGTGCCACTGATGTTTTTGTCCGGCCTCTTGGTGATGTTCGAGTCATTCAACTCGAATGCAGCGGCGTTGAACCTGCTGGTCGTACCTCTCGCTGTCCAAGAGATGGCAATGGCCGTCTGGCTGATCGCAAAGGGCTTTTCCAATCCCGCCGAGCGCGACACGATGCCGGAGGCACCCGATCGGTTGACAGCGTCACGATGAGCCCCTGCACCCACTGCCACGCCCGCTGGGTCATCGATCCCTCGACGGCCGGAGGATCGGTCCGACCATGACCAACGAGTCTCCAATGAGGATCTCGGCTGGACGTCCGACAGGCACGTCACCGACAGCCCCGAAGGCGGCTCGGAGAAACTCGACCTGGCCGGCGACGTCGGCGACAGCAATCCGAGGGGTGACAGTCCGATATCCCGCAGGCAGGTTCCCCATCCCACAGTGGTCGCACGACCGCACCGATCATGCGGTCACCAGCGGTCCCGAGGCTGTGTCACCGGAACTCGGATGAGGCCCAGATCTTTTGCACACTCACCATCTCCTCAGCATGCTCTTTGCGCAACGGCTCCAGCCTCAGCCGGCAGGGCGATCGTGTCGAGGTCGGCGGTGGCGCCGGTGAACTGCAGCTCCCACTCGACCGACGCCACGCTCAACACCGGTGACGACGGGATGGCGCTGCCCGCCCCGCCGGCCGCATCCGCCACACTGCTGCCGACCGTTGCGGCAGAGGTGGTCACCGTCGCCGATTCCGGCACGAACGCCATCGAGCCCAACGGCACCGAGCCGCTGGCGTGGACCCCGACATCCTCCTGCCACCGCTGCACGACGGTTGCCGTCGGTCGGCTCGCCGTCCACCTCGAACAGCACCGTCGATGCCGGGATCGAGGATCCCACGGCGGCAACCGTGGTCACCTGCTCGACACCGAGCCGCTCGACTGAAGGGCCTGGCCACGACCGCCGCCGAAGCCGGCCCGCCCCGGGATGGCGCTGCACACCTCAGCCGCATCCCGGAAGCCCTCGTCTGTGCGGTCGATGCTCTGGAACTCTTCTCGCACCTCGATCTCGCCCGCCTCGTTGACCGACAGGTCGGGGCAGTCGAGGCCTTCATCCCGCATGCACTGGGAGAACTCGAGCGCCGCCTCATCGGGTCGAGGTCGGCAGCCCCCTGGTCGGAGAGGGTGGCGGCATCGGCCACGTCTTCGAGGGGCGGGTGACACCCTCACCGCCGGCTACGATCTGACCGCCGCCGAGCCGGGCACGTGGCACAACCCCTACGACGCCCGAGGTCCCGAACGGCGAGAGGGAGCGTGGGACCCTGTGCGGGACTACCACTTCATGGGCAATAACGTCGGTCGGTTCATGAAGGTGTGGGAGTGCCCGAAACCGGTCATCGGCGAGATCAAAGGATGGGCCGTTGGTGGTGCCACCGACCTCGTGCTGTGTGCCGATCTGCTCTACATGGCCTCCGATGCCCACATCGGTTACGCCCCCAGCCGGATCTTCGGCACGCCGACCACGATGATGAGGGTCTGCCGCCTCGGGCTGGAGCACGCCAAGCAGTACCTCCTCACCGGTCGAGCGATCGACGCCCCTACCGCGCTCCGGATCGGACTCGTCTCGCAGGTCTGTGAGCCCGAGGAACTGGGCTCCACCGTCGAGGAGGAGGCACGGCGATTCCGACACATCCCGGCGAACCAGCTTGCGCTCAACATGCTGCTGATCAACCAGGCAATCGAGAACATGGGCCTTCGAACCTCGCAGATGCTCGGAACGTTCTTCGACGGGGTGACACGCCACACCGAGGAGGCCTATCGGTGGGTTGAGAGCTTCGACGAGAAAGGCCGATGACGGCCCGCTGATCTCAACTGGGACGGCGGGCCAGAAGTCGGCTAGTTGACCGCAACCTCACCGAGCACGGACCAGCCGCCTTGGAGCTGGTTGCTCCCGTTCCATGCACCATCGACGACCGGGATGTCGTTGGCGAACAGGATGTAGGTGTTGCGGGCGTCGAGCTTCCATGATGTCGATTTCGCCCGGTCGGCGCCCGGCTGTACGATCCGCACCGCCAGCCGGTACCGGCCGTTGTCGATGCCACCCATCGGGACGCTTCCCTCGAGGGTGAATTCGTCGCCTGGCATGTAGCGCCTCAGGTCGTACCCCTCGGCCTCGGCGACGGCGACCGGCGTGCCGTCGGCGCCCAGCAGACCAAACTGCACCTGCCAGTCGTAGTAGAACGGCGCAATCCCCATGTTCTGCACCGTGAGCTGGACGGGCAACCGACCCGACCGTGGCTGGGTCTGGGGGAACCGGGCTTCCTCGATCTGGTAGTTGTAGCCGAACCGCTTGTGCAGCGTCATGTGTTGACCGACGTACTGGCCGTCCACCGACGTCGGCTTCATGGTCGAGTAGTGCCCGGTCTCGATCATCTCCCTGCCTTGCGAGGTGGCATAGAGGTGGCGGAAGTCGTCGGAGCTCAGCCCCGGCGGAACCTCCCCACCGATCGGGCCCGCAAGCCACTTCCGGTCCGAGGACACGGTCTGGTCGAACTCGGCGCTGTGATCGTTGTTCGGCCTGAAGTAGTCATTGTGGAAGCCGATGCCGTTCGCAGTGTCCAGGACCGGTCGATTCGGGTAGCGACCCATCAGCTGGGCTCGGTCGAACGCATCCTGATAAGCATTCAGCACCCTGGTCTTGGTTGCGTTGGTGATCTCGTACGACCCGCCATCGACCTTCGAACCCCAGGTGTGCCACTCACCCCAGAAACCGAGCACGCCGAGTTGGAACGCGTAGACCCGAGGATCCTCGTCGTACCGGTCGCCCAGGGCCTGGATGGCCTGCACGGCCTCGTCGAGGTAGCGGGGGTCGTTGTAGTCGGTGAGATACCGGCCGTTGTCCCCCCTGATCCGCTCGACGCCGACGTCGGAGTAGATCCAGTCCGGACATCCCCTCGACGTCTCGTTCGCTCCCCACCAGTCGCAGTACAGCCGCAGAATCACATGCCGGTTCCTGCTGCCGGAACGATTGATCACGTCCTCAACGGCACCGAAGTCGAAGACCCCGTTTCGAGGCTCGAGGTCCTGCCACTTGATGTATTGAAATCCGACGGTGGTCTCCTGACGGTCGTCCGACCAGCCTGAGTTCCAACCCTTCATCGGATTCCGGTCGGGGCCGTCGTTCTTTGCGTAGGTCCGCCGCACGGCATCTGGATTGCCTCCCCCGCCGTCGCTGGTGGTCGAGGGAGATGTCGTTGTCGGTGCCGCCGTCGTTGGGGGCGCCGCGGTGGTCGTCGGCGCTGTCGTGGTCGTCGGCTCCTCGATGGTCGTCGGCGCTGTCGTGGTCGTCGGCGCTGTCGTGGTCGTCGGTGCTGTCGTTGACGGGGCCATGGTCGTCGTGGGCGCCGCCGTGGTCGTCGCCGTTGTCGACGGTCTGACCGTGGTCGACGGTGTGGTCGTCACGGTCACCACCACCGTGCCACTCCCGATCCCGGACGAACCCACATCATCGGCCGTGACACCACCGGGCGCCGCAGACCCAATCACCCGACTGCTGCAGGCCGTGACACCACCGGGCGCCGCAGACCCAATCACCCGACTGCTGCAGTACCAAACATCATCGATCTCATCACAATCCACCCGAGGCAACGAACAGTCACTGCGATACAACGCCCGCGCCTCCCCCAACGACGACCCCGACACCACACACTCCGGTGGCACACCATCAGCCGACACCACAGAGGCCCCGAACAAACCGGCCAACCCCACACCGAGCAACGCCACCGGCCACAACCGACCAGACCGCCGCCACACACCAGACTCACTCATAGGCTCCAAACTCCGTTCTCGATCTTCAAGGCCCACCACTCCCCCTCCGAACGCCCGGAGGGTTGACAACACGACGTGCCCGAGCAACCTCGGGCGTGACCGGTCGAGGTTGGATCATCGAATCCTCACCACGAACGGTCGGGAGGTCGAGCCGGCCATCCACACATGGCCGGCCCGACACAGCAGCTACCGCATGAACCTGTCGGCGAAGTCCTCGATGTCGTTCACCTGGTCGGTGCCGATGCCGAGAATCCTCATGAGCTCCACGGTGTCGGAGAAGTCCAGCCGCTCGGTCCGTGGAGGGTAGTAGTCGAAGGCCGCCCGCCAGCCGGCAGCATTGCCGCCGTTGAGCGCGGTTGGGATGAACGGGCCGTCGTAGTCCTGGTCGTTGAAGTCGGCGGTGCCATTCCCGCCACCGTTGCCGTCGCCGATCCGGATGTAGTCGGTGTTCCGCTTGACGTAGTCGAGGTCGGCGTCGAGCGCCTTCTGCTCGTTCCAGTTGCTGTGCTGCACCAGGTGGATCCGACGCTCGGTGTCGAGCCCCGACATCCGGCTCTTCAGTTCCCTGACGACGTCGGCGCTCAGGTCGGACTGGCCACCCTCGGCGATCCAGATGTCGCCACAGGCATTCAGCGTACGCTCCCACCGGTCGGCCGTGCGTCCCACCGCGTCGTTCCAGTCGGCGTCTGCTTTGACCCAGCCGCCGGGACCCCAGATGGCGTCCATGATCGGCTCCGTCCGGGACTGGTAGCTATTCTTGTTGTCGGCACCGTAGGCACCGCCGATGACCCATGGAGCGAAGCCGACGCTGGTCGCCACCTCCTTGCCGGCGGCCGCGGCATGGGTGTCATCGCGGTCCGGGGCGTGGTCGTAGTGCAGCGAGATCAGGTCCCTGCCCAGGTCGACCGTGCCGGATCCGTTGGCCACGCAGTTGCCGGTGGTGGGCGGTGTCGTTGTGCTTGGCGGTGTCGTTGTGCTGGGCGCCACCGTGGTCGGCGGCGCCGTCGTGGTAGGAGCCGCAGTGGTTGTTGGTGCCACCGTGGTTGGTGCAGCCGTGATCGACGGCGACGCCGTCGTGGGCGTCACCGTGGTCGGTGGTGCCATGGTCGGTGGTGCCATGGTCGTCAGCGTCACCACCACCGTGCCACCACCACCAATCCCGGACGAACCGACCTCATCGGCCGTGACACCACCGGGCGCCGCAGACCCAATCACCCGACTGCTGCAGTACCAAACATCATCGATCTCATCACAATCCACCCGAGGCAACGAA
>CAMYLA010000023.1 GCA_947259095.1 uncultured Acidimicrobiaceae bacterium | reverse complement strand
CTTCCGAAGGGCGCGCAGCGAGTACCGGAAGTCGTCTGGGCTCGGTCCCGGAGCAAGGTGCCGATGTTCAACCCGATCACGTTCAACAGCCCGAGCGAGGCCGGCCGCAGCACATGCCTCGCCAGGATGTAACGGGACCGCAGCCCTTTGCCGACGGCGGCTGCGATGTAGTCGGTCTGCAGAACGGTCAGCGCGTCGGCCCGAACCACTCGGGCCACGATGCCGATCTCGGCGAAGGCCAGCGCCGCTGCAGGCAGCAGGAGGTTCCGCATGTTGCCCCAGAACGAATCGCTGATCCTGACCCAGCCTGCGGCGGGAAGCCATCGCAACTGCAGCGCGAACAGCCACACCAGAAAGATTGGTGTGAGGTACACCGGTATCGACTGAGACAACCCGAGAAAGGCGTTGACGGCTCGACCGGTCCTCGTCCCAGCATGGCCGGCTGCCAGCAATCCCAATGGAACACCGATCAACACGGTCAACAGAACACCCGCCAACATGATCTGGATCGAGATCGGCAACCGGTGGGTGAGAATCTCGACGACGGGCGTGCCCGCCCTTGTCGAACGGCCAAAGTCGCCCTGCATCACCCCCCACAGCCAATTCCAGTACCGAACGAAGATGTTGCCATCCAGATTGTACGCCTCGATGATCCGGCGGGCCCGGGGCGAGGACTCCTCCATCCCTGGTGGCAATACCACTGTCTTGAATCCGCCGGGGATGGAGATCTCGACCGCAACGAAGACGGCGAATGTGGCGGCGACAATCGTGCCGATCATCCGGGCCAGCAGCCGGAGGAGAGATTTCACACTTCACAAGCGTACGAGCGTCGGGACCACTAGGATTTCTAGCCGTCTACAGCTGGAGGGGATTTGGTGGCCGATCGATTCAGCGTCGAACGCAGTGAGCGCATCTCCGCAACTCCGCAGGAGATCTTCTCCCGGGTCGGGAACCTGCACGAGTGCCTCAGGCTGTGACCTGGGACCCGGACCTCCATCGCGTCCACGAACGGCCGGTAGACCACCAGCCTCCCGTCGCGGAACTGAAAGATGCTGGACCGCCCTGCCCTACCGAACGGGCCCATTGCGGCGAGGCTACTCGAGCGTTGCGATCCCGGTGCCATGGCCGGCAGGGAGATGGCTCCAACCGGGTTCGTCGCCAGGTCTGTCGATGGCGGCAACGTCGCAGATCAGGGCATGTCGCCCGGCCGAGGGGCGCTGGCCCACTTCCGATTGGCGTCGGCGCCCTGGTCTGACTCTACGATGACGGCTCGGCCCGCTCACACCACACCGGTGCCCCGTTCGCGCCCGGCGAGCGGCCGGGCCAAGACCACGAGTCATTCGGTGGCGGTCCGAACAGGAACGCTCGGCGACCCCGACCCCTGCATGGCAACATGGGGTCGATGGGGAGCTGGGACATCCCGGCGGCCGCCATGGTTCTCCTGCCGGGGTGGATGAGCAGTTGCATGTGCGGTCGGATGCGACCGGCAGAGGGATCGGGGCCGCACTCGTGGGACAGGCGAAACGCCAATGGCCGAGCCGCTTGGAGCGCTGGACCTTCGTGTCGAACATCGAAGCCCAACGCTTCTCACCGACCACGGCCGATCGTCCAGGCCGGCAGCAAGGCCCGAATCGTCATCATCGGACAGGCTCCGGGTCGCCGAGTCCACGATTCCTGCCGGCGATACGGTCTCGCATCGCCGAGTTCATGAACCCCGGGATAGCTAGTGTTTGATCGGGACCAGGCTTCAGTTGGGTGGTGGCCGGCGTACGGCAGGTCCGGATATCCGATGGGCACAATTCACGAGGTCGAAACGCAGCTCGGCTCTCGGTAGCGTAGCATCGACCCAACGACCAACGGGGGAGAACGATGTCAATCTACGAGACGATCGGCGGCGACACCTCGGTTGCTGAAGCAGTCGAGAGGTTCTACACCAAGCTCACGTCCGATCCGGCTCTCGGTGTGTTCTTCGAGCACGCCGATGTGGCGCAGCTCAAGACCCGTCAGAGGATGTTCCTGACGGCGGCGCTCGGCGGTCCCGATGCCTACGAAGGCCGTGACATGAGGGCTGCTCATGCTCATCTCCAGATCACGGATGCTGACTTCGACCTGTTCCTCGAGTACCTGGCCGAGACCCTCGCCGAAATCGGAACCAAGGCCGCAAGGATCGACGAAGTGCTCGAGGCGCTTGAACCGCTGCGCCTCGAGATCGTGAGTGCCGTCGGCGATGGCTCCGATGAGTGGGGCTCGCAGGATCCGACCGGTGGCAGCGGCTGAGGGGTTGCAGCACCCTCTGAGGGACAATCCCGTTTGGCGGCGGAGACTCACAGGGAGGTGCCGTCCGATGGCCGAGCCGGCCGGCGATGACGCTAGTGGGGGAACAGGACCTCGAGCACCCCGAAGGCGGTCACGAGAAGCCCGACGACGGTGGCGGCCACAACGGTGACGCTTCGCTCGCCCTATCCGATCATGGCTGTTGCGGCGAGGCTGAACGCAGCGACTGCGGCAAGGTACGCCCCCAGGAACGGCACCGTCAACCAGAGGTTGTCGAAGAACTCCTCACCACCTCGCTGGCCGGCGGCGACCGTCAGGGCGAAGGTGGCCAACAGGAGAGCAAAGACCGCCAGTGCCAGGATCGACCATCGCCCGGGAGGAGTCGTGGGACGGAGCACATGGTGAGTCTTTCCTTCACCTGCGGTGTTCGGGTAGAGACCAACGTCACCTCCGAGCCACGGCACCAGGCACCCCGCCGAGGCGGTTGTGTGCGGCGTATGGCGGCCGGCGGTCGGGTGGTGGGGACGTCCGTCCCTGGTCGGTTGGTCATGCGGCGCATACGGTCACGCCATGACTGCTCTGTCGGCCGAAGTTGTCGAGTTGGACCCGCAGCAGGCGATTGCGGTCCGGGGTGACGTTGCCATCGCCGACATGCCGGCGTTCTTCCAACGGGCCTTCGTCGCCGCCGCAGCCGCAGCGGCGGCCTCCGGCGTCGAGATCACCGGCCCGCCCTTCGGCTTCTACCCCGAGATGCCGACCGAGATCGTCGCAGTGGAAGCGGGGTTTCCGGTGTCGGCACCCATCGAGACCGTCGGAGACGTCCACCCGCTGATGCTGCCCGGGGGCCGAGCGGTGAGAGCGCTGCACGTCGGACCCTACGAGACGATGGCGACAACCTACATCGGGCTTCAGGCCTGGATGGCCGAACAGGGTTTCCACCCCGCCGACGGGATGTGGGAGAGCTATCTGTCCGATCCCCGGATCGAGCCCGACCCGGCCACCTGGCGGACTGAGATCGTCTGGCCGATCACCTGACTCGGGCCCGGCCGTCGCCGCCATGTGCTCCGGTCACCGAGGACAGAGGTCGATCCAGTCGATTTCGAGACGGAATGGACCGTCGACGCCGTCGCTGATCATCAGTCCCATGCGGGTGGCAAGGTCCTTGCGAAACGGGAGGTCGTCGATGGGGCGGCCGAAGACCGCGGGAAACAGGTCGTCGAAGGAAACCGAAACGGTCTGCCAGGTCCCGCCGGCCTCGAACTCGATCGGCGCCCGGTGCGAAACCCGGCGATCGCGGGAGGGCAGATCGTCGTCGAAGGTCACCATGTAGGCCCGCTCGTCGGGTCTGGCCCGAAACACGATGCGGTCGTGGTCGACCAGCGTCGCCGGTTCGAGCGGCAGGCGCAGTGAAGAGAAGCCGCCTCCGTCGGTGTTGATCTCCCCCTCGAACACCATGGTTCCGCCATCGAACGACAGTCTCCCCAGGGACTGACCGCCCATCACATCGTCGTTGACCACCAGCCAGCGGCGGTTGGCATCGTCCGATTCGAAGTCGGCGAGACGGCGGCATGCCGCCTGGTCAATCTGGTCCTGGGTCTCCATGTCGGTCTCCTCCGGTGGGGTCGTGGTGGCGGGAGTGGTGGTGGTCACCGTCGGCTCCGGCGCGGTGGCGGGAATCGGTGCGGTGCTGGAGGCGGTCGGCTCCGACCCGGCTGATGGCATCGCATCCACCGCATCGCCACCTGCCGAGCAGGCGAGGAGCGTCGAACAAGCCAACACGAGGATGGAAAGCGACAGTGCGCCTGGCCTAGACATCGCTCCATCTTCGTCGAGCCGCTCGGTCGAGCGGCCAATCGGAGCGACTTCTTCGGCGGTTCGGTCGTGAGCGCTCCGGGGCCGGTCGGCAGAGGCACCCGACCGACGCACCCCCAACCAACCGGTGGGCCACCGTCGGGTTGGCACCGGGTACGCTCCGTCGTGAACCCCCGAGCGCGCGGGGGCAGGCTTCGTAGTCCGCGCTGTCACGCAGCGGCCACCGTCATCGAACGCTGCGGCCGATGATTGGAGACCGAATCGTGTTGTGGGAGACGTGGGGCGCCACCGCAGCGGAGACCGCAGCCGGCATGCCCGGCGACGACCTGATCGGCACGCCGTCGGTGTCGGCCACCCGCAGCATCGACCTCGGTGCGGAACCGAGCGAGGTGTTCGGTTGGCTGACCCAGATGGGCTTCGGCAAGGCCGGCTGGTACAGCTACGATCTGTTCGACAATCTGGGACGATCCAGTGCACGCCACATCGATCCCCGCTGGCAGGTACAGGCCGAGGGTGAGGCGGTGCCCGGCGGGCCGATGGTCTCGTTTTCGGTTGCCTTGCTCGAACCCGATCGGGCGTTGGTGCTGGCTCTGCTGGACCGGCGATTTCTTGGGCACCGAATGGACTTCACGCTCGCCTACCGTCTCGATCCGGTGACCGGTGCGGGCCCGACGACGACCCGGCTCGTTTCACGGGCCAGGTTCTCCATCGTCGGCCCGCTCGGCCGACCGGCATCGGCGGCGCTGGGGTTCGGGGACGGGGTGATGGTCCGGCGCCAACTCCTGGGACTGCGGGATCGCTGCGGTTGATCGGGCGCCGGTCCAGCCGATCACTGCCGACGCTCAGTTCCCCAGCGAGCCTCCGAAGATCTGCCAGGCCAACACCGACTTCGCCCCAAGGCTGAGGACCAGGTAGGTCTTCTCGCCAAAGGCGTAATCGGACCAACGGCCGATCCGGCGGTACTGCAGCCACTGGTTGAGACCGAAGCTGAAGAAGAAGATGGCCTGGGCGACGATGATGCCGTAGACGAAACCGGGCACCGTCTCCGACCCGATGATGTTGGTGGCGATGGCCAACCACGGGGCCAGGCCGGCGATCGTTCCGAACCAGAAGGGCATCATCGTGGTGGTGGTCCTGCCCGGCGGGTTCATCCGCTCCTGCAGCCAACCGAACAGGATCATGGCGACGTTGGCGCCGGCGATGCCGATGATCGAGGTGATGTCGGTGATCCCGCTGTAGGAGCCGATCAGCAGCACCATCAGCGTGGCGCTGAACGAGTACTCCACCCACCGGAAACGATTGATACCCCGGTTGAGGTCGGCTTCGTACGTCGAGCGGCCGATCGTTGCGGTGATGAGGTGATCGAGGGCGGCCAGGCCCAGGAAGACGGCGATGGCGGCCCCGATGCGCACGTCGAACAGGCCCTCGGCGACGGGGCGACGGGTTCCGGGCGGGCCCTCGGGAAACGTGGAGGTGACCGTGATGGCGAAGTCGCTGGCCAGGAAGAGGATGAGCAGGGCTTGGACACCGTGGAGGGCGGTCAGCCCGAAGTTCCACAGCCGGAGGTTGGACAGCCGTTTCGGGCTCAATGGTTGCTCGGGGGGGCCGGCCTCGGCCGGGGCGTCTTCTACGGTCTGCACGATGGGAGTCCCTTGGTCTTGACTGGTCGTTGGCTGTAGATTCCCTTTCCGGACGTCGATCAAACCACTGTTCCGAAATGTTCACCGACGGTCTCTGCGGTCCGCCTCAACTTCGGCCTCGTCGACGGTCCGAGGGGTCAGCCCGGCCGTCGGGCCGGACCGGGCCGATCGGTGGCGAGCTGCAGTGGCAGCATGAGCCACCGGGGCAGCTCCCGGAGCCAGTCGCCGACACAACCCCCCGCCGGGGCGGCGGTGACGACCGTTGCGCCGGTGCTGCGCAGCCGCCACCGGAAGGCGGCCGCAGCTCGTGGTGCGTGCCAACGTGAGGTGACCACGACGACTTCGTCGGCGCCGCTGCGCCACACGTCGTCGATTGCGTTGGTGGCGTTGCCCACCGTGCTCCGGGCATCGGGGTCGACAACGAGTTCGCCGGACCGGCCGGCCCAGGCCTCGGC
The DNA here is from genome assembly GCA_947259095.1 of uncultured Acidimicrobiaceae bacterium. GTDB lineage: Bacteria > Actinomycetota > Acidimicrobiia > Acidimicrobiales > SZUA-35 > JAHELU01. Next base: position 43,350 of record CAMYLA010000023.1, on the reverse strand, counting down.
CATGAGCTCCGCTTCGGGCCTGGTGCCCGGCACCCGAGCCCAGCCGGACAGCACGACGACGTCGTGCTCGGTCGAGATCTTGGCCGCGTGGGCCAGCCTTTCGGCGCAGATCGGGTGAAGCACCCCTCGGCCGCCGTCGGAATAGCCCAGGACCACGATCACCCGGCTGTGGCGGTCGGTCATGATCGTCGACGGCGCAGGACCTCGAAGAACAGCAGCGTGCCGATCACCGTGGTCACCAGCTTCACTGCCTTCATGCCCTGGAGCTTGGACTCCCCACCGGTCCGGGCTCGCATGTCGACCGCAACCTCCTCGACCCGGAGCCCGGCCTCCTTCAGGCGCAGCAGCGCTTCCACCTCCGGCGCCCCGCTGACGTACGGTGCCGCCAGGACGACCATGGCATCGGCGTTGACGGCGAACATGCCCGATGTCGGATCGTGGAACCGGCGGCCGAGCCTGACCCGCATCGCCCCCTGGAGCAGCCCGATCCCGAAGCGGCGCGACCGACTGGGGCGGTAGCGGTCGTCGCCATACGCCTCGTCGACGGCGAAACGGGAGCCGATCGCCACGTCGCAGGAGTCGGAGCGAACCAGTGCGAGCAGCCGGCGCAACTCGGCGACCGGATGTTGGCCATCGGCGTCGACCCGACCGCAGTAGTTGTAGCCACGGGCGTGGGCCTCTTCGTAACCGGCGGCGATCCCGGCCCGGAGCCCACGATTTTCCTCGAACGACACGACCGTCGCCCCACGGTCCAGGGCGATGTCGGCGGTGGCGTCGGTCGACCCGTCATCGATGACCAGCACATCGATCCCCGGGAGTTCCAGGGCCAGCTCGTCCAGCACCGCCGGGAGGTTCCCTTCCTCGTTCCAGGCGGGGATGAACACCACGGTGTCGTCGGCTTCGGTCATCATCAGAGCCTAACGTCGGCCGAGATGCGGTGAGCCGATACGAAGCCCGGCCGAGATCCTCGGTGTGCCCGGTCGCTACGGGGCGACCGCCAGTACCACGGCCGTCACCACCTGGCGGTTGATCCACGGCGGGGAACCGGGATTGAACAGCATCGAAGCGGTGACGTTGGACCCGTCGGGACGGATCAGGGTGGCGAATCGGAGTAGTCTTCGGCGATGGTGATTGTTTCGGGATGGTTGCGAGTTGCTCCGCAGGATAGACCTGGCTACCTCGCCGCCTGTGGCGCGGTGATCGAGGCCGCCAGGGCGACCGACGCCTGCCTCGGTTTCTACCTCGTGCCCGACCCGCTGGAGAGCGGCATGATCAACATCTTCGAGCAGTGGGAGACCGCGGAGGCGGTGGAGCGGTTCCGTCAGGACGGTCCGGCCGTCGATCTGTCGGCCATGGTCGTCGACGCTCATGTCGAGCAACACGAGATCGCCAGCACCACGGTGCTGACCTAGCGAGTATGTCAGCCTCGAGGACGTGGCCGAGGCCAACCTCTCCAAGCTCCGGGGCCGGACCGAACGAGGAACGCTGGCCGGCGACGGTGACGATCGTGAGAGCCCCCTCGGCCGCTGGGACGGCTCAAGAGGCCGATGCCGCAGGCCCGTTCGGATTGATCACCCGAGTGGTCGACGGTGGCCGATCGACCAGCAGGGCGGCGGGCCGGATCGGCCGGGGTACCACATTGCCCCCACAGTTCGGACACACACCGGCCAGCGGGCTCTCCGAGCCGTCGATGCAGGTTGCGCACCACGTGCACTCGAAGGTGCAGATCCGGGATTGGCCACGATCAGCCGTCGATTGCATCCCCGGTCCGGGCGTCGACGATGGCCGGTCGCTCCCGGTAGCCGATGCCGAAGTCGGCCAGGATGGGATCGCCGGCCCGGCACAGGGGCGCGATCAGCTCCCGGTCGTCGTCGGCGGCATTCTGCGACAGGGTGTCGAGGATCCTGCCCGCTGACCGGTCGCCGTCGGCCGCCTGTTCGATCAACTGTGGGGCGGGGGCGACGGCGAAGATGGGGAGATCCCGACCGGCCCAGGTCGCAGCCCAGCCACCGTCGCTGCCGGCGATCACCAACCCCGAACCCAGGCGGTCCAGTCGACGGCAGAACTCTCGCCCCGGCTCGCCTCCGGCCACCAACTCGGCTTCGCCGACCTCGAACAGCAGCCGGCTGGCGGGGACCCGGCACTGTTCCAGTCGGCAGCCCAACCGGTCGGCCAGGGCGGGCTCCAGCTTGGTCTGGTGTGAGAGCGGGATGGTGAACCGCATCTGGCCCTCGGCGTCGCCCAAAACCTGAATTGCCTGGCCGATCAGCCAGTCGTCGAGCTGCCGTTTCGCGCTTCCCTCGACGATGGTCACGTCGATCAGCCGGCGTTTTGGGTCGGTCTTTCGTCGGCCCCGATCGCCGTCCACCGGGCTCAAGGGGCCAAGGCGAACCCATCGCCAGTCCGGGCCGTCGCCGCCCAACGGGCTGATGTGGCGTCCGCCGACCGTGAGGTCACCGCTGTCGATGGCGGCGACCAGACCCTCGGCAACCCGGCGCCGTTCGGCGTCGGCGATGATGCGGGAATCGTCGGGATCGTACAACACCACGGTGCCGCCGACCGGCTCGCCCGATGCGAGGTCGAGGGCGATGGCGGCATCGCTCCAGACCCGACCGGTGTCGCCGGCGGCGGCCCCAACGCTGATGTCGGGCAGGACCACCCGATCACCCTCGTAGTCCATGATCTCCCGGGCCCAACCGGCGATGGCGTCCTCGACCGCGGTCACGATGGGAGCCAGCCACGGCCCCAGCTCATGGTTGGCGGGGCCGCCGACACTGAGCAGCGCGAACCGGGCCCCGCCGAGCCTGGCCGCGAACGTGTTCACGCTCGTCTGGAAGGCCATGGCCCGGCCGACCACCCGCAACAGCTCGTCGCCGGCCGCGTAGTCGAGTCGGCGGTTGATCCGGCCGACGTCCTCGATCTCGATCAGCGTGATGGCAACATGTTCACCGTCGCGGTCGGCCTGGTTGACCTGGCGGCTGAACGACGCACGAGACGACAACCCGGTCAGCCAGTCCATCTCGGGCATCGCGGTGGTTCTCGTCGTCCCGGGCGTGGTGGTGGTCCTGGTCTGCATCCCTCCTCAGATCGGTTCGACCGGCGTCGGTTCAAGTGGCTCTGGTCGTCGTTCGGCCTGCGAGCGGTGCCAGATCGGCACCGTGCCGCTCTCGGCATCGAACTCCTCGAGCCAGATCTCGTACCACAAAGGATCGGCAAAGTCGGCGGGATGGTGGCCGGGCAGCATGCTCATCACCAGGTTTGAAAGCAGCTCGAAGGCGAAGGTCACGCTCCAGCCGATCAGACGGAGCCAGGTCACCGGTCGATGGAGTCGGCGTTCGGCGGTGACCATCATGGCGGTCCCCGTGACCACGAAGGTGACCATCAGCACCAGGGCGAGCACGGTGGCGGCCAGCCGCACCAGCTGTGCTCGGCGGCCGCTGCCGAAGCACTGCTGGTAGACGTCGTGGGCCACCGACTTGTGCTCGACTTCCTCGGCCAGGTGCCAGAGAAACAGTGTGGAGACGACCTCGTCGGCGCCGCTGAACAACTCCCTGCGTCGCTGGGCCGCCCAGCGGGCGGCCGAGTAGGCCATCGTCTCGGACCCGGCGGCAAAGGCCACGTTGAACTGCGCCGAACGGCTCCGCTCGACCTGCCGGTAGGCGGCGCCGATCAGGCGCTCCAGCCGGGCCAGGCCGGCGTACCGGCCCAGCAACGCCCGGTTGAACAGGACGTGCTGGCAATGATGTTGGGCCTCCTGGAACAGGTAGGCCTCGGTCCTTTGCCGCAACGGCCCGTTCAGGTCGGGCAGTGCGGCCCGAATCGACCGCACAAAATAGGGCTCGACCGTTGGCATCATGAGCGACACGCTGTTGGCGGCGCAGGCGAATTCCGGTTTGGTCGGAGTCCAGATCGGCTCGATGTCTGGGGGATACTCGAAGGCGACCCGACGGGCCACCGGTGTTGACATCGCCACCATCTTCGCCCCATCGGCGACCTGCGGCCGCAGTTGAGGCATCGGCCACTACCGTTGTGCTGGTCATGGACCACACACCGGCGACACCGAACCGGCCCCAGCGGCGCAGTAGGACGAGGATCGGTCTGGTCGTTGGCTCGATGTTGCTCGCCATGGCGGTGACCGTGGCCTGCAGCAACGACGCCGAGCCGGTCTCGCCGCCCGTTGGCGACCTGAGCGACGTCACCCACGAATTGCAGCCGACCGACCAGATGCGTGAGGTCGCTCGCCAGCAGTGCCTGGACGATCCCGACATGGACCAGGGCTACGTCAAGGCGGTCTCGCCGGACGACGGCCGGATCTTGTCCGAGTTCGAGATCGACTGCGAGGAAGTTCGGCCCCAGGGGTGACCGGTCGATCGCAGCGGTAGGGGCGTCCAGGGGGGCGGGATCGATCTGCGTCTGCGGTCAGAACACCGCCGGGCCCAATCGCAGGCCGAACCACGCCGCGAGTACGCAGGTGGAGACCGACAGCGCCAGATAGGCGCCGGCCAGCGCACCCTTGCCGTCCCTGCTCATCTCGGCCACCTCGTTGGCTGCCGTCGACCAGGTCGAGAGCGCCCCGATGGCACCGATACCGACCACCGTCGGCAGCGGATCGTCGGCGCCGGTGATCATGCCGAGGGCGAACGAGGCGACGATGTTGACCGTCAACGTTGCGACCGGGAAGTCGTCGTTCTCGAGCCTCCGGCCGACAACGAATCGCAACGCCGATCCCGCTGCGGCGGCAACTGCGAACAGCGCCACCGTCACCACCAGTTCCAAGGTCATCGTCTGGCTCGCTTCCGGTTCCGTCGCCAACGCCGGACCGGGACGTGGATGAAGGCCAGCTTGCTGAGCCGGAAGCCAAGACCGGCCGCCACGACCGCGGTTGCCGTGGTGCCCAGCCCGATGGAAGCGGCCGAGAGCAGCGCCCCCTGTTCGAGCCTTTCGGCCACGGCCACGGCAAAGTCGGAAAACGTCGTCAGTCCGCCGGCGAAGCCGGTGGCCAGCAGGGCATAGCTCTGCTCGGTCAGCCTGTCGCGCTGGCCGAGCAGGCCGCCAACCAGGAGCGATCCGACCACGTTCAACCCGACGACGACCAACTCCTGTGAACCGTCGGGGGCGACACCCAGCACGGCCCATCGAACCAATGACCCCACCATTCCCCCGACCGCCACTGCCAGCAGCGGCCCAAACCTTGTCATTGCCAACCAGTCTGCACCGTTCACCTTCGATTTCCGAGCCGCTCCAGCCTCGCACTCAGTACCATGTGATTGGTGTTTGAACTAGCCATGACGGTGGAGTCCGGGACAACCGCTGACGGCGAGACGATGCAGCTGCGGCGGCGCTGGTCGGTCGGCCGGCCAAAGGCGGCCATGTTGCTGGTCCACGGGATCGGCGAGCACTCCGGGCGCTATCTGCACGTCGGGCAGTACTTCGGTTCTCTCGGCTATGACGTTGCCGCCTTCGACAACCGGGGCTTCGGCGGCACCGGCGGCCGTCGAGGTCATGTCAACTCGTTCGCTCACTACCTCGACGACATCGAGGAACGACTCGACGAGCGGCGCAGCCTGAACGTGCCGGTGGTCTTGTTCGGCCATTCCCTGGGTGGTCTCATGGTGGCCACCTACCTGGTCTCACGATCGAGACCGAAGCCGGACCTGGCGGTCCTGAGCTCACCGGCCTTGGCGGCCGAGGTGCCCCGCTGGCAGCGGGTTGCCGCCCCGGTGCTCGGTCGGGTCTCGCCCCGCACCTTCATCAAATCCGAGATCGACGGCGTCGGGCTCTCCCGGGATCCCGTGGTCCAGGAGGCTTATGTGGCCGACCCGCTGCGGGTGGCCGGGGCCACGGCCAAGATGGGCCACGAGGTCTTCGGTGCCATGAGACGGACCACCACCAAGCTCCACCGGTTGTCGGTTCCGACCTACGTGCTGCACGGCGACGAGGATCCGATCATTCCCCAGACCGCCTCGCTACCGCTTCGCGGGCTGGACGGTGTGACCTACCGCAGCTGGCCGGGGCTGCGTCACGAGTGCCTGAACGAACCGGAGCAGGAGGAGGTCATGGCCGAGATCGACCAGTGGCTCCTCGCTCGCCTGCATTCCCTGTAGGTGAGCGGTACAGCCCGGCGCCGTCTGCCCTGTCATCGTCGTCTCCGACGTTCCCGTTCCGGGAACCGACGGCGCCGTCATCGTCGTCGATGTACCCGACGCCCTCCTCCCAGCGGGGTGCGGCCTGTGCCGGCCCGGCGAAGGAGATGTCGATGCCGACCTCGCGGCCCCAGTCGGCTCGACCCTGGTCGGAGGCCCGATGGTCGACCACCGGCGGGGCCGATGCAGGCATGACCGGCAGCGGCATCGGCGCGGTGTTGTCGACCGGACGTGCCGGTTGGCTGATCGGGGCCCGGCCGACGGCCAGGTTTCGGGCTCCACCACCACCGGCGCCGTTCGACCCGGTGGCCGCGGCGGTCGGCGGCACCGAAGCGACCGGCGACACCGGCACAGCCGGCGCCGCCACCGGGCCCAGCGGCCGGTTGCGGGGCTGGAGCAGCGCCGCTCCTCGCCGCCGCTGGAAGCTCGGCATCACGATGCCCATACCGAGCAGCGCGGTTGCCACTGCGGCCATCATGAGGGCCGGGCCGATCATGGCCCCGAAGAACACGTCAGACACCGCGGTGGCGATGGCCGCCGAGGTGGGGGAGAGGGCGCCCGCAGCCCAGGGGATCCCATAGCCGACCAGGATCCAGAATGCAGCGGCGCCGTAGCCCCAGAACGCAACCCGCCGAAGGACCGGAGCGCGGTCGCGAGCCACCACGAACGCAGTGGTTGCGCCGACGAGGGCCGCCATCGCGGCGAGACCGGTGAAGCGGTCGACGACGTTCTTGAGCCATCCCAGCCAGCTCAGGCCGGTGGTCGGCAATTCGAGCGCCAGCCGCGGACCGGGCGGCAGGAAGCCGTCGAGCTCCGGTCTGGCCAGCACCAGCGCATCCCGCCCGGCGGTACCCAGCGCCCCGGCATCGACGACCACCGGTTCGCTGCTGCCGGCCAGTGCGTCCTTGTGGACCTGGACGAAGCCGTCACGGATCAGCCCTTCGACCCGGGGGTCGTCAAGGGCCTGCTCGGCCCCGGTTTCGACGAGTTGGCGGCTGACCGGGATTTCCGAGGGGAGCTGACCCTCCAGCGCATCGGCCAACCTGATGGTGAGGGCCTGGCGGACCTCGGGATTCTCCAGCACCTGATCGGCCAGCCGCTCGGATCGGCCGGGATCGAGGACGGTCCTGGAGAGCGTGAAGCCTGCCCAGCTGAGCGACGCCAGGACCAGTGAGAGTCCGATGATGAGGGATGCCAATCCTCTTCGCATGTTGAGCCCTCCTTCACTGGTGACCGCCCGTGTCAGTATTGCACCGAGTTTCCCCGATCGGCGGGCGCCCGATACGGTCTGATCCGGTGACCGCTGTTGACATGCTCATCCTGATCATCGGCGGTTTGTTCGCCGGTGTGATCAATTCGATGGCCGGTGGCGGGTCACTCCTCTCGGTTCCCCTGCTCGCTCTGGCCGGGGTCGGTGGCACGGCTGCGAACGGCACCAATCGGGTGGCGGTACTGATCCAGAACATGACCGGGGCCTACGGCTATGCCCGCCGCAACGTCGGCAATCGGGCCAGAACGATCCAGGTGTTGGTACCGGCCGTCGTCGGTGGCCTGTTCGGTTCGATGGTGGCCTCGCAAATACCCGATGAGTTGTTCGAGCGCCTGTTCGGCTTCCTCATGTTGCCGCTGCTGGCACTCTCGATCTGGAAGCCGAAGCCCGACACCGAGCAGCCGCCGTGGCCCCGATGGCTCAGCTCGCTGGTGTTCGTCGTCGTCGGGTTCTATGCCGGGGCGGTCCAGGCCGGGGTCGGCCTGATCATCTTGTTGGTGTTGTCGCGGGCGGGGTTCGATCTGGTGACCGCCAACGCCATGAAGACCGTGGTCATCCTGGCCATCACCGTCATGGCCGTGCCGGTGTTCATCTACAACGACCAGGTCCGCTGGCTCCCGGCCCTGGTGCTCAGCATCGGCATGGGCATCGGCGGCTTCGTCGGGGCCAACGTGGCGGTCGACGGCGGCGAACGGGTGATTCGCCCGGTGCTGGTGGTGGTCGTGTTGGCCCTGGCGTCGCGAATGCTGGGGCTGTGGGAGCTGCTCGGTATCGGCTGACCGCCCGCCCGGGCGCCGCCGGCCGGTGATCAGGCCGGGGCCTGGGCCAACGCCCAGTAGGGATGGGTGGCGGTATCTGACGGCGTCGTCAGGATCTCGGCACCGTCGTCGTTGATCAGCAGGGTGTGCTCGAACTGGGCGGTGCGGCCACCGTCGGCGGTGACGGCGGTCCAGCCGTCGTCCCACAGGCGGGCCCGCCACGAACCGACGGTGATCATCGGCTCGATGGTGAAGGTCATGCCGGGCTCGATGATGTCGTTCAGCCGAGGGTTGTAGTAGTGGCAGATCTGCAGATCGGTGTGGAACTGCTCGCCGATCCCGTGACCGACGAAGTCTCGCACCACGCCGAACCCGTTGGTCTCAGCGTGGGTCTGGATCGCTCGGCCGATCTCGTGGAACGGCCGACCCGGCTTGGCCGCTTCGATGCCCTGCTCCAAGGACTCCCGGGTGACATTGACCAGCCGCCGTGACAGCTCGTCGACCTCGCCAACGAAGAAGGTGGCGTTGGTGTCTCCGTGCACACCTTCTTTGAACAGGGTGACGTCGAGATTGATGATGTCGCCATCGGCCAGAGGCCGATCGTCGGGGATGCCGTGGCAGATCACCTCGTTGACCGAGGTACACAACGACTTGGGGAACGGGTCGACCATGCCCGGGTACTCGAGGGGGCTGGGGTAGCTGTTGCGCTCGATCGCCATCTCGTGGCAAGCGGCGTCGATCTCCTCGGTGGTGACCCCGGGCCGGCACAGGCTCCCCAGGTAGGCCAGGGTGTCGGCCGCCTCGACCCCGGTCCGGCGCATGCGCTCGATCACATCGGGCGACTTCACCCGCGGCTCATCCCACCGCTCAACCGAGCCGCCATCGGCCCAGGTCGGTTTGGCGATCGTGTCCGGGACGGTGCGAAGCGGTGAGATCCTGCCCTGCCTGATCGGCGCCACCGCGCCCTTGTGGCAGCGCTTGAACTTCTTGCCACTACCACACCAGCAGGCTTCGTTTGCCTTGGGAAGTGCTGCCATCGATCCAGCCTAGGGTTTCGGCAGTTGTTCCGGCTCATCGTGGAGACCAGGTTTTGTTGGGCAGAGCTGCTGGCATCCACCACCCGGCTCGATCTGCGGCTATCCTTACCGGAGCGGACGGCGAGCCATTTTCCCACTGCTTTGTCAGTGTGGTACGAGTGAAGTATCAATAATCGTAGAAATATCAGTGTTTTTTGGTTGCTTGTCTCGGTTGCGAGACGGCGTGAGGGTTACCTGTGTCGGGCGGCACGACGTTAAGGACTGAGGCAGCATGCCGATCAGTATGCAGTGACCTGTCTCTTTTCCCCGGAAGGCATCTGATGGAAGAAGCGAAAGTACCCTTCATTGATATGTCGCTGGCAGGGCGGATCCTGGTAGCTCGCCCGGACCTCGAGGACCCGAGGTTCAACGCAACCCTGATGCTCCTCTTGGAACACGGATCCGAGGGGGCGCTCGGCGTCGTCATCAACCGGCCGTCGAAACTCGAACTGGCCGACGCCTTCCCGGACTGGGAGGACATGGGTGCCGAGCCGAACGTGGTCTTCGCCGGTGGTCCCGTCGATCGCGACGCACTGATCGCCCTCGGCCGGCCCTCCCGTCACGACGGGGAACTGGTGCTGGGTGCCCACCCGGTCGACCTCGACGATCAGCCGGCCCTTGTCGAGGCCGCCGGAGTCAGCGCGGTCCGGGTTTTCGCCGGCTATGCAGGGTGGGAGGCGGGACAGCTGGAAGGTGAGATCGCCAACGACGACTGGTGGGTCGTCGATGCCACCATCGACGATCTCTTCACCGATGCTCCCGACAGCCTCTGGGCCCGGGTGCTGCGCCGCCAAGGTGGCGAGCTGGCCTGGTACGCCCATTTCCCGGTCGATCCCACGCTGAACTGAGCACGGTCTTTCCCGGTCCGGGGTCAGCGGCGGCTGCGCCGTCGGTGTCTTTCCCGGGTTCGGGGTCAGCGGCGGCTGCGCCGTCGGTGTCTTTCCCGGGTTCGGGTCAGCCGCGGCCGTGCCGCAGCAGCTTGCCGGGGTGGACCTCGGTCTGTTGGTCGTCCGCAATGGTCTGTCGACCGTTGACGATCACTGCGTGATAGCCCCTGGCCTTCTGGATCCGGCGCCACTCACCGCCTGGCAAATCCTCCACCACCTCGTTGGGGCCAACCGCCAGCCCCTCCGGATCGTAGACCACCACATCGGCCGGGCCGCCGACCCGTAGCAGCCCCCGATCCTGGAACCCGGCCAGTTGGGCCGGCAGCCCGGACAGGCGTCGATGGGCCTCCTCGTAGCTGATCCACTGATTGTCGCGGACCTGTTCGGCCAGCGTCTCGGTCGGGTACCGCCCGGCGGTGAGGAACTTGGTGTGGGCGCCGCCGTCGGAGACGCCGAACAGCATGTGGGGATACTGCACCACCTCTCGCAGCAGATCGGAGTCGCCCTGGGGTGGGGCGGTGAAGAACGCCGTCTTCAGATCGTCGGCCACTGCGATGTCGAGCATGGCGTCGACCGGGTGCTTGCCCGTGCTGTCCGCCACCTGGCGAACCGACATCTCACGGTACGCCTCGGTGGCGGCGGTCCGGGGAGACAACACCGTCACCGTGTCCAATGGGGCGGTGGCGATCGACGGCGGGTTGTCCTTCAACGCCTGGCGCCGACCGGGGTCGGCCAGCTTGTGCAGCCGCTCCTCGACCGAGCCGGTGGTTGCCTCCATCCACGCTTCGGAGTCGTCGTAGAGGTTCCAGTCCTCGAAGGTGAAGGTGAAACCGGCGTCGGTGGTCACCCCCTGGCCGTACACCGGGATGCCCCGTTCCCTGCACCGCTCCAACCACTCGATGGCTCGACGGTGGACGTGGGGTCGTGACTCGAAGGCCTGAACCACGTTGTGCAGCAGTGGTCGACCCGACGTGGACGCGACCTCCTCCAGGTGGGCCATGTCGTGGCGGACGTCGTCGGTGGTCAACGTCAGCTGCTGGACGCCCTGGTTGCGTTCCGCCAACACCCTGGCAAACACCAGACAGGTTTCATCGTTCATCATGTCGGTCGGCATGGGCGTGCCGTCCCAGTCGCGCTGGACCGCAGCCGGACCGGTTGGCGGGAGCCGTTGGGCCGACCACCCGCAGCCGCCGGCGTCCATCGACTGGTGCAGCATTGCCGCCAGCCGCTGGTGCTCGCCGTCGGTCGGCATCCGGCCGGCCTTGGCATCTTCGAGACCCAGGACCTCGACCAGCATCGGGCCGACCGGGACATAGGGCAGGATGTTGAGCGCCTTGGGGGTCCGATCCAGGCTGTCGAGATACTCCGGGAACGTGACCCAGTCCCACGGCATGCCCAGCCGCATCGAATCGTAGGGGATCGCCTCCACCCTGGTCATCGAGCGCATGGCGTCTTCCCGGGCCTCCGGTTGCACCGGGGCGAACCCGAAGCCGCAGTTGCCGATCGCCACCGAGGTGATCCCGTGCCAGCCAGACAGGGTGCAGTAGGGATCCCAGAACACCTGGGCGTCATAGTGGGTGTGGAGATCGACGAAGCCGGGGGCCACGTGCCTGCCGGTTGCGTCGATCACCTGCTTGGCCCGGCCGGCATCGACCCTGCCCATGGCGGTGACCATGCCACCGCTGATGCCGACGTCGCCCCGCACCCTCGGCGCACCGGTGCCGTCGAAAACCAGGCCGTCCTTGATCACCAGGTCGTAGTCTGCGCTGCTCATCAGAATCCCCTTCTCCCGACGTCGGGCCCGGCGGCGGGGTAGGAGAAAGGCTACTCAGGGGCCGGTCGGCGAACCAGTCGACGACCGACCGACGACGGCTACAGGTTGGCGTCGCGCAGGGCGGCGAAGCCGGGCTTGATCTGTTCGTTGATGATCCGCAGCCGCTGTTCGAATGGCCAGAACGCGCTCTTCATGGCGTTCAGCGTCAACCACTCGATGTCTCCGAGGTTGTAGCCGAAGGCGTCGACCAGCTTGATGAACTCGTCGGAGAGCGTGACGTCGCTCATCAGCCGGTTGTCGGTGTTGACCGTGACCCGGAACCGCAGCCGACGCAGCAGCCCGATCGGGTGCTCGGCGATCGACGGCGCGGCCCCGGTGTTGACGTTGGAGGTCGGGCACATCTCCAACGGGACCCGACGGTCGCGGACATAGGCGGCCAGCCTGCCGAGGGTGGCGGAGCCGTCCCTGTCGACGGTGATGTCGGCGACGATGCGAACGCCGTGGCCGAGGCGTTCCGCCCCGCAATAGTTGAGCGCTTCGGCGATCGACGGGAGGCCGAACGCCTCACCGGCGTGGATGGTGATGTGGGAGTTCTCCCGCATGATGAGCTGGAATGCGTCGAGGTGGCGGCTGGGGGGATAGCCGGCTTCGGCCCCGGCGATGTCGAAGCCGACGACGCCGTTGTCGCGGTGGCGGACCGTGAGCTCGGCGATCTCGTAGGAGCGGGCTGCGGTCCGCATGGCGGTGAGCAGCGTGCCGATGGTGATCGGCTTGCCATCCGAACCGATGCGGAAGCCCTCGACCACCGCATCCACCACCTCGTCCAGCGTCAACCCGGCCTCGGTGTGCTGCTCGGGAGCGAACCGGATCTCGGCATACACGATGCCGTCGGCCGCCATGTCCTCGGCCGACTCCGCAGCCGCCCGCATCAGCCCCTCCTTGGTCTGGGTCACCCCGACCGTGTGGGCGAACGTCTCGAGATACAACTCGAGGTTGCGGCGGTCGGCCCCACGGGTGAACCACTTTGCCAACTCGTCGACGTCCTCGGTCGGCAGGGCGGTATAGCCCTGCTCCTTGGCCAACTCGACCACCGTGGCCGGACGCATGCTGCCGTCGAGGTGATCGTGGAGCAGCACCTTTGGAGCAGCTCGGATCTGATCGGCGAATGCCGGGCTGATCGTGCGACTGTTCGGCGCATCAGAAGTCATAACTAATCGTACGCCAAGACCGATGGGCATGAGGCCCACCCCGCACGGCCGGGATCGAACCCGCCATCGACCGGAAGGGTACGCTGATCGACGATGACCATCTCAACCGTCGGCCTCGACGCCGACGACACCCTCTGGCATTCCGAGAGTCACTTTTTGGTCACCGAGCAACGCTTCGGCGCGCTGGTGAGCCCCTGGCTGCCAAGCGAGGAGGCGGCCGAGAAGCTGCTCACTCGGGAGCGGGCCAACCTCGAGGTCTTCGGTTACGGGGTCAAGGGATTCACCCTGTCGATGATCGAAACCGCCATCGAGGCCAGCGGCGGCGCCATACCCGCCGAGGCCCTGCAGCAGATCGTCAACTGGGGCAAGGAGATGTTGAGCCATCCGGTGGATCTGCTCCCCGGTGTGGAGGCGACGATCGACGCGTTGGCCGATCACTACCGTCTGGTGCTGATCACCAAGGGAGACCTGTTCCATCAGGAGTCGAAGATCGCCGAGTCGGGCCTGGCCGAGCGGTTCCATCATGTCGAGATCCTCAGCGAGAAGTCGCCGACCCACTACCGGCGGGTTCTCGACCGACACGGTGTCGAGCCGTCGGAGTTCTTGATGGCCGGCAATTCGCTGCGGTCCGATGTGCTCCCGGTGATCGAGATCGGCTCGTACGGCGTCCACATTCCCTACGGCATCATCTGGGGTCACGAACGGGTCGACCGGACCGAACTGGAACCGTCGTGGCACCACCTCGACCGGATCACCGATCTCCCGCAGCTGCTGGGAACCCTGGTCTGAGCCGTCGCCCGACCTGAGCCGCAACCCCAACCTGGCTGAGAGGGCGTCGGGCCGTCAGCCGATGCGGTCGATGATCAGCGGTTGTGGATCGGGCTGCTGTTCGGCGTAGGTCACGGCGTCGGCCAGGATGTGTCGGGCCACGGCGAACGTCGCCGGCTTGTCGCTGTGGAGCCGGAGCATCGGTTGCCCAACGCTCACCGGCTCGCCCACCTTGATCAGGCACTCGATCCCGGCCCCGAAATCGATGTCGTCCTCCTTGCGAGCCCGACCGGCACCCAGCCGCATCGAGGCCACACCGACGGCCAGGGCATCGAGGCCGCTGAGCCAGCCGTCACGCTCGGCCACGATCTCCTCCCGGTGGGTGGCCCGCTGTCGAGGTGCGGACAGGTCGCCACCCTGAGCTTCGATCATGGCCGCCCACACCGGCGCCGCCGCCCCCGAGGCCAGCACCTTGGCCGGATCGGCGTCGATGCCCACCATGGTCAACATCTCGTCGGCCAGCGCCACCACCACCTCGACCAGGTCCTCGGGTCCGCCGCCGGCCAGCACCTCGATCGATTCGTCGACCTCCAGGGTGTTGCCAACCGCCCGGCCCAGCGGCTGATCCATGGCGGTCAGCAGGGCGGTGGTCCTCACCCCGGCCCGGTTGCCGATGTCGACCATCGTTTCGGCCAGGACCCTGGCATCGTCCACCTCACGCATGAAGGCGCCGCTGCCGACCTTGACGTCGAGCACCAGGGCCTCGGTGCCGGATGCGATCTTCTTCGACATGATCGACGAGGCGATCAGCGGGATCGAGGCCACCGTCCCGGTCACGTCCCGCAGGGCGTAGAGCTTGCGGTCGGCCGGGGCCAGATCATCATTGGCGGCGGCGATGACGGCGCCGACCTCGGTCACGATCTCCCGGAACCGGTCCGGTTCGACCGACGGATTCCACCCCGGGATGGCCTCCAGCTTGTCGAGTGTGCCACCGGTGTGACCGAGGCCCCGCCCTGCGACCTGGGGGATGACGGCGCCGCAGGCCGCCACCAGCGGGCACAGCACGAGCGACACCTTGTCGCCGACGCCCCCGGTCGAGTGCTTGTCGACGATCGGTCGGCCGACGTCGCCGAGAACGAAACGTTCACCGCTGTCGATCATGGCGTTCGTCCAGCGGGCCAACTCCGGGCCGTCGAGCCCGTTGAGGAACACCGCCATCAGCATGGCCGAGGCCTGGTAGTCGGGTATCCGACCGGTGGTGTAGCCGTCGATGAACCAGTCGATGGCATCGTCGGGCAGTCGGTCGCCGTCCCGCTTCATGATGAGCAGCGACTGGGCGTCCCACGGTGCCGGATCTCCGGCGCCGGGGTCGGCCTCGTGGTCGGCCTCGTTGTCGGTCATGGTCACTCCTCGATGCTCGGTCACTCCTCGATCCCCGGTCACTGCTGGATGCTCGGTCACTCCTCGATGCTCGGTCAGCCCTCGGCCAACCGGCCGGGCCCGAATCCGTCCGGCAGCAGGTCGGACATCTTCACGATGTCGGTGCCGCCCTCGACCAGGCAGTCCGGACCACCGTGCTCGAACAGCAGCTGGCGGCACCGGCCACATGGCGAACATGGTCTGCCGGAACCGGAGACCACGGCAACCGCCAGTAGACGGCCGCCACCGGTGCGGTGCAGATCCGAGATCAGGCCGCACTCGGCGCACAGCGTCAACCCGTAGGACACGTTCTCGACGTTGCAACCGCTGACGATCCGTCCGTCTTCGACGAGACCGGCCGCACCGACCCGGAAGCCCGAGTACGGGGCATATGCCCGCTCGGCGGCCGCCCCGGCCACCCGACGGAGCTCCGGCCAATCGATCGAGGCCGCCCGTTCGGTCGGATCTGCCGGATGGGGCCTGCCCTGGTCGGTCACCGCTGGGGGGTCTGGTTCGGTGGCCATGGTGCGGGCATCCTACTTGGTGCCGTAGATCCGGTCGCCGGCATCGCCGAGCCCTGGCACGATGTAGGCATTCTCGTTCAGCCGCTCGTCGAGAGCGGCCAGGGTGATGATGGTGTCGGGGTAGCGGTCGTGGACCGCGGCCACACCCTCGGGGCATCCGATGATCGACAGCAGGTCAACGTTGTGGGCCCCGGCCGCGGCCAGCACGTCGAGGGCGTGGACCGCACTGCCGCCGGTGGCCAGCATGGGGTCGACCAGCAACACTTCCCGGTCCACCATCCGTTCCGGCAGCTTCTTGTAGTACTCCACCGGATTGTGGGTCTCCGGGTCGCGGTAGAGGCCGAGGTGGCCGACCCGGCCATGGGGGATCAGTGTGAGGATGGCCTCCACCATGACCAGCCCGGCCCGCAGGATCCCGACGATGGCCGGGGCCGGGCCGTCCAACATCGGCGACTCGGTGGTGGTGATCGGCGTTTTCACGGTGACCGGCTTCGTCGGCAGATGGCGAAGGGCCTCGTAGGCGGTCAGCAGCGTGATCTCCTGACACAACGATCGAAAGGCCGACGACTCGGTGGCTTCGTCGCGCAACATGGTGATCTTGTGGGCCACCAGCGGGTGGTCGACCACGTTCAACGTCCTGCTCATCGCTAGCACTCTACGCGAATCGCCGGGCCGGGCGGTTCACTCCCGACGACCGGTGCCGCAATCGGGCCGGCGCGCTACCAGCGGCCGCCGCGGAGCGCGGCCTCGGCCCGCCTGGCCAGTTCGCGTGCCTGTTCCATGTTGTCGGCGATGGCGGTGACGTGGCCCAGCTTGCGGCCCGGCCGGGGGACCTTGCCGTAGAGGTGGATCTGTGCCCCCTCCACCGCCAGGGCCTCGGGGAGGTGTTGGGCCGGATCGAACCCGTCGATGGTGCCGATCACGTTGATGGTCACCGCAGCGGCGACGCTGGGCCAGGTCGGTCCCAGCGGGAGATCGAGCACCGCCCTGACGTGGTTCTCGAACTGCGACGTCGGGCAGCTCTCGATGGTCAGATGGCCTGCGTTGTGGGGCCGGGCCGCCAGCTCGTTGACCACCAGTCCCTCGGTGGTGAGGAACAGCTCCACCGCCAGCACCCCCACCGCTTCGAACTCGTTTGCCAGATCGAGGGCCAACTGGCGGGCCTCGGTGGCCAGCCGATGGCCGATGGCGGCCGGGGCCCGGATCTCCTTGGCCGCACCGTCCTGGTTTGTGATCTCGGTGATGGGGTAGGAGCGGGCGTGACCTCCGGGCCGGCGGACCACCAGCACCACGATCTCCTTGACGATCGACTGGTACTCCTCGGCCATCAGCTCCAGATTGGAGCGCTCGGCCAGGACCTTCATGGCCTCGGTCCGGTCCTCGACCACCCACACGCCCCGTTCGCCGGGGGGAGCGGCCCGAACGGTTTTGAGCACAACGGGATAGCCGTGCTCGGTGGCGAAGTCGAACACGTCGTCGGGACCCCGCACCTCGGCGAACGCCGGGACCTGGTAGCCCTTGCTCCGCAGCACCCGGCGTTGGTACATCTTGTCGAAGGCGACGCGAATGGTCCTGGTTCCCGGTCGGAGCCGGGCCCCGTTCTCCTCCAACGCCTGGAGCAGCCCGATGTCGATTCGTTCGTGTTCGAAGGTCAGCACCTCGCAGTCGGCGGCGAAACCGGCGAGGGCGTCCGGATGGCTGAACACTGCACCCGGTGCGGCCTGGGCCGCCGAGTCGTCGAACCGTTCGGCGAACAGCCGGGGCGTGATTCCCAGTTTGACCGCCGACTGGTGGGTCATCCGGGCGATCTGCCCCGATCCGACGATGCCCAGTCGGTAGAGAGCGGGAAGGTCTTCGGCCACGACAAGACAGTACTCGCCAAACCGGTCGACGCCGTCGACCGGTTTGGTGTCACCGGCGCCGACGAGCCGGGGTCACCGGCTCACCGTCGAGCCACGACTACCGTCGTCATCGGCATGGGTCGTGCTCGCGAATATCTCCCGCCGTCGAGGGACCGGCGAAATCTGCTCATGGCGTTGGGATGCGGCGCCGTGAATGTGGTCGCGCTGCGGCGCTTCGGCACCGCCGCCGACGGTGGCGGCGTCGGTGGGGGCGATGATGGCCGAGGGAGTCGGACCGATCCGGCGTCGCCAACGACCGGGTCGCCCGGCCGAGCGTCCGGCAGCCGGCCCAGCCCGACACCGATTCCCGGGCTCGAGGCCGCCCCGCCGCCGCTGCCACCGGCCCTGTCGGTCGGCGGCCGGCCACCGCCCCCGGAGCCGCCGGACGGTCACCTCTTCGACATCGTGATCCGGGGCGGTCGGGTGATCGATCCCGACTCCGGTTTCGACGGCCTGGCCAACCTCGGCATAGACGGCGACACGATCACCGCCGTGACCTACCGTGACCTGACCGGGCGGACCGAGATCGAGGCCGAGCGTCTGGTTGTGGCCCCGGGCTTCGTCGACCTGCTGTCCTACGAGCCGAACTCGTTCGGGGTGTGGCTCAAGCTGGCCGACGGCGTGACCACCAACCTGGCCATGCACGGGGTGAACAACTACGCCGATGCCTACTTCGGCCGCTACGAGAACCAGACCCCGATCCACTACGGCGGGGCCTTCCACCACCACTTCCTGCGGGGCTTCGACGTGGGGGCCGAGATCGACGAGCCGCTGACTGCGGCCCAGTTCACCGCACTCGACGACCTGACCAGAACCAACCTGGCCCAGGGGTTTGCCGGCATCTCGTTCTCCCCGGAGTACTCGCCCGGCACGACCACCGCAGAGATGGAGCGGCTGGCCGAGATCGCGGCCGAGATCGGCCACGTCTGCTTCTTCCATGTTCGCCACAGCGACCCCGACCCCCCGGGCACCAGCCTGGAGGCGATCGAAGAGGTGCTGGGCATCGCCACACGAACCAGGGTGTCGGCCCACATCGAGCATCTGTCGAGCACCGGCGGCACCTTCGTGATGACGGAGGCGCTGGCCATGATCAACCAGGCCAGGGCGGCCGGGGCGGACGTGACGGCGTGCCTCTACCCCTATGAGTTCTGGGGGACCTTCCTCGGCAGCTCCCGGTTCTCGCTGGGGTGGCAGGAACGATACCGGTTGGCCGAATCCGACCTCCAGATCGCCGGTACCGGCACCCGGCTCTCGGCCGCCTCCTTCGGCGAGGCGTTCCGCAGCAACAAGCTGGTGGCGGCACTCGGCTCGATTCCCGGCCACGAGGTGGAGATGGCGCTGCAGGAGCCGTGGATGCTGGTGGCCAGCGACGCCATCCCCACGGTCGAGATGAACAACCACCCCCGCGGTGCGGGCACGTTCGCCCGCCTCATCGGCCACTACGTCCGGGAGCTGGGGGTCATCGATCTGCTGACCGGGCTGGCCAAGATCACGATCGGCCCGGTCCGGCGGGTCGAGGGGATGATCCCGGCCATGGCAGGCAAGGGTCGCCTGCAGCGGGGCGCCGATGCCGACATCGTGATCTTCGACCCCGAGACGATCGGCGACCGGGCCACGATCGAGGTCCCGGCTGCGCCGTCGGTCGGCGTCGAGTGGGTGGTCGTGGCAGGCCAGGTTGCGCTGGCCCTGGGGGTGCCGGACAAGTCGGTGCTGGCCGGCCGGCCGCTGCCGAGCGGGCCTTGAACCATCCCCCCCTGGAGCCGATGGAGGGCAGGATCCTAGTCCTGCAACAACCCGCCAAGCGAGACCAGGATCTGGTCGGCGTAGTGCTGGCATCCGTGGCCCTCGGCGATAAGGCCGTCGACGAAGGCCTGGACCAGCTGCATCGTGAAGGTCCGCTGCTCTTCGGCCTCCTCCGGCGTGATCCAGCCCATGACCGTTGGTGAGTGCAGGCAGCGTTCCAGACCGTCGAGCAGGAACTCCACGACCTCGGGCTCCAACTCACCGGTCCACCGGAACGGGGCCGGGGCCGCCCCGCCGGCGGTCAGCGAGTCGGCGGTGCGGGACCACTCGTCGAGGGTACGGGACCACAGTTCGACGACGTCTGGTGAGACCAGCTGCTCGTTGTCGGGCGTTGATCGCAATTCGACCACGATCCGTCTGACGACCCTCGACCACCGCTGGACGTCTTCGGCGGGGTAGGGACCCAGCTCTAGCACCATCAGGGGTGAGGGTAGTCAGCGTCGGTGATCGAGGGAAGCGTCGGGCCCCGATCGCCACGGCAGTGAAATCGAACCCACCGTCGTTGTGATTCCGGCCATCGTCGCCACAGATCCGGGCTGGATCCAGCACACCGGAATGCGTGTGCTGGAGTTGGCCGGCTGCCGGGCTGCAACGTGTCAGCTCCGGCCGATCATCGACCCCGATGAGGGATGGCGATCCTTGGCCGACCGGGGAATGTCGACCGTGGGACCGTCGGCCCAATCGGGGGCCACGCAGGTCCAGGCGTAGCTGTTCAGCTTGACCGGCGGCGGGATGCGATCGAGGTGCCGACGGGCCCGGGCCCAGCGCCTCTCGGCCAGCGACCGGGCCAGGTGGGCGCCCCGGCGGGGGTCGCGATCGAACAACTCGTCGGCCGAGGCGGTTGCGCCGTAGACCCACCGCAGGTCGAGATGACGTTGACGGTGCCAGGCGCCGCACACCGGCCTGGTCGGGCCGTCGGTCGCCGGGCCGACCTGGACACCGGGCCGCGGTCGGCCGGTGTGGACAGGGCGGGGGCCACGACGGCGGTCTGGCCGGAGCCGGAGGCCGAGCCCGATGCTCAGGTGCTCGGCCCGGGCCCGCAGGAACGGCAGGTCGAGTACCGACCCGTTCCAGGTGCTGATGATGCCGGGATCGAGCACGGCGAAGCGCTGATCGAGGATCGACAGGATCCGGCGTTCGGTGCCGTCGTAGTACTCGTCACCATCGATGGTGCTGATGCCGGCGGCAACGATGGTGCTGTTGGCGGGGTCGAGGACGTAGACGTCGTCGGTGTTCGGTTTGTCAGGCAGAGCGTTTGTATCGACAACGATGTCCAACCCGTAAATAGGCGGTCTGACCAGCACGTGTAACCCATACCTCCAGTAGGCCGGGCGCCAACCCGGACCTCGAACGACTCCGCAGGAGAGAAT
This sequence comes from uncultured Acidimicrobiaceae bacterium, assembly GCA_947259095.1. GTDB lineage: Bacteria > Actinomycetota > Acidimicrobiia > Acidimicrobiales > SZUA-35 > JAHELU01. Next base: position 22,449 of record CAMYLA010000023.1, on the reverse strand, counting down.
GTAGTGCTGTCGCCACGGGGAGTGGTGGACAGTGGTGAAGTTACCGGAAACCCCTTGATTTCACTGGTTCTTGGCATTGTTTTCGGCATTGTTGTAGGCGTTGTTCTTGGCGTTGTTTTCAGCGCTGTCCTCGGTCAGGGCCACCACGATCAGGCGGCACAACGGCAGTTGTCCCTTGTGGAGCTTGGTTTCGGCGTCGGCAAGGCCGAACCAGCCCGCCCGATCCACCTCGGGAAATGATTGGGTTCGCCCCGACTGTGGCGGCCACTCCATCTCGAAGGAATTGCTCTCGATCGCATCGGCGTCGAGATCGCCCTCCACCAGCCAGGCCGAAATCGTCTTTCGGCCGGCTCTGAACGGTTCGAGCGGCCGCAGCGGACCCTCAGGCGGAGGTCGGCCGATCTCCTCCCCGAACTCCCGGACCGCCGCCGCTTCGCCGGACTCGGTGTCCGGGTCGAACTCACCCTTGGGGATCGACCATCCGTGGATGTCCTTGTTGGCCCAGAACGGGCCGCCGGGGTGGACCAGCAGGATCTCCACGCCCCCGGGGCCCGTCCCTCGGTCGGGGTTGCGGCGGAAGACAACGATGCCGGCGCTGGCCGATCCGGCCCGCTTGCCCGATTCGGCCACCGTGATCAGGTCGGAAGCTCGACCGCGAACTCCGAATGGCCGATCCGGTCCAGCACGGTGTTGACCACCCTGGCGTCGTCGTCGAAGCCCAGGACATCCTCCATGTCACCCGCCGCATCATCGGTGAGCAGGAAGTATTCGACCGCCCCCCGGATCTGGGCTCGGGCGTCATCGTCGAATTCGATGTCGCTGCGGAGCAGCCGCTCCAGCGAATCGCCGATCATCTCCGCCGTTTCCACATCGGTGGTCGGTCCGGCGTTGCCCCGGATGTGGTCGAGGTGCATCCCGATCACGGCGACGAGCTGGGCCAGATCTTCGGGTGAGGTGGCGAGGCAGAGCCGCCGGAACCTGCGCTGCTCGTCAGGGTGGAGAAGATCCTCCACGTCGATTGCCGGTTCAGCGCCCTCGGTCATCGAACCAGTATGGAGCACCAACCCGACGAATACGAGTCTCGCCGCAACCCGGGGCCGACCGGGACGATGGTCAGTAGACGATCTGGGCCACCAGGCCCCGTCGGTCGACGCTGGAGATCAGCCGCCGCTCGGTCCCGGCCGCCACCCTGGCTGCGGTGATGGCCAGCACCGCGGCGTCGATCAGATCGATGAGCGGCAGGTCCGATCGTTCGTCGAGCATGGCGCCGAGCGACGGGTCATGGGCTTCGAGCAGCCGGCGCCGATGGGCCCGCCCGGCCTCGGTCCGCTTTGCATGTTCGAGCGGCCGCCCGGCCAGTCGAACGAAGGCGCATTCGGGATGGGCCTCGACCAGTCGATCCTGGTCCGCCGGTTCGATCAGCTCGTCCAGCCTGCGGATCTGCGGTAGGAGGTTGAAGGCCTGTTTCGACAGTGCCTTGCCGGACACCTCGGTCGACAGTCGGCAGGCGTGCCGGTAGTCGCGGGCATCGAGGGTGGCCCGTACCGGGGTGGGGAAGATCGACGAGCGGCGCGGTCCGAGCAGCTTGCGGGCCTCGGTGTCGCAGGTTCTCGGTTGCCGGTCCAGCAGTCCCATCGGCATGTCGATCGCCGCCGCCCGCACACTGCGGTTGCGAAGCCGCTCGATCAGCGGGGCCAGATCCTCGACCCGATCGGCCAGGAGCCGGCCGCTCCCCGTCGACCACTCGACGGTGACCCAACCGCCACGACAGCCGTCGACCCCCACCACGGTGTCGCCCTCGGCCCTCGGGCCGGTCGCGGCGGACTCAGAGGTCATCGATCAGCTTGAACACCTCGGCATTGGTCATGCCGCAGGCCGCCCCGGCCGTGGCCAGCTTGGCCTCGACCCGGTGCCGGAACCGTGCCAGCTCCGGATCGTCGTCGGCGCCCATCGTCGACTCGAACTGACTGGTGTGGGCCAGCAGCGCCCGATACTTCACCTCGAGGAAGCCGGTGACGTCCTCGGCGTGATCCGGCCCGTCGGCCTCCCACAACAGGAGATGGTCCGGGCGGTGATGGGCGACGGGCTGGTCGGGAAAGAACTTCGGGTCCCGGGCCGCAACCACGCCGTCGGTTGTCAGCCAGCCGGCGTTTCGGTGATCGGGGTGCAGCCGGTAGCGCTTCCACGGATCATGGCCGAGAACCACGTCGGGCCTGGTCGTGCGGATCCACAGTGCCACCTGGGCCCGCTGCTCCATCCCCGACGCCAGCTCGCCGTCCGGCCAGCCGAGGAAACCCACCTCGCCGATCGCCCCCAGCGCCGCTGCGGCGTTGCGCTGTTCCCGTTGTCTGGTGGCGATCAGGTCGGCCTCGTCGGCTTCGGGATTCCAGGTTCCCTTTGAGCCGTCGGTGCAGACCAGGATGCTGACCTCGCAGCCGGCGGCAGCCCATTTTGCCAGGGTTGCCCCGCAGCCGAAGTCGACGTCGTCGGGATGGGCTCCGATGGCCAGCGCTCGAGCCGGTGTTGCCAGGTTGGTGGTGAACCCGTGCATCGTGACCGGGGCCGGGGTCAGGGGGTTCTGTGCTTCGGTCATCGGTCGGCCCTGCGGTTCGTGGGCCGGCGGTCCGGGAGGTCGGCCAGGTCGGCCGGCGTGTCGACGTCCCACCCCAGGAAACGGTCGGCCATCACCCGCAGCGCCAGACCCCGGCGCTCCGCTTCGCCACGGTGGGCGGCGGCGGAGCCGGGGCCGTAGTGGAACTCGAACTCGGCGTCGAGCGGCACCGCCATCACGTTGGTGCCCTCGCCCCGGCGGTCGGGGACGATCGTCACGCCGTCGAAGTCGGCCACCCAGGCCAGCGACGTGGCCAGCGGCAGATCACCGTGGGCGATGATGGCCCGGAGGTACCCGTCGGCCGCCAGCACCCGGCAGGCGTTGGCCACCGCTCGATTCAGGCCCGGTTCGGCCAGCCAGATCACCCCGGCACCGACCGAGGCGGCCCAGTCGGCGACGTCGTCGGCGCCGCATGCCACGAAGGTGGGCAACGGTCGGCCGGCTGCGACCACACCCTCGGCCATCGACCGGGCAAGCTCGGCCCGCTGCTGCGCACCGAGCGCGCCGGACAGCCGTTCCTTGGCCGCATCGAACGACTTGACGGGGATCACGACCGCAGTCGCTACGGGGCTCATGTCGGGCCGATGGTACCGGTTCGGCCGCCGCCGCTACGAACGCGACCGCGCTGTATGTTCGATTGCCGGTGTTCGATTGCCGGTGTTCGATCGGCGTCCTCGATCCGGTCGTGTCCCCGGCCGGTTTCGTGCCAAGATCGAGCCGGGCCCGTCTTGCGGGCCGGATCCGCCGACCATCGTCGGATCCACGACGAGGGAGGATGTCACGATGTCGGCGTTGCGGGTACTGGTTGTCGGAGGCGGTTCGTGGGGCACCACCGTGGCCCACCTGGCGGCCCACAATGGGCCGACGACGCTATGGGCCCGGGACGACGAGACCGTCGCCGCCATCAACGGCGATCATAGAAACCCGCGCTACCTGCCGGACCATCCGCTCCATCCCGACCTGCGGGCCGAGCACAACCTGGAGACGGCGGTGGCCGACGCCGACCTGGTGGTGATGGGGGTGCCGACCGGCGCCTTCCGCCAGACCTGCGAAATGGTGTCATCGGCGCTGCGGCCGTGGGTGCCGGTGTTGAGCCTGGCCAAGGGATTCGAGCCGGAAACCAGGCTCCGTATGACCCAGATCGTCGAGGAGGTCCTGCCCGATCGCCCGGTCGGGGTGCTGGCCGGGCCGAACCTGGCCAAGGAGATCATGGCCGGAAACCCGGCCGGCGCAGTGGTGGCGCTGTCGGAGCAACACATCGCATCCCGCCTCCAGCAGGTGTTCAGCACACCGACGTTCCGGGTCTTCAGCCACCACGACGTCGTCGGTTGTGAGCTGGGCGGTGCGTTGAAGAACGTCTACGCCATCGCCGCCGGGGCGGTGGAGGGGCGGGGCCTTGGAGACAACGCAAGGGCTGCGGTCATCACCAGGGGCCTGGCCGAGCTGATCGAGCTCGGCACCGAGATGGGCGGAGAGTCGCTGACCCTGGCCGGCCTGGCCGGCGTCGGCGATCTGCTGGCCACCTGCATCAGCCCCCAGAGTCGGAACTCCAGCGTTGGGCGGCGGCTCGGTCAAGGCGTGCCGATCGAGCAGATCCTGGCCGAGATGGACCAGGTCGCCGAAGGGGTCAAGGCGGCGAAGGTGGTTCGGGAGCTGTCCCGCCAGCACGGGGTGTTCATGCCGATCGCAGACCAGGTCTACGCCATCTGCTGGGAGGGTGAGGATCCGGACTTCGCCCAGGAGAAGCTGCTGCGGGGTCGCCTCGGCCACGAGTGAACTGCAGGGACGGTGACCGCCGGAACCGACCGAACCGAGCCGGGCTCGCTATCTTCGACTCGGTGACCGGCTCCACCGAACACCCGAACACCCTGTCGATCGGGCCGCGCTCGGTCGAACGGCCGGCCGATGCCGGGGCCACGCTGGTGGCCGGGATCGACGGCCGCTCCCCGGCACTGGTCGACGGTGGGGGTCTCGTCTCCGCCGCCGGTCAGCGGTGGGCCATCGACTGGTGGATCGGGGCCGACGATCGCTGGCACCTCCCCGCCCGGGAGCCATCGGTTCGCCAGCGTCGCGTCGGTCACGGCCCGATCATCGAGACCGCCCTGCGGGTTCCCTCCGGCGACGTGATCCACACCGTCCACCCGGTGGTGCTCGACGGCCGAACCATCACCGTGATCGATATCAGGAACGACTCGCCGGTCCCGGTGGCGTTGGCCCTGGCCGTTCGGCCCTACCCGGCGGTCGAACCCGTTGGTATCGATGCCGGCCCCGGTGGCCCCGATCGACGGCCGTTGCGGCTCGAACTGCTCGACGGCACCACGATCTCGATCGACGGGGTGGCCATGATCCGGTTGCCCCGCCGACCGAACGAAGCCGGGGCCAGCTCGACCGCCGATCTGCTCGACGAGGTGTCGCAGGGCGGTGACCTCCGCTGGCCGACCCCGGTCGCCGGCCCCGCTGCCAATGCGGTCTGCCTCTACCCGCTGCCCCACAGCACCTCGCTGCGCTTTGCCGTCGAGTCCGGCGGGGCCGGCGCCACGGTTGGCACGGGTGGCGCAGCGGTGGGCGGGATCGGCGACGTGGCGCTCGACCGGCTCCCCGACGGTGAGTCCGCGGCCCGAGGCTGGACCGCGGTGATCGACCGGGCGGCTCGGTTCGAGTTTCCCGAGGCCGGGATCACCGCCCTGGCCGCGGCGGCCAGGGCCCGGCTGGTGCTGGCCGCCTCCGAGCTGCCGGCCGCGGTGGCCGGTTGCGAACCGGGGGCCGGAGCGATTCTCGAGGGTTTGGCCCTCGGTGGCCACCGGTTCGAGTGTGTTGCCGGGTTGGAGGCGTTCGCCGAGTCCTTCCCCACCGGGCTCGGTCACGGTCCGGTGGCCGCCGTCGAGTTGTTGGCCGGGATCGGGCTGGCCGCCGAGCTTACCGCCGACACAGAGCTGGCTCAGCGACTGCTGGAGCCGGCGGCCCAACTGACCCATCTGGTCGAGCGGTCCGCAGGTCGAGGGAAGGCCTCGCCGGATCGGACTGCGGCCCGGGCCGGTTTGGCCCGCCTGGTCGGCCTCGTCGGCCAGGACCGGGCGGCCGCCGATCTCCTGGCCGACCATGTTCCCGCCCCACCGGCCGATCTGGCCGCCATCACCACGATGGCCGAACGGGCGGCACCGGCCGGTCGGTGGACGGTGGTCGATGACAACGAACGCAACCTCGGAAGCCGGGTCGACAGTGCCGTCGCTGCGGCCCGGTTCTGGAACGCCTCCAGACGGCTGTTGCTGGACGAGCGGCGATCGCCGGCCGGACCCGCCGCCATCGATCTGCTCCCCGGTTTCCCCACCGCCTGGCGAGGTGGCCCGGTGGAGGTCCACCGGGCCCCGGTCGCCGGCTGCTCGGTCTCGTTCGCCATCCGCTGGCACGGCTACCGGCCGGCGCTGTTGTGGGACATCGAACCCGATGAGGAGTCCGGCTCGGCCGATCGGTTGGAGGTCACCTGCTCCGGGCTCGACCCGACATGGCGGGCCGATGGGGCCCAGGGCGAGACGCTCCTGGCCGGGTCTGGCGACGGACTGCCTCGGGCCCCGGCCCCCGGCGACAGCTTCCTCTGAACGCAACGGTCGTCGGGCTCTGGTCGTCTGGCACCGGGCTCCGACGCTCACCGACGTCATCGTCGCAACCGGCCGCCCGGTGGTCTGCTAGGTTCAGCCCCATGGCGACGGCCACCGTGCCAAAACTGCGTCAGGCCCTCAAGGTCAAACCTCCGGGCCTGAACACCGAGCGGGATCTGTGGGAACAGGGTCACGCCACGGTGGTCGGTATCGATGAGGTCGGCCGAGGTTCCTGGGCGGGGCCCCTCAGCATCGGCGCGGTGGTGGTGCCGAAGGATCGTCGGCTCTACAAGTTGCGGGACTCCAAGCAACTGACAGAACCGGAGCGTGAGGCACTGTTCGATCGGATCACCGACTGGAGCGATGCCTGGTCGGTCGGCCATGTCAGCCATGCCGAGTGTGACCGGCTCGGCATGTCGGCGGCCCAGAAACTGGCGGCCCGCCGGGCCATCGAGGGTCTCGGGGTCGGCGTCGATGCCGTCATCCTCGACGGGAACTGGGACTTCGTTGGTCACCCGGTGACCAGGAAGCTGATCCGCGGTGACGCCAAGTGCCTGTCGATCGCCGCAGCCTCGATCGTGGCCAAGGTGGTGCGGGATCGGTACATGCGATCCCAGGCCGAGCTGTACCCCGGCTTCGATTTCGAGTTCAACAAGGGCTACCCCTGTCCTCGCCACAAGACCGCCCTCCAGGGCTACGGTCCCACCGCCATCCACCGCCGGTCGTGGGTGTTCATGGACTCGCTGACGTGGTCCGGGTCGCCACGGCTGCCGCCGGGTGGCCAGGCCCGGCTGTTCCGGTAGCGACGTCCGGGCTGGTTCCGGTTCGGGCCTTCGCTCAGCCGGCGTAGACCGTTTCGTCGAACACGATGCCCTTCTCCAGGGTCTTGTGCACCGGGCAGCGCTGGGCGATCTCCATCAGCCGGTCCCGGGTGGCCTCGTCGAAGTTGCCGTCGATGAAGATCCGGGAGGTGACGTGGTCGATCATGCCGCTGTGGCTGTCGTCGCACTTTGCGCAGTCGTCGATGTGGATCTTGTCGTAGCTGTACTCGACCGACAGCGACGTCATCTCGATGCCCTTACGCTTGGCGTACATCGAGAGCGTGATCGAGGTGCAGGCGGCCAGGGAGCCGAGCAGCAGGTCATAGGGGTTTGGCCCGGTGTTGTCTCCCCCCAGATCGACCGGTTCGTCGGCCCGCCAGGTGTGGACGCCGTTTGTGATGTTCACCCGGTAGTCGCCGAGGAGTTCTGCGGTTATCGAAGCCATGACCAAGTTGAACCTCAGGTTGCCAGGGGCCATTCCCCAGCCCGCCAACCGCCTCAGCCAGGCCGTCAGTGGAGTCCGGGGCTCGATGGCCGGCCGACGCTACTCCGCCCGATATCGGCCTGTTCGGCGGCCACCATACCCGACCCGTAGGCCTCGGAGTCCACCGTGTTGCGCCGCTCCGAGCGGAGGTCGTGGGCCGCCCGCAGGGCCTCGTCGGCCAGGACATTGGTGGGCACCAGGGCGTTGCCCGCCGCCGCGGCGGACTGTTGTGCCGCCCGCAACCGCTCCAGGACCTCGTGGGTCCAGCCGATGGCATAGCTCATTCTCGACCGGGGCCGATCGTTGAGGATCGCCAGCCGCAGTTGGGGCAGCAGGTGGTCGACCAGTCTGCAGGTCACCTCGGCGTCGATGTCGGCGCCGAACATCACCACCTTGGCCCACCCCCGACCGGTCCGGTGGGCAACCGAGCAGCGGTTGAGCTCCGCCACCCCCGAGTACAGGTGGACCACACCCCGGGTGGCATTACCCCAGCCGTCGATCTGGATCGACCGTTCCGCCATATCGGCCCGGCTCAGCCGGAGCTCGCCCTCGTCGATCTGGTGACGGGTGATGAGCGACTGGGCCTTGGCCAGAAAGGCCTGCCGCTCCGGCTCGTGCTCGGTGCTCTCGGCCTTGGCCAGCAGGGCGGCGACTTTGCCGATCAGGCTCTCACGTGACACATCGACCAGTATGGCCAATGGCGGTGACCGCCGCGGCCATCGAACGGTCGGAACCGCCGGTCGCCGCCCGGCCGACAGGGTCGGCGGCACCTCGATGGTGCGCTCGAATCCGATCGATCGGTCTATCGTTTTGGCGATGGCCAACACCTCGCCCCCGCAGCTCGATCCCGAAATCGCCGACCGAGGGATCGACCTCAACTTCGGCCGCGACCTGGTGGCCATCCCCGGCCCCTCGATCATGCCAGACCGGGTCCTCAACGCCATGGCCCGCCCCATGCCCGACATCTACTCCGGCGAACTGGTCGAGACGTCCGACGACATCTTCCGCCGGCTCCCGGGCCTGGCCCGCACCGAGGGTCACCCCTTCGTGATCATCTCCAACGGCCACGGGGCATGGCAGATGGCCATCTCCAACACACTGGCCCGGGGCGACAAGGTGTTGGTCCTGGAGTCCGGTCGCTTCGCCATCGCCTGGGGTGAGCTGGCCGCAGTGTCGGGAGTCAAGATGGAGATCCTGCCCGGGTCCGACGATCGCCCGGTCGACCCCGAGGCGCTTCGGGCCCGTCTGGCCGATGATCCGGGCCACGAGATCAGGGCCGTACTGAGCGTCCAGACCGATACGGCCACCTCGGTCCGCAACGACGTCCCGGCGCTGCGGGCGGCAATCGATGAGGCCGACCATCCGGCGCTGTTCATGGTCGATTGCATCGCCTCGCTCGGCTGTGAGCCGTTCGAGATGGACGAGTGGGGAGTCGACGTCACCGTTGCCGCCTCCCAGAAAGGGCTGATGGTGCCGCCGGGATTGGCCTTCCTTTGGGCCAGCGACAAAGCGGTGGCCGCCTACGAGCGGTCCGACCTCCACGTCGGCTACCTCGACTGGGGTCGGCGGCTCAACCCGAGCCAGCACTACGAGCTGTACAGCGGCACCCCTCCGGTCTCGCACCTGTACGGGTTGCGGGAGGCCCTCGTCATGATCGAGGAGGAGGGCCTCGAAGCCCGCTGGGATCGGCACCGGGCCATGGCCGGCGCAGTGTGGGCCGCGGTCGATGGCTGGTCCACCGACGACGGCATCGGCTTCAACATCTCCGACCCGGCGGCCCGCTCGACCGCCGTCACCACGGTCCGCACCGGGAGCATCGACGCCGACGAGATCCGGCGCCGCTGCGCCGAAGGAGCCGGGCTGACCCTCGGGCTCGGCATCGGTGACTTTGCCGGCCGGGCGTTCCGGATCGGCCACATGGGTCACCTCAACCCACCGATGCTGCTCGGCACCCTTGGCACCGTCGAGGCCGCCATCGTTTCCATGGGTGCCTCGATCGGCACCTCCGGCGTGGCTGCCGCCTCGGCCGCGTTGGCTCCACATCTGCGGTAGCCAACAGCCCGCACTCCGTCACCGACGGTGACCGACCGCCTGCGACCCTTCGGGGCGCCACCGGTCACATGTGCCACAAGACACCGGTCCCGGCCGTACAGCTCTGAGCGCATCGGCCGGTCGCCGTCAGTCGGCTCGTTTGGTGCCGACCGCGATGTCCTTGAACGGGCTGACGGTGTCGATGCCGGGCTCCTTCGGCAGCCCGAGGACTCGTTCGCCCATGATGTTTCGTAGCACCTGATCGGAGCCACCGGCGATGGCCATGCCCGGCATGCCGAGCACGTAGCCGGCCCAGGAGAAGGTACCCCACTCGCCGCTGTCTGCCGTCAGTTTCGGGCCGAGCACGCTGGAAACGAAAGCCGAGGTCCGCCGCATGTTCTCGGTCAGCAGCAGCTTGGCTCCGGACATCTCCGGCCCCGGCAGCTCGCCTCGCTTCATCGCCGCCAGCGACCGCTGGTTGTTGTAGTGCAACACCCGACCGCGGATGTAGATGTCGATCAGGTCCTGGCGGATCAGCGGATCGTCGGCCAGGTCGAAATGGCGGACCATCTCCTTGAGCCTGGTGAAGCCGGCCCCGGCGCCGGGCCCGCCGCCGATCGACGCCCGCTCGTTCATCAGGGTGGTGAGCGCCACCCGCCAGCCGTCGTTGACCTCACCCAGCCGGTGGGTGTCGGGGACCCGGACCTCGTTGAAGAACACCTCGTTGAAGTTGGCCCCGCCGGTCATCTGCCGCAGCGGTCGAATATCGACCCCCGGGGCCTTCATGTCGACCACGAACCCGGTCAGGCCCTTGTGTTTCGGCAGGTCGGGGTCGGTCCGGCAGATCACCTCGCCGACATCGGAGTAGTGGGCGCCGGAGGTCCACACCTTCTGGCCGGTGACGATCCACTCGTCTCCGTCGCGATCGGCCCGCATCTGCAGGCTGGCCAGGTCCGAGCCTGCGCCCGGCTCGGAGAACAGCTGGCAGCCGACGAGGTCGCCTCGGTACAACTTCGGGAGCAGGTCGGCCGCCACGTCGGGGTTGGCGTGGTCGGCGATCGTCGGGGCCACCATGCCGAGGCCGATGCCGAAGAAGCTCTGGTTCGGCACATCGAACCGGTTCTCCAGCTCGCTGTAGGCCTGGTCGTGGCGGCGGGTGAGCCCTCGACCGCCCATGGCCGGGTCACCGGTGATCCAGCCAAGGCCGGCGTCGTATCGCTTGGCCCGCCAGGCCTGGGCCTCGGCCAGTTCCTGGCGCTCCTTCTCCCGATCGACGGTCTCGAACAACGAGGCGTCGTCCGGGCCCTCACCCCAGACGAAGTCGGTGACCTCCGCTTTCGTCTTTGCGTTGGCCTCCAGGAACTCGAGACACTCCGAACGGAATTCTTCAACGGTGATTTCGGCCATTGGCCAACGATAATCGCCCGGTCCGGAGCGGGCCCATTTCACCGCTTGTCGCTACCCTTGGCTCTGTGACAAGAGCTTCCGAGATCGGCGAAGGCCGATCGCCCGCCGAGGCGCTGCCCGGCCTCCGCAGGGCCCGTCGATGGGCCGACGACAGCGCCCTCGTCGTCGCCGTCTTCGGTGGTTGGACGCTGTTCGTGTGGGGCGGCCGGCTGCGAAACCTGTGGATCGACCCAGACGGTTTCGACGCCGCCGGCGGTTGGACGCTGCTCGGTGCCATCGGGTTCAGCTCGCTCGGCGCAGCGGTGATGACGTCGTGGCTCTGCGGTCGCCTCGGTCGCTCGGGTCGTTTCGGCGGCCTCGACCGGTTGCTCTCGGTTGTGGGCTCGGCTCCGGCCCAGCGGTTCACCGTGTCGGCCCTGGCCGTCCTGACCGTCGTGGTGTGGTCGATCCGGGCGGTGGAGATCGCCACCGACGACCACGAGATGGGGTTCATCGTCGTCCACGTCGTGCTGGCCGTGGTGTCGATCGGATTGGCGGCCCTGGCGATTCGCCGGGTGCTGGCCCGGCCCGGTGATCGGTCGAGGCCATCGATGGAAGCATCCTCGGTCGGCTAGCCTGCTTGCGATGGGTGAGCCAGTGACCGTTATCCAATCAGCGTCCAGCCGGCCGGGTTACATCCGGTTCGACACCAACCGGACCTTCACCGGCATGGGCCACGAGAGCTACATGGCCGGCGAGACGATTTACGGTGACCGCCCACCGGATGTGATCGCCACCCGACTGTTGGAGACCGGCAAGGTTTCCGAGGTCCACATCTACGCCCAGGCGGTCACGGTGAAGCTGACCGACGCTCGGGATTCGGCCGGTTTGAAGGAGGTCATCGAGGAGCTCTACACCTACTACCGGCCCGGGGTCGAGGTGCCGACGCCGGAGTCGTTCACCGCCGACAGTTGATCGTCAGAACCGCCCCGGCCCGGGTCGGTCTCCTCGGGAACCCGTCAGACGGGTACGGCGGCCGCACGCTCAGCCTGGCTGTACCCCGGCTCGAGGCTTCCGTCACGCTGGAGCCGGCCGAGCGGCTGGAGATCCTGGCCAACGAAGAAGACCAGCCGTGCTGGGATTCGGTCGGTGACCTGGTCGATCGAGTGGATCGCCAGGGTTACGGCACCGGGCCGCAACTGCTGGCCGCAACGGTACGGACCTTTGCCGACGTCGCCCAGTCGTTGGACTACCGGGGGTTCGATCGCCACGCCTTCCGGCTCACCTACCGCACGTCGATTCCCCGCCAGGTCGGGCTCGGCGGTTCGTCTGCGCTGGTCATCGCAACGCTGCAGTCGTTGGCCGAGCTGACCGGCATCGAGGTACCGCTGACCGTGCTGCCCTCGATCGCACTGCGGGTCGAGACCGATCAGCTCGACATCAGCGCCGGACTGCAGGACCGGGTGGTGCAGAGCTTCGGCGGCCTGGTGGCGATGAACTTCGGCGACATGACAACCGATGCCCGGTTCGGGGTTGCCCACGGCGAGTACCGGTCGGTCGATCCGTTGAACCTGCCACCCCTGTTCCTGGCCTACCGGGAGGGGGCGGCCGAGCCCAGCGACGGCTACCACCGGTTGCTGCGGCAGCGGTTCAACGAGGGTGACGGTGCGCTCCGGGAGACGCTGCGAACCCTGGCCACGCTGGTGGTCGAGGGTGAGGCGGCGCTGCGATGGGGCGACGGCGATCGCTTCGCCGGCCTGATCGCCGAGAACATGCGGTTGCGTAAATTGCTGGGGCCTCTTCCTGCCAGGCAGCTGGAACTGGTGGAAGCGGCCGAGGCGTGTGACCTCGCCGCAACCTTCGCCGGGTCCGGCGGGGCCATCGTCGGCGTGTCCGGCGACGATAGGCAGATGGAGCGGTTGCGAGGCCGGCTCGACGCCCTCGACGCGGTGACGATGGCCATCACCCCCTGACCGGCCGGCGGTTGCATGTCACCTGGTCACCTGGTCGCCTGGTCACCGGCGGGCCGCCGAAGCGGGGGAGGCGTCCGGACCCGGGGGCTGAGCGCCCCCGCTCTCAGGACCCGACGATCGCCTCTGCGACGGCCGAGGCGCCGTTCTCGCCGACGGCGACGGTGTAGTGGTTGGTGTCGGCGACCAGCTCCGCTTCGAGGTGGGCCAGCGCCGCCACCGCCGCTTCGACCTGGTCGGCGGTGTAGAGCCCCGGTGACTGGTCGAGCACGCCCCGGGGAGCCCACAGCAGCGTGGTCGGCGTTGTGATGCGTTGCACGGCCGACGATGCGTCCGGATCGACGATGGCGGCGCCACCGTCTTCGAGCACCGCCGGCTTCATCACGCTGGATCGGATGTCGCCATCGGCTGTGACGACGGCATCGTGGCGAACGTAGGCATCGGCTGCGGCGGGCCATTCGTTCGGCGGCTGGAACGCCGGATGTTCGGTGAAGAATCGCACGTAGGCCTCGACGTCGGGCCATCGCTGATCGAGGCGGTCGAGGGCCGGGCCGATGACCGACCGTATGACCGCTTCGACGTCGGCGCCCGGCGGCAGGTCGACCGGCAGGGGTAGTCCACCGTCGACCAGGATCAGCCGGTCGACCCGTTCGGGATGGCGCTCCGCGGCCAGGGCGGCGACGAAGGCACCCATCGAGTGGCCGACCAGCGTGGCCGCCGGGCCATCGAGATGGTCGAGCACCGCAATGAGATCGTCGGCGTGACGGGCCAGCCCGTACGGACCGGGGGTGTCGGCGCTGCCGGCCCGACCCCGATGGTCGACCGCCACCAGGGTCATGGGGTGATCGGACCCCTCCGGCCCCGACGTCAGGAGCTCGCCCACCCGCTGCCACGACAGGTGGTTGGCGGTGATCCCGTGGGAGGCCAGGACGAGCCGGCCACCCCGGCCCCACTGGCCGACGGTGAGGGCACCGCCGTCAACCGGCACGTCGAAACGTCGATAGTCGACCGTCATGGATCTGATGGTACCGGACCGTCGCCGGGCCGTCGGGCGGGTGTGCTCGGCCGCCGGGAGGCCGTCATGGCGCAATCGACACCGGGTCGGGGGTCGGTTCCCGGACGGCGATGATGGTCACCGCGGTGGTGACGGCGGCCAGCGCGGTGGCCAGGGTCATGACCAGGCGGAAACCCTGGTCGAGGATCAGCAGCGAGGCCACCAGGCTGGCCGCCGCTCTGGCCACGATCGACAACCCGACCGATCGGCCGATGACCTCGGCCCTGGCGTTCGGGTCGAGTTCGGCGACCAGTGGAATGGCGGACACGATGCCGAACTCGAAGCCGAGGAAGGCCAGCACCAACAGGCCGAGGCCGACGGCCAACGGTGGATCGCCGAGGGCGGCGAGACCGGCCAGGCCGATGGTCAGCACCAGTGCCCCGAAGGCAACCGAGTTGCGCTTGCCGAGCCGATCGGTCAGCCGGGACGAGGAGAAGGAGGCGAACAGTTCGGCGACGCCGACCGCCACGATGGCGATCCCGACCTGGGCCGCATCGAACCCGTAGGTCTCCTCGAGCCAGATCCCATGGCTGAACACCAGGAGCTGGGCCGAGCCGTTGAGGAGGGTGAACGACACCAGGGCCATCCACCCCGACAGCGACAGCGTGGGCCGGACCCCGTGGCCCGACGGCAACGCCGATGGCTCCGGCAGCCGTTTCGCCAGCACCGCGGTCAGGGGCACGGTGGCCAGGATCAGGGCCGCCGGGGCGGCCCGCCAGCCGAGCCGGTCGATCAGCAATCCCATGGTCGGCAGACCGATCAGGGCCGCCCCGGCCCAGGTCATCTCGATCTGGCCGGTGGCCCGACCCCGTCGCTCGTATGCCACCTCGTGGCCGACCCAGGCGTTCATGCCGACGTGGTAGCCGATCCGCCCCAGGCCGAAACAGACCAACCCGATCACCACACCGGCCGTGCCCAGGGTGAACAGGAACATGCCGATCGCTCCGAGCAGCCCACCGGCCAGCATCACCTTGCGGGTGCCGATCCGGTCCGAGGTCCGGCCGACGAAGGGGGCGGTGAGGCCGCTGAGATCCCGCAGCGACAGCAGCCGGCCCAACCGCTCCACATCGATCCCGGTGCCCCGTGAGAATTCTGGCAGGAACGTGAACATCATCCGCGAGCCGGTGTTCATCACCAGCCGCAGCACGATCATCGTCGGCAGCGAACGCCGGACCTCGGGCCGGAAGGCGGACTGACGGTGGTTCTTCGACGGGGCGCTGTGATCGTGGCTCAGCCGCCGGCGCCCCTGAAGTGGATGGAACGTCAGCTCGACTCGGGTGGCTCGCCGGTTGCGTCGTCAGCGGATGTATCGACGCTGTCGACCGGTCCGCCGCCATCGGCGTTGGCCTCGTCACTGGATGTGCCGGGCTTGAACCGGTCGCCGGTCTTCTCGTTGACCTTGTCGCCAGCCTTCTTCAGGTTTTCGCCGACCTCGGCACCGACCTCGCCGAACGTGTTGATCATGGCCTCCCGCAGCAGCGCCCCGATGTCCTTCAGGTCGGTGCGAACCGCCGGGTCCTTCGCCGCGTCGCTGAAGCTGGCGAAGGCATCCTGCAGCTTCTGGCCCAGTTCCTCGATCGCCGCCTTGGTCTCCCCCGGGGTTGCGGTGTCGTCCGACTCGTCGTTCTCCTGTTCGAGGTGCAGCTTCAGTTTGAGTCCGAGGCCTTCCATCTTGCTCTTGACTTCTTTCCAGTCGTCTTGCGCCATGCCGAGTCTCCTTGTCGGGTTGCGAACAGGCTACCGGCGGAGAAGCATTCGGCTAGGGTCTCCGGTCCCTTGCCCTGTCGAACATATGTTCGATAGAGTGGACCGATGGCGCTCGTCGACCATCAAGCCGATGCGGTGGTGGCACCGGTCACAGATCCGGCTTCCGCCGGGTCGGCTCCTATTGTCGGCCCGGCGTTGCCCGGTCGGTCGGGTCGGTCGGGCCGCTCGCTGCGATCGGCGGCGATCGGCCAACGTGTTGCGCCGGTCACCATGGCGAACGAGCAGCTCCTGTCGGTGCCGTCGGCGCTGGTCCCGTTGTTCCCCGGCGGTGGCCTGCAGCGCGGCTGGTCGGTCGGGGTGAGCGGTCACGGCGGATGGTCACTGGCCATGGCCCTGCTCGGCACCGCGCTGGCTGCCGACGGGTGGTCGGCCTGTGTTGGTTTGGAGGAGTTGGGGCTGGTGGCGGCAGACGAGATCGGGCTTCGGCTCGATCACGTTCTCATGGTGGAAACCCCACGCCCGCAGCAGCTGCCGACGGTGGTGGCGGCGTTGATAGAGGTGGTCGACGTGGTCTGTCTCGGGCCGACGGGATCGATCGGGATCCGGGATGCCCGGCGGTTGATGGCCAGGGCCCGGGAGCAGAACTCGGTGCTGTTCCACCTCGACGGTGGCCGGTCATGGCCCCAGGCCCTCGATGTCGCCCTCCATGTCGAGCCCGGCCGGTGGACGGGTATCGGTGTCGGTCACGGCCGCCTCCGGTCCCGCTCGATGTCGGTCACCGCGATCGGTCGTCGGTCCATGGCGAAACCGAAGCGGGTCGATGTGTTGCTCCCCGGCCCCGGCGGTGGTGTCGAGCGTGTCGACACCGCTCCGGCCGTTCCCCCCGTGCCGGGGGTTGGAGAGCCGGGGGTTGGAGAAAAGGTGGGGGAGTGGCAGGCCTACGTATGACGGTGGTGTGGTGCCCGGACTGGCCGGTGGTGTCGTGGGGGGTGCCCCTCGATGAGCCGGCGGCGGTGCTGGTGGCCAATCGGGTGGTGGCAACAACTCCTGCGGCCCGAGCCGGTGGGGTCGCCGTCGGGCAACGTCGCCGGGATGCCCAGGGCCGGTGCCCGGAGCTGGCGGTGCTCGAGCGGGACATCGACCGGGAGGCCCGGTTGTTCGAACCGGTGGCCGCCGCCCTCGATGCCATCACCCCCGGGGTCGAGGTCACCGGCCCCGGACTGGTCGGTTTCCCCACCAGGGGCCCGTCCCGGTTCTTCGGTGGGGATCGATCGTTGGCCGAGAAGTCGCTGGCCATGATCCGGCCGGTTCTCCCTCGACGGGTTCCGGTTCGTGTGGGCATCGCGGACGGGGTGTTCGCCGCCCGCCTGGCCGCCAGAGCCGCTCGATCAACCACCGCCCACCGACCGGAGGCCGCCGGAACCGTCGTCACCGACGATGCCGCCGATGTCGCCGATGTCGCGGCCGGGGCCATCAGGGTGATCGAGCCGGGGAACACACCGGCGTTCCTGGCCGGCCTGCCGATCGCCACCCTGGACATGGCGGAGCTGACCGAGGTCTTCGTCCGCCTCGGCTTGACCACCTTGGGGTCGTTGGCCGAGCTCTCGGCGGCCGACATCGTCGGCCGGTTCGGCCGCGACGGTTCGTTGGCCCACCGGTTGGCCCGAGGTGAGGACGATCATCCCCCGGATCTGCGTCGGCCGGCCCCCGACCTGGCGGTCACCTGGGTTTTCGAACCGCCGGCCGATGTCATCGAACGATGCGCCTTCGCGGCGAAGACCCTGGCCGATGAGTTGCACCATGATCTGGCGTCCAAGGGCCTGTCCTGCACCAGGGTGGCCATCGAGGCGGAGACCGAGGCCGGTGAGCGGCAGATGCGGCTCTGGCGTGATCAGGGGGCGCTGTCGGCCGCGGCTCTGGCCGATCGGGCCCGTTGGCAGCTCGACGGCTGGTTGCATCAGGGTGAGAACAGTCGGCCGTCGTCGGGAATCGCCCGGTTGACCCTCGTTCCCGATGAGGTGGTGGCGGCCAGCGGTCGCCAGCTCGGCCTCTGGGGCTCCCGAAACGATCGCAGTGATGATGTCACCCGGGTGGTCGCCCGGTTGCAGGCCATGCTCGGTCCGGACGCGGTGACCGTTCCCGAGTATCGGGGTGGGGTGGGGCCGGGGGAGCAACTGCGGATGGTTCCCGCCGCAGTGGTCGACCTGGCCGAGGAGCGGCCGGCCAGCTCCCGCCGGTGGGTCGACGAACCCTGGCCGGGTCGGATCCCGCCTCCGTCTCCGGCCCGTGTCCACCCCGACCCGCTGCCGGTGGCGTTGATGGACGCCCAGGGTCGGCCCATCGGGGTCAGCGGGCGGGGGGAGTTGAGCGGTGAGCCGGACGCCCTGCACGGCCTTCCCCATCGAGCGATCGGCGGCCAGGGAACTGCCCGCCAGGGGTCCGCCGGTCGGGGGTCCGCCGGTCGAGCGATCGGCGGACAGGGGCCGATGGCTCGGCGGATCGTTTCCTGGGCCGGGCCGTGGCCGGCCGAACAGCGGTGGTGGGATCCGCTGACGTCCCGGCGCCGAGCACGTATGCAGGTGGTTCTGGACGACCGATCCGCCCATCTGCTGGTGCTGGAACAGCAGGCGTGGTCGGTGGAGGCAACCTATGACTGACCGGCGGGTGTGCGGGCGTGATCGAACAGCCAACCTGTTGTGTGATCGTTCACATGGTTCGCCGATCGCCTGCCGATTCAGTTAGAGTTTCTAAATATGTCTCCTGCCTTCGCCGCGGCCTTCTCGTCGCTCAAGGTCCGCGATTACCGCATTCTGTGGTGGGGTGGACTGTTCTCATTCATGTCGGTCCAGATGCAGTTCCTGCTTCGAGGTCTCTTGGCCTGGGACCTCACGGAACGGGAGGGGGCGCTCGGACTGGTCTACCTGTCCTTCGGTCTGTCGATGTTGGTGGCGACCCCGCTCGGCGGGGTGGCAACCGATCGCTTCTCCCGTCGGAGCATCCTGATCGCCAGTCAGGGGGCGATCATGGTCGCCGCGGTCGGGATGGGCGTCGTGGTGCTCCTCGGTATCGCCCAGTTCTGGATGCTGCTCGTGGCGGCGGTGGTGCAGGGCGCATCGTTCGGGTTCTTCGGGCCGGCCAGGGTGGCGTTGGCCGCCGAGTACGTCGGTCGGGACCAGCTCGGGAACGCCATCGCACTGTCGCTGCTCAGCATGAACGGCACCAGGATCTTCGCCCCGTCGTTGGCCGGCATTCTGGCCGGCGTGGCCTTCTTCGGGATCGGGGGGGCCTATCTGATGGCAGCCGCTTTCTCGCTGGCCGGGTTCGTCAGCCTGCTGAGGCTGCCGGCCCCCACCCGGGTCATCGAACCCAGCGGTCGAAACCCGTTGCAGGACATCGTCGAAGGTGGGCGATACGTCGCCGGCCGTCCACCGCTGCGGCGGCTGGTGGTGGCGTCGTTCTTCGTGATCATGTTCGGCTTCAACTACGTGGCCTTCTACCCGGCGATGATCGAAGGTGTCTTCGGTCTCGACGAGACCTGGGTCGGCTACATCAGCTCGGCCAGCGCTCTGGGGGCGGTTTTTGTTGCGATCCCGCTGGCCGGCAAGGCCGATTCCCCCTGGGCCAAGACCGCCATGACCATCGGCGGCCTGGTGTTCGGAGGCGGGGTCGTGCTGTTCGGTCTGGCCCCTTCGTTCTGGGTGGCGTTCGTCGTCATCATGGTCGTCGGCGCCGCCACCACCGTGTTCCAGTCGCTGTCAAACACCCTCGCCCTCGGTATGACCGACGAAGGCCACCAGGGTCGGGTCCAGTCGCTGATGCAGCTGTCGTTCGCCGGCTTCGGGATGGCTGCGGCTCCGCTGGGTTTCCTGGCCGAGGCCATCGGCTTGCGCCAGGCCATCACCATCATGGGCGGTGTGGCCATGGCCTCGGTGCTGTTGTACGTGCTGTTCGAGGGAGGCTTCCGGATGATCCGCCCAACGGCCGAGAACGCTAGCGTTGTCGACAGTGACCTCGCTCGAACACCTGCTCCCAGCGCCTGACCAGTCGGTCCGCTGTGCCGACCACAGCCGCACCCTGGCCATCGATCCCGGCGGCACCGCGATCCGAGCCGACCGGGTGGTCCTGATCGAGACGCCCCGTCCCTGGCCGAAGCCGGTTTTTGATCACCCGGTGCTCGTGGGGCTCAACCAGATCCTGAAGAACTCGGTGCCGGCCACCAGGACATTGGCCTACGCCGTGGGGCCCCCGGGCCAGGATGGGGTCGATGTCGGCCAGGGTGGGGTCGACGCCGGCGATGCCCACCCGGCAACGATCATCACCTTCGATCGGGCCCGGCCGGCCAGCGCCGCCACCCAGGTGATCGAGCGACGATTCCGGCCGACGTCGGTGACCGAGGCGATCGCGGTGGCCATCGCCGCCGCCGAGGACGATCTCGATGCCCTCGACACCATGGCCGACCATCTCGGCGACGTCGTCGCCCCGGTGCTGTTGGTCTGCACCCAGGGCAGCCACGACGTGTGCTGCGGGTCCGACGGGGTCCGGTTCGCCGCTGAGGCCGAGTCAGTTGCCGGCCTGACGGTCTACCGGGTGAGCCACACCGGCGGCCACCGGTTCGCCCCAACCGCCATGACTTTGCCCGATGGTCGGATGTGGGCCGACATGGACCTGGAGCTCCTGCGCCGGGTGCTGTACCGCACCGGTGAGGCCGTCGAGGTTGCCGACCGCTGCCGTGGCTGGTGGGGGGCAGAGACCGGCGCGGCCCAGGTCGTCGAGCGGGCCGTGTTCGCCGCCGCCGGCTGGGGTTTCGAGGATCGGTTGCGTCGGATCGAGCCGATCGATGTCGGCGATGGAGTAGGCCGTTGGGTGGTGACCACCGGAGACGGGCTCTGGGAGGTCGCCGTCAGTCCCGGCCGAACCGTTCCCATCATCGCCTGTCGGCAGCCGGGCGGACTTCCGGCCAGGCCGGCGCTCGAATACCAGGTCGATCAGCTCATCGAGCGGTAGACCCGGCGGCCTGCCCGTCCGGTTCCCGGGCCAGGTCGTTCGCCACCCCACCCTGGACCTGAACCCGGTGGATCGTCCGGGCCGCATCGCCGTGGTCGTGGACCGCATAGTGCAGTACCGAGCGGTTGTCCCACATGACGAGGTCGCCGGCTCGCCACCGGTGGCGGGCCTGGAAGTCGGGCCGAGCCGAGTGTTCGAACAGGAACTCGAGCAGGCCCGCGCTCTCGGCCCGGCGCCAGCCTTCGAACTTGGTGGTGAAGGCCCGGCACACGTACAGCGCCTCGTCGCCCCGCTCCTCGTGGACCCGGACCACGGGGTGCAGCGCTCGGGGAGCGTCAGCCGGGTCCTGGCGGTAGAGCCGGGCCAGTCCCTCGGCGCTGTGGACGGCCCTGAGCGGCCGCAGCAGGGCCTGCAGGGGGCCCGAGAGCTCGGCGAAGGCCAGGTGCTGGTTGGCGAAGGCGGTGTCGCCACCGAGATCGGGAGCCTCGACCGCATGGAGCATGGTCAGCTTCGGCGGTACCGGCTCGTAGCTCATGTCGCTGTGCCAGTGCTCGTTCGGGTTCTTGGCCTTGCCCCGGTTCTCGAGCCGCATCACCTCGGGGTGTTCCTCGGTGCCGTTGTAGGGATGGCATTGCAGCGGCCCCCACCGGGAGGCGAAGGCCTTCAGCTCATCTGGCTGGAGACGTTGGCCGGGAAAAACCAGGACGTGATGTTCTGCGAATGCCCGGCCCAGTTCGGCCAGGGTTGCATCGTCGAGATGGGTCACGTCGACGCCGGTGACCGTGGCCCCCAGCGGTGCTGCGAATCGCTCGATATCGACCATGGCTCCAGTCTCGCCCACGGCCGGGGCCGCTGTCGCCTCGGCCCGAACCGGGCGACGATGGTCGGTCCGAAAACGGCGGGGCCCCCACCGGCCGAACGTCGGGCGCCGGTGGGGGCCAGCCTGTCGCGGTGATGGGGGAAATCACCGCAATACACAATCGGTGCGTCCGGCATCGATGCCGTCTCGCAGCCGGTTGCGACTTGTGAGGATCAGATGGCGTCGGTGCCCACGTCGCCGGTCCTGATCCTGACCATGGATTCCACCGGCGTGATCCAGATCTTGCCGTCGCCGATCTTGCCGGTGTGGGCTGCCGATCGAATGGTCTCCGCCGCCTGGTCGACGATCGAGTCGTCGACCACCACATCCAGTCGGAGCTTCGGTACGAAGTCGACCTTGTACTCGGCTCCTCGATAGGTTTCGGTGTGACCGCCCTGGCGGCCGAACCCTTTCACCTCCGAGACGGTCATGCCCTGCACACCAACTGCCTGCAGTGCGTCCTTCACCGTCTCCAGCATGTGGGGTTTCAGTACTGCGGTTACGAGTTTCATCTCTGCCTCTTCCTGTTCGATCGTTGCTGACTAGACGGCGCCGGCGCCGGCGCCGGCCATGATGTCGGGGCCGTAGCCGGGGCTGCCGTGCTCGGAGACGTCGAGACCGGCCGTCTCCTCCTCGGCTGAGACCCGCAGCAGGCCTGCCGCCTTGAGCCCGGCGAACAGTGCTCCGGTGATGATGAAGACGAAGGCGGCGATGGCGAGGCCGCCCACCAGCTGATCGGCGAACAGGTCGAAGCCGCCGCCGTACAGCAAACCGGCGCTGTCGTCGGCACCGTTGACCGGCGTGGTGGTCGACAGCAGGCCGGTGGCCAGCAGGCCCCAGAAACCACAGACGCCGTGGACCGAGAAGGCGCCGACCGGATCGTCGACCTTCAACCGCTCGATCAGGAGCACCGACAGCACCACCAG
>CAMYLA010000022.1 GCA_947259095.1 uncultured Acidimicrobiaceae bacterium | reverse complement strand
GACCGGGACCTGTCGGACACCACGTGGTCGTTCAGTCGAGCGAGTCGAGCAAGTCGACGACCCGCTGCGTCCAGCCGGCCAGGCCCTGCGGGGTCGATGCGAGCGCCAGCTGGGCGTGCGGAATCAGTTCCTGGAGGCGCGCCGCCGTGCTGACCGGGTGCCCGGGGTCGCCGGTCCAGGCCAGGATCAGCGTCGGCGCGTCGATACCGGCGATCTGATCAGGTGTTGGGAGATCGGTCGTGACGGCACCTCGGAACACCCGCGCCAGACGCTCGGGCTCGGTCGTTTTCAGGACCCGCTCGAAGCGTTCGCCCCAATACGGGTCGTCCTCGTACGGATCGGGGGACGGGCGGGCAGCCGCTGCTGCCAGCAGTGTCTCGTGGTCGCCCGCAGCGACGAGTTCGGCCATCGCTGTGTAGATGTCGGTCTGGGCCGCCCGGGTGTCCCATGCCGTCGGGGGAATCACCAGCACCAGACCCCTGACCCGTCCCGGCGCCATCACGGCGGCGTGCAGGGCCGAGGCGCACCCCATCGATGCGCCTCCGGCGACGTAGGCGCCGATACCGAGGTGGTCGGCCAGCGCCAGCTGATCCTCGGCGAGTGCCCGCCAGTGATACCCCGCCGAATCCGGAGTCGAGCCGGATCGGCCGTGGCCGCGGGCGTCGTAACGCAATACGGTGGCGACAGCCCGCAGCATGTCGAAGTCGAACAAACCGAGCTCGTCCTCCGACACGATGCTGCTGGTGAGACCGTGGCCCCACACGAAGTCCCGACCTTGGCCGAACTGCTCGTGGTCGAGCTCCACACCTCGGATGACGGCCTTCATTCGCAGGTTCCTCTCGCAGCGTTTCGAGTGCAGCCGACGTCGCCGCCGGCCTGGGTCTTCCGGGCCGGTCAGGTCGGCTCGTCGACCGTGATCAGGACCGCCCCCGCCTCGACCGAATCGCCGGCTGCGACCGCAACGGTGGCGACGACGCCGGACGAGGTGGCAGCGATGGCCAGCTCCATCTTCATCGCTTCCATCACCAGCAGGACGTCGCCGTCGGCCACGGTGTCACCCGGGGCGACGTGTACCGAGGCGATGGTGCCCGGCATGGTGGCAATGGTGGAGCCGGGATCGACCCTGGCCTCGGGCTCTGCGAAACGGGGCTCGGCCACCAGGGTCACCGCTCCGGCCGGTCCGACCACCGAAACGGTCCGGCGGTGACCGTCGACGATGTGGACATCGAACCGGCGGCGGATCCCGTCGACCTCCAGATCGATCAGGTCCACCGAACCGGACAGCAGCCGCGGGTTCGCCAACTCGTCGCCGTCCACCACCAGGCTCGCCAACCGGCCCCGACGGAACAGGTAGCCGACCTCGACGGTTCGCTCGTCGACCGTGAAGGTTCGTCGCTGGGGGGCGGTGGCGATGTTGCGGAATCCGGTGGCCACCGACGGCGTGTGCCGATCGGCGGCCCGGCGTCCGAACTGCACCGCCAGCGCCGCCGCCGCGGCCGACACGGCCAGATCATCGCCTTCCACCAGCGGTCGGCCGAGCTCGGCGACGCCGTTGCGGCTCAGGAAGTCACTGTCCCCCCGGTCCCCGAGGAACTCGGGGTGGCGCAACGTTCGGACCAGCAGATCGCGGTTGGTGACGATCCCGTCAACCACGGTGCCGGCCAGCGCCGCCGCCAGCCGGCGAGCCGTCGCGGTTCTGTTCGGCCCGTTGGCGATCACCTTTGCCATCATCGGATCGTAGAACTGGGAGACCTCGCCCCGATCGTCGATGGCGGTGTCGAGCCGGACACCGTCGGGAACCGAGAACGCCACCACCTCGCCGGTCGAGGGCAGGAAGTCCCTGGTGGGATCCTCGGCGTAGAGCCTGGCCTCGATGGCGTGTCCCTCGACGGGACCGATCTCACCCTGCTCGGGGACCGCACCACCGACCGCAACCTCGAGCTGCAACCGGACGAGGTCGAAGCCCAGCACCTCCTCGGTCACCGGATGCTCGACCTGGAGCCTGGTGTTGACCTCCAGGAAGTAGAACTGGGCCGATCGGCCAGGGCCGGGGGGACCGAGCAGGAACTCGACCGTGCCGGCGTTGGTGTAGCCGATGGCCCGGCCGGCGGTCACCGCCGCATCGTGCAACGCGGCTCTTGTGGCGTCGTCGAGGGACGGGCTTGGGGCCTCCTCGATGATCTTCTGGTGCCGCCGCTGGATCGAACACTCACGTTCGTGGAAGTGCACCACCCGGCCGTGATCATCGCCGAAGATCTGCACCTCGACATGGCGGGACGGGGACACGTAGCGCTCGGCGTAGATCGTGCCGTCGCCAAAGGCCGAGGTGGCCTCCCGAGCTGCGCCGGCAACCGCATCGGCCAGGTCGGCCGGCGACTCGACGATCCGCATACCTCGACCGCCGCCGCCTGCCGAGGCCTTGATCAGGACCGGATAGCCGATCTCGGCCACCGCCGCTTCGACCTCAGGCCGATCGAGCCCGGTCAGCTCCTGCGAGGGCAACAGGGGGACGCCGGCATCGGCCATCCGCCGCTTGGCCTCCAGCTTCGAGCCCATGACGGCGATGACCTCGGGCGACGGCCCGACGAAGATCAGGCCGGCCTCGGTCACCGCCCTGGCGAAGGCCTCGTTCTCGGCCAGGAACCCGTACCCGGGATGGACGGCGTCGGCACCGGTCCGCTGCGCCGCCTCCACGATGGCATCGATCCGCAGGTACGACTCGGCCGGCGTGTTCCCCCCGAGGGCAACCGCCAGGTCGGCGTCGTGGACAAAGGCTCCGTCGGCATCGGCATCGGAGAACACCGCAACCGTTTCGATCCCGAGCTCGCGGCAGGTGCGCATGATCCGCCGGGCTATCTCGCCCCGGTTGGCTATCAGCAGACGTTCGATCATTGCTTCCCAGGTCCGATCCGTACTACATCCGGAACACGCCGTAGCCCCGCTGACCCCGGCATTCGTTTGTCATCACCGCGGAGAGGGCAACCCCCAGGACATCCCTGGTGTCTCGGGGATCGATCAAGCCGTCGTCGTACAATTGGCCCGACATCACCGCCGCCTGCTCCTCATGGGTGATCTGGTCCTCGATCTGTTTGGTCCTGGCCGCGTCGGCCGCCTCGTCGAAGGGCAGGCCACGATCCTCGGCCGAGGCCCTGGCCACGATCGACAGCGTGCCTGCCAACTGCTCGGCCCCCATGACCGCGGTCTTGGCGTTCGGCCACACGAACAGGAATCGGGGATTGTATGGCCGCCCGGCCATCCCGTAGTTGCCGGCACCGTAGGAGCCGCCGATCTGGACCGTGAGGTGGGGCACCGTCGAGTTGGTGACCGCATTGATCTGATGGGAACCGTGCTTGACCATGCCTCGCTGCTCGTAGTCGGTCCCGACCATGTAGCCGGTGACGTTCTGAACGAACAGCAGCGGGGTGTCGATCTGATTGGCCAGCTGGATGAACTGGGCCGCCTTGTTGGCGTCCTCGTTGAGCAGCACCCCCCGGTCGTTGGCCAGGATGCCGACCGAGCGGCCGTGCAGGTGGGCGAACCCGGTGACCAGGTTTGGTCCGTATCGGGGTTTGAATTCGTCGAACTCGGAGTCGTCGACCACCCTGGCCAACACCTCCCGGACCGGAAACGGCACCTTGAGGTCGGCCGAGACGATGCCAAGCAGCTCGTCGGGGTCGTGGCGGGGGTCGACCGGCGCCCGATCCGGTTCCAGCCCGAGTTTCCTGTAGGTCAGCCCGGCCACGATGGACCGGCCGAGCCGCAGGGCATCGTGCTCGTCGACCGCGAAGTAGTCCGACACCCCCGACACCGCAGAGTGCATGGCGGCCCCGCCGAGCTCCTGCTCGTCGGCATCCTCACCGGTCGCCATCTTGACCAGCGGCGTGCCGCCGAGGAACACCTTGGCCTGCTGATCGACCATCACCACATAGTCGCTGGTGCCGGGGAGATAGGCCCCGCCGGCGGTCGAATTGCCGAACACCAGCGAAATGGTGGGGATCCCGGCCGCCGACAGGGCGGTGATGTCCCGGAAGATCTCCCCCGCCCCGAGGTACAGCTGCAACTGGTGGGGCAGGTCGGCCCCACCCGATTCGACCAGGAACACCATCGGCAACCGGTTCTCGGCACAGACGGCAAGCGCCCGCAGCATCTTGCGAACGGTGATCGGATTCATCGACCCACCCCGAACGGTCGGGTCGTTGGCCAGGATGACGCATTCGGTTCCCGCAATCTGGCCGATGCCGGTCACCACTGCGGCCCCGACGGCGAACTCGGTGTAGGCGCCGGCGGTGGCCGACAGCTCGAGGAACGGGGCATCGGGATCGACCAGGAGCTCGATCCGTTCCCTGACCAGCAGCCGGCCCCGCTTGTGGTGACGCTCGACGTACTTGTCGCCGCCACCGGCCACGGCCTGGGCCACCAGGGCCTGATAGTCGGCCAGGGTGGCCTCCATGGCGGCCCGGTTCGCCCGGTAGGTCTCGCTGCCGGTGTCGATGGTGGATCGGAGGATACTCATGGGTGCAAGCTCATCGGTCTCAAGGCAAGGTAGCGGCTCGTCGCCCCGGCTGCGAGACGGACCGCGGGCCGCAACGGGCCGGCCTACCAGACCGCCTGGGGGTCGTCCTTCATGACCTCGCGGATCCGCCCGTACACAACCTCGAAGTCGGGGTGGCGGTTGGTGCGATTGCCCTGCTCGGCGGCCACCGACCCGTGGTCGATGGCGGCCAGGTCGACGCCGGGGAACCGTGTCGCAACCAGTTCCCGCCACCGGCCGAGTTGTCCGGACCACGACTCGGCCACGAAGCCTTCCGCCACCAGCAGCGCCTCGCCCTCGATGGGATCGAACATGCCGAGCGCCAGCGGATACATGGTGGTGACCGCGTAGTCGATCCGGCGCCGTGACTCGTCGACGGCCAGCAGGACGTCGAGCAGGGCATCGCCATGGCGACGGTGATAGGACTCCTCCCGCAGCGCCCGCTCCACCAGATCGGCGGCAGGCCGGAGCGACGAACCAGCCAGCAGTTGCCAGCGCAACTGCTCGGCGGCATCGTAGAACCAGTGGCGGACCATGGTCTCGGCCCAGTCGCCGGTCTCGTACTCGACCAACCAGCACGACCGGTACTCCTCGACCGGCCGACGAAAAGCCAGACGATCGATGGCCTCGTCCTCGTCACCGACCAGCAGGGCGTAGAGGTCGGCGGCGTGCCCGAGCTCGTCCTGGCCGATGCTGGCGAAGGCCAGGTCGGCCTCCAGGAACGGGGCGGCACCGATCCACTCGGCGTGCCGCTGACCCATCAGGTGTTCGTCGTCGGCGAAGGCCAGAAGGTACTGGCGGGCGGTGGCCGAGATCTCGCTCACCGAGCATCGGGCCGTGGTGACGCCGCGGCGCCGAGGTGATGACGATGGGGCTTGTCGGCGTTCGGTTCGAGGTACCCGACGTCGGGCTCGATGAGATCGGTCCGGTCGACCAGCCACATACGATCCCCTTCGGCCCGCCGGACGTAGCACTCCCGGGCCAGGATCACCGCCAGGTCCCGGTTTGCCGCCTCCAAGGCGCCGGCATGGCGATACTCGTCCCTGCCGTCCTTCTTCAGGAACACTTCATAGGTCGGCATCCCACTCCTGTTCGTCGGCGACCATCGGCGGGGCGCTCCAATGGCATCACGCAAGGGTAGTCAGCGATCGCCGCCCACCGACGGGACCCGTCGTGACATCCCTGAGCAGGTGCGTTCGATACCGTTGAAGATTCCTGAAACCGTTGTGTTCCGAGCGACGGTTTGGTGTGTTCGAGCGACGGTTTGTAGCGGGTCTGTCGACGTGGCGTCGCCGCCGAATCACGTCTGCGTCACACCATCGTCAATCCCTCGACAGCCCTTTCAGGCTGGCGTACGTTCGGATCAGCCGCCGAAACGAGGGGCCGGGAAGGGAAGGCATCCCAGTGCAGACTCTGTTGATCGACAACTACGACTCGTTCACATTCAATCTCTTCCAGCTCATCAGCGAGGTCAGCGGGACCCGGCCGATCGTCGTTCGCAACGACGAGGCTCCATGGGAAGAGGTGCGCCTGCTCGACTTCGACAACATCGTGATCTCGCCCGGCCCTGGCCGACCAGACATCGAACGGGACTTCGGCATCTGTTCGCAGGCTATTCTCGAGGCCGAGGTTCCCGTGCTCGGTGTGTGTCTCGGCCACCAGGGCATCTGTCATTTCTTCGGTGGGATGGTCGACTATGCCGACCGGGTCATGCACGGACGGCCGAGCGACGTCCTTCACGACGGCTCGGGTGTGTTCGAGGGAATCCCGTCGCCGTTCTCGGCCATTCGCTACCATTCGCTCCACGTCCCAGAGCTCCCTGATTGCCTGCAGCCGGTCGCATGGACCGATGACGGCATCTTGATGGGTGTACGTCACGTGACTCGACCCGTGTTCGGCGTTCAGTTCCACCCGGAGTCGATCTGTACCGAGTACGGGCACCGGTTGATTGCGAACTTCCGGACCATCACCGAACGAATCGCAACCGAACGTCTGGCATCAGAGCACCCATCGGCTGGTGATGCCTTGATCGGCCGTTCATCCTCATCCGCCTCCATCGATCTCGACGATGTAAGCCGTCCGATGATCCACGGCAAACCGCTCGAGGTCTTCCATCGGAGGGTCCCGAAGGAGATCGACGCCGAGGATGCGTTCTGCCATCTCTTCGCTGACTCCCGACCATCGTTCTGGCTGGATTCGGCTCTGGTTCGAGGCTTTTCCCGGTTCTCCTACATGGGTGATACGTCTGGTCCGCATGCCGAGTTCGTCTCCTACGACGTCGATGATGGAACCGTCACCGTCACTCATGGCGAAGCCATCGAAACGACCCAGGAGTCGATCTTCGACTATCTGGCCCGCACGCTCAGGGAGCGGCGAGTGGTCACCGAGGGCCTGCCGTTCGACTTCAACGGCGGCTATGCCGGCTACCTCGGATACGAACTGAAGGCCGATGCCGGCGCCGACAACGCCTCCTCGGCATCGACCCCGGACGCCGGCTTCGTGTTCGCCGACCGCATGCTCGCCTTCGACCACGAAGAGGGTGTCGCCTACCTCGTGTGCGTCGACGACGCTGACAACGCAGACCGTGCTCGAGCGTGGATAAATGAGACCTATGACCGCCTCATCGACCTCCCGCCGGTGCCGCAATGGAGCCGTGCCTTGCATCCCGAGCCGGTCGTGCAGAGATTCCGACACGACGCCGACGAGTACCTCGATCTCGTCCGTGCGTGTCGGGAGCAGATCAAGCTCGGTGAGTCCTACGAGATCTGTCTCACCAACATGATCACCCAGGAAGTGAGCATCGATCCTCTGAACACCTATCGGGCCTTGAGGGAGCGGAATCCGGCGCCGTACGCGACCTATCTCGACTTCCCGGATGTGGCAGTACTGAGTTCGTCACCGGAGCGGTTTCTCACCGTCGATGCCAACGGTGGTGTCGAGTCGAAGCCGATCAAGGGCACGCGACGTCGGGGGGACACGCTCGAGGAGGACGAGTCGCTGCACCTCGATCTTCGCACCAACGAAAAGGACCGATCCGAGAATCTGATGATCGTCGATCTTCTCCGGAACGACATCGGAGAAGTTGCCGATGTCGGTTCCGTCCATGTTTCCCGCATGTTCGCGGTCGAGAGCTACGCGACGGTCCATCAGCTGGTGAGCACGGTGCGAGGTCGTCTCCGCCGTGGTGTGTCGTCCGTCGATGCGGTCAGGGCCGCCTTTCCCGGGGGTTCGATGACGGGAGCCCCGAAGCGGCGAACGATGGAGATCATCGATCGCCTCGAGGTTGGGCCACGCGGCGTCTACTCCGGCTCGATCGGGTTCTTCGGACTGAGCGGAGCGACCGACCTCAGCATCGTGATCCGGACGATCGTTGCGACGGCCAACGAGGTGACGGTTGGTGTCGGAGGTGCGATCGTGGATCTGTCTGACCCTCAGGACGAGTTGGACGAGATGCTTCTCAAGTCCCAGGCTCTTGTCGCAACGCTTGCCGAAACGAATCTGGCGACGGTTCCCGTTCCCGCTGTCGTCGCCGGAGGTGGGGCGTGACGACTCCCGGGGTCGAGGGCCAGACCTTCGATCGGGCCGAGGTCCATCTCGGTGGCCTTCGGGCCGAACTGGATCGCATCGACCCGCAACTCATTGAGCTGTTGGGCCGCCGCTTCGAGATCGCACGCCTGGTCGCCGGTGTGAAGGCGACGAACGACATCCCCGTGATGCAGCACGATCGCGTTCGGGTGGTCAAGGAACGGAACGCCAGGCTGGGTAGCGAGGCCGGCCTCGACCCGGCATTTGTCGAACGTCTCTTCGGCCTGATCATCGACGAGATGTGTCGTGTCGAGGATGCGATCGTCGACGGGGGCTGAGATGCAGCCGGACTCGACGGTGGTGGTCATCGGCGCGGCCGGTGAGGTGGGACGTGCGGTTCTCGAAGCCTTGGGGGAGCGACCCGAGCTGCGGTTGATCGCCGTCGACATTGGTTCTCGCGATCTCCGGCGAGCATGCGACCGCTCGCAGGGTGACCTGTGGGTTTCGGGTGACATCACGGACCCGTCGGCCGAGGTCCGATCGGCGATCGAGACGGCAGACGTCGTGGTCCTCGCCGTTCCCGAGGTCGTCGCCGAACGAGCATCGCGGCAACTCTTCGATGGTCTCACCCCCGGGTCTCTCGTCGTCGACACGTTGTCGGTGAAGTCCAGTTGGTTCGAATCGATCGCTGACCTCGAACCCTCGATCGAGGTGCTGAGCATCAACCCGATGTTCGCGCCATCGCTCGGCTTCGCCGGGCGCCCGGTTGCCATGATCGAGTTCCGACCGGGGCCACGATCGGCGTGGTTCATCAAAATCCTTCACGGTTTCGGCTGCACGCTCGTTCCGGTTGGCCGCGACGAGCACGATCTCATCACCGCTTCGGTGCAGGTCGCCACCCACGCCGCGGTTTTGACGTTCGGGCTCGCCATCGAGGCGCTCGGCCACGATGTCGATCGGCTGTCTCCGCTCTTCACCCCGCCCCACCGGACGCTTGTCGCATTGCTCTCCAGGATCTGTGCCGGTGACGGACACGTCTACCACGACATCCAGCATCACAATCGGTACGCCGGCGAAGCACGGCGGGCCATGGAAAACGGTCTTCGTACGCTCTCCGAGCTTTCCGTTCAACCCGACCCAGCCGACTTCTCTGAAATGACCGGTCGGTTGAGGACGATGCTCGGCGAACGAGGCCGCGACTACGAGCAGCTGTGCGCCGAACTCTTCTCCGATTCGCCGACCGATGTCGAGCTCAGGGCGACCGGCGAACGATGATCTTGTGCTTCCCGCCGCTGGTGATCTCCAACGGCTGATCCGTGGTGATCTCGACTCGAAGCTGATGGCGTGTCTGGTCTTCGACCCATTCCCTGATCAGTTGCCCTTCGCTGTCGTTCCACTCGGGCCGCGGGTCGATTCGGATGATGATCGCGTCGGTGGTTGATTGCACGATCTGCCACCGACGGACGCCATCGACCTCGTTGAACGGGTTGAAGAAGGTCACCGGTGACAATTCGGTGCCATCGGGCAGGAGCACAAAATCACCGGAACGGCCGGTGACCGCCGCCAGCGTGCGGCCGGGTTGGCCACATGGGCAATGACGAGGGCCGAGGATCCCCCGATCGCCAACGAGGTAGCGCAGGAATGGCATGTGGCGAGCGTGAAGATTCGTGATGACAACGTCGCCCTCGGCTCCCTCCGGGCACGGCTGACCGTCATCGTCGAGGACTTCGACGACGGATTGGTGGTCGGCCAGGTGGAGCAGCCCCGCGGCGCACCGATGGGCCATGATCCCGCCGTCGTTGCATCCATACTCCTCAACGACCCTCGACCCGAAGGCGGCGTCGATGTCGTCCTTCCAGTTCGGCCACAGGGGCTCTGCCATCGTGACGATCAGTCGCGGGCCGGGCAGTGAGAGCCTGGCCTCGAGCGCCGCCGAGGCCATGGCCGCGATCGTCGAGGCATAGCCGTACCACATGCTGGCCCCCATGGCGGACGCCTTGATCGCCCGGTTCAGGCTTGTCTCTCGATCGACCTCGAAACCACAGAGCGACACATCGGTGCGTTCGGCTGCGAGCCGCAACCGCTTCTGAGCGCCCATGCCTTGCAGGCCGAGCGACGTGGGAAACCCAAGCGTGACCCGGCGATCACCGTAGGCAACGCCGAGTTGTTCGAATCGATGAATCTGTATCGCATATGACTCGGCCCAGGCGACCCGGTCCAGGGGGTAGTTCCAGGGATCTCCCGTCGAACCACCCGTGTGCTTTTCAACTGCCGGCAGCCGTTCGTGGTCGATCGAGAGATATGCATCGGGCTCGCCGATGATCATCTGTTTGTCGATCACGGCGAGCTCTGTGAGATCGATGTCCCCGTTGGCCGGCAGCTCGCTGAAGGCGGGCACCTTGGTACTGCAGTAGGCAAGCATCGAACGCAGAGCCTCGGCCCGCCATGCCTCTCGTTGTTCTTCGGGTCGCTGCCACCACTTCTCGATCCATCGGGCCCGGCTGACGAAGCGAACCCCGAGCACGGGCTCGACCGCCAACCTCGTGGCTGTCGCCAGCACCCGGTGGTAGGCACGGTCCGTCAGCGGACGTTCCATGGTTGTCATCGATCAACCGATGGCGTCATCAAGTGGCTCGACTCCCACTCATATGAAATCCCTCCAGTTCCGCCGTGTTCCCGTCGGAAGGTTCGTTGTCGAAACGTACGGTATGTGAGTCGGGAGCGTCAACAGAAACGCCAACGTCGGAGCCGAAACCGGGTTGACAATGACGGCTGTGTTGCGAGATTGCGTCGGACCACGGCTCGGCCACGAAGCCGTTCGCCACCAGCACCCAGATCGGCAGCCGGCTGGAGCGACGAACCCCGCTCAGCCCGGGGCCGCCGAGCCAACGATCGGCTCCTGGGCACCACGTTCCATGGCCCGGCGAACCCAGGCCGTGCGCTGTCGGTTCCCGGCCGCATCACCGATCCGTCCGGCCGAACCGGAACCATCGCCGGACAAGGCATGCTCCGACGATTCCCAATCGATGGGGCCGGCGATCCAACGGCCGGTCTCGGGATCCTGGCGAAGACCCGGGTCAGGGACGGTGAAGCCGTACCCCCGGAGCATGGGCACGAACTTCTGCACCCACTGCTGCCGCAGTTCCTCGTTGGCCCCCGACGTGATGTGCCACCGCACCAGGACATCGTCGGGCGCCGAGTCCGGGCCGAAGAACTGCAGGGCAGGCCACCACCAGTCGTCGATCGACTGCTGGAACATGGCCCGCTGCTTGTCGGTGCCCTCGGCGATCCGCTGCACCCGGTGCTCGCCGAGCCGCATGTGGAACCCCTCCTCGGCGATGATCCGCTTCAAGGCCCGCTTGTATGGACCGTAGGAGCAGTTCTTGAACACCGCCTGCTGGCCGGCCAGGGCGACGGCATCCACCAGGAAGGAGACGGCCACCTGGTCACCCCAGGTTCTGGCCCGGGAACCGGACACCTCGTGGAACCGGCTTCGCCCGGCCAACAGGTCCTCGATCATCTCCCGGCGCGACTTCAGGCCCATGTCGGCCGCCACCATATACAGCATGTGGGCGTGGCCGATCTCGTCCTGGGTCTTGGCCAGGACCGCCATCTTGTGGCGGAGACCGGGGGTGCGGGGGGTCCACTCCCGCTCGGCCAGACCACCCATCAGCTCGGAGTTGGCGTGCAGCTCGATGAACCGGAAGACCGCCTTGCGGTAGTCCAGGGGCATGTCGTCGTCGACTTCGACGATGCCACCGCCGTCCAGGAACCGCTCGAACTCCTCGATCGTCGACCAGCTCCGGGGCACGCCGAGATCCTAGCGCCCTCGTCGCAGTGCTCGGGGCTCAGCAACCCGGCCTGCGACCCGAGGCTCAGGCTTCGATGATGTTGGCCCACTGCTCCAGCGGCATTCGCTCGCTCTCCAGCCGGTTCACCGCCGCATCCGGGTCCGGGTGGCCGATGGCCATACCGCAGAACAGCATCTCCTCATCGGGAGCGCCGACGAACTCGGCAACGGCGTCGGACCACACCGCCCAGGCCTCCTGCGGGCAGGTGGCCAGCCCGGCCTCCACCGCCAACAACATGAAGGTCTGGAGGAACATCCCGAGATCGGACCATTGGGGTGGGCCCATCCTCCGGTCGATGAAGCAGAAGAAGGCAGCCGGGGCGCCGAAGAATCCGTAGTTCTCGGCCAATCGGGCCAGGCGTGCCGGTCTGTCGTCCCTGGCGATGCCCAGCAGCTCGTACATCTGCTCGCCGACGGTGAAGCGGTTGGTTCGGTACGGTTCCCAGAGATCGGGCGGATAGATCGCATACCCGGGCTGCTCCATCTGCCGTTGACCGAGGAACTCCCGGAACCGGGCCATGGCGCCGGAGCCGACGACATGGATCCGCCACGGTTGCACGTTGCCGCCGGACGGAGCCCTGGCCGCCTTCTCCAACAACTCGGTGATCACGCCGTCGTCGACCGGCGTGTCGAGGAACGCCCGTATCGACTTCCGGGCCGCCACCGCATCGCTGACCTTCATCACGCACCACACTTCCAATCGTGTTCAACCGTGTTGCCGTTCGACAGCTTCGCCCGGTCGTGACCGCCGCAGCCTGGTTGGATAGGGTGGCCTCATGGTCGATATCGCGCAAACCCTGCACTGGAAGGACACCGACATCGAGGTCCACAAGGTCGTGGTCGGCCCCTACGACAACAACGTGTTCGTGATCCGGTGCCGCCACACCGGGGATGCGGTGCTGCTCGATGCGGCAAACGAGCACGAGATGCTGCTCGAGCTGTGCCAGGCCCTCGGGGTTCGCACGGTGCTGGAGACCCATGGCCACTGGGACCACATCCAGGCCGTTCCCGCGGTGCGCGATGCCGGCTACCTCGTCGGCGTCACCGCGGCGGACGCCGACATGTTGCCGAGCTACGACTACCTGCTCGAGGACGACACCCGGATCGAGGTCGGCCGGTCGAAGCTCCACACCATCACCACCCCCGGCCACACCCCCGGTTCGATTTGTTTCAAGCTGGTTGACAAGCCGCTGCTGTTCAGCGGCGACACCCTGTTCCCCGGTGGGCCGGGCGCCACGAAGTTCGAGGGCAGCAGCTTCGAGACCATCATCGAATCGATCGACGATCGGCTCTTCACCCTTCCCGAAGACACGTTGGTGCTGCCCGGTCATGGCGACGACACCACCATCGGCCGGGAACGGCCCCACCTCCAGGAATGGGTCGATCGGGGTTGGTGAACGACCGCCCGGAATTTCCACTACGTCGATTGTGTAATTGCCCCGGAGTCTTAGACTGAGTACTGTGCCAGACGCCCCGCTGTTCGAGATCGACGATCTCCACGCTTCGACCCCCGCAACCGACGCCGCAGCGGGCTTCGAAATCCTCAGAGGTGTCTCGCTCACCCTCAACACCGGGGAGATCCACGCCCTCATCGGTCCCACCGGGTCCGGCAAGTCCACCCTGGCCGCGGTGCTGGCCGGTTCGCCCTACTACGAGGTCACCTCGGGTCGGATACGTTTCCGGGGTGACGACATCACCGACTGGAGTCCGGACGTGCGGGCCAAGGCCGGCCTGTTCCTCGCCTTCCAACATCCGGAGGAGACTGCCGGTGTATCGCTTCTCAACTTCCTGCACCAAGCCGTGACGGCCCGAAACGGTGTCGAGGTGAGCGTGTCGGAGGTCCGCCTCTCGCTGCTGGCGTGGATGGAGAAGCTGCAGATCGAGCCGGCGTTGCTGGAGCGACACCTCAACGGAGCCTTCTCGGCCGGTGAGATGCAGCGCAACGAGCTGTTGCAGATGGCGTTGCTCGATCCGGACATGGTGATCCTCGAGGAGCCGGCGGCCGGCCTCGACAACGAGACGGTCCGGGCGGTGGCCGCCGGTTTGCAGACGATCCGGGCCGAGAGCCCGGCGCTCGGCGCCTTGGCGATCACCAGCGATCGGCGATTGCCGGAGCAGCTGCAACCCGATCACTGCCATGTCCTGGCCGAGGGCCGGATCGTGGCCTCGGCCGGGCCGGAACCGGTGGCCGGGCCGGCGACCGACGACAAGGAGGGCCTCACATGAGTGGCGACGACGACATCACCGGCTCCAGCGCCGCATCCGAAGGCTTCGACGTTGCCTCGGTCCGCAAGGACTTCCCCATCCTGGAGCAGATACAGGACGGCCACCGGCTGGTTTTCCTCGATTCCGCCGCCTCGTCACAGCGGCCGAACCAGGTCCTCGACGCCATGGCCCGGCTCTATCAGCACAGCTACGCCAACGTGCACCGCGGCGTGTACCGGGTGGCGGAGCGGGCAACCAACGAATTCGAAGGGGCTCGTCACAAGGTGGCCCGGTTCATCGGGGCACCCGGCGCCAACGAGGTCATCTTCACGAAGAACGCCACCGAGGCCATCAACCTGGTGGCCGCCAGCTGGGGCCGGGCCAACCTCGGCCCCGGCGACGCGGTGGTGCTGTCGCTGCTGGAGCATCACGCCAACATCGTGCCCTGGCAGATGCTGGCGGCCGAGAAGGGATTGGAGATCCGCTGGATTCCGATCACCGCGGACGGGGCCCTCGATCTGACCAACCTGGATCGGCTGATGGACGGAGCCAAGTTCTGTTCCATCACCGCCATGTCGAACGTGACCGGCGCACTCACCCCCACCGATCAGATCATCGCCGCGGCCCGGGCCGCCGGCGCCAGGACCTTGATCGACGCCTGCCAGTCCGTGCCCCACATGCCAACCGATGTCGCCAGCCTGGGGGCCGACTTCGTGGCCTTCAGCGGCCACAAGATGCTCGGTCCGACCGGGATCGGGGTCCTGTGGGGTCGCGAGGACGTGCTGGATGCAATGCCACCGTTCCTCGGCGGCGGTGGCATGATCCTCAACGTCACCACCGAAGGCTTCGTCCCCGACGGGCTCCCGGCCAAATTCGAGGCCGGGACCCCACCCATCGCCGAGGCGGTCGGTCTGGGGGCGGCGATCGACTACCTGGAAGACATCGGCATGGAGGCGATCCGACGCCATGAGGTCGAGATCACCGCCTATGCCCTACGAAAGCTGACCGCCGAGCTGGGCGATTCGATCAAGATCCACGGCCCGTCGGAGCCGAGCGCCCGGGGGGCCGTGCTGTCGATCGAAATGGACGGGGTTCACGCTCATGACGTCAGCCAGGTGCTCGATGAGCGAGCGGTTTGTATCCGACCGGGCCACCACTGCGCCAAGCCACTGATGAGGGAACTCGGCGTTTCCGCAACGGCGAGGGCCAGCTTCTACCTCTACAACGACAACGAAGACGTCGACGCCCTGTCGGACGCATTGATCAGGGCCCGGGACTTCTTCGCCATCTAGATCGACGCGATACGGTTCCTCAGGGCGGCGATCCGGCAACCAGCGCCCAAAGACGAAAGGCAAGCCACGGTGTCAGGCCTCGAAGATCTCTATCGAGAGATCATCCTCGATCATTACCGGAGCCCCCGTAACCGGGGCGAGCTCGCATCCCCTCCCGCCACCCGGACCGAGGGTTTCAACCCGTTGTGCGGCGACGAGATCGTGCTCTTCATCGATGTCGATGACGACCACCGCATCACCGACATCAAGATCGGTGGTCAGGGGTGTTCGATCTCGCAGTCCTCGGCGTCGATGATGTCGGCTGCGGTGAAGGGCAAGACCGTCGAGGAGGCCAGGGTCCTGACCAACACGTTCAAGTCGATGATGTCGATCCACGAGCACGACATCGGCGGCGACGGCAGTGAGGCGGCCGGCGGCGACGAATCGGCCGGCAACGGCCAGGGGTCGGCCGTCGCCGACCAGCTCGGTGATCTCGAGGCGCTGCGAGGGGTGGTGAAGTTCCCGGTCCGGATCAAGTGCGCAACGCTGGGCTGGAACACCCTGACCGAGGCCCTGAACGAGGCGGCCGGTTCATGAACGACGCCATCGAAGAACCCCCGGGCGAGCCGAGCACGATCGACGAACCGAATCAAGCCCGGTCGGGACCGATCGACCGGGCCTTCCTGACCAACGATCCCGAGGCCGGGCAGCTTATCCTGATCCGCCACGGCCAGCAGGAGTGGCCGGACCAGGAGACGTCGACCGTCGGCGATTGGGTCGACCCGCCGCTGTCGGAACTCGGCCGGCGTCAGGCCGCAGCGGTTGCCCGGTACCTGGGCGGCGAACCGATCACCGCGGTCTACAGCTCGGAGCTGAAGCGGGCCTACGACACCGGCAAGGCGGTCGCCAACAGCCACGATCTCGAACTGCAGACCATCCATCAGCTGGAGGAGATCCATCTCTACGGGAAACTCCCGGCCGACAGCCGCCCGGTCGATCTCCTCGGGGAGAAGGTTTCAAGCGGCATCAGGGAACGGTTCGTGCTCACCAAGCAGTGGGACGCCTACCCCGACAGCGAGACGTCGGTCGACTTCCGCCGCAGGGTCGGGTACGCCATGGAGGCGGCCATCATCGATCACCCCGGTGAGACGGTGGCCGTTGCCTGCCACGGCGGCGTGATCAACGCCTACCTGGCCGACATCCTCGATGTTCGCATGGACATGTTCTACCGCCCGACCCACGCCTCGGTGCACCGGGTCCGGTTCAAGGGCGGCCTTCGGGTGATCGACAGCCTCAACGAGCAGACCTTCCTCCGGGAGCAGAACCTGCTGTCCCACTGACGGCGTTGGCTGCGGGTCCGTCCTGTTTGTCTTGTCGGTCCTGCTCAGTCGAAGCCGAAGGCGTCGAGCTGATCGTGACCGCACGGTTCACAGCCGTCGGGATCGCGGTGGAAAGCGGCGTAGATCGTGTAGCCGAAGAAGATGAAGGCCATGGCGAAGACGACCATCACCCAGGGCTCGGTGACCAGGCCGGTCAGGGCCAGCTGGGTGACCCCCACCGCCTCGGCGGCGGCCACCGGACCCGCCACCGGCGGCGGCGATGCCTCGGCCGGCGCAGCCGTGCTGTCAGCAGTGCTGTTGGCCGCTGCGGCGACGTCCAGCGGTGCCTCGGAGCCGGGCGGGGTCTCCGGCTCGATCGGGGCCGGCGCGCCGTCCTGGGCGACCGGCTCCTTCACCGCCAGTACCGCACCGGGTGCGCCGGAGGCGGTGGCCACGGGGCCGGGCGGATCGTCGCTGGTGGCCACCGAACGGGCCGACACGGTGGTCACGGCCTCGGCGGGGCGTTGATCGACCACCGAATGGTAGTAGTAGACCGCCTGGTCTCCCGGTCGCAGCGGTTCGGATCCGCCGGCAGCCGGCAGGGTGGCATCGGCCAGGCCGAGCTGGTCGTCGTCGAATCGGACGTCGACCAGATCGGTGGCTCCGAGGTTGGAGACGAGGTAGCAGAACGTCGCAGACTGCCCCGCAACCACATCGGCCCCGATCTCGGCCGTACAGCCTGCCCCCTCGACCGCCACCGCCGGCTTGATCGAAGCCTGCAGGCCGATGGCCGCATCGGTGGTATCGGCGGTGTTGGTGGTGTCGGCGGTGTTCGTGGTGTCGGCGGTGTTGGCCGCATCGGTTCGGGATTGCTCGGGCGTGATCGTCTGGGCCTCGGCCGGTGGCTCGGCCACCAGGGCGATCGCCTTGACCTGGGCCCCGGCGGCGCTGACCCGAAGCCCGTGAATCGGCTCGGGACCGACCTGCAGGCTGGCGACGGCGATGACCGACGCCCAGGACGTCCCGTCGGTCGGCGAACCGTGCCCGGTGTCCCACTGGTATCCGGGGCCGACCCGAACCGGCGAACCGACCGGGTCACCCGACACGTTGATCGCCGTCACGTCGACCGCGGCATCGCCAGACAGCTCCTGAATCAGCAGATAGCCGGTGGACCCCAGCGGCGGGTCGTACCGGAGGTCGACAGCCGCCGGGGTGCCATCATCGGCCATGCCGAGCCGGGCGAAGCGATGGGCCGAGCTCGACGACACCGCATCGGCCACGGCGTCGGTGAAGTCGTCGCTGGCGTGGCCGATCCGCTGGCCGTTGATCTCGGCGGCAACGGCCGGGGCGTTGCCGGGAGAAACCGTGACGCCGACCGGTCCGGAGCGAGGGATCACCGGGATGCTCCGGTCGCCGTCGCTGATCGTCAGCGACCGGTAGCGGGCTTCCCTGGCGGCGCCGACCGCGCTGAGCGGACCGCTGCCGTCATCGGCGACCGACCCGGCACCGGCGCCGTCGAGATCGAACCGGGCCGAGGTCAACCTCACAGCCGACTCGGCGGGCGGGCCGTTCTCCTGGGCCGCGACCGAGCGGGCCGGCGCCACGGTGACCGCCACGAAGCCGATCAGGGCGATGGCCGCCGCCAACCCGGCGACGACGACCGACGAGGTCCGTGCCAACCGGCCGAGACCGGTGGCGGCCACCCCGTCGACTGCGGGCGGTCCTGGGCGATGAGATCGGCCGGCGGCGGTCGACCTTCGGGGAGGGTCCTCGATGTGGCTCATGGCGGGTGTCCTTGCAACTCGCTCGACCCACAGCCGGAGGCCCCGGCCTCATCGGCCGATGTTGTGGCCCGGCACCTGGGCCGAATGGACTATCCCCTGCCTTTCGACCGGCGCCGGGCGCGATTGAGCGAAAGCCAAAAAGAAACACCGGATGCCGCAGGAGGCGGTCTCTAGCGGTGGTTTTCGGCCGCCGCCGACATGATCCCCGCCAGCTCGACATCCAGGGCCGTGAGTCCGCCGGCATCGTGGGTGGTCAGGCCGACCGACACCCGGTTGTAGACGTTGGACCACTCGGGGTGGTGGTTGAGACGCTCGGCCTCGGGTGCAACGTCGGACATGAAGGCGAAGGCCGCCAAGAAGTCACCGAACACGAACTCCGCTCGGATGTGGCCGCCGTCGCGATGCCAATCGGGCAGATCCCCGAGCGCCTCGGAGATCGATTGGTCACTGAGCAACTCCACGGCCATCACCCAAACCTAGCTCATCGAACCGCACCCGAGCCCGTCAGCGACACCACGATCCACAGCCCACGCCACCTACGACGCCGCAGCCGAAGGCCGAGCGAAGCCGAGAGCCCGCTACCTGCCGAACGGCCACATTCGACGGAAGCGGCCGCTCCATCCTTGTGCAGCCCGTTCCGCATCGACCTCGGCGGTGACCTCGGGTACCGCCGAGTTGATGATGTCCTCGGCCTCGTCGAGCAGTTCGGCGATCGAATCGTCCTCCCCGACGCTTGGCGGCGGTTCCGGCGTTGGCGGCGTGACCAGGCTGCCATGGCGCCAGTTCACGTCGGCCAGCCGACGCTCGTAACTGGAGCAGTTCTCCGGACAGTTCCATGGCGCCTCGGGCGCAAGGTCGAGGGAACACTTACGCATCGTGTCGCCGCTAGGGTACGAACGACTTTGATAATGCTTACAGTCCTGCCGCATTGCCATCCCTCCATTCTGCCACCTTCGAGCCATGTCGACTCCCCACCTCCAAGCTGAACCGGGCGATTTTGCCGAAACCGTGCTCATGCCCGGTGATCCGCTGCGGGCCAAGTTCATCGCCGAGACCTACCTGACCGACGTCACACAGGTCAACGAGGTCAGGAACATGCTCGGCTTCACCGGTCGGTACAACGGCCACCCGGTGTCGGTCCAGGGTTCGGGCATGGGTGTTCCGTCGATCCAGATCTACGCCACCGAGCTCATCAAGGACTTCGGGGTGACCAGGATCGTCCGGGTTGGCTCATGTGGCGCCATCCAGGACGAGATCGACCTCGGCGACG
Source organism: uncultured Acidimicrobiaceae bacterium (assembly GCA_947259095.1). GTDB lineage: Bacteria > Actinomycetota > Acidimicrobiia > Acidimicrobiales > SZUA-35 > JAHELU01. The sequence goes on along the minus strand of CAMYLA010000022.1, from coordinate 116,867 downwards.
TGGTGATCGGCCTGGCCGCCGGTACCGATTCGACGGTGAACCGCCGAAGGCTCGAGGGTCGCGACTTCCCGGCGGTGGCCGACTACGGGCTGCTCCGGGCGGTGACGGACGAAGCCCAGCGCCGGGACATGGCGGCCAGGGTCGGGTCGGTATTCACCTCCGACATCTTCTACGAGCCCGAGGGCTCCAACACCTTCGCCCTGTTGGAACGCTACGGGTTCCTGGCGGTGGAGATGGAAGCGGCGGGGCTGTACGGGGTGGCGGCGGAGTACGGAGCGGCAGCCCTGACCGTGGCAACGGTGAGCGATCAGCTCAAGCGGGGCGAGCACATGAGCGCCGAGGACCGCCAGACCTCGTTCGACGACATGATCCGCCTGGTCCTCGACGCCCTCATCCCCAGCTGAGGGCCGGACCGGCAGCCGGCCGGCCCGAGCCGATCATGACAACCTGATCGATGCCTCGATCAGCTGGGCCAGCTCTTCGATGGCGCCCGACCCCGGCGAGAGGGCGTTGGCCTCCTGGGCCACCTGGGTCAGGCTGATGTCGCCGGTATGGGGACTTCCCCGAAGCAGTTCGGCGAAGGCGGCCACGGTGACCGCCAGCCGGAAGTCGTCGTCGGTTTCACTCCATCGATCATCGACGATCGAGCGGGAGAGGATCAATCGGGACTCCCTGACCGACCGCTCCTCCGGGTCCTCCCAGCGGAGCTGGACGGTGCCGAGCCGATCGTCGCCGTCGCGGCCGGGCCGGAGCTTCAGCTCGTAGAGGGCGGTGGTCTGATGTCCGGCCCCCAACTCGCCGGCGTCGACCGCGTCGTTGCGGAAGTCGCTGTCGAGGACGGCGCGGTTCTCGAAACCGATCAGCCGGTACTCGTCGACGACCTCGGAGTTGAACTCAACCTGGATCTTGCCGTCCATGGCCACCGTCAGCAGGGTCGAGACCAGGTCGTCGGAGAACAGCTTCTCGGCCTCCCGCTCGTCGTTGATGTAGGCGTAGAAGCCGTCGCCCTGGTCTGCCAGCTGCTCCATCACCACGTCGTTGAAGTTGCCCATGCCGACACCGACGGTGACGAGCTGGATACCGCGGTCCGCATCATCGCGGATGAGTCCGGCCAGGCCGTCGGGGTCGGTGAGGCCGACATTGGCCACGCCGTCGGAGGCCAGCACCACCCGGTTGATCCCGCCTGGCTGGAACGACTCGTCGGCCAACCGGTACCCGGCCTCGAGACCGGCTTCGAGGTTGGTGGACCCGGTGGGCCGGAGTCGGTCGATGGCGTCGAGGATCTCGTCCTCGGCCCGGACCGCGGTCGGCGGGAGCAGGACCCGGGCATCGTCGGCATAGGTCACGATCGAGACGGTGTCCCGGGCTTCGAGCTCCTCGGTCAGCCCCCGGAGGGAGGTCTTGACCAGCTCCAGTCGGTTGGACCGGTCCATCGAACCCGAGGTGTCGATGACGAAGGTCAGCGAGGCGTTGGCCCGCTCGGCGTTCGACACCCGTTCGGCCTGGACCCCGACCCTGATGATCACGTTGTCCGGATCGTATGGCGACGGTCCGCCGTCGACCTCGACGTTGAGCCCCTCGGCGGGGGCGGTGTGGTCGTAGCGGAAACTGTTGAGGTACTCCTCCACCCTGACCGAATCGGGCGGCGGCAGTGCGCCCGAGGTCAACCATTGGCGACCGATCGAGTAGCTGGCGGTGTCGACGTCGAGGGCGAAGGTGGAAAGCGGGTCGGCATCGGTGGCCACGAAGGGTCGAACGCCGTAGTCCCGGAAGGTGTTGTCCGACTCAGCATCTGGGTCTGGGTCAGGGTCGGGGTTCGTTGACGGCTCCTGGCCAAAGAAGCCACCCTCGGCCTGTGTCACGGTCGAGCCGTCCACCACGGTGGTCGACGGCGCAACAGACCGCTGGGCCGTGGTGGTCTCCCCGGCTGCGACCGCATCCGACCCGTCGCCGGCGGCTTCCTCTTCCGTGGCCTCCATCGCCTCGTTGTCCCGATCGGTCGCGCCGTCCTCGGCTCCGTCGTCGGCACCGGCGCCGCAGGCGGCGGCGAACAAGGCCACGACCGCCAGGACGACGAGGTAGGTCGGCGATGTCGAACTCGAGGTGCTGTTTCTCACGGTCATGATTGCTTCGACGGCGACCGCCGAGACCCCGGTTCCCGCCGTAACCCTTTTGTCATCGCCACCCCGGCGCGTCGGGTAGGGTCCCCCCATGGCACAGGTTGAGGAGCGGAAACGGGTGTTCATCACCGGGGCCAACCGCGGTCTCGGCTACGAATTGACGCGGCGGTTCATCGCATCCGGGCACGTGGTGTGGGGCGCCGGCCGCCCCGGGCGGACCGAGCGGCTGGAGGGGCTGGCGCCGGCCGGCGTGGTGGCAATGGACCTGGCCGACGAATCGAGCATCGTCGGTGGGATGGCCCGGCTGGCCGCCGGTGTCGACGGCTTGGATCTGCTGGTCAACTGCGCCGGTGTCGACGCCAGGGCCTTCGCCGGGGTCGACGCCGCTCGGGGTCCGTTCGATCTCGATGCCGCCGCCTTCACCGGGGTCAGCGTGATCAACGCCACCGGCCCCATGGTCGTCACCAGGCAGGCCCGCGACCTGCTCAGACGGGGCCGTTCCCCGCTGGTGCTCAACGTGTCGTCACAGCTCGGATCGATGGAGGTCGCAGCGTCGATCGGCAGTGACACCGCCTACTGCGTTTCGAAGGCTGCGCTCAACATGCTCAGCGTCAAAACGGCCCAGGCCCTACGACCGGAGGGGATTGCCGTGGTCATGATCCACCCCGGTTGGGTCAGTACCGACATGGGCGGCCCGAGCGCATCTCTCACGCCGGAACAGTCGGCGGCCGCCATCCACGAAACCGTGGCCGGCTTGACCCTGGCCGACTCCGGTCGGTTCATCCGCTGGGACGGCCAGGACCACCCCTGGTGAGGCACCGCCTGGCGACGGTGGTCCTCGACGCGGGACCGGACGGGCGTCAGCCGACCGCACCCTCCAGCTGCAGTTCGATGAGGCGGCTCCACTCGACCGCATACTCCATCGGCAGTTTGCCGGTGACCGGCTCGATGAAGCCGTTGACCACCAGGGCCACCGCCTGCTCCCGTGACAGACCGCGGCTCATGAGGTAGAACAGCTGGCCCGGGTCAATCGCCGATGCGGTTGCGCCGTGGTCGATCCGGGCATCGGAGGTGCCGACCTCGATGGACGGTTCGCCGTGCGAGACCCAGTCGTCGGCCCCCGGCTCGACCGTTACCGGGCCTTCGTCGAGTATGAGGGCGTCGGACCGGACCTGGCTTCGACAGCCAGGAGCGTCGTCCACCACCCGGACCCGATGGCGGCCGGTGATGCGGCCGCCATCGGTCGAGATCGACTTCGAGATGACGCTGGAGTTGGTGTCGCCTGTGAGGTGGGCCACGTCGGCCCCGATGTCGTGGTGCTGGCCGCGGCCGGCAATGGCCACGGCATACACGGTCCCGGCGGCTCCCGGGCCGACCAGGCGAATCGCGGGATGGGCCACGGTGAGCCGGGACCCGATGTTGCCATCGATCAATGCCAGGCGGCCTCCCGCTTGGACCGTTGCCGCCTTGGTGACCGGATTGACGACATTGTCGGACCAGTTCTGGATCGTGGTGTGGGTCACGTCGGCGCCGGGCTCGACCACGATCTCCACCACCGCCGAGTGGAGCGGCTCGGCGCTGTAGACCGGGGCCGAGCACCCGTCGATGTAGTGGACCCGGGAACCGGCCTCGGCCACGATCAGGGTCCGCTCGAACCGATCGACGGTGGCGGCGTTGATCCGGGAGTAGGCCTGCAGCGGGACGTCGATCTCGACGCCGGCCGGCACATGGATGAACCAGCCACCGGACCAGACCGCAGTGTTGAGGGCGGCGAATCTGTCCTCCAGGGAAGCGATTCGGGCGAAATGGGGCTCGATCAGTTCCGGCTCCTGCCGCAGCGCAGTGCCCAGGTCGGTGAACACGACACCCCGGCGGGCCAGCGCTCGGCGGTTGCGGTGGAACGCCTCCTCGGCCTCGTGGCCGGCCATCACCCCCGCCGGGGCCAGGGCCATGCCCGATTCCCGTCCGGCGTCGGTGCCGGCGACAGGTCCGGCGACGGTGGCACGGTCGGTGTCGGCCGCCGACCGCTCCGGGAGCCCGGCCCGGATCCAGACCCGATCGTCGAGCGGCTCGATCGAGGCGCAGATGTCGTCGAGGTCGATCTCGGGAGCGTCGACGATCCACGCCGGCATCGGCGCCTGCTCGAAACGAAGGCGGGCCGCCAGTCGGATGTCGAGCATCCACTCGGGCTCGGCCCGGAGCCCGGAGATCTCCCGGATCAACGATTCGTCGAGGCCCGGCCCGGGTTCGGTGCCGCCGTCGTCTCTGGCTGGTCGGCGTGCTTCCACCATCGCGATGGTAACAACCGCGGTGCCGGCTGCTGCCGGTATCCGAACCGGTGGGGCACCCTGCTAGTCCAGGCGACGGAGCTGTGAACGGTACTGGGCGGCCCGCTGCACATATTTCTCGACTGCGTCGGCGATCATCTCCGGCTTGGCCCCGTCGGGGCGGATCTTGGCCGGAATCCCGAGCGCCAACGCCCCGGACGGGACCTCGGTGTCGTTGGTGACAACCGCATTGGAACCGACGACGGCCCCGGTTCGCACGATGGCCCGGTGGAGGACCACCGAGGCGTTGCCCACCAGTGCCCCGCTCTCGATCACGCAGCCCTCGAGATGCACCAGGTGGCCGATGACCGACCCGTCGCCGACGATGGTCTCGTGCTCGGCGGTCACGTGGAGCACGCTGCCGTCCTGGATCGACGTCCGGCTGCCGACCCTGATGAACCCGTGGTCGCCCCGGAGGACCGCGGAGGGCCAAATCGATGACTCGGCGCCGATCTCCACCATGCCGATGATCGTGGCCTGGGGGTGAACAAAGGCCGTCGGATGGATCTTCGGCTCATCGCCACCGAGTGCGTAGATTGCCATGGCGCTCAAACCTAGTGGTCTGTCAGCCACCACCCAATCCCGCCGGCCGGTCCCCTACTCCAGCACCTCGGCCACCACCAGCTCGGAGATCCGGTCCATGTCGTAGCCCAGGATGTCGGTCAGCACGTACATGAAGTGTTCGCCGTAGGTCGGTCCGGCCCATTCGAAGCCGTTGTGGGCCGCCGACAGTGTGTAGGGCACACCGTCGACCAGCGCCCGACCGATCGCCTCGTGGGGCACCCACTGGAAGTGTCGTCGGTGGGCCAATTGGGGATCGTCGATGCAGCCCGACGAGTTTTGCACGTGGTGGGCGTTGATGCCGTGGGCCTGGAGTCGGTGGGTCAGGCCCCGCCCGTTCTGCTTCACCACCCAATCTCCGACCACCCCATCGAGTTCGCCCGATCGGGCCATACGCTGCTCGCCGTCGAGCTCGGCCAGGTCCGGTCGCCGCATCTCGCCGGCCAGCGCCCGCCACTGTTGGTCGTTCTCGACCGCAATGGCGATCCACTGGTCGTCGCCGGCCACCGCGAACACACCATGGGGGGCCATGTCGTCGTCCTGGTTGCCCCGCCGGGAGCGCATCTCGCCGCCGGCCTGCATCTCCAGCATGGCCGGCGCCAGCAGATGGATGGCGCTCTCCATCTGTGAGAAGTCGAGGTGCTGGCCCTGCCCGGTCCGGCGGCGGTGATCGACCGCGGCCAGGATGGCACAGGCGGTGAACCGGGGTGCGCAGTAGTCGGTGTAGGCCAGGTACGGACCGGCCGGGCCACGATCGGGCCAGCCGGTGATGTCGAAGAACCCGGCCACCGACGCCGCCATGTTACCGAACCCGGCGAAGTCCTTGAACGGGCCGGTCTGGCCCATCACACAGCTGGACAACATGATGATGTCGGGGCTGACCTCCCGGAGGTCCTCGTAGCCCAGGCCCCACCCGGCCATCGTGCCCGGAGTGAACGACTCGGTGACCACATCGCCCCAGGCCACCAGGTCCCGGACCACCTCCCGGGCCTCGGGCTTTGACAGATCGAGGGCGATGGTCCGCTTGTTGGCGTTGGTGGAGTGCCAGGCGATGGCGTTCTCCTGGTCGGCGATGTCGTCGCGGTGTCCCAGCGCCCCACGTAGCAGGCAGGGCCGGTTCTGGCTCTCGATCCTGATCACGGTCGCTCCCCAGTGGGCCAGGATCTTCGTCGCCAACGGTGCCGCCGCAACCCATGCCAGATCGACGACCTTGAGCCCGGCCAACGGCTTGTCGCCGGCCATGTCATCGGCCATGTCATCGGCCATGTCATCGGCCATGTCATCGGCCATGTCGCCGGCCGGTCGGACCGGCGTGGAGGAGGCCCCTGCCATCCTGCGGTTGTCCGGCCCGATCAGCTCGGCCCGGTCCTGATCGACGTCGGGGGACAGGCGAAGTGCTGGCAGCGGCGACCCCGATGCCAGCACCAGGCGGCCCGGGTATCGCAGACCGTCGATCTCTTCCCAGAAGTTGCGGTCGGCCAACTGCGGGCTTTCCAGCACGTCGCGCAGGTTGTTGATCGGGCAGACCAGTAAGGAGTCCCGCAGACCCCGCTCCTGTATCTCGGCCTTGGTCTTGGTCAGGGCGAACCGGCCGATCAGGTCCATCACCCGTTCGATCTCCTCCACGGTTTCCTCACCGGTCTGCAATTGCAGGGCGAAGTCGACCCAGTTCTTGTTCATGGTCGCCTCGTCGCAGAAACCCTCCTCGTGGACCCACGCCATGAATCGACCGAACATGGGGCCGATCATCGGGCCGAACGAGACGGTGATCACCACATGGCCGTCCTTGCAGCGATAGATCGTCCGCAGCACCAAGGCGCCGGCCCGAACCCCGCCCGCCTCCCGTTGGACCTCCTCGAGCCCCGCCGGGGCGTACAGGATGGCGGAGAGGGCGGTCTCGCAGACCGCCTGCTGGACCGAGAGATCGACGTGCTGGCCCGATCCGATCCTGGCCCGGTGTTCGAGCGCAACCAACGCCGCCACTGCGGCCTGGGAGGCGCCGTGGAGCCATGCCTGGGGGATGCTGATGCGAACCGGTGGCCGGTCGTTGTCCCCGGTGACGGCCAGCTGACCGCTGGACGCGAACAGGGTCAGGTCGCTCGCTCGCCACCCGGCCTTCGGGCCGCTCTCGCCCCACGGGGTGATGTGCACGGTGATGAGCTGGTCGTTGGCGGCCCGCATCGCCCCCAGGTCCACCGGCAGCGAAAAGCCATCGTTGTGAAACACGACGTCGGCAGCGGCGGCGAGATCGGCCAGTTCGGCCTCGTCCCGAGCGACGATCGACCGCTTGCCGCGGTTGTAGGCCCGATGGACATGGCTGCGATCCCAGCCGCCTTCCGGTTCGACCAGGACCACATCGGCCCCCAGCTGGGCCAGGAGAAACCCGGCGAACCAGCCCCGCTTGTCGGTCAAATCGAGCACCCGGTACGGACCAAGCATCACTTCCCCCTTGTTCGGCTCCCGACGCTAGTCCACCCTGACCCGGTCGAAAATGTGGAGCCGTCCGGCCGCAAGACCCACCGCCGCCTCCCCGACCTCGGGCCGGTGTGGCGGCTGGCACACCTGTTGTGATGTTGCTAGCTTGAGTCGAAGCCGCAAAATGGCCAGGGGAAATCGGGGGAAGAACATCGTGCCACCACCACAGCACGAAGCCGTGCTACTCGTCGACGGTCTGAAGACTCGTTTCGACACCCGGCTGGGAGCGGTCGAGGCCATCAGTGGTGTGACCTTTCGAATCGACGAGGGCGAGACAGTGGCCCTGGTCGGCGAGTCCGGCTCCGGCAAGAGCGTGACCGCACTTTCCATCCTCCAGCTGCTGGAGTCCACCGGCCAGATCGTCGACGGCTCGATCCTGTTCAACGGCACGGACCTGACGGCGCTGTCGGAACGGGAGATGCGCAACGTTCGGGGCAAGGACATCTCGATGATCTTCCAGGACCCGGCAACCTGCCTCGACCCGGTCTACACGGTGGAGAACCAGCTCGTCGAAGCCATTACCATCCACGGCACGATCGACAAGGGGGCGGCCAAGGAACGGGCGCTGGAACTGCTTCGTATGGTCAAGATGCCGGACCCGGAGTCGAGGCTTGGCAGCTACCAGCACCAGCTCTCCGGCGGCCAACGACAACGGGTGATGATCGCCATGGCCTTGGCCCTCAGCCCTCGGTTGGTGATCGCCGACGAACCGACCACCGCGCTCGACGTGACCGTGCAGGCCCAGATCCTCGATCTGCTCAGATTGCTCCAGGACGAAACCGGAACGGCGATCCTGTTCGTCACCCACGATCTCGGCGTCGTGGCCGAGATCGCCGAGCGGGTGGTGGTCATGTACGCCGGCAATGTGGTCGAGCAGGGCACGGTCCGACAGGTGCTCAAGGAACCACAGCACCCCTACACCGAGGCCCTGCTGTCCTCCATGCCGGGAACGGTGGCCGGATCGGGAGATCGGCTCACCCCGATCGAGGGGGTCGTCCCATCACTGTTCGACATGCCCGAGGGTTGCCGGTTCGCACCCCGATGTGCCCATGCCGTCGAGCGCTGCTCCGAGGCCCAGCCCGACCTCTTCGAGCTCTCGGAGCGTCGCTACAGCCGATGCTGGCTCCGGGAACCGGAACCGGCCTACGGCGCACTTCGATGAGATCGACGGGAGCAGGCTGATGTCGGCGGTGATCGAGGTCGAGGATCTGGTGATGCACTTCCCGATCAAGAAGGGGCTGCTGCAGCGCACGGTCGGCCACGTCCGGGCCGTCGACGGGCTCAGCTTCTCGATCGAGAAGGGCAGCACGCTGGCCCTGGTCGGCGAATCGGGTTGTGGCAAGACCACCACCGGTCGGTGCGTACTCCGGCTGCTGGAACCGACCGGGGGAACGGTCCGGTTCGAGGGCCAGGACCTGGCCGGGGTCTCCAGCGCCGAGCTCCGGGCGTTGCGGCAGCGGATGCAGGTGATCTTCCAGGACCCGTACAGCTCCCTCGACCCCCGCATGTCGACCGCCGACATCGTCGGGGAAGGGCTGGAAATCCATGGGATGGCCTCCGGCGAACAGAAGATGGAACGGGTGGCGGACCTCCTGGAGCAGGTCGGGCTCTCCCGGGACGACCTGCGGAAATACCCCCACCAGTTCTCCGGCGGTCAGAGACAGCGGATCGGCATCGCCAGGGCCCTGGCCACCGACCCGGAGCTGATCGTCTGCGACGAGGCGGTTTCGGCGCTCGACGTGTCGATCCAGGCCCAGATCCTCAACCTGCTCAAGGACCTCCAGGGCGAGCTTGGCCTGACCTACCTGTTCATCACCCACGACCTGAACGTCGTCCGCTACATCGCCGACCAGGTGGCGGTCATGTACCTTGGCGAGATGGTGGAGTACGGGGCCACCGAGCAGCTCTTCAACGACCCGGTGCATCCTTACACCAAGGCCTTGCTGTCCTCGGTTCCCAGCCTCGACCCCGACGAGGCCCGCTCCGGCAACCGGATCCACCTCGAGGGCGACGTCCCGTCGCCATCCAACCCCCCATCTGGTTGCCGATTCCACACCCGCTGTCCGTTCGCCACCGAGCAGTGCTCGACGGTTGATCCGGTGCTGGAGGAGTTCGGCCCCGGCCACGTCGCCCAGGCCTGCCCCTGCTTCGCCGACGACCACCCGGACTGGTCGGCGGCACCCGACTCGCTGAACGGGAGCGGCTGATGTTGGAGTACATCGTCCGTCGGGTGCTGTCTGGCATCCTGGTGCTGTTCCTGCTCAGCACCGTGCTGTTCTTCGTGATGCGGCTGGTACCGGGCGACGTGGTCCGATTGCAGCTGGCAGACGCCGGTTCTGTCACCCCCGAGCGGATGGCCGAGATCGAGGCCCAGCTCGGCCTGGACGAGCCGGCCCTGTCCCAGTACGCAACCTGGCTCGGCGGGGTGGTGCAAGGCGACTTCGGGGAGTCGTTGTGGGAGCGGCGGCCGGTAAGCGAGATGATCGGTCAGCGGTTCCCGGTCACTTTCGAGCTGGCGATGCTGGCGATCTTCGTTGCCATAACACTTGGCATACTGGCCGGCGTTGGCTCGGCCATCAACAGATCGTCGGCCACCGACAACTTCCTCCGGGTCGGTTCGGTGATCGGCCTGTCGATACCCAACTTCTTCCTGGCCCTGCTGATGATCACCTTCATGTCGTTGTGGTTCAACTGGGTGGCGCCCCTGGGCTACAAGCGGCCGAGCGAAGACCTGTGGGTCAACCTCCAGCAGATGGCCATGCCGTCGCTGGCCCTGGGGTTGGGGGTGGCGGCGGCCATCTCCCGTATGACCCGCTCATCGATGCTGGAAGTGCTCGGCGCCGACTACATCCGGACCGTACGATCCAAGGGGGCCGGTGAGTCGAGAATCAACTTCAAGCATGCGCTGCGGAACTCGATGGTGCCGATCATCACCCTGATCGGCCTCCAGTTCGGGGCGCTGCTCGGCGGCACCGTGATCCTGGAGAGCATCTTCAACCTCCCGGGTATCGGCAGCATGGTCTTCCGAGCCGTCGAACAACGTGACTACCCGGTCATACAAGCCGCCGCAGTGCTCTACGGGGGCATCTTCGTGTTCGTCAACATTGCGGTCGACGTGACCTACGGCTGGATCGACCCTCGAATCCGTCGCAGCTGAGAGCGAGAATCGCCATGATCGGAGCAATCAGATGACCGCCGTCCAGGAGCCGTCCGAGATCGAGCCGGAGATCGACACCGCCGGCCGCCTCAGCAGCGGCCGCCCCGAGCAGATCCGCAAAACCCGCTGGGGCCGTTTCGTCGTCAGTAGCAAACACTTCTTTTCCACCCAGCCGCTTGGCGTCGTCTCGGCGGTGGTGATCATCATCCTGTTGGTGGCCGCCATCTTCGCTCCCATCCTGGCAACCCAGGACCCGTCGGAACTCGGCCGCCGCTCACAGCTCGACCCACCTTCATCAGAGCACTTCTTCGGCACCGACGAGCTCGGTCGCGATGTCTTCTCCCGGGTGCTCTACGGCGCCCGGATCTCGCTGATCGTCGCCACCTTCACCGTCCTCGTCTCGACCACCCTCGGGACAATGCTCGGCGCCGTCTCCGGCTACTTCGAGGGCAAGGTCGACATGGTCCTCCAGCGAATCGTCGACGCCGTGATGTCGATCCCGGTGCTGATTCTGGCGCTGTTCATCGTGGCCCTGCTCGGTTCCAGCGTCCGCAATGTGGTCATCGCCCTGGCTGTGATCTACACGCCGAGGTTCAGCCGGATCGCCCGGGGCGAGATGTTGCGGGTGAAGCACGCCGACTATGTTTCCGCGGCCGAGGCGTTGGGGTCGAAACCGTGGCGGGTCATCCGAAAACACGGCATACCGAACATCGTGGCCCCGATCATCATCCTGGCCAGCCTCACCTTCGGCCAGGCCATCGTCGCCGAGGCGGCGCTGAGCTTTCTGGGGGTCGGCGCACCGATCACCGAACCGTCATGGGGTCAGATGCTGTCGCGTGGTCGTGAGTACACCAGGGTGGCGTGGTGGGTGGTCGTCTTTCCCGGCGGTGTGCTGAGCCTTGCGGTGCTGGCGTTCAACCTGCTCGGTGATTCGCTGCGAGATCACCTCGATCCGAAACTCGTTCGCTGAGCGACCACCGACATGTTCTTCCGGCAACGGGGCCGGGCACAAAGGGGAAACCCAACTACCAACCCATAGGGGGAGATATGAAAGATCCGACCACCCGCTGGCTACGACTCCTGGCGTTACTGGCGGCCATGATGATGGTCGCCGCCGCCTGCGGCGGCGATGATGCCGACGACGCCACCGACGCCACGGTCGAAGCCGACACGGAGGGCGAAGCCGAGGACGAGGAGTCCTTCGACGACCAGGCCGCAGCCCAACAGGAGGGGGCAGACGAGGAAGCCGCCACTCCGGCGGACAGCGGAGACCCGGTGCGGGGCGGCAACCTGATCATCTCCGGGCCGTCCGACATCGGCTCCCTCGACCCGATCGCGTCGTCGTCGTTCAACACCCAGTATCGGATCGCCCAGGCCTACCAGCGGCTGTTGACCTTCGACACCGGACCGGACATCGGCTACACCCAGAACGTCCTGATACCGGAGCTGGCCACCGAGTGGGAGATCTCGGAGGACAACCTGACGTACACCTTCAAACTTCGGGAAGGTGTGATGTGGCATGACGTGCCACCGGTCAGCGGACGTGAATTCACCTCGGCCGACGTCAAGGCCACCTTCGAAGCCGTTCTGGCCGAAGGGCATCAGTCCAACCTGCTGGAGCGGGTCACGTCGATCGACACCCCCGATGACTACACGGTTGTGCTGAACCTGTCGGAGCCCTTCGCACCCCTGTTGAACAACATGGCCAGCCACTTCATGTGGATCCTGCCTGCCGAGGCGTTCGAAGAGGGCTACGACCGCACTTCGACGGTGATCGGGACCGGCCCGTTCGTGATGACCGAGCGTGAGGTGGATGTCGTCACCAAGTTCGAGGCCAACCCCAACTACTGGGAGACTGACGCCAACGGCGAGCCGTTGCCGTACCTCGATGGCTACGAGCAGGTTGTCATCAACGACACCCAGCAGGTGTTGGCCGCCTTCCAGGCCGGCGAGATCCACGTGATGACCAACGGCGTACCCGACGAACTGTGGACACAGCTGATGACGGACTTCCCCGAGGCGTTCTACGGCGAGTGGATCGACGCCGGTATGGGGCAGGTCGGAGTCAACCTGGCCCGCGAGCCGTTCAACGACATCCGGGTCCGTCAGGCCATCAGTTTGGCGATCGACCGCAAGGGCATGGGCGAGAGCATCCGCGGTGGCGGCACCATCCCCACCAACGTTTCGCCGGCGCTGTCCGACTTCGCCCTTCCCGAGTCCGAACGTGAGGAGTACCTGCCATACGATCCCGAGGCGGCCAAGGCCTTGCTGGCCGAAGCCGGATTCCCGGACGGGCTCGATGCCACACTGATCGCCACCGACCGCTATGGAGCGCTGTACACCGCGCAGACCGAGTGGCTGGTGGAGGATCTCAAGGCGGTCGGGATCAATGTCACGCTGGAGTTGCTGGACTACGCAACCTACTTCGGTAGCCGCTGGCCCGACGTGGAGTACGACCTCCAGTTCGGCCCCCAGACGCCGTTCCTGGAGCCGGACGAATGGCTCCGTGGTCAGATGGGCACCGGCGCCGGGCGCAACTGGTACAACATCAGCGACCCCGAGCTCGATGCTCTGCTCGACGAGCAGTTGGGCATCATCGACCCGGCCGAGCGGGCCGAGAAGATCAAGGAGATCCAGCGCTACGCCCTGGAGAACCTGATGAACCCGATCCCGGTGTGGACGGTGTTGACCCGTTGGGCCTACGCCCCGGACTTCACCAACTTCTACCGCCACGCCTCGTACGGCTTCAATGGCCTTGAGGAGACCTGGTTGGCGCCGAGTTCATAGTCGGCAAGCCGAGAACCCAGCTGAACGGCCGGCGTGTGGTCCCGGGGTCCGTACGGGCCCCGGGATCGGGCGCGCCCCGGCGTGTTCAACCGGACCAGAGCGCGGTTTCGGGATTGAACTGACTCCAGGCAAACCAGAATACCTGATGGGAGATCAGCTGGTTACCGCCGGCATCGACGGCCCGGAGACCGGCACCGTCCAGGACCAGGGAGACTCCGTCGACTTCCACCAACTCTTCATCGGCCAGGCGGCGCCGGGCCGGAACGACGGGAAAGGCCACCGCCCGGCCGTCGGTCGTGGTCACCCCGATGACATCGGTCTGGGGGAACAGCCTCGGATCGGCGTCGCCGATGGGGAAGATCGGGCCGCCGTCATCGCGACCACCGAGTGGGTCCAGTGGGTAATCGGCCCCCGCTCCGTCGGCGCCTGCCATCACCGTTGTCCCGGGATGCTCCGTCCTCCAGGCCCCCCAGGCCGAGGTCACCGTGGTGATCGGCTCCAGCAGGATGCCGGCCTCTCGCCACGGCCCGGTTCGAGCCTCGCCGGTGAAAGTGTCGATCATCGAGCGCGAGGTGAGATCGAACATGATCTTGTTCGACCGGTTCAGCAGGCCGCTGGTGCGAAGCACCACCGGTTGCAGCTCATCGGGTACCGGATCGAGGCGATAGGCCTGGCCCGAGCCGCAGAGCGTGCAATAGGCCAGGGCGATCCGCTCCCCGCCCAGAACGTCGTTCACCAGTTCGTGGGTCTCCATGATGTGCAGCGGGTAGGCACGGGAACTGCCACCGACGGTCACCCCGATCACCGCATCGCCATCGGACAGCCAGTCCACCTCGGTCGCCGGGTCGGCGGGCGGGTCGTCGAGGGCGGCGATGCACTCGCAGGTGTCATCGGAGCCGAACGGCCGGCGGTCGGCCAGCACGCCACCGAAGCTGACGAACCGCCAGTCGACCTCGGCTCGGGCGTCGTCGAAGAACGGGGCCCAGGTGGGGTCGACGGCAACGTAGATGTCGCGTTTCCAGGTTTTGTACCCTGGCGGGGCTGGGCGGTCGACGGCCAGCAGGTGATTGTTCAATGCCAGCCATGCGGTTCCGGCCGAGAGCTCGACGCCGCCCAAACGGGAGCCGGCCTCCATCAGCGCCTCGAACTCCGGACCGCGGCCGACAAAGCGCAGCCCGTCGGCGATCAACCAGGCCACCCGGTCGTCATCGATCCGGCCGACCCGATCGATGACCTCGGTGTCGATCCGGTTCACCGGGTCGTAGATCCGGGCCGAGATCCGGTTCACGTAGGCATCGATGACCGGGACCGCCCCATCCGGGAGCGGGCTCCGGTCCGCGGCAGCGTCGCCGGCCGGGGCCGGGGTTGGTGCCGGTTGGGTCGTCACCAACGTGGCGGTGGCCCCGGGGTCGGCGACGGAGTCGGCAGCATCGGTCGAGCAGCCGGCGGCAACCAGAACCATGACCACGACCGCCACCGTTGGCCACGATCGTACCGAGGCCGGGAACGTCCTCGGCTCGGGGCGACGAGTCGTCGAAGGCCGGTCCATGGTGGTGCAAACCCCGCTCCGGCCCGCCGGCTTCCCGCCGCCACCATCAACAGCCCCGGCCGCTGTGACCCGGATCGGCCCTGGAGGGGCCGCTGTAACCCGGATCGGCCCTGCCCTGGAGGGGCCGCTGCAACCCGGATCGACCCTGGAGGGGCCGCTGTAACCCGGATCGACCCTGGAGGGGCCGCTGTAACCCGGATCGGCCCCCGAGGGGCCGGCTTGTTAGATTGTCTTCATGACACATCGCAACGCCTTCATGACCGACGAGCTGCAGGCCATCTACGACCAGACGGTCGAGTTCGTTGGCAAGGAGGTCACGCCGAACGGCGAGCAGTGGGAGGAGCAGGGCAAGGTCCCCCGCGAGGTGTTGCGGCAGATGGGCGAGCTCGGCATGCTCGGCCTCCGGGTCCCGACAGAGCTCGGCGGCCTGGGGCTGGGGCCGCTGGCATCGGCCACGTTCTCCGAAGCCCTCGGGGCGTCGACGTTCGCCGGCTTCGATGTGACGGTCCTGGTCCACACCGACATGGCCGGGCCCCATCTGGTCAACTCCGGCTCGCCGGAGCAGCTGGAGCGGTGGATGCCGGGCATCCTCAGCGGCGAGACGATCCTGTCGATCGGGGTCAGCGAGCCCGACGCCGGCTCCGACGTCGCCGGCATCCGGACCAGGGCGGTCCGCGACGGCGACGGCTGGCGGATCAACGGCAGCAAGACCTTCATCACCAACGCCGTCTACGGCGATATGACGATCCTGGCGGCCAAGACCGATCCGGACAACAAGTACGGCATCTCGATGTTCCTCGTCCCGAGCGACACCGAGGGATTCACCGTCGCCAAGAAACTCAACAAGCACGGTTGGTTGTGCTCCGACACCGCCGAGCTGTCCCTCATCGACGTCTGGGTCCCGGACGAGAGCCTGCTGGGAACCGTCCACCGTGGCTTCTACGAGACGATGAAGAACTTCCAGAACGAGCGCATGGTGCTGGTCGGGATGGGGGTCGGAGCGGCCCAGGCCGCCATCGACACCACGAACGAGTACACCCAGAACCGCAAGGCCTTCGGTGGCCACCTGTTCGACCTCGGAGCGATCCGCCAGCGTATGGCCATGAACCAGGCCAAGGTCGATGCGGTGCGGGCGTCGATGTATCACGCCGCCTGGCTGGGTGAGCAGGGTCTCGACAACGTGAAGGAGATGTCGGGGGCGAAGGCCTGGGGCTGTGAGGTCGTCAACCAGGTGATGTACGACTGCGTCCAGTTCCACGGGGGCATGGGCTATATGCGGGAGTCGGCGGTGGAACGGATGTACCGGGATGCCCGAATCCTGCCCATCGGCGGCGGCGCCACCGAGGTGATGCTGGAAGAGGTGGCCAAGCGCTCGATCGTCGGCGGCTGACCGGACAGCCGTGGCGGTGGCGGGTGCAGCGCGGTGGCGGGTGACACGGCCGATGGAGCCGAATCGGTGACCGGCCGGCTGCCGGGTCAGAGCACGTCACGTACGTCCAGTATCAGCGCGCTCACCGACAGTGCGACCAGCACCCCGACGGTGAGGTAGGCCAGCGGCAGCAGTCTGGCGACATTGAACCGGATCGAGCGGTCGCCGGTGATCCGCTGGACCACACCCTCGGCCGTCGCCACCAGTGCGTGGGAGCCATCGAGCGGCGGCAGCGGCAGGAGGTTGATGGCACCGACCGCACAGGCCAGGATCCCGAACCACTGGAAGCTGGCCCCCAGTCCCAGGTCCACCGCTTGGCGGCTGATGTCGGCCTGGCCGACCGGCGACAGGAACCGCACCGGGGCCTCGGTCGATCCCGACCCGTCGAGCAGGGCGGCCCCGTAGGCGCCGAGATTCGACACCCACAGCCAGAGCGCCTCACCGGTGGCGGCGATCACGAACCATAC
The DNA here is from genome assembly GCA_947259095.1 of uncultured Acidimicrobiaceae bacterium. Classification (GTDB taxonomy): domain Bacteria; phylum Actinomycetota; class Acidimicrobiia; order Acidimicrobiales; family SZUA-35; genus JAHELU01. Next base: position 99,995 of record CAMYLA010000022.1, on the reverse strand, counting down.
ATCGGCGAACCCGGTACCCGCCGCCCGGGCCCATGGCTGGCCGTCGATCATCGCTGCTGCGGTGAACGACACGTAGGCCGTCACCAGGTTGACGGTGGGACCGGCCAGGATGGTGGCCAGTCTGCCTCGATGGGAAGCGGCCCGATAGGTTCCCCCCTCGAAGCCCTCCGGCACGACCGAGGTCGGCGTCATGCCTTCCAGTTTCACGTAGCCGCCGAGAAACAGGGCCTTGATCCCGTAGCGGCAGTCACCGACCTGCAGAGCAACCACCTCCGGACCGAAGCCCCAGAACAGCTCGGTCGGCTTCATCCCAGACCGGCGAGCCACCACGAAGTGCCCGACCTCGTGGGTGACGATGATCAGACCGAGGAACCCGATCAGATACAGCCCACTGGGTGCCAGCAACCCCAGCCCGACCAGCGAGACGATGGTCGCCCCCAGCCACCCGGGGTTGGCCTCGACGGTGCTTCGAAGTCGATCCTGTCGACCCTCGCGGGGGGTCGACACGACACCGCCGCTGATCACCGTTGCCGTTGCCGGCCCTCGTCCCGCCTCGGATCTCACCTCGCCGCCACCTCCGCCTCGTCTCGATCAATGCGGCAGGACCGGGCCGCAGACGCGACGATGACGACCGTTCGGTCACCAACCGGAACGGACGTGGTCCGCCGAGATCCATGTAATCACAGCGCCCGGAAACAAGGGCTGGAGTGATCTACCCCCCGAATGATCCGTATTGCCCTTTGTAGAACACCATCGGTGGGGCGTCTCGACGGGGCTCCAGGCTGAGGACCCGACCGATGATGAGGTTGTGGTCGCCGGCCTCCACCACCTGCTCGATTCGGCAATCGATCGTGGCGTGGACATCGGGGAGGATCGGGGCCCCACTGCCGGGAGCGGCCTCCAATGCCAGGCCTTCGAACTTGTCCTCGGCCTTCGACGCCATGACCCCGCAGAGCTCCAGCTGGTCCTGGCACAGGATGTTCACGCAGAAGTGGCCGGACTCCCTCATCGATTCCCAGCTGCCCGACTCGGTGCCGAGGAAGAACCCGACCAGCGGCGGGTCGAGCGAGATCGAGACGAACGAACCGATCGCAACCCCGACCGGGCGGTCCGACCCGGCCGCGGTCACAACCGTCACCCCGGTCGGCAGGTGACCCAGCACGTGTCGGTAGTCACCGGAATCGATCTCGGAACTTGGATCGGGTGCTTCGGGCATCGTGACGACCTTTCGTCTTGCGATCGGAGGCTCTGCAACCGAAGGATCCTACTGTCCGCATCCGGTGGTCCGCTAACGCCCGGCCGACCCCCGGCGAGACCACCCCTGCCGACTCAACCCGAGGATCGCATCGTCAGGCCTTCGGACCCGGCGATGACATCGCAGCCTCCGGCCGCCCGCTCGATGGCCAGCTGGCAGGCCCGGTCGATCCACCGGTCGTCGTGGGCCGGGTCGTGGTGATAGAGCACCAGCCGTCTGGCCTGGGCCGCCAGCGCAACCTCGACCGCATAGTCGACCGTGCAGTGGCCCCAGTTCGACTTCAGCGTGTACTCCTGAGGCGAGTACTGGGCGTCGTGGATGAGGATGTCGGCCCCACGGCAGGCCTCGACCACGTCCGGCGACACGACCAGCGAGCCGTCGAGCGGCTGCTGGAAGTCGCTGATGTAGGCCACCGACGCCGCCCCGCAGTCGATCCGGTACCCGTTGGTGGGGCCGACGTGGGTCACCGGGAACACCCGGACCGTTGCCGACCCGATGTCAAAGGAGTCCTCAGAGGTTTCCCGGAACCGGAAGCGCCCCGGCAACTCACCCAACTTCACCGGAAACAGCGGTGGCGCCAGGGCGGTGGCGAACGATTGGGCCAGCGATCCGTCGCTCTGGCGAGGACCGACGATCTCGATCTCACTGCCTGGGCGCAGCGCCGGGGCGAAGAACGGCAGGCCCTGGATGTGGTCCCAGTGGAGATGGCTGACCAGTGCGGTGCCGACGAACGGTTGGTCGGCGGGCAGGGTCTCGCCGAAGTAGCGGAGGCCGGTGCCGAGGTCGCAGATGATCGGCGTCTCCCCCGGGACCTGCACCAGCACGCACGAGGTGTTCCCGCCGTAGCGGGCGATGGCCGGGCCGTGGCACGGCGTTGAGCCTCGAACACCAAAGAAGGTGACGTCGAGCACCGCCGGGGCATCGCCCCGATCCGGGCAAGGACCCCTCGGTTGTGCGTTGACTGAGCCCAATCCTGTTCCCCCGGATATGTCATCGGAGGTTAGTGCATAGACAAGCCCGACCGGTTGTGGTTGTGAAGAAGGTCTCAGCGACCGGCCGAGGCGGCGCCGGTTAGACCCCGGCCGGCGTTGGGAATAGGTTGGAACACAACGAGGAAGGGGAAACGCCACAGTGATGGTCGAGAAGCCGACGCTGCCGGACGGTTTGATCGCCGTTGTGAAGCGCGATTGCCCAACCTGTGTGCTGGTCGCCCCCGTGCTCGACGAGCTGAGCGAGGGCGGCATGGAACTCACCGTCTACAGCCAGGACGACCCGAGCTTTCCCGGCGGGCGGGCCGGTGTGGTCGACGACACCGATCTGGCGGTCTCGTGGCATCACGACATCGAAACGGTGCCGACGCTGCTGCGGGTCGACGGCGGGGTCGAGACCGACCGCATCGTCGGCTGGTCGCGCTCGCAGTGGCAGGCCTTCACCTCGATGGAGGGCCTCGGTGCCGAGCTGCCAGAACAACGGCCCGGCTGCGGATCGCTGTCGGTCGACCCCTCGCTCAGCGACACGCTGATGGTCCGCTTTGGTGGGTCCAAGCTGTCTGGCCGGCGGATCGAGTTGGCGGCCCTCGAGGACGAGTTCGAGGCCGCCTTCGACCGGGGTTGGACCGACGGTTTGCCGGTGGTCCCACCGACCGAGGGCCGGGTCATGCGGATGCTGGAAGGCACGACCCGGGCCCCCGACGAACCGGTGGCCGTCATCCCGCCCCACCTCGGTGAGGTCTCGGTCGAGCAGGTTGCGGTCAATGCGGTGATGGCCGGCTGCAAACCGGAATACCTGCCGGTGGTCCTCGCCGCGGTGGAGGCGGCTTGCACCGACGGTTTCAACATGCATGGCCTGTTGGCCACCACCTACTTCTCGGGTCCGGTCATCGTGGTCAACGGGCCGATCGCCGAACGTATCGGGATGAACAGTGCCGGCAATGTGCTCGGCCAGGGTAATCGGGCCAACATGACCATCGGCCGGGCCCTCCAGCTCGTCATCAGGAACCTGGGCGGCGGCCGACCGGGCGAGATCGACATGGCGGCCCTCGGCTCACCGAGCAAGCTCGGCCTCTGCTTCGCCGAACGGGAGCACGATTCACCGTTCGAGCCGCTGGCGGTGTCCCGGGGACTGGCTCCTGGCACCGACGCGGTCACGCTGTTCGCCGGTCACGGCCCGACCGCGGTCGCCGATCAGTTGTCCCGCGGCCCGGAGTCGTTGGCCCGATCGATGGCGGCGTCGCTCCGGGGCGAGATGAACACCAAGTTGGCCATGGGCTTCGACGCCATGCTCGTCGTCGGTGCCGAGCACGGTCGGATCTTCCGGGAGGCCGGTTGGGATCGACCCCGGCTCCAGGCTGCACTCGACGAGTTGTTGACCCTCGACGGCGACGAGATGGTGCGGGGCGCCGGCGGGGTCGATGAGGGGCTGCCGCTTGCCTTCGCCGGATCGAAGGTACCGAAATTCCGCCCGGGCGGGCTGCACATCGTGCACGCCGGGGGCGACGCCGGCCTGTTCTCGGCCATCCTCGGCGGCTGGGTGGCCGGGCCGAAAGGGAGCGAACCGACCACCCTCGAAATCAAGAAGTGAACCAGTCAGGAGCTGACCACATGGCAGACAATCCATCATCGAGCGGACCAACCGTTGTGCTCGACCCAACCGCGGGCAAGGCGGCGGCCACTCTCCCGGCCGCCGCCAGGGTCCCGTCGATCCAGGGGCTGACCGTCGGCCTCCTCGACATCTCCAAGCCCAGAGGCGATGTGTTCCTCAACCGGCTCGAGGAGTTGCTGGCCGAGCGAGGGGCCACCGTTGCCCGCTACGTGAAGCCCACGTTTGCAAAGCCGGCCCCGGTCGACCTGCGCCACGAGATCGCCACCAACTGCGACGCGGTGATCGAAGCGCTCGCCGATTGAGGCAGCTGCACGTCGTGCAGTGTGCACGACATCACCGACATCGAGCGCCGGGGTGTGCCCGGCGTCTTCGTGGCCAGCAGTGTGTTCGTAGATGCGGCGCAGACCCAGGGTGAAGCACTCGGCTTCCAGCCCCAGCGGGTCTTCGTCGAGCACCCGATCCAGGACCGCACCGACGACGAGATGCGGACCATCGCCGACAAGGCGGTGGAGGCCTTGGTCGAGCGCCTGACCGAGGTCTGACCGCCGCTCGGGCCCCGAGTCAGCGTGGCTCATCGGTGGCCTGACCGGGGAGGGCCAAGCCTTCCCCGGTCGAGACCGCCAGCCCGTCGGCCACCACGGTGGCCGCCACCCGGCGCGCTCGATCGGCATCGTCGGGCCAGCCCATGGCCGCTGCCAGCTCGGCGTCCCCCACCGGGCCCGCCGCCAGCGCCTTGACCAGCCTGCCCCTCCCCTGCCGGTCACTGCCCTCGAACCGGGATTGGCGGCCCGACACCGCCGCCGATCCCAGCGCCGGGTCGGGATCGGGCCGGCCGGCGCCGGCCCAGCCACAGACCACCCGCAGGGGGCAGCCATCGCAATTCGGCGTCCCGGCGACGCAGAACCGGGCGCCGACGTCGAGCATGGCCTGATTCCAGGCCCAGGGGTCATCGCCGACGTTGTCATCGGCCAACCGCTGGGCTTCGCGGGGCGCCAAGGACCGAGCCGAGGTCCTGGCCAGGATTCGGGCCACGTTGGTGTCGAGCACACCGTCTGGCCGCTCGAAGGCGAAGACCCTGACCGCCCTGGCGGTGTAGGGCCCGATGCCGGGCAGCGCCAGCAGGTCGGCCAGGGTGTCGGGAAACCGGCCTTCGTGGTCGTCGACCACCGAAATCGCCAACCGATGGAGGTGCACGGCACGGCGGTTGTAGCCCAGGCCGGACCATTCGTCGATCACCTCGGCCGCCGGCGCCAGGGCGCAGGCTGCCACGGTGGGGAATCGATCGAGGAACCGGCGCCACCGGGGCACGACCCGAGGCACCTGGGTTTGCTGCAGCATCATCTCGGCCACCACCACGGCCCACGGATCCCGGGTGTGTCGCCAGGGGAGATCTCGACCGTGGTCGGCGAACCACCGTGCCAGATCGACCGACCTCAGATCGGGGCCGGGCCGTTCGCCCCGGCCCCGACCGGCTACCGGTCGGCCCAAACCTCGTCACCGTATGGCCGCTTGCGGGGCGGGACCGACTCCCGCTTCCAGACCAGCACCTTGCGTTTGAAGTAGCAGACCTCCTCGCCCCGTTGATTGAGGCCCTTCGTCTCCACCTCGACCACGCCCCGGTCGCCCTTGGAGGACTCCCGCTTGCCGAGGACCCGGGTCTCGGCGTAGATCGTGTCGCCGTGGAAGGTCGGCTTGGAATGGCGCAGCGTTTCGATCTCCAGGTTGGCGATGGCCGCCCCCGACACGTCCGGCACGCTCATCCCCAGCACCAGCGAGTAGACCAGGTTGCCGACGACGACGTTTTGGCCGTGGACGGTTTCGTTCTCGGCGAACCACTGGTTGGTGTGCAGCGGATGGTGGTTCATGGTGATCATGCAGAAGAGATGATCGTCGGCCTCGGTGATGGTCTTGCCCGGCCAGTGCCGGTAGACGTCTCCCGGTTCGAAGTCTTCGAAGTAGCGGCCGAAAGGGCGCTCGTGTACTGCCATTGGGGTACCTCCTCGGCCGAGGGTAACCGCTGCCACCGGAACGGGGTCAAGTCCCGGCCGCCGCCGACTCGTGTCGGCGGGGCCACGAGTCCACCATCACCGATGTGAGGGGCGGCGGCCGGGCCATCTATTGTCGGGGCCCATGACCGAACCAGATCTCCAACGGGCTGCGACGGCGATCGAGGCCGGGGCCCTCGTGGTCCGCTCCGCCACCGGACAGCTGGCCGAGACCAGCTCGATCGACGCCGATCAGGTGCTGGCCTATGACCTGGCCCATGCCGCCGCGGCGATCGAGACCGCCCGATCGATGATCGACTATGGGGCCAAGGGAGAACCGGAGGCCCGCCTGACCTGTGTTTTCGTGGCCGACGTCATCGCGGACCTGGCGGCGAAGCTCTGGGGCCGGGAATCGTTGTGGGGCGTGGGAACCGACGCCCTGGCCTCGACCGCCGACTTCGTTGCGGCCTGGCGCGACCCCGGGGTCCTGTCGGAACTGGCCTTCGAGGACGGCCCCCGGCATCTCGATGCCGAGTTCGACCTGGTGCAGGAGACGTTCCGCCGCTTCGCCGAGGATCGGGTCGTCCCCGAGGCCGAACACATCCACCGCACAAACGACGACATTCCCGAGCCCTTGATCGAGGGCCTGGCCGAGATGGGACTGTTCGGCCTGTCCATCCCCGAGGAGTACGGCGGCTTCGCCACCGGCGGTGAGTCGGACTTCTACGGCATGGTCATCGCCACCGAGGAGCTGAGCCGGGCATCACTCGGTGCGGCCGGGTCGCTGATCACCAGGCCGGAGATCCTGGCCCGGGCTTTGGAGGCCGGCGGCACCGAGGCTCAGAAGCAGACCTGGCTGCCCCGCCTGGCCGCCGGTGAGATCATGAACGCGGTGGCGGTCACCGAACCGGATTACGGTTCCGACGTTGCCGGGGTCAAGGTCGCAGCGACCAGGACCGATGGCGGCTGGCTGATCAACGGGGTCAAGACCTGGTGCACCTTCGCCGCCAGAGCCGACATCCTGATGCTGATCGCCAGGACCGACCCCGACCGATCCAAGGGCCACCGCGGTCTGTCGATCTTCATCGTGCCCAAGGCTCGGGCAGACGGCCACGGCTTTCTGCTGACACAGGACGGGGCCTCCGGCCCCGGACCCGATACACAGGACGGGGCCTCCGGCCCCGGACCCGGCTCGGGAACGCTGGAGGGTCGCCCCATCGACACCCTCGGCTACCGGGGCATGCACTCCTACGAGCTGGCGTTCAGCGATTGGTTCGTTCCGGCCGAGAACCTGATCGGTGAGACCGACGGTGAGGGTCGGGGTTTCTACTACCAGATGGCCGGCTTCGAGAACGGGCGCCTGCAGACCGCGGCCAGGGCGGTGGGCGTGATGCAGGCCGCATACGAGGCCGCCAAGTCCTATGCCGAGGACCGGGTGGTCTTCGGTCAGCCGATCGGCGACTACCAGTTGACCAGGGCCAAGCTGACCAGGATGGCCGCCATCATCCAGGCCTCCCGGCAGTTCGCGTACTCCGTCGGCCGGATGATGGCAAAGGGCGAGGGCAAGATGGAGGCCTCGATGATCAAGGCCTACGTCTGCAAGGCGGCGGAATGGGTGACCAGGGAGGCGATGCAGATCCACGGCGGCATGGGCTACGCCGAGGAGTATCCGGTCAGCCGGTACTTCGTTGATGCCAGGGTCCTGAGCATCTTCGAGGGGGCAGACGAGACGCTGTGCCTCAAGGTCATCGCCAGGACCCTGATCGCAGAACACCAGGACCAGGAACAGGCCCGGTAGGGCCGGCGGCCGGTCGGAATCGAGGAGGTACGGGGTGACCAGAATTGCCGTGGTCGGCGCCGGTGCGATGGGTTCGATCTACGCCGCCATGTTGGCCGAGGCCGGCCACGAGGTGTGGGCCGTCGACACCTGGGCCGAACACATCGAGGCCATCGACCGCAACGGACTCCGGGTCGAGGGACCCCGGGGCGACCTGACCGTGAACACCGTCAAGGCCACCACCGATCCGGCCGAGGCCGGGACCTGTGACCTCTACATCATCGCCACCAAGGCGGCGGGGGTCGGCCCGGCGGCGAAAGCCATCGCCCCGCTCCTGAGCCCGGAATCGTTGATTCTGACCATCCAGAACGGCCTCGGCGCCGGAGATCGTATCGCAGAGCATCTCCCCACCGACAACGTGCTCCTCGGTGTCGCCGAGGGTTTCGGAGCGTCGATGGTCGGCCCGGGCCATGCCCACCACAACGCCATGCGGCTGATCAGGATCGGTGAGCTCGGTGGTGGCTCCAGCGAGCGGTTGGACGGTCTGGTGTCGCTGTGGCGGTCGGCCGGCTTCGAGGTGGCCGGGTACGACGACATCGACCAGCTGATATGGGAGAAGTTCCTCTGCAACTCCACGCTGTCGGGCCCCTGCACGGCGTTCCGGTGCACGGTCGGCGAGCTCATGGACGACCCCGCGCAGTGGGCGGTTGCGCTCGGCTGCACCCGGGAGGTGTTCGATGTCGGCACCGCCCTCGGTGTCGGCTTCTCGTTCCAGGACCCGGTGAGCTACGTGACCGAATTCGCAAGCCCGCTCCGCAATGCCAGACCTTCGATGTTGCAGGATCACCTGGCCCGGCGGCCGTCGGAGATCGATGCCATCAACGGCATGGTCCCGGTGCTGGGACGGCGGGTCGGCATCGCCACCCCCTACAACGACACCGTCAGCGCAGTGGTCCGTGCCACCGAGGCCGGCTGGCAATAGCACCGTCGGCGCCCGTGGTTGGCGGGTTCGACCTCGACCTCGACCTCGACGTCGACCTCAGACCAGGTGATCGGGAACGTCTCGGGTGGCCGACAGCTTCCACTCCGGATCCCGCTTCTCCAGGAACGATGTGATCCCCTCGACCGAATCGGCCTGCTTGGCCACCCAGTCGAACAATGGTTGCTCCCGCCGAAGCATCGCCTCGACCCCCATCGACTCCCACAGCAGCCGCTTCGACACCGCCATCGACACCGGCGCGGCAAGGGTCGCCATCTCCCGGGCTTTGGCCATCGCCGCCGGCAGGACCTCCTCGACCGGGACCGCAGCGGAGACCAGGCCCATGGAGGCCGCCTCGTCGCCGGTGATGAGGCGCCCGCCGAGCAGCAGGTCGGCGGCATTGGAGAGCCCGACCACCCGGGGCAGCACCGCATGTGATGCCAGCTCGGGGAGCTGACCCCGCCGGGAGAACACGAAGCCGATCTTGGCTCCGGAGGCGGCGATCCGAAGATCGCAGCTCAGAGCGTAGGTTGCGCCGACTCCCACCGCGGGACCGTTGATGGCGGCGACGACCGGCTTCGGCACGTCCCAGGGCAACATCCGGGGGGTACGGGACTCGATGTTGTCCCTCGATCCCCTGGCGTTGTCGTCGGCGAACGTGGCTCCGCCGGCGCTGAGGTCGGCGCCGGCACAGAAGGCCCGGCCCGCTCCGGTGACCACCACCGCACCGACCCGATCGTCGGCTGCGGCCCAGGCCAGCGCAGCGTCCAGATCCCGGCTGAGGGCGCCGTTCCAGGCGTTCATCACCTCCGGCCGTTGCAGGGTGATGAGTCCGACCCTGTGGTCGAGCTCCACGGCGACGGTCTCGAGGTTTGGCGTTTCCCGCTCCGATGGCTGCTCCACCGGACAACGGTACTCCGGGCCCTCCCAGGACGGCCAGCGGGCGACCGCCCGGTCCCGCTCAACTACGATGCCGGGCATGGAGCTTCGGATCAGCAGCGGCACCGTGCACTCCGGCGGTGAGGACATCTACTGGGAGCTGGTGACAAGCGGCGATGACGATCGCCGGCCGGTGGTGGTGTTGTCCCACGGCGCCGGGGGGACCCATGCGGTGTGGTATCAGCAGATCCCGGCTCTCGGTCGAGCGTTTCGGGTCCTGACCTGGGACAGCCGGGGGTTCGGCAACTCGACGAACCGGCAGGACCAACCGAGCGCCGAGGTGGCGGCCGGAGATCTCAGCACCGTGCTCGACACATTGCAGATCGATCGGGCCCATCTGGTCGGCCAGTCGATGGGAGGCTGGCACATCGCAGCGCTGGCCGTCGCCGAGCCCGGTCGGGTGCTGTCCCTCACCTTCGCCGACACCGTGGCCGGGCTGTGGACCCCCCAGCTACGAGACGCATTCGCCCGGTTCAGCTCGGCCGGCGGTCTGGGCGGCAGGGGACCCCAACCGGTCGGCGGCCATCGGGCGCTGTGGTCCGGGACGGCCGACCGCGAGCCGGCCCACGCCTTCCTGTACCAAGCGCTCGGTTCGTTCCACACACCGCCGATGAACCGGCTGGCGACCACCATCGAGTGGACCGTGGCCCACGACCGGATCGCCGACATCGGGGTGCCGGTGCTGTTCTTGGCCGGAACCCACGACCAAATCTTCCCCGCCCCGCTTCTGGCCGAGTCCTGCCGGCTGATCGAGGGGGCTCGTTTCGTCGAGATACCGGCGGCCGGGCACAGCCCGTACTTCGAACAGCCAGACGCCTGGAACGACGCCGTCTCGTCGTTCCTCCTCGCCTGCTGACCCTGCGGCCGCCGAACCCCGCTACCTCAGCAGGTCGTGAAGTCGGGGATTGTCTCGGATGTGGCCGGCGGCGAAGCCGCACAAAGGCGTCACCCGGCGGTCGTCCGATCGCACGATGTCCAGTAGCCCGTCCATGAGCTTGGCCCCGTAGCCTTGGCCGCGGTGTTGGATGAGGGTCTCGACGTGGGGAACCACCACCGACCCGTCGTGGTGGTGGTATTCGGCGTAGCCGACCAGTTCGCCATCGCGGTGCAGCAGGAACCGGCCACCGTCGACATCCTCGGTGACGGTGAAGCCATCGCCGGTGGCCGCCGGGGTCGACGGCGTCGACGGGGGGTGCTGGGAAGCTGGGCTCATGACCGGTACAACCGGGGATCCCGGCCCGGTGTTCCCTGGCCGGGCCCCCGAACCGGGCCGGGCGGTCGCGGTCGCCCGGTCATCGGCCCTTGAAGCGGGGGGTGCGTTTCTCCATGAAGGCCTGACGACCCTCGACGTAGTCCTCGCTGCGGAAACAGGCTTCGACCATGGCCTCGACCCGTTCGAGATCACGACGATCGGGATCCTTGACCGCCTCCTGTACTGCGGCCTTTGCCGCGGTCACGGTCATCGGTGCGTTGGCCGCAATCTGGTCGGCCAGTTCGTTGACCGCGGCATCGAGTGCGGCCACCGGCACCACCCGGTTGACCAGCCCCATGCCGGCCGCCTCCTCGGCGCTGAAACGCCGGGCGGACATCATGATCTCGTTGACCATGGCCGGACCGACCAGCCCCACCAGTCGGTGGATGCCGGCGAATCCGTAGCCGAGACCGAGCCGGGCCGCCGGGATGGCGAACTGCCCGTCGTCGGCCGAGATGCGGATGTCGGCCGAGAGGGCGGTCGCCAGCCCACCACCCATGCAGAAGCCCCTGATCTTGGCGATGAGCGGCTTTTCGAATCGGGCGAAGGCCCGACCGGCCTCGGCGGCAACGGCATCGAATCGAGCCCGCCCCTCAGTGGTCGATCGATGGGTCTCGAACTCGGAGATGTCGGCCCCGGACACGAACGCCTTGTCCCCCGCCCCCTGCATCACCACCACCCGGACGTCATCGTCGGCAGCGAAGCTGTCGAGGATGTCGACGATGGCCTCGTTCATCTCCAGCTTCATCGCATTACGACGTTCAGGGTTGTTGAAGGTCATCCAGCCGACACCGTCGGTGACCTCGGCCAGCATGTAGGGGGTGGCCAGACCCAACTCCGTGGTACTCATGGCCTCCATCATCGCCGATCCTCGGGCCGGGTTCGATTCCCCGTCCCGACATCGACACCGACACCGACGCGGCGGCCCGGGCCCGGGGCGCGGTCACATGGCCCGGTACAGCGGGTTGGGGCTACCGTCTGGCCATGAACCAAGCAGCCAACAACCAGATGCCCGCCATATCGCTGGCCGCCGTACCGGGACGCCGCAAGGCCACCGTGGAGTTGGCGGCGGAGATCGAGCGGCGGGGATTCAGTGGCATTTTCTGTCCCAGTTTCGGCGATGCGATGGGGCTGTGCCTCTCGATCGCCCACGTCACCGAACGGGTGGAGATCGGCACCGCCATCCAGCCGATCTACTTCCAGCACCCCACCGATCTCGCCACCAGCGCCGGCTACCTGCACGAGATCGCAGATGGTCGGTTCCGGCTGGGTCTGGGTGTGACCCACGGGCCGGTCCATCAGCGACTGGGGATGGAGGTAGGCAAGCCGCTGTCCGACATGCGGCACTACGTCGGAGACATGCGGGCCGCGGCAAAACAGGCCGGTGGCCTGCCTCCCATCACGCTGGCAACGCTCAGGGACAAGATGGTGGGGCTGGCGGTCGAGATCTCCGAGGGGGCGGTCTGGGCCAACGCCTCCCGTTCCAGGATGGCTCACTCGCTCGGGCTGATCCCCCAGGATCGGCTCGACGACGGCTTCTACGTCGGCAACATGATCCCCACCACCATCGACGACGACCGGGAGGCCGGTGCGGCCAGGAACCGGGCCACCCTGTCTGGGTACGTGACCCTGCCAAACTACCGGAACTACTGGAAGGATGCGGGCTACGAGGAGGAGATGACGGCCGTCGAGGTGGCGATGGAGGCCAAGGACAAGGACGGGATCATGGCCGCCATGTCCGACCGGTGGCTGTCCGACTGCACGCTCTACGGCTCGGTCGGTGAGGTTCGAGAGGGTGTGGAGGCGTGGTTCGAGGCCGGCGTGCCGAGCCCGATCCTGGTGCCGTCCTCGACGTCAGGCGGCCAGATGAAAGCCTTCGAAGAGGTGTTCGCCGCCTTCGAGTGACGCCCGGCCAAGACGTCCGGGGCGAATCGACGGGCCGGGCCGATCAGGTGGGGATGGCCGACAGGCACGTGTCTGAACGGTGTCCGGTCCACTCCTGGCCGTCCCAATAGCGGTAGACGGCCTCATCATCGGGGTCGTAGTACCAACCTGCGCCGGCGTTGTGCATGCTGTCCGCCGGGTCCGGACGGGCCGAGGCCCGCTCCGATCCGGCGGATGTGGCGTTACCCATGAGGCGACACTAGTCCCGGGTCTCGATATCGGCTGACAATCGCGTCCATCGTGGCGGTCCGACCCCTCGATGGTTCACCTCGAGCCGCTGATCCAGTGCGGTTTCGGCCAAGGTTGCAGCTTTGCGACAAGCCCCGCACAGCCTCGCGGTCGTCGTCTGCGGCGCGGCGGGGTTCAGGAGAGTTCGACGAGAAGCTCCGGTGCCAGAGCCATCCTGGGCCGCGGGACCTCCGACACTGCGACCGGGCCATCGGTGGTGATGACCCGGTCCACCAGGCCGAAGGACAACACCTCGTGTGGGGCCAGGAAGGCCGGCAGGTCGGGATCGTCGATCCGTTCCACGATCGCCTGCCAGTACGGTTCCAGCAGGCTGCGGCCGACACCGATCACCAACCACACCGGTTTGTGGAGGGCCTTGGCGGTTGCCGCCAACCCGACCGATCCCACGTCGACCAGCGCCGCGGCCGACCCGGCGGCCGCAGCCTCGATGACGATCAGGTCGGCGTCTTCGACGATGCCGGCCAACTTGGCGGCATCGACATCCTCGACGTCCATGTCCTGGCGTTCCAGCCGCCGGACAACCGATGACCCCTGACCTTCGACGTCGACCACCAGGACCCGAACGTCGCCCCGCCGCGGCAGGGCGGCAACGGTGATGTCTGGCCACCCGGAGATGGCCACGGTGGCGCCGTCCGGCAAGCCGTCGACCAGATGACGGCCGGTCCGGTCGTTGTGGAGGTCGTCGATGATGGCCCGACTCTCGGTTCGGACATCGGCGCTGGTGACCATCCTGGCGCACATCCACCACAGCGGCCCCACCGCCGGTTGCCTGGTCAGGAGCCGGCGGCAGGCGGTCAGCATGGCGCCGGGGTCCCGGCTGAAGACCGACAACGCCGATGCGGCCTCCTGCACCAGCAGCCCACCGTCGGCGCCGCTGGCCCGTGCCACATAGCGCAGCTGCTCGATCGGGTGCATACCTGATCACTTATAGCAGCTTGGGCCGCTTCGCCCTTGATCGCCCGCCGGGGCCGCGACCGGTGATCACGGACCGATCGGTCGAGCGATCACGAGCCCAGCGGTTGTGCCAGACGGCGGGCCACCAGGGCAATGGCCGGCCCGTGGGCGTGCTCGGTGTTGTGGAAGGCGGTGTCGGTGATCTCGAAGCCGTAACGATCGAACAGGTTGTGGATGTCGTCCAGTCGCAGCCAGTTGCCGAACTCTCGCCCCGCACCGCAGAAACCACCCCAACCGAGGGCGTCCAAATAGTCCTGGCGATACACCACATGCTCATAGCCCTCGTAGTCGACCGTCGACTCGACGGTGAACTTGCGGGCCAGGTCGGGACCGATGGCGTCTATCAGCGCCCGATCGAAGTAGTGGGTCCAGACGAACACCGTGTCGGCCGAGCTGCAGAGCAACTTGATGTGCTCGGCCGGGAACTCCATGTGGTAGAGCACGCCGCAGGCCACCACCAGATCGAACCGGCCGCCCGACTCGGCCATGTACCGGTTGAAGTCTCCCAGTAGGAACCTGGCCCGCCGGGTACCGAGGATCTCCTTGGCAACGAGGCATTTCAGGTAGGCCCGCTCGTTCGCCTCCACCGCCACGATCTCGGCTGCGTCGTACCTCGTCTCGAGGGCGTAGGTGTGCCCGCCCTCGAGCGGACCCAACTCCAGGATGCGGCTGCCGGCCACCCCGCCAACCGTCTCGACCATCCAGTGGATCCGGGGGTCCTCGAACAGACCGGCGAACCCGCCGCTGTCGGCTGCGGCCTCGGCCGGCAACACCGATGACCAGTCCCCCTGGAACACGTCGACCGCGTTCTGGGGGCTTGGCAACCGATCGCAGTACTTCTCCAGGATCTCCAGATTCTGTGCGGGGGCTGTCCCGGCCACATCGGCCATGTCGGTACTCCTCGGGCCGGTCCGGCGCTCGGCGGAGCAGCGAACAGCCATAGCGGCGGAGGCGAGACCCGACCGACACCGAATGCCGCGACATCGGCGGTACGGGGGTGCTCGCCTCACACCACTGTAGACCCCGTGATCGACCGGACGGCGATGAACGGGGCGGCCGTCGATCGGGCCGCGGTCAGGGGCATCTCCGGGCAACCGGAAACGGCGATCAACCTGGCAGGGCCGAGGCCGGGCTCCTCGCCGTTGGTGTCCCTGCGACGGGCTGCAACACCAGGCAGGGACGGAATGGGCAACTGGCGTCTAAGCTCACGTTGATGACAAATTCCGGTGTTCTAGGCTCACGGGTTCGGACTCCGGGCCGATCTGCGCTAGTCTCGCCGCCCGTGGCCGTAGCTCCAGCCGATTTGGTTCTTGACTCGCTCCGAGGCGACGGATACCCGCTCAGAGACTGGCTGACGTCGTACTCGATGTGTCTGGTGGCACTTGATCCGTACACGCACGAGAGCGCCTGGATCCTCGAGACCGCCGGCCGAATTCTCGAGCACTACTCGCCGGCCGACATTCGCGTCGGTTGGCTGGCCACCACCGATGAGGATGGCTGTCGGCAGTTCCTCGGCCCGTGGGCAGAACGGTTCCTGACCTTCCCCGATCCGGAGCGGGAGGCGGTGACCGCCCTGGGCGTTGAACGGCTTCCGGCACTGGTCCACATCCGCTCCGACGGTCACCTCAACGTGGTCGACGGTTGGGAGCCGACCGCATGGCGGGCGGTCGCCGAACAGCTCTCGGCCAACCTGGCCTGGACCCGCCCGATGATCCCCCGACCCGGTGACCCGACACCCTATGCCGGCACCGACGTCAAGGGCGACTGACCGCCCGGACGCCACGGTCCGGCACCCTCACACCGGCCCCCCGTTCGCCGAGCCACGTATCCCGGCCAACCACCACAGCCCGACCTGGATGGCCCGGTGGCGCTGAACGCCCGGCTGCTCAGGGTCGTTCGTGGGGTCCGCCGATGGCGTGGCGACACCACCGACGCCCCGATCCCGGTGGACGAGGATCTCCCGGACAGCGACTGGCGTCGTGTCGGCCCGACGATCGACGCCACGGTCGAGAACCGGGGTGGCCCGGTGGCTTCCCGCCGACGAGCCAGAACCATCGCCTTGACCTACGCAGAGCTCAGCGCCACCGGCAGGCTGCGGTTCTTCCAGCGACTGGCCGCCGACTACGGTCACGACGACGCCACGGTCGACGAGGCCATCGATGCGGTCCTGGCAGCCGAGACCCCACAGGATCGGCGGGCCGCGGAGTCGGTGCTGCGGTCAACCCTGCGACCCCGCCGGGAAGTTCTCTTCCGGCGGCTGGCCAGCCTCGACCGCGGGCTGCATTTCCTGGTCGAGATGCGATCGGATCTGCTCCCCCACCGCCGCTCCTCCCCCGAGTTGGCAACCGTCGACGCAGACCTGCGATCCATTCTCGAAGGTTGGTTCGACGTCGGCATGCTGCAGCTGATTCGCCTCACCTGGGACACTCCGGCGTCGTTCCTGGAGAAGCTGATCGAATACGAGGCGGTCCATGCCATCGAATCGTGGGACGACCTGAAGCGGCGGCTCGGCCCGGAACGGCGCTGTTACGCCTTCATCCACCCCGGCATGCCGGATGACCTGCTGATCTTCGTCGAGGTTGCGCTGACCAAGGACATTGCACGAGAGCTGGCCCCGCTGCTGGCTCCCGCCGCCGATGGGCCCCCGGACGAGGCGGCCGTCGACGAGGGGGACTTCGACACCGCCATCTTCTACTCGATCTCCAACTGCCACGACGGCCTGGCCGGGGTGTCGCTCGGGGATTTCCTGATCAAGTCGGTCGTCGAGGAACTGAGCACCGAACTGACCGGGCTGAAGACCTTCGCCACCCTGTCGCCGATGCCGGGCTTCCGGGCCTGGCTCGGGGGCCTGGTCGCCGACGACGACCCTTTGCTCGACGGTGGACCGGGCGCCGGGGCCCGGGACCAGTCCGACGATGACGGGAACCGGCTGCGATCGAGGTTGGCCGAGCTGCTCGACGGGCCGATGCCGGCCCCCGGCGACCCGGCGACCGAGGCGCTCCAGGCCGAGCTGCTTCGATTGGCCGCCGAGTACCTGCTGGGGGCCAGGCGGGGTGAGCGGGCCGCAGATCCGGTGGCCCACTTCCATCTGTCGAACGGGGCCAGGGTTGAGCACCTCAACTGGATGGCCAACCCGAGCCCGGTTGGCTGGGATCGGGGACTGGCGATGATGGTCAACTACCGGTACGACCTGAAGACGATCGAGCGCAATCACGACGCCTACATGAACTCGGGCCGGGTCGCCGCAGCCGACGACGTCGAGGACCTGATCGAACGGTAGGGCCCTGGCCGATCGCCGTCGGCTACCAGCCGGCCGCAGGCTCGTACTAGCTTGGCCGACAACGTGGTGGAAGGAGTCTTCTCGATGGGCCATCCTGGCGTACATGCTGCAACCAGGGGTGATCATCCGGCGATCATCATGGCCGGTTCCGCTGACACCCTGACCTACCGGGAGTTGGACGAGCGGTCGAACCGGCTGGCCCACCTGCTGCGGGCCGCCGGGTTGCGGCCCGGCGACCACATGGCGATCTTCATGGAGAACCAGATCCGGTTCATGGAGGTGATCTGGGCCGCCTTCCGGTCCGGCATCTACGTGACGGCGATCAACAGCTTCCTCACCACCGACGAGGTGGCATACATCGTCGATGACTGCGATGCCAGGCTGGTCGTCAGTTCCCGGGCCAAGGCCGACGTCATCGGCGCCATCGACCAGCGCTCGACGCCCAGGGTCGAGCGGTGGCTGATGACCGACGGGGTTCCGGCCGGCCACGGCGGGCAGGGGTCGTCCGGTGCGGTGCCACCGGATTGGGAATCCTACGAGGACGCCATCGCCCGGTACCCCGCCACCCCGATCGATGACCAGGTCCCCGGCACCGCCATGCTGTACTCATCTGGAACCACCGGTCGGCCAAAGGGGATCAAGCGCCCGCTGCCCGACCACCCCATCGACGAGCTCGACCCACGCACCGCCAACTTCTTCATCTCCCGCTACCGGTACGGGCCGGACATGGTCTACCTCTCCCCGGCCCCGATGTACCATGCCGCCCCCCTGGCCTACTCCAATGCGGTGCACCGGGTCGGCGGCACCCTGGTGATCATGGAGCGGTTCGACGCCGCTCAGTGCCTGGCCGACATCGAGCGGTTCCGGGTCTCCCACAGTCAGTTCGTTCCCACCATGTTCGTCCGCATGCTCAAGCTCGACGAGGACGACCGCAACGCCAACGACCTGTCATCGCTGATCGTGGCGGTCCACGCTGCGGCGCCGTGCCCGGTCCCGGTAAAGCAGCAGATGATCGACTGGTGGGGACCGATCCTGCTCGAGTACTACGCCGGCACCGAAGGCAATGGTGCCACCTTCATCGACTCCCACGAATGGCTGGAGCGGCCCGGATCGGTTGGCAAGGTACGGGCCGGTGCGCTGCACATCTGCGATCCGGAGGGCAACGAGCTCGGCCCCGGCGAGGTGGGCGGGATCTACTTCTCCGGCGGCGGGAGCTACGAATACCACAAAGCCCCCGACAAGACCGAGGCGGCCAAGCTGCCGGGCGGCAGGACCACCCTCGGCGACATCGGCTACATGGACGAGGACGGGTATCTCTACCTGACCGACCGCCAGGCCCACATGATCATCAGCGGCGGGGTCAACATCTACCCCCAGGAGATCGAGGACACGCTGATCACCCATTCGAAGGTGGCCGATGTGGCCGTGTTCGGCGTGCCAGACCCCGAGATGGGCGAACAGGTCAAGGCGGTCGTGCAACCATTGGAGGGAGTCGAGCCGACCGAGGAGCTGGCGGCCGAGCTGATCAACTTCGTCAGGCAGCGCATCGCCCACTACAAGTGTCCCCGCTCGGTCGACTTCGAAGCCCAGCTGCCGAGGCTGCCCACCGGCAAGCTGTACAAGCGGTTGCTGCGGGACCGCTACTGGGGCCAGCAGAACTCGACCATCGTCTGAGCCCGGCTCCGGCCAGGGCCCGACGCGGGGCGGGTCAGGGGCCCGACCCGGAGCGGCTCAGGGGCCCGACCCGGAGCGGCTCAGGCTGCAGGAGTCGAGGGATCGGGCTCCGGGATGGCCGGCGAGTTGGCAACACCGAGCGGTGCCCTGGCGGTCGGCGGCACCCGCAATGCCTCCGCCGCCCGTTCGTTCTCCAGGATCTTGGTCACCACCGCCTTCTGGGCCCGCTGGAACGACTCCCGATTCTCGATCACATGCTGCTGGGATCGCCGCAGCGGGTTGATCATGCCCCGGACCTCGGGGACGACGTAGCGGGCCACCAGATCCCAGCTGCGGCGGGTGTTCTCGATGTTGGCCCAGTCGTGGACGAACCCGATGACCGCACCGAAGCCGCCGACCAGCTCGTGGAGGTCACGGACTCGTTCCACGAGGTCATCAGGCGTGCCGATGACGCCGATCGCACCGTCGGCGAACGCCACCTCGTCGACCGCCTCGTCCGAAGTGGCATAGGGCTCGGCTCCCTGGCGCTGGAGCGTCCCGACGGTGTATTCGTTGTGCCACCGCAGCAACCCGTCTTTGGCCTGCTCCCGGGCCTCCTGGCGGGTCTCGGCGATGTGGAACTGCATGATGATCCGCCAGTCGGAACGATCGACGGTCTGACCGCTGGCGGCCGCCGCTTCCTCGGCGAAGCTCCACTGCAGGGGCAGGGCCTGAATCCCGGCGGTCGACAACGAACCGATCGACAGCACCCCCATGCCGTACTTGCCTGCCAGCGTCATTCCCGACGGCGAGACCATCGAGGCTGCGGCCATGGGGATCTCGTGCTGGACCGGGAGCAGCTGCAGTGCGGCGTCATTGAGCTGGAACCAGTCCGCCGAGTGCGACACCCGCTCCTCGCCGGCCAGCAGCCGGCGGATGACGCCGATCGCCTCGTCCTGGCGATCCCGCTGGACCATCGGATCGATCCCCATTGCATGGGCATCGGAGGGCAGGGCGCCGGGGCCGGTACCGAGCATGGCCCGCCCGTCGGTCATGTGGTCCAGCTGCACGATGCGCTGGGCCACCAGGAAGGGGTGGTGGTACGGCAACGAGACGACGCCGGTTCCCAGCCGGATGCGGCTGGTTCGCTGACCGGCGGCGGCCAGGAACATTTCCGGCGATGCGATGGTCTCCCAGCCGCTGGAGTGGTGTTCACCGCACCAGAATTCGTCGAAACCGAGGTTGTCGAGGTGCTCGACGAGATCGAGGTCCCGCTTGAGCTGGAGGGTCGGGTGTTCCCCGACGGGATGGTGGGGAGCCAGGAAGGAACCGAAACGTAGTGATCTCACCAGATCGACCTTAGGGCTCGGCCATTGCGGCTGGCCAGATGACAACGGGATCCCGGCCCGAAAACGACCGCAGCCGCCGGGGCGAACCCCGACGGCTGTCGATTTGTGGTGACCGGTTGACGCTCTTACAGAGCGCGAACGTTCTTGGCCTCTTCGCCTTTGCGGCCGGGGGCGACATCGAACTCCACCCGCTGGCCTTCGTCCAGGGTTTTGTAGCCCTCGCCGACGATGTTCGAGAAGTGCACGAAGACGTCGTCAGCACCCTCACGGGAAATGAAACCGAAGCCCTTCTCTGCGTTGAAGAACTTCACTGTACCTGTAGGCATGAAACTACTTTCGCTTTCAATGACCCGGCCCTTGTGACCCGATCCATCTTTACCCTAGATCGGATTGCGCCGGATTCCCACAAACGGCTTCCACAACCTGCACCCGGCTGCTCCCGGCGTCGATATCGGTGGTTTTGTGTGCCGGGAGAGCGGGCGATCCGATCAGGTCAGGGCGTTGTTGACGGCCTCGGCCCCGGCAACGATGGCCCGCGACTCGGCGTCGTCGAGTGCCCCGTAGGGATGGGCCATCAGTCGATCGGTCAGCTCGTCGGCCTCGGCCAGCAACCGGCGATCCTCCTCGCTGATGTGGGGCGGGTGGGGATGGCCGAACGTCTCCACGTCGTCGGGCCGCCTGATGGCGTGGGCCACCACATTGTCGAGGCCGGTGGCAGTGATGGCGACCAGGTGCATGCTGCCCCGGAGCTCCCGTAACACGGCGGTGAGGTGGATCGCCCTGGCCGGGAGATCCTCGGGGACCGGGGCGCTGGCGATGCCGGCGAACAACGGCAGGCCGGCCGGTCGGGCGGTGGCCACCACCTTCTCGGCCGCGGCGCAGTACTCGGCCAACCCCGGCACGTCGGCCAGACGCTTGCGACCGAGGTTGGCGTTGGCCTCGAGGTAGGCGGCTGCGGCGTCGGCCGGTGCAACCCGATCCTTGGCCGAGTTCCAGATCTTGTCGACCAGTGCGGTCGAGAAGTAGCCGAAGGCGCTCTCCACCACCTTGGCCGGCACGTCGCCCATGACCCCACCACGGCCGAGCATGTAGAACCGAAACCCGTCGAGGCCCAGCTCCTTGCCGGCGGCCAGGGTGTCGGGGTTGAAATAGAAGGCCGCACCCGCCGAACCGATCGGCTCGGCCACCGCCTTGACCACGTCAGCTGTTTCCACGATGTCTTCCTGCTTTCTGTTCCGGGCTTCGGTTGCTGCCCCGGCCTACGAGCCGGTCCGTCCGGCGCCGCCCCGGGGCGAGCGGCCGGCCGGTCGGTACGGCCGGACCGAGCCACCGTAGGTCTCAGCCGGTCACCATTGCCAGCTGGCGGGCATGGGCCACCACCCGGTCGGTGCTGTCCCACAGGACACCATCCTCGACCAGGGTCGCTCCGGCGATCTCCCGGGTCGAGAACCTCCCCCGCAGCCAGCCCGGGGCCGGGCGGCGACGGACGTGGACCGTGAGCTCGATGGTCGGGACCCGGCCGGTCTGCCGCCCGACCAGGCCGAACAGGGAAGGGGGAAAGCTGTCGGCGAACAGCACCAGGCTCAGCGAATCGGGCTCCCGACCGTCCCGGAACCGGATCCAGCCCGCAGTGGCCGCCTCCCCGGCCGCTCCGGGGGTGGCGAAGCGGCGGTCGATCCGGACCTCGACCCGCGACAGCAGCGGCAGCGGCACCCCCTGGACCAGCTCGAGTCGATCGACGCAGTCCTCCGGCGATGGCAGCGGGGGCGGTTCGAGCTCGATCCCCAACCCGTCGCCGGCCGGGCCCTCGGGGCGGCTCGAAAGGTCACCGAAGGTGGCGACGGCCTCCAACCGGGGCTTGCCCTCCTGGGACGACGATGCCCGCACCGAAGAGGTGCGCCTGCCCCGCCGGATCACCTCCACAGCCATGTCGACCTCGGCGTCGCCGACCGCCGGCCGCAGGAAGTGGGTGGTGCACGAGATCGGATCTGGGTGGCCGTCGACCTCGGCGGCCATGGCCCTCACCAGCGGCGAGGCGGCGTAGCCCCCGTTCGGGCTGTCGCTGATGTTCCAGTGGGCGTCGAGCCTGGCTCGCCATCGGCCGGGACCGATCGATTCGATGGCGGTCTCGCGGTCGAAGGCCAAGCCATCCTCCCGGTTCCGGCGGCCGTCTGAGGCAGATGTCGTCATCGGATGTGCGATGGTAGCTTCGGAAGCCGTGGACTTCGATCTCGACAACCTGCCGGCCGAAACGCTGACCTTCCTGACCGAGCGGCACCTGGCGACACTGACCACCCGGCGACCCGGCGGTGGACCTCAGGTCACCCCCGTCGGTGTGACCTATGAGCCCGAGGCCAAGCTGGCCAGGGTCATCACCTGGGCCGCCTCCTACAAGGCCCGGGCGGTGGCGGGTGAGCCGGGCCAGCAGGTGGCGGTCTGCCAGGTCGACGGTGGCCGGTGGCTGACCATCTACGGCCGGGCGGCGGTGACCGACGAACCGGCTGCGGTGGCCGAGGCGGTCCGTCGGTACGCCGATCGATACAGCCAGCCGAAACAGCGCCACGATCGGGTGGTGATCGAGGTGTCGGTCGATCGCATCGTCGGAAGGGCCTGACGATGAACGACGAGCGGACCGAGGAGACGCCAGAAGAGATGCCCGGCCACCACCACCGCACCACCACGGGACGGGTCATCGGGTTGACCGGCGGGATCGGGGTCGGCAAGTCGACGGCGGCGGCGATGCTGGCGGATCTGGGCGCGACCATCGTCGACTGCGACCAGTTGGGTCGGCTCGTGGTCGAGCCGGACGGCCGGGCCTACCGGCCGCTGGTCGAGGAGTTCGGCGAGGCTGTGCTGCAATCGGACGGGCGGCTCGATCGGGCCGCCCTCGGCTCGATCGTGTTCAACGACCGAGAGGCCCTGGCCCGGCTGAACGCCATCACCCACCCGGCCATCGACGCCGAGATCGCGGCGGCGATCGAGACCGCCCCGAACCGCCCGGTCGTGCTTGACATGGCGGTGCTGGTCGAATCCGACCTCGGCAAGGGCCAATACCACGAGGTTCTGGTGATCGAAGCGCCGATCGAGGCGAGGCTGACCCGCCTGCGCAACGACCGTGGCATGGACGACGAAGATGCTCGGGCCCGGATCGCCAGCCAGGCCACCGACGACCAACGGAGGTCGGTCGCCGATCACCTCATCGTCAACGACGGCTCCACCGAGCAGCTGTCGGCGGCCGTCGAACGGTTCTGGACCGACGCCGGGCTCGGCTGACCCCCGGGACCGGAAACGGTCGATCGTGTTGCAAGGGTTCAAGGCCTGGTCGCCGACGGCCGAAGCTGGCTTTGACAACCAGGCAATCCGGCCCACGGAGACCAATGCATCGGCCCATCGCCAACGCAGACGAGAATTCGACGCCCCATGGGTCGATTTCCCCTGCCGACGGTCGGAGCGGCAAATCGGTGCAGTAGCCTCTTTCAGGAGCCGCTCAACGATGCGCGGCACAGGAGTAGGAAATCATCATGCATAGCAATACGGATCCGACCACGATGCTCGGCCGACACTCCCGGGTGCAGACCCCCGACGGAGTGATCAACGGCACGATTCTGGCGGTGGGGGCCAAGGGCGTTTCCATCGCCGTCGACCGCCATGTCGTCAGGATCTCCCCGGCCGATATCCACCGGATCAGCGCCGCCGGCTAGTTTTTCGAACCCCATCTTCGGCGGCCTCAACAGCGGTGTCGTCGAGCCTTCCACGGGCGCCAACGCGGCGCTGCTGTTGCGTGCCCGCCGGGAACGGTTAGCTTTGTTGTCGACGAAGCCGAACACCGCTTCCCGTGCTGTGGTGGACAACCACCGGCAGGCGAGAACGAGCGACAAGCGGCTTCAGCGTTGGAGGCGCAGAATCCATGCAGGACCTGGAAATCACCTGGCCGGACGGCGTTGAGCGGTTTTCGGTTGCCGACTCGCCCATCCACCTGGGCCGGTCCTCGCAGGCTGCCATTCCCCTGACCGAGAGTTCGGTCTCCCGCCGCCATCTGGAGCTGGAGTGGAACGGCACGGCGTGGCTCGCCAAGGACTCGTCGACCCACGGGACCTACGATCCGATCGGGGTACGGCTGGCCGCCCAATGGACACTGTCGACCAACACCACGGTCCGCCTCGGCGGTCCCGAAGGGGTCCCGGTCCAGATCCGGTTGGTCGGCACCGTCCCCGACATCGATCTCGTTGCCGATCATCGTGGCGGAGCGTCGACCGCCGGAACCAACGGCACCGCCAGGGTGGCGGCCGCCCCGGGCCCGATCGGTCCGCCGGTCGAGCGCTTGGGGGCGCCGGTCGAGCGACCGACGATGCAAGCCCCGGCCCCGGCCCCGGCGCCACCGGCCGCCAGGCAGCAGGTGGATGAGCGACCGGAGGGTGGCGCACTGTTCGCCCCGGTCGATCGGGCCGAACCGGCCGAGTCCGAGTCGCGCCCTGCGGGGGACGCACTGTTTCCCGACCGCCGGACCGGCCAGGACCAACCGGGATCGTCCGATCCGGAGACGCCACCGGGGCCCGAGGGGGCCGAGCTGCGAACCCCGTCACGGTCCGCGCCACCACCGAGCCCGAGCCATCGTGCACCGGCGAAACCCAAGATACTCTCCGACGGCGAGGCCGACGCGACACCCGGCCCCGCAACCGACACCGAGCCCGGCCCGCCGGCCCGCTCCAGCCCCGCCGGTGCCAGCCTGCTCGGCCCCGGCCCGACCGGCGGCCAGCCTGCGGTCAGCATCGATCCCAACAGCACGATCATCAGTGACTCGACGCTGCGATTGAGCGTCGGCGGCCAGGACTACTCGTTCCTGCCCGGCGCCGAGGTGACCGTCGGTCGGGATCCGTCGTGTCTGGTCCAACTCGATGAGCGCCACTCGCTGGTCTCCCGACGCCACCTCAAGCTCACGTTCGACAAAGGTCACTGGTGGCTCGAGGACTTCTCGAGCAAGGGGACTTTCGTCAACGGCCAGCGCCTGAAGAAGCCGTATCGGGCCGATGGAGCGTTTCTCACCACCCTGGGTGACGACGACGCCGGCACCCCGATGCGGATCATCACCGCCGGTGATCACCGGGCGCCCGGGAATCGAAACACGCTGGCGATCGCCGGCCTGGCCGCGGCGGCGCTCATCCCGCTCCTCATTCTGGCCGTGCTGTTGACCAGGAACGGTGGATCGTCGAACGAACCCGACTTCGAAGCGGCAAAACGGTCGACGGTCATGTTGTTCGGCACCGAGGGCGGCCAGGGCTCCGGCTTCATGGTCTCCGACGATCTCATCCTCACCAACCAGCATGTGGCGGTGCTGTCACCTCAGATGCTGGTCGGCGTTACCCGCCAGGCCGACGAGCCGGCACAGATCGAGTACGCCACCGAGCTGGTGGCCAATCACCCGTTCCTCGACCTGGCGGTCCTGCGGATCTCCAACCCGGTGGCGACGGGCCCCGAGGGGCCGGAGATCTCCTCCGAGCCGGTCGGCAACGTCAACCTGCCGGCGGTCACGATCGGCGACTCGTCGGAGGTCACCATCGGTGACCGGGTGTTCAACACCGGCTTCCCCGGTCGGCTGTCGATCACCAGCGCCGACGATGCCGGCGACCTGCGGCTGCCCTCGGTGGTGGCAACCAGCGGCGAAGCGGCCAACTTCGCCATCTGGCCCGGCTGCTCGAATCCGGACCTCGAGCTGTTCATCCCCGACGAGTCCCCACCCGGCGTTGCCTGCTCGGCCGGCGGGGATCTGCGGAACGGGGTGCTGTTGGCGTCGTTCTTCTCCAGCGGCCAGGGGGCGTCCGGCAGCGCGGTGTACCACGAAAACGAGGTGGTGGCCGTGGTCTACGCCGGCGCAGCCGAGGAGGACAACGCCACCCTGAGCATCACCAGTGCCGTCTTCGCCGACTGGCTCTCGGAGATCATCGAGCAGAACCCATAGCGGCCGGGCCACGGGGAGCGGACCTCAACCTCGGCTGCGGCCAAGGTGAGCGGATCAACCACAGAGAGTGGCAGCCGGCCCACCTGGGGCGCGCTATCTGCCGGCGAGCCGGACTACACTGACGGGTCGGGATGGAGGAACCTTTGACTCTGAGCGTGAGCAACCTTGGGATCGATGGCCTTGAGGACGTCGAGCAGATCGGAACCGGCGGCTCCTCCCGCGTCTATCGGGCCCGCCAGGGCGAACTGGACCGCATCGTTGCGGTGAAGGTCCTGAACCTCGGCCATGACCAGAGCGTTTCCAAGCGGTTCGACAGGGAACGCAAGGCCATGGGCCGCCTGTCGCTGCACGAGGGCATCGTGCCGATCTACTCCAGCGGTCTGACGACCCACGGCGAGCCGTACCTGGTGATGCCGTACTACGCCAACGGTTCCCTCCAGAACCAGATCGACGCCGGGCCGATGGAGTGGCAGACCGCGGTCAGCTACATCGACGTCGCGGCAGAGACCATCGCCGCCGCCCACGACGAGGGCGTGGTCCATCTCGACCTCAAGCCGGCCAACATCCTGTTGACGAACCACGGCGCCCCCAGGATCGCCGACTTCGGAATCGCCAAGCTCATGGGCCAGGGTGCCAGCGCCGGAACGACCGGCGGGGCCGCCTTCACGCCGGCCTACAGCGCCCCCGAGACGTTCCTCGACGGGGTGACCGGTCCCCCCTCCGACGTGTACGGCCTGGGTGCCACCCTGTGGGCACTGCTGGTCGGCCACCCGCCCTTCCTCACCCCGGGCGAGGACACCAACCTCATGGCGGTCATCGGCCGTGTCGTGAACAATCCGGTCGGCGATCTCCGGCAGTTCACCCCGGCTGCGATCTGCGCCGTCATCGAGCGGGCGATGGCGAAGGAACCGGAGGACCGCTACCAGACGGCCCGCGAATTCAGCCTGGCGTTGAAGAACGGCGCAGCCGGGGCCTCACCGGACTTCCAGCCGGTGCCGGACGGCACGACCCGAGGCACGATCCTGTTCCCGGACCCGGCACCACCGGTGATCGCCGCCGCTGCGGGTATGGCAGCCCGGCCGGAGACCAGGAGCGTGAGCAGGGTCGACCAAGTCGAGCTGCCGCCGTCGATCGCCAGCACCGCGGCCATGCCGGCCGCCGACCCGCCCCGACCGTTGCTGCAGGAGACGGCCCAGCCGCTGCCCCGGCCGGCGGGCGGCCCGCCTTCGATCGCCCCCACCCCCCTGTTCGACCTGGACCGATTCCGGTTCGGCCCGATCCTGCTCGGTTTGGTGGCGTTTCTCGGCGTGATCGGCGTTGCCCTCTGGGCGCTGAACCGGGGATCGGATACCCGGGCCACCGACAGTGAGCCCAGTGTCACGGTCACCGATCCGGCCAGCCCCAGCCTCGATCCGAACTCGGGCGACCAGCCGGTCACCGGCAACACCGCCACCGGCGGGTTGGGCGGGAGTATCGCGACACGCGGAACGTCGGCCGCAACCAGCCCGTCGACCACCCCCGCCTCCTCGGCCACCACCAGCACCACCGCCGCCAGCTCGACGTCGACCACCGACAGACCGACCACGGCGTCGACCGTCGCCACCACCGCTTCGTCGACCACCACCTCGACCACCCGGCCGTCGACCACCTCCACGACGGCGTCGACCACCAGCACCTCGACCGCCAGCTCGACGTCGACCACCGCATCCACCACCAGCACAACGGCATCGACGACCTCGTCCTCCTCGTCGTCCACCACCGAGGCGACCACGACCACCTCGTCAACGTCTTCATCCACCACCGGGTCCACCGCGGAGGTCGCAGCGGCCACCGGCGCGGCGTCGACGAAACCCTCGGTCAACATCACATCGACCGCCGCCACCTCCAACTCGGTGACCGTCGCATTCACCGCCGACCAGTGCGTCTCCCGGTATCGGGTGTCAGCCATCGGACCGACCGACTCACCGGTGGTGGTCTCCGATGTCATCGGCGGGCCGTGCCGGAAGACGTTCAACGTCGGGGTCAGCGGCCTGACCGGCGCCACCCGCTACAACATCACGGTGATCGTCTACAACGCCAACAGCCTGTCCGGCCGGACCAGCACCACGAAGTCCACCTCGTAGCGGGGCTTGGCGGCCCTTGCAGCCGACTGCTCGGGGAACATCGGCAGACAAGACCCCTGGAGGCTCAGCGGGTAGGTGCGGCCGCTCACTTCGCAGTATCTGGGTTTCTCCTCCTACGTCGGCGAAACCTGCCGGCTGTTTTGTCTGGTCGCCAAGCGATCCGGCCTCCTTCGTCGGCCTACCCGCTCGGCTCCTAGTCCAGAACGGGCCGAAAATCACGTGACGATTTGGTGGTTTTTGGTTCGCGTTTGTGTTGAGCCCCTGACTCGATCCGGCACCAGGGGTACAGTCGCTCTGGGCATAAGCGATGCGAAAGGGTGATGTATCCGGATGGGCACAAAAACGGCAACAATCGCGTACTGCGAACATGGTGAGGTTGTGGCGGCTTGCCTCGAATGCCTCGCAATGCCGAAGAAGGTCACACCTCCCCCTCCCGCAACACCACGGGCAACCAAGAATCCCAGCTCGGGCAAGGACAAGATCTCACCCCTGGCGGGAGACCTCGACATGTCGGTCCCGGTCCACACCGTCGACGGGCTCATCGGCTCGGCTGCACTCTCGGCCAGGGCCTTTCCTCACTACCTGCGCCGATCGGGTTGGATCTACCTGCGGTCGGCCGATCGGCTGCAGGCCAGGGTAAAGGCCACCAAGGTGGTCTGGCAGGACAGGCGCGACGATCTGGTAGATCCGGACCGTGATCTCGGCGCCGGGATCGCCATCCAGGTGGATCCCACGACCTGGGACACCGACATCGACATCGACCTCGGTGAGCTGGCATCGCGGATGCGCGACGGCTTCCGGTATCTGAAGACGAACGACGACGACACCGTGACCCACTACATGGGTGGCAAGCCGGTCGTCGAGGTCGAAGACGACGAGATCGATCTGACCGACTGAGCACTGCATCGGCGCCGCCATCCGAAGCCACCGGCCGGATGCGATGCGCCGGGTTGCCGACGATTCGGCTCAAACCCACTCGGAGCCACCGGAGGCCGCAGCGAACAGCCTACGCTCGGTGGCGATGAGGCAGCGAGCGTTGCGTCCGTCGGGCGCCGAGGCGGCCGAAACCACCTGGCCGAAGGGCCGTCGGTCGATTGTCACGGTGGCAGCGATCGTCGTGTTCCTGGTCGCCGGCTGCAGCGGCCAACGGCCGGAACTGGTGACCGAGACCGGGCAGGGTGTCGGAACCTCGACCGACGGCGCCGACACCGCCCCCGATGTGGCCCTCCTCCAGACCGACTGCGCCACCGCCATCGGTGGCCGACCATGGCCGGTGATCATCGAGGCGACCCCAGAACCGCCGATGCCCTGTGTCGAATTGGCCGGCCATCACCGGATCGAGTTCGTCAACAACACCCCCGATCCGGTCGGTTTCGGTCTGGCCGGGCTCACGGTCGACATCGAACCCGGCGCGAGCTTCGTCACCGAGCCGGCCGCCACCTTCCTCCAGCCCGGGCTGACCGAGCTGAACGCCACACCACACCCGGTGTCCGGGCTGTGGGTGGCGGATCCGTCGGAGAACACGCTGGCCGGCCAGACCGTCGCCTGGAACAGCATCGGCCCGGTCCTCGTCGGGGCCACACCGGCTGAGATCACGGCCGCACTCGGTGGAGCGACGGTGGCGGCCGCCGCTGAGAGCTGTTCCATCACCGGCATCGTCGGCGACCCCTACTCCCCCGTCTTCACGTTCTCGAACGGCACCCTGGCGGTGATCCGGGTCTCCACCCCGGGTCAGGTGACCCCATCGGAGGTCGGCGTCGGCTCCTCGGAGGGCGACGTCCTTGCGGCCTATGGTCAACAGATCGAGTCACAAACCTCGCCGGACGGCGACCCGGCCAACAACATTCTGATCCTGGTGCCGGCCGACCCCGCCGACCAGCAGTATCGCCTGGTCTTCGAGGTGAGCAGCGGTGTGGTGACCGGGTTACGAGCCGGTTTGACCGACCTGACGATCGCCGGCGGAGACTGCCCGGGCTGACGAGCCCCGGCCGGGATCTCAAACGATCTCGAACCGGCAGACCTCAGGGGCGCTCGCCGAACTCCGGGCGCTCGGTCCTGGTGCGCTTGAGCTCCCAGAATCCCGGCACCGTGGCAACGGCGATGAAGCCGTCCCACAGCTGCAGTGACTGCTCGGACGGGGGCACCCTGGTGATGACCGGGCCGAACAGCGCAACCTTCTCGCCGTCGTCGTTGTCGAAGGCGATCAGCGGGGTGCCGATGTCCTCGCCGGCCAGGGCCAGACCCTCGCCCATCCGGTCCTTGATCACCGCATCCCAACTCTCGTCCTCGAATGCCGCAGCGTGCGCTTCCTCGGCCCCGATCGCCTTCAGCGCATCGGCCGGTTCGAAGATGAGTTCCTTGTCATGGTGGATCCGGCGGCCGTATTCCCAGTACAGGGGGAACACGGCATCGTCGCCCTCGGCGGCCCGTAGCGACTCCATGACCCGCAGGTACCCGTGGGTCCTGGACACCGGAGCGAAGTAGTCGCTGTCCTCGTCAGGCTGGTTCTTCTCCAGCAGGGAGATCGGTTGCCAGACGATGTTCAGATCACGGTGCGGTGCAACCTCGTCGACGACCCAACGGGCCGTCACCCAACACCACGGTCATATGGGGTCCACCCAGAATTCGATGTCCATGCCCGCAACCGTAACCGACGCAGGCTCGGACCAACGCACCGGCGGGGCCGGCCGGTGCGACCCGATAGGGTGCCGATCAGGGACAGGTCCCGTCGGTCCCCCACCCTTCCCCCGGGCACAACCGTTCACCGGCCCGGACCGATCCCGCCCCACCCGTTGCGGTGGCGGGCCGGACGTCGGCCGGGGGAAGACCGAACCGAGATGACCAACGAACCCGATTGGCGACGAGCGAACCGCCATGGCCCGCTCGGCGACTGGGCCGCACCACTGGGCGACCGGGCCCGGTCAACCGCGGTTGTTGTGCTCGCAACCCGGGCCCTGCGCCGCCGGCTCGGTGGCGACCCCGGCGCGGCGTCGATCGAGGTGGCGGTGGACCGCCTCGACGGTCGGCTGACCGTCGCCACCCTCGGGGTGAGGGTGGGGCTGGCGGAGCTGGCGTCCCGGCTGGCGCCGGTGCCTACCGACCGCTGGCCTGGTTTGGTCGCGGCGCACGTCGACCGGATGCTCGACGCCGTCGTCACCACCTCCACACTGAGGCTGCACCGTTGGGCCGACGTCGAACCCCGGCTGCTGCTCCGGGCGGTGCCCCTGCGGCGGGCCGGGCGGTTGGCCGAGCGGCTGGGGGCCGGGATCGCCCTCGACCTGGTCATCGACCTCGGCGACGGTCACCGACCGCCGTGGTCGACGGGGAACCTCCTGGTGGCGCCAACGGCGCACCAGCTCGAGGCCTGGGCTCAGCCGGGCCGCCGGATCCTTCGCTGTGCGGCGGCCAACACCAGGCGTCGGAGCCGCGTCGCCGTGGTCGTGGACATCCCCGGAGGACTTCGGGTCACGGTGCTGTTCGGCGATGAGACGACCAGCGGCGCCCTGGTCGATGTCGGCTACGCCCTTCGCCGGGCCGCCTCGCAGCGGCTCTCGGCGGGGGCACGAGCAGCGGCGGGATCGGCACTGGCCTCGGCCCTGACCGGCCAGGTGGTGGTCGTGGTCGAAACGCCGGGTGGTCCGGCCTCTTCGATGGGCCGCCATGGCGTTGCGTGGCTGTACCACAACCGGGCGCCGCTGCTCCGAGCACTCGCCACCGACGGACGAGCGGGCCGGTTCTCGGCCTGCGATCCCCTCCCTCCGAACGTGTTGGCCGTCGACCTGGGCCGACCTCCCCCTCACAGGCGATGAACCGACGACCGGCTGCGCCATGCGAGCGCGTTCGTCGGCGGCGCCCGCACCGGCCGCGCCGGGTCCGGCCGGCCCCGAGGCCACCGGCGACGTGCTTTCGCTCCAGCCTCGATTCTGGAAAGATGGACCGGTGCTCGTCACCGGCCGACATCCTTCATGGCTCCGCTCGTAGTCCAATTCATCGAACAGACGTTCCGGCCCGACAGCCTGTTGAGCTTCGGGCGAAACGCCGACCTCACGCTCGACTCCGACAACGGTTACCTTCACCGCCGTGCCGGGAGGTTCCGGCTCGTCGGCGACATCTGGTGGCTGGAGAACCGCGGCAGCAGGCTCCGGTTGAAGATGGTGTCCTCCGACGGTTCGGTGATCGACCTCCACGCCGGGGCGTCGAGCCCGGTGCTTGGCCAGAGCGGCGTCGTCTCCTTGGTGGCCGGGCCGACCCGCTACGAAGTCGGGTATTGGCTGGAGGAGCCCCGCGTCCCGCTCAGTTCCGAGACCACCCGGGGCATCCAGGTCGGGGCCGATACCGTCACCTACGGGACCAAGCTCACCCCCCGCGAGCTCGACTTCGTGGTGGTGTTGGCCCAGGGGCGGCTGACCGGGCGGGGTGGGCCCCTGCCCTCCCACGCCGACATCGCCGACACCTGGGGTGTCTCGAGGAAAACGGTCGACAACACGCTGCAGCGGCTGCGGTCAAAGCTTCGGACCAAGGACGTGAGGTTCCTGGATTCGTCGGAGATGCTGGTCGAGTACCTGGTCTCGCAGGGGCTGGTCACCATGAGAGACCTGGAATGGGCTCGCCTCGGTCAGCCTGACGGACCGCAGACGGCGGCGATCCGGCCCGACTGAGACCGAACGCGGCCTCCGGTCCGACCGGCGCATGCTGCGCCGTCGGCTCGGGCCTTGGCCGTACCGATCGATCGCGGTCGGGGACCGATCGGTGATGGGGTCATGGTCGGAGTCGTTCGAGGTCGGGGGTCACAAACCGA
The DNA here is from genome assembly GCA_947259095.1 of uncultured Acidimicrobiaceae bacterium. Classification (GTDB taxonomy): domain Bacteria; phylum Actinomycetota; class Acidimicrobiia; order Acidimicrobiales; family SZUA-35; genus JAHELU01. Next base: position 66,901 of record CAMYLA010000022.1, on the reverse strand, counting down.
CCGTCGGGGTCGAATTGGTCTCGGATCTCCCACCAACGGTGATAGTCGGGGTAGAGCCGAGCCAGTTCCTCGCCGGTCTGGTAGTGGACCTTGCCCCAGTGGGGTCGGCCCTCGTAGCGACGAAAGATCTCCTCACAGGCGCTGAACAACGGGCGATCGTCGAGTGAGACGTCCTGGTGGGCCGAGATGGTGACCGTCTGTCGGCCACCGGCAACGCTGATCGGCAGATCGTCGGCGGCCAGCGTGCGGTACTCGAGGGGCCACTCCAGCTCCGGGAATCGGACCCCGATCATGTCCCGCAGTTCGGCGAAGCATGCCGGGCCCGAAGCTGCGGGCACCGCGTACTCCATCTCGGTGTGCTTGTCGTCTCGGATCGACGAGATGATGCGGTGGCTCCAGCCTCGCCGTTCCCTGTCGTTCACCACCTCCGGCTCCGGACTCTCGGCCGGAGCCTCGGTGCTCTCGGTGTCGTCGGCCGGAGCCTCGGTGCTCTCGGTGTCGTCGGTCTCGGTGCCGTCGGTCTCGACCTCGTCGAGCGTCTTGCAGGCGAACAGATCGCGGTTCGGCACCCAGAAGAACTCGAAGTGGCGGGTAGCGGCCACCAACTCGTCGATGCGGGGCATGACCTCCTCGAACCCGGCCACCCACTGGCGCTCGTGCAGCCGGTAGCGGTGCCGCACCGCCAGGTCCACTTCGGTGATCAGCCCCACCGCCCCCAGCGAGTGGCGGGCCACCGAGAACAGGTCGGGCTGGTGCTCCTGGCTGCACTCGACCACCTGGCCGTCGGCCAAGACAAGGCGGATCCCCCGAACCGCGGTCGAGAAGTTCCCCAACGTCGGGCCCGTGCCGTGGGTGCCGGTCGAGAGCGCTCCGACGATCGACTGCTTGTCGATGTCACCCTGATTGATCAGGGCGTACCCCAATCGATACAGCGGCTCGCCGAGTTGGAAGATCTTGGTCCCGGACCGCACCGTCACCACCGGCTCACCGGCACCGGCGGATGGCCGGTCGGATGGCCGAGGAGGCCCCTGCCAGCCATCGGTCTCCACCAGCAGGCCATCGACCGCAGCCACCCTGGAGTGGCTGTGGGAGGAGCCGATGGCCCGGATCGGCCACTGCCGGGTGCGGGCCATGTCGACCGCAGCAATATAATCCGCTTCCGATCTCGGCCTCACCACCCGCATCGGTGTGGCGGTTTGACGCCCCGACCAGTTGGTCCATTTCGCCACCGAACCGTCCTCCATCTTTCTCGCCGGGCTTCGACTCGGGCCGGCCCGAGTCGTAGCCTAGTGGTGCGACGTCGGGATATCGAAGTGGGGTCGGCTCGGGGTACGACGGCTCTCGGGCGGACCCGAGGTGTTCTCCGTCGCTGCGCCGCCTCCCCGACCTGCTCCGACGATGGAGTGGCCGCAGTCACAGGTCGGTCACGGCGTCAGTCGTCTGGCGAAGCTGAGTTCGTGCCCGTCGGGATCCCGAATATGGAAATAGCGCTCACCCCATGGGGCGTCGGCGGGATCGGTCATCGTCTCGTAGCCCGCTGCTCGAAATGTCTGCCACATGGCGTCGGGTGAGGGCACGTGGAAAATCACCCGACCCCAGAACCCCGGCCGGTGGCCCGGTTCGAGGGTCAGGTTGACATAGTTGTCGCCGAGGCGCATCGAGGTGAAGGTGTCATCGGGCCCACCGAAGGTCGTTTCGAGCCCGGCGACCGTCCAGAACCTCACTGATTGAGCCATATTCACGGTGACCAGGGTGATGGCGTTTATCTCCGGCATCGCCTGCTCACCCTAGGTGCCCTTTCGCCATGATGACACTCACTGCGTCGCAGAACCGCCTAGAGTGGGGCGTTCATTCGATGCCGGATCGAAGCGCTCCGGCGATCAGGTTGCTCGTGTTTCCGGGACGGGGACGCTCGACTCGGGAACCAGGGCGACGCAAAGGTAACCAGGTGACAAGTGCAGCCGGCCCCGGGATCCCCGGGTTTGAGATCGTCAAGGTTCTTGACAATGCTCAGCAGACGGTTTTTCGCGCCCGGAACACCGCCTCGGGTGACGATGTCGTCATCAAGTTGCTCGATCGGGCCAAGGAGCCGATCCTGCCGGCCCGGTTCGACCGGAGCCGTCGAACGCTGGTCCGACTGTCGGCCCTCGACGTCGGTTTCGTCCCCCTGCTGGACCACGGTGTGGCGCCGGCCGGCAACGACTTCATCGTGGTCCCGTACTATGCGACCGGCAGCCTCCAGGACCAGGTCGATCAGGGCCCGATGCCGTGGGCCATGGCGGCCCGGCTGATGGCCGATGTGGCAGAGATCGTCGGTCGCGCCCACGCAGAGTCGGTGGTGCTCGGCGACGTCCGCCCGTCGACCATCCTGTTGCGGGCGGTCGGCGACCCGATGGTTGCTGCCATGGGTATGGCCACTCGACGCTTCGACGACGGCACCCCGGACTTCACCGCTCCGGAGGCCGACGGCGGCAGGAAACGTTTGACCCCGGCCTCCGATGTGTACTCCCTGGCGCTGGTTCTTGGTGCGCTGGTCGCCGGGGAGGCCAAAAAGCGGGGTCAGACCGACGAGGACTACCTCGAACTGCTCCGACCCCTGATGCCGAGTCGGTTCCTCGACGTGGTCGAGCACGGCCTGGCCGGCTCCCACACCAACCGGTACCGCGACGCCAGAACCATGGAGCGAGCGCTTCGGGCTGCGACCGAGGCCGATCCCGACGAGCCGGGACCGCCGGAAGTGGCCGAGGGAACCGAACCGTTCGAGCTGGACGAGATCCTCATCGACCTGGACCAACCGGCTGACGATTCGGCCGAATCGTCGGCGGTCGACAGTTTGCCGCCGGGGCTGGAGGACATCGTCTTCGTCCCCCGCCAGGAAGCACCGGCCGAGCTCGAGGAGCACCATCTCCTCCCGGCCGGCCTCGAAGACCTGACGCTGGCACCGAGCTGTTCCGAGCCCGGCCAAGCCACCGACGTACCGGCCGGGGTTGCCGCCGCCGAGGCTGTGCTCGACCGGGTCGCGGCCGACGAAACCCTGACCGACGGCCCCCGGATCGATGAGCCGGTCGCCGATGGCGCCACTGCGGATGGCCCCTTCCTCGATCATGGGGTGACCGATGGCCGGGTCACCGATCAGGCCACCGGCGAGGTCGTGGTCGATCACGAGATCGACCACGAGGCCGAGGTCGGAGTCGAAGTCGGAGCCGGAGTCGAAGCCTCGGACGAATCGACGTCGGCCGAGGGCGATGCTGATCGGCCTTCGCCTCTGGACGGTCCGGCGACGCCGGCCCACGCCGGGCAGCCACGGGAAGTGGCGGCCGGTCATGGCGAACTGCTCCAGGCCGTCACCGGCACCGTTGATCTCGACATCGAGATCGATCGGGACGGCAACATCGTCTTGGACCCCGGGAACGACGGGGGCCACGCGCCGGGCGACGATCAGCTCGACCTCACCGTCGGTGGTTCCGACCAGACCGATGCCACCACCGTCCTCGAACTGGGTTCCCTGGACGTGGCAGACCAGCCCGGCCACGGCCCTGTCGTGAGCGGAGAGGGGGTTCCCGTCTCGGACGCCCGACCCCGACAGCAGCCGGCCCAGGAGGCCGCCGGTGCCGACGGTGAAGGCGACGGCCGTCGATGGGCGATGCCGGCGCTCGACGCGGCGGCGATCGTGGTCGATCTCGATGAGCTCGGCTCAGCCGGGCATCGGAAACCCTCCGCTCTCGACCTCGAGACCACAAACGAAACCGCCAATGAAACCACGAAGGAAACGGCGACCAGCACGGCACCGGAGGCCGACGACGCCGACATCGTCCTCGGGAACGTCGTCGATGGTTCCGATGGAGCGCCGGCACCAATCCCACCGACGCTGCCGACCGAACGGTCGATCGACCACCATGCTTCGGTGGTGTTCGCCGACGATCAAACCGATGTCTTCGGCGATGGCGACCAGTGGTCGGACGACGAACTCGACGAACCGGAGTGGGTGCCCTACCCGGACCGCCGCCGTGAAGCGATGCCGACCGCCGCCACGGCCCTGGCCGGGGCCGGGGCCGGGGCCGTGGTCGATCCGACAACACCGACGTTCGCCGGCAACGGCCTGGCCGACCAGGAGATCCCGTTCACCGGCGTGACCAGGCATCGCCACAGTGCCGAGCCGCTGACCTGGCTCGACAAGACCCGGGTGGCGGCGGAGCTTGCGTGGTTCCGCAGCCGCCGGTCGATGGCATCGCTGGCCGCCGTGCTCGGCCTCCTGGCCATCGCCGGGATCGCCGTGTACTTCGTCGCCAGGGAGATCAGCTCGACCGAGACCGAGGCTGAAGGAGTTCCCCTCAGCCCTACCACCGAGACCAGTAGCCCCAAGTACGTGGCGACCGATGCACCGTTCGTGACCGACCCGCCCCAAACCCAAACGACGACGACGACAACGACGACCACCGCCGCACCGCGGCGCCGGGCCGCCACTGCGGCCACCGCCCGCACCACGACCCCCGCGCCGGCACCACCGGCAACGGTGCGCCCGCCGGAAACCAGCACGACCAGCGGCACCGGCGGCACCGGCGAGGTCCTCCCCCCGACGAAGCCCCCGTCGTCGACGGCGAATCCACCGCCAACCACCGGGCCACCGGCCACGACCCAGAGCACTGCGCCGGCGCAGACGGCGACGGCCTCGAGGCGGGGCCGGCAGACCACGGCACCAACCCAAACCGCTCCACCGTCCGACGATGACGAAGCGGCCGGCGGCGGCGGAAACGACGCTGTGGCGGTGCAGGACGTGCAATCGGCGGTGGCTCGGGTTCCGAGCATCCTGACCCTCGAGGTGGTCGATCTCGGTCGCCGGTCGGCGGCGATCCGCTACACCAGCGATCAGTGTGTGGCCACGCGGTTCGTCCTGTCGGGGGGCGGTGCAACCCGGAGGGGTTCGAGTCCCGGCTTCGACGTCGAGAATCGCTGCTCGACGGTCTGGAACCTCGACTTCACCGGGCCATGGGCCCTGCGGCCCGCCTCCACCTACACCTTGGAGGTGGTGGTCAAGGGCCAGTCGGACCAGCTGACCGATCGCTCCCGGATCACCTTCACCACCGACGGCTGAATCGGCCATCGAACCGATCGACGGCACCCCGCCTTCCTCGTTGACCGGCTGGTCAAGTATGGTTTAGTTCGATGACCGAACTATCGCAACCGAAACCCATGCGGGAAGAGCAGCGACCAGCCCGGGAGCAGATCGACGAGGTTGCGCCTGGTATTCTCCGGCTACAACTCCCGATCTCCTTCCCCGGCCTCGGCCACGTCAACTGCTATGCGATGGAGGACTCTCGAGGCATCGCCCTGGTCGACCCGGGTTTGCCGGGCATCCGCACCTGGCGACATCTCAGGAAGCAGCTGAAGACGGTCGGCATTCCGATGCATCGGGTTCATACCGTGGTGGTGACCCACTCCCACCCGGACCACTTCGGACAGGCCGGACGGTTCAAGAAGAAGGTCGGGGCCGAGGTTGTCTCCCACCGCAGCTTCCGGACCTTCCTCGATCCCGAGGCCGAGGCCGACGACGAGGAAGTGGTCACCGTCTCCAGCACCGGCGATCAAGTCGACGAAAGCAACGGAGCCGGCGATCGCTCGCACACCCATGCCCACCCCCACCCGTTCGGGGAGGATGCCAACGGCCATGGGCCGGACGGCGGCGGGGCGGCCCGGCCTTCCGGCAATCCTTTTCCCGCGGTGACCCCGTGGGGCGGCAAACCCTTCGAGCTCCCGATCTCCCGGCGGATTCGCTACCGGGCCATGCGGCTGGCCGCCGGCCGGTTCGTGGCCACACCACGGCCCACCCGCAGGGTCGACGACGCCGACATCCTCGAACTCGGTGGCCGGGAATGGGTGGCGGTCTACACCCCGGGCCACACCGAGGATCATCTCTGCCTGTGGGACCCCGACGGTGGGGTCATGATCAGCGGCGATCACGTCCTGCCGACGATCACCCCCCACATCTCCGGTCTCAGCGAGAGTGTCGATCCGCTGGCCCGGTTCTTCGAGAGCCTGGACCGGATGAAGACCTTCGACGGCGTGAACACGGTGCTCCCGGCCCACGGATTGGTGTTCGAGGACCTGTCGGGACGGGCCGAAGCGATCAGCCGACACCACCGGGACCGCCTCAACGAGCTCAAGGTGGCCGGCGATCGTTTGGGGAACGGCACCGTCGAGGACTACATGAAACAGCTGTTCAAACCCCGCTCCTGGGGGCCGATGGCCGAGAGCGAAACCTATGCCCACCTCGAACATCTGAAACTCTGTAACGAAGCTGACACCAACCACGACGGATCGCAGCTTCGCTACACCATCCGGGATTGAGGACTGGGGACCTTTACAGAAAATTTGTTAATGATTGAAGAACGTTGGCGACCGATTATCGGATCGCAACACCGTCGTGTACCCTTGGCCACACAGCGCGCAGATGATTGTGGCTGCGCATTGATTTCCTGTGTTTGATGCTGCAAGGAACAGCGGGCAAGCGGTAGCCCGTTGGCGGTGTCGAAAAGATCGGGGTGTGGCCGATGCGCGGCGGCACGGCCACACCCCTCTCGGCGTCCCTGGGTACGCGCCAGGCCGGCCGAGGTCGGAGCCGGGAGCACCCAGGCGAGGTCTTCGGCTCCCGCAACGATCGGCGACCGCCTCGTGTCAGGGCAGGCGAACCTCGACGCCCCTGGCCAGACGCTCACGGAAGGCCTCGATGCTGGCCATCTTCAGCCGGCCGTAGCCCCGAACCTCCATGGCCGAGCCGGCCAGTTCCACCGTTGCGTCCAGATTGGCGGCTTCAAGACCCCGGAGAGCGGAATCGACTGCGGTGGTGTACTCGCCGATCAGCGACCGTTCGGCTCGACGGAGCGCACCCCGACCGAACGGGTCGAGGGTCGAGCCTCGGAGCCACCTGGATTTGGCAACCAGCAGCGTCAAGGGGCGGGCCCGCCCGGCGTTCAATGAGACCTTTTTCGACCGGGCTGCGGTCCTCGACCAGGGACGGCGGACCCTCCAGGTCACCTTGGCCCCCGGACCGCCGACCGCCTCCACCAGGGTCCGCTGCTCGGGTCGCAGCAGCAGCCTGGCCACCTCGTACTCGTCCTTGTATGCCATCAACCGGTGGAGGCTGCGACCCACCGTCTCGCTGAGCACGGTGGAGTCGCTGGCCACCAAGCGCTCGGCCCCGACGACCCTGGTCATGACATCGACGAAGTGCTCGGCGTACGATTCGTTCTGGTAGGCGATGAGATCGGCGGTCAGCATCGCCAGCAGGTCGTGGAGCCCCGGCTCCAGGCGAAGATCCGCCAGATGTCTGGCCAGCCCGAGCGACAGGTCCGCCGAGGTTGGTTCCGAGGGATCCACCCCGATCTGCGGCACCGGTTCCGGATGTCCCCGCTCGGCGTTGAACATCCAGCGCCGGCCGAGCCGGAACGCAGCCAGCCTGGTCACGACCGGGCCCCCGTGCAGCTCGATCGATCGCTCCACGGCCTGGCAACGCAGCGGAACCGCTCCGGCCTGGACCGCGGCGCCGAGCAGGAACACCTCGGCGCCGGCGGCATCTCCGGCCATCGCGGTGGTGAACCGAGCGGCGTCGACGAAGTGCCGGCCGCCGGGTGACGCTGCGGCGGCGGCCCGATGCCGGAGCTGAGCCACGGTCGGGGCGCGATGATCGGCCTTGCGGGCGGCGGCAACGCTCGGCGTCTCCGACGTGGATGCGACCAGCACGGTCCGCTCCGGTGACGCCGCCACCAGCACCGGCTCGGCCGCGGCCGAGGATGGATCAAAGGCGATGACGGTGTGCGCCTCGGCACAGCCGATCAGTCCGGAAGGGGCCGGCTCGTCCCTGGCGAGGCGGAGATCGCTGACCGTCAGATCAGGGAAGGGGGCCGGGCACCGCCGGTCCACCCCCCGTACGGTCCAACCGTCGAGCAGCGCCGCGGTGCCGAGGATGGCGGCCGACCCGGCGACCGCATCGGCCGACAGCCCGGCCAAGCGGATGTCGGCCCGGTCGCCGGGAACCACCGGGTTCGGTTCCGGGAGCGTCTCCTGGCCGGCGAAGTCGAGCGCGATGCCTGGAAGGTCACGGGCCCGATCGACCTCGCGCCAGTCGAATCCAGGGGCCGGTTCGACCTCGACGAAACTCGGGCAGTCGCCGTCCACCGCCGGGTTGCCGGCCTTGGCCGAGGTACGATCGATTGCGGTCTTGATCCCGAACGGCGTGTCGATCGATCGCAGCCACGGCGAGCTGTCGACGTCGCCGCAATCACCGCATGCCTCGCAGATCCGGTGGTCGATGAGGAGCAGGCCCGGCCCGGGGTCGGTGGCCGTCCCGCTGGCGCCGTCCCGGGTCACCGAGCCGGTGCCATGATCGTGGATCAGCACCGACACCCCCGGCACGGTGGCCAGGTACCGCCTGGCCTCCCCGATCCGGACCCGATCCCAGACCTTGGTCCTGCCGCCGTACTTGCTGGTCGGCAGCCCCGCCCCTTCGTGGCGGCGAGGTTTCTCGACGATGATCAGCACCTCGGTGACGCCCTGGGTCAGCAACACCTTCGTCAACTCCTTGACCGCCATAACTGCGGCCGGCGGCCGGCGTGGCTCGGTGTCGGCAACCGGATCGCAGTAGGACAGTTCGTAGGTCATGTCGACCCCGGCCGCCACTGCGGCTCGGATCGCCTGCTGCCCGAAGTCGAAGCGAGCGACATCGCCAAGGTCCTCGATGGTGTGGTTGCGATCGAGGAACGGTTCCATCCCCAACCACTGGGTCCCGCCGGCACCGGGCGGCACCACCTCGGCGTCGGCCGGTCTCGACGAAGACGGCGGTGGGACGGCGGCAATCGGGCTCGGGGCGGCGCAGCGGTCAGGGTCAGGCGGCGGGACCAGCCGATCGGCGAGCCTCGGTCGGAGCCGGCGGTGCAACACCGGGACCAGCTCATCTGCGGTCACCGCCTTGTCTGCTGGGACCAGCGGTGCGCCACACTCGTCGTTGCGCCCCACCACGCTGGGGGTGGCCTCGCCCCCGTAGAGTGCGTCCTTGATCGCCCACTCGATCGAGGAGCCGTACTCCTCGACGACCACGATCTCCTCCAGCCCTCTGGCGAAGTTGCGAACCACTCGCGGATCGAGTGGCGAGGGCATCTGCAGACACAGCAGCCGGATTCCCGCCGACTCGATGTGGCCGATCGATGCCTGCCCCAGCCGGCGGAGCGCTGCCAGGACCTCCCGGTAGGTGTGACCGGCGGCGACGACGCCGATCCAGCCATCACGGGGATTGGCGGTCGGCCGGTTGAGATCGTTGACCACGCCGTAGCGCCGTGCCACCTCCAGCCGCCGAGCCCTGATCTCGGTTTCGATACCGGGCCTGCTCGGTGCCAGCAGCGCCTCGTTGATCACCGACATGTGCAGCACCCCGTCGACCTCGAGGTTGGGCCGCACGGGATCGATCCGATCGATGGCGAGGTCGACGGTCCCCGAGCCGCCGCCCACTGCGCCGACGACACGCATCGCCGTCCACAGGCCACAGAGGCGGGACAGCATCACCGCATGGTGGCCGAGGTCGAGCACCTCCTGGACGTCGCCGGGGTGAAACAACGGCATACCGAGATCGATGATCGACAGATCGGACCCGGTCAGCGGGGCCGAACCACGGACCGCCGGATCATCACCGACGACCGCCACCGCGCCCCCGTAGCGGCTGGTGCCGACGGCGTTGGCTCTGCGCAGTGCCTCCCCGGCCCGTCCGAGACCGGCGGCGGTGCCGTACCAGAAGCCGACCACGCCTTCGTAGTTGGCGTCGCTCTCGGTGCTGGCGAGCTGGGTGCCCAGGACCGCAGTCGCCGCCAGTTCCTCGTCGACCGCAGGCCGGCCGAGGATCGGCAGGTCCGGGACCTGGTGGACGGCCAGCGTGAGTTCCCGGCCGAGATCGCCGAGCGGCGATCGCCCACAGCAGATTGTGAGCGCCGCGGTGTTGAGCGCCGCGGCCCGATCGGCCCGTATCTGGGCGACGGGAAGACGAGCCAGGGCCTGGATACCGGTGACGAAGGCCGGACCGCCGGTTTCGGTGTAGCGATCGGACGGTGCATATGTCGGCAGGTCGGTCACGGCCACCGGACCCGGTCGGTCATGGCCCGCCGGTGAGCGCTGGTTCGTGGCACGTCGATCCGGCGTCTGCGGGCGTGACCCGGTCCCGGAGGGAGACTACGGTGCTGGTCAACTCGCTCATCGGACACTTCCTCGACGCTTCTCCGCCGGTGCGCCACACCGGTGGACTGAATCTTCTGAACCCAGCACGACAATCCAGAATTTCGATTTCAAACGAACCTTATCCAGGCAGGAGCATACACACCCATGGACCCAGATGCAGTGAAGCAGTTCTCCTTCGCGGTGTGGAGCTACAAGATGGGCGAGCAGGTGTCGCTCATGATCCACCTCGGTGATCGGCTTGGCCTCTACCGAGCGATGAGCGGTGCCGGCCCGATGACCAGCGCCGAGCTGGCGGCGGCCACCGAAACCGACGAGCGATTCGTCCGAGAGTGGCTCCTGGGGCAGGCCGCAGCCAAGCTGATCACCCGGACCGATGATGGCAGCTTCGAGCTCAGCGACGTCCAGGCCGCAGTGCTGGCCGACGAGGAGGACTCGATCAGCTTCGCCGCCGGGGCGTTCCGGGGCGGGACCGATCCGGCCGGGGTCGACGCACTGATCGACTCGTTCCGGACCGGGATCGGCGTGACCTACGAGCAGCAGGGCACGGCCGCCGCCGCCGGACTGGCCAGAATGACCGGGCCGTGGTCTCGGCTGGCGCTGACATCGGTGATCCTGCCCGCGCTCGACGGCGTGGTCGACAAGCTGGAGGCCGGTGCGACCGTGATCGACGTCGGCTGCGGCGCAGGCGTGACCGCCGCCACCATCGCCGAGGCATTTCCCAACAGCCATTGCATCGGCTACGACCCGTCGACGGTGGCCATCGAGCTCGCCAGTGAGCGCGCCGCCGAAGCCGGGCTGACCAACGCCGAGTTCATCAATGCACCGGCCGATGCCCTCCCGCCCGACAGCGGGGCCGACCTGGTGCTGTGCTTCGACTGCCTGCACGACATGCCAAGACCCGACCGGTCGCTCGAGGCCATCAGGTCCGCCCTGGCTGCCGATGGGACCCTGCTGATCAAGGACATCCGGTCCACGGGAGATTTCAACAAGGATCGACGCAACCCCCTCCTGGCCATGTTCTACGGGTTCTCGGTGGCGTCGTGCCTGCAATCGGCCCGATCCGAGGCCGGCGGCATGGGACTGGGCACCCTCGGTCTGTACCCTGAGCGCATGAAGGAACTGGTGACCGAGGCCGGCTTCGGGTCGTTCGTGCGGCACGATCTCGACGATGCAGCCAACCTCTACTACGAGGTCCGGGTGGCGTAGCCCGGTGCAACGCGGCGCCGGTGAGCGATGGGGGCGGCAGGCGCCGCCCGATCATGACCACGGTGTGGTCTATGGCGCCGCGCCTGCGTGGCGGGGGCGTCAGGGAGAACCCTGGATCGTCGGAATCGGTGCGATGATCTCTGCACTGGGCAGCTGAGTGGCGCGTCGGATCAACTGCGGCCACTGCGGCTCGAGCCATGGTTCTGTGGCCGAGGTCCGAGCCTGCTCACAGGGCGACAAGGCCGGCGTCGACGGCACCGCATCCGAACCGACAGGCCAGACCGGGCCACCGGGCCGGTTCGACGGGTCAGGCCGGTTCGACGGGTCGGACACCACGTCTGCAACGCGGGCCAGGGCAACGCCCGGGCCGGCCGGCGGCAACGCCGACAACGCCGCCATCCGGGCCACCGACAGCACGACGTCGGCCACAGGCACCCGGCAACCACCGGCCGACGTGCCAACAGACCCCGAGTCGGCGGGCGTCATGGCGCCGGCCGCCATGCCCCAGTTGGCCGCCGAGGCGCTGGTGGGGCCGCCGCAACTGGGACGGAGCGTGCTGGTCGGCCTCGATCAGGAACCACCTGCGCCATGGCACGGCTGTGACGAGGTGGCGGGGTCGGCCGAGAGCCCACCACCGGTGGTCGATCGGTTGCACCAAGCCTGGCGGTTGCGGGAACGGCTGATCATTCGCTGGTCCGGCCCGCTCCCCGACCCCGCACCGGCGGTCGACAAGCCGTTCCACCGGCTGGCCGTCGACGAAGAACTCCCCGGCGAGCGGCTGGCCTTCGCCATCACCGCCAACGCCGTCAACATGCTCGGCGGCACCGTCTCCTACGCCCCCCTCACCGCAGCAATGGGTCTCGGGGCCCGGCCTGCCCTCGATATCGGCGACCACGATCGGGCCGGGTCCCCCACCGGTGGGGCCGACGGTGATCTGGCCGCCGACGGTGATCTGGCCGCCAACGGTGGCCCGGTGTGGGTCGACGGCGGGCCTCTCGACCTGGAACTCCCGCCGATCGTCGGTGGCCGCGTGGTGCCCCGCTGTCACCTCGAGGCCGGCTCGTTGCGGCCATTGGACCGGCGGCGGTCGGCCGGAGCCGAACTGGCGCCCGATCAGCTGGCCGCCGTGGAACACGGCGGGGGTCCGGCCCGGATCCTGGCACCGGCCGGCTCGGGCAAGACCAGGGTCCTGACCGAGCGGGCCAGACACCTCGTCAACGACTGCGGCCTCGAGCCCCGGGCGGTCTCGCTGGTTGCCTACAACCGGCGGGCCAAGGACGAGATGGCGGTCAGACTGGCCGACGTCGGCGGACTGGACATCCGTACGCTCAACAGCCTGGCGCTGGCCATCGCCACCGGCAGCGGGCCGTTCCGACCGGCCGGTGGTGCAGCCGGCAACCGCCCCACCACCATCAATGAGCTCGAGGTCCGCAGACTGCTCGACCGGGTGGTTCCCGGTCGTCGCCGCAAGAAACTGACCGATCCTCTGGAACCTTGGATCGACGCACTTTCGGCGTGCCGGCTCGGCCTGCGGGATCCCGACGAGATCGAGGCCGCCTACGGCGGTGACGTCGCCGGGTTTCCCGAGGTCCTGGAGGCCTATCGCCGGCGGCTGGCCGAGGCCAACGCACTGGACTTCGACGAGCAGATCCTGCGAGCCATCGATCGGCTCCTGACCGAGCCCGCCGCCCGGGCCACCGCCCGATCGGTGGCCCCGGTCCTGCTCGTCGACGAGTTCCAGGATCTGACCCCGGCCCACCTGCTGTTGTTGCGGATCATCGCCGGCCCGGCCGGCGAGGTCTTCGGCGTCGGCGACGACGATCAGACGATCTACGGCTACGCCGGAGCGTCCCCCGACTGGCTTATCGACTACGCCCGGTTCTTCCCCGGAGCCGAGGACCACCGCCTCACCGTCAACTACCGGTGCCCGGCCCCGGTGGTCGATGCCGCAGTCAACCTGCTGTCGCACAACCGCCGCCGGGTACCGAAGGAGATCACCGCCGGGGCCGATGCCGAGCGTGACGATTCGGGGCTTTCGATCCTGTCCGAGGGCGATCCACAGCGGAACCTGGCGAGCCACGTGGCCGCCCTGGTGGAGCGGGGGGCGGCGCCGGCCGACATCGCAGTGCTCACCAGGGTCAACGCCGCCCTGCTCCCGGCTGCGGTGTACCTCCAACATGCCGGCGTTGCGGTCACGAGACCGTACGGTCTTGGCCCCGACGTCCTCGACCGATCCGGGGTCGGGGCGGCGTTGAGCTGGCTGCGGCTGGCAACCGGGCCGGCCCAGGGTTTCCAGCCGGACGACCTCCGCCTGGCCCTGCGGCGACCACCCCGCTCACTGCACCCCCGCGTTGCCGATTGGGTCTGTGAGCAGCAGTCGATCAAACACCTGCTGAGCCTGTCCCAACGGCTCAACAAGGAGAAGGAGTCCGAGTCGGTCGCCCAGTTCGCAGCCGACATCGAGTCGCTGCGGGAGGCGGTCGACCGCGGCGAATCGACCGAAAACGTGCTGATGATGATCTACGATGAGATCGGCTTGCTCGGCGCCGCATCCCAACTCGATCGCTCACAACGCAACGCCCGCCGAGCGGCCCACGCCGACGACCTGGCGGCGCTGTCGTCGGTGGCGATGCTGCACCCCGAACCGCACTCGTTCGAATCGTGGCTGCGGGCCGAACTGGCGTCGATCCCGACCTTCGAACCCGACCGGCCGGCCGACGCGGTGACCCTGGCCACCATCCACACCACCAAAGGTCTGGAATGGCCCCATGTGGTGGTCCACGATGTGCGGGACGGCCTCTATCCTCACCGCCTGGCGGCCGACGTTGAGGAGGAGCGACGGATCTTCCACGTTGCGGTGACCAGGGGCCGGGAGTCGGTTGCGGTGACCGTGTCCGGACCGCCATCACCGTTCGTGGCCCAGCTCACCGAGGCCAGACCGGCCGATATGGCATGGCCGGAGGCCGACGCCGACCGAAACGGGGCGGCCGGGCCGGCAGCGAAGACCAGACCCCCTGCCAGGGAGCGGGCCGCCCCCGCCAGCGCCGACGAGGCGTCGCTGCGTGAGGCGCTCACCGAGTGGCGGAGGGACCGCAGCCAAAGCGACGGCGTGCCGGCGTACGTGGTGCTCGACAACAAGACCCTCGATGCCATCGCCCAGGTCGGCCCGCGAAGCCTGGCCGCCCTCGGCGACATCAGCGGCATCGGTCCGGCCAAGCTCGAGCGCTACGGGGCCGACATCCTCGGTCTGGTGGCGGTCACCGCCGACTGACCCCCGGGTCGGATTCACCGGGCGAGCAAAGCACCGGCCCGGGGCTTCACCGGGCCGCCCCATCGGCCGGCCACAAATTCACCGGCCATGAATTCACCGGCCATGAATTCGCGGGCCATGGATTCGCGGGCCACGGATTTCACTGTCACCGGGGCTGTCTATGGTCGGAATCATGACCATCGACACCAAGCCGACGAGAGCGCACCTTTTCGATCAGCCCCTGGCCGACGCCGCCCGCCACGAATCAACGGCCGGGCCACCGTCGATCTGCCCTCGCCGCCTGGCCAGCCTCTCGGCCGCGGTCGAACTGGAGGTCGAAGAGGACGAGCTGGAGTTCTCCTCCGAGGAGGAGCGGGAACTGTGGGCGTCCCTGCGAGACGAGTTCCAGGCCTTCGTGGCCAAGGTCGGGCCGGTCTGGATCGCCGACCGCTGATTCCCGCCC
Organism: uncultured Acidimicrobiaceae bacterium; assembly: GCA_947259095.1. Classification (GTDB taxonomy): domain Bacteria; phylum Actinomycetota; class Acidimicrobiia; order Acidimicrobiales; family SZUA-35; genus JAHELU01. The sequence continues at coordinate 51,767 of CAMYLA010000022.1, read as the reverse complement.
CACCACCAGGCAACAAACGAGGCAGCACCGGCCGGTTTGGCTAGCGTGATCCCATGGCCCACTCCCCCGGTTTCGCCTTCACCGACCTCCTGCCCCTTGGCGAGGACACCACCGAGTACCGTCTGCTGACCACCGACGGCATCGAGCAGGTCGACCTCGGTGGTCATCGGTTCCTCAAGGTCAGCTACAACGCCATCCGGCAGCTCTCGGCCGAGGCCATCAAAGACATCTCCCACCTGCTCCGGTCCGGTCATCTCCAGCAATTGCGCAACATCCTCGACGACCCCGAGTCCTCGGCCAATGACCGCTTCGTGGCAACCGAGCTGCTCGAGAACGCCTGCATCGCCGCCGGATTCGTGCTCCCCGGCTGTCAGGACACCGGCACCGTCATCGTCAAAGGCAAGAAGGGCCAGAATGTACTGACCGAAGGAAACGACAAGGAACCGATTGCCCACGGTGCCTACGACACCTACCAGTCGTCGAACCTGCGCTACTCCCAGATGGCGCCGCTGTCGATGTGGGAAGAACGCAATACCGGGACCAACCTCCCGGCCGAGATCAAGATCGAGGCGATCGAGGGCAGCGCCTACAAGTTCATGTTCATGACCAAGGGCGGCGGTTCGGCCAACAAGAGTTACCTCTTCCAGGAGACAAAGGCCCTGCTCAACCCCACCAGCCTGCGGGCCTTCCTGAACGAGAAGCTGCGCCTGCTCGGTACCTCGGCCTGTCCCCCGTACCATCTCGGGTTGGTGATCGGCGGCACCTCGGCCGAGCTGGCGGTCGAAACGGCCAAGCTCGCCTCCACCCGCTACCTCGATTCGCTCCCGACCGAAGGTTCCGAGGCCGGCCACGGCTATCGGGATCTGGAAATGGAGGCCGAGGTTCTGGCTCTGACCCAGCAGTTCGGCATCGGGGCCCAGTTCGGAGGCAAGTACTTCTGCCACGACGTTCGGGTCATCCGCCTCCCCCGCCACGGGGCGTCGCTGCCGGTCGGCATCGCCGTCAGCTGCTCGGCCGACCGTCAGGCCCTGGCCAAGATCACCGCCGAAGGGGTGTTCCTCGAACAGCTGGAACGGGATCCGGCCAAGTACCTCCCGGAAGTCACCACCGAAGACCTCGCCTCCGATGTGGTGCGGATCGACCTCAACAAGCCGATGGACGAGGTCCGGGCCGAACTGAGCAGGTATCCGGTCAAGACCCGCCTGGCCCTCACCGGCACCCTGGTGGTCGGCCGAGACATCGCCCACGCCAAGATCAAGGAACGGCTCGATGCCGGCGAGCCCATGCCGGCCTACCTCCGAGACAACCCGATCTACTACGCCGGCCCGGCCAAGACCCCCGAAGGTTACGCCTCGGGTTCGTTCGGGCCGACAACCGCAGGCCGGATGGACTCCTACGTCGAACAGTTCCAGGCCGCGGGGGGCTCGCTGGTGATGCTGGCCAAGGGGAACCGCAGCCAGCAGGTCGCCGACGCCTGCAAGCGCCACGGAGGCTTCTACCTCGGCTCGATCGGCGGGCCGGCAGCCCGCCTCGCCAAGGACTCGATTCGCAAGGTCGAGGTACTCGAATACCCCGAGCTCGGCATGGAGGCGGTGTGGCGGATCGAGGTCGAGGAATTCCCGGCGTTCATCGTGATCGACGACAAGGGCAACGACTTCTACGCCGACACCTCCCGGCCGGTCGACCTCAAGCTCTGATCCCCCGAGGAGCCCCTCGGCACGGCAGGCAAGCGGCGCTGCCGATCCCCTATGACACGATGGTCATCCCGCCATCGACCACCAACACCTGACCGGTCGCATACTTCATCCTGACCAGGGCAACGACCGCTTCGGCGCAGTCGTCGGGGGTGGCCGAGCGCTGCAATGGGGCGGTCCTGGCCACCGCCGCATGCTGCGCATCCCAGTCCTCGGTCCAAGGTGTCGCCACCAGGCCCGGGGCCACCGCATTGAATCGGATCGGCCCGTACGACTTGGCAAGCAGCCTGGTCATCTGATTGAGCGAGGCCTTTGCCATCGAGTACGCCATCGACGAGCCGACCGGCCGGACACCGGCAACCGAGGTGATGGTCACGACGTTGGGGTCGTCGGATTCCCGCAGCAGCGGGATGGCGCCCTTGGTCAACCACCAGGTTCCGAACACGTTCACATCGAAGGTCTTGGCGAAGATCTCGTCGGTCAGATCATCCAGCTTCTGGTGGGGCACCACCGTGGTCCAGCCGGCGTTGTTGACCAGAATATCCAGCTTGTTGAACCGCTTGATGGTGGCATCGAGCAGCGCCCTGCCCTGGGCCTGATCGGAGATGTCGGCCTTGACGTAGATCGACTCCCCGGGCAACGATTCGGAAACGGCTCGGCCGGCCTCGACCGACGATGCCGAGTTGACAACCACCGACGCGCCGAGATCCGACAGCCGGCGGGCGGTCTCCTCACCGATCCCGCTCGACGAGCCGGTCACCACCGCAACCCGTCCCGCCAGTTCCTTACCTTCTCCATCGGCCATGTCGGGTCATCTCCTGTCGTTGTCCGGTTCCTCATGTGGCGCCGACGCCGACCCGAATCGCCGACCCCGGCGCGGACCTCCGCCGTGGTGGCGGAGCGTATGGGCATCCGACATTCGCCTTGGCCACCTTGTATCGGGGTGTCCTTGCCTTGGCCACCTTGTATCGGGGTGTCCTCGCCTTCGGGGTGTCCTTGCCTTGGCCACCTTGGCAGATGGGCCGGTGTTGCGCCAGCCGGTGAGTCGCCGGGCGATGACCGGCCGCTACCGGGCGACGCCGGTGGAGGCGTCAAGCACCCGGGCAAGGCAGCAGGTCAGCTTCTCGGCGTAGGCCACATCGAGGAACTCGTTGGGACCGTGGGCGTTCGAACCGGGGCCGAGCACCCCCGTGATGACGAACTGGGCCTCGGGGAACAGCTCCCCCAGCATCCCCATGAACGGGATGGTGCCGCCCTCGCCATAGAGCCGCATCCCCTGCCCGAACTGCTGCTTGGACGCGGTATCGAGGGCGGTGTGGAGCCACGGTGCGAGGGCCGGGGCGTTCCAGCCGGGGGCGGCCTCGGAGTTGGTGAACGACACCTCGGCGCCATAGGGAGGGTTGGCCTCCAGCGTGGTCCGCAACTCCTGGAGCACCGCCGCCGGCTCCGCCGTTGGCGGGATCCGCAGCGAGAGCTTCAGGGCGGTCCGAGGCCGCAACACGTTGCCGGCAGCGCCGGTGGCCGGCATGCCGTCGATACCGATGTAGGACAGCGACGGACGCCAGGTCTTGGCCAGCAGCGCCTCGGCACCACCGTCCACCATCGGTCCGGCACCGGCGACGAACGGTGCCGCCTCGAACGCCCCGCCGCCCAGGAGGGCCGCAGTGGCTTCGGCTTCGCTGACCCGGTGGCCGGGGATCTCGACCGATGCCGACGCCAGCAGGACCCGGCCATCCCCGGCCCGCTCGACCCGATCGAGCAGGGTCCGGATGATTCGAAACGTCGAAGGCACGACCCCGCCGGCACCGCCGCTGTGGAGCCCCTCGGTCACGATTCGCACATCCAGGGTGCCGTCGACCAAGCCCCGGAGCGAGGTGGTCAGCCACAGCGTGTCGTAGTTGGCGCAGCCGGAGTCGAGACACACCACCAGATCGACCCGGCCCAGATTGCCGGCCAGGGCCTCGATATGGGCCGGCAGGTCGGGGCTGCCCGACTCCTCCGATGCCTCGATCAGCACCACCAACCGGCCGTGGCTTCCACCGCCGGCCTGGACCGCCTCGATGGCCGCCAGACTGGCGAAGGCGGCATAGCCGTCGTCGGCGCCGCCCCGACCGTAGAGTTTGGTGCCCTCCATGACCGGGGTCCACGGGGCCAGGCCGTCCCGCCAGCCTTCCATCTCCGGCTGCTTGTCCAGATGGCCGTACAGAATCGTCGTGCCCCCGCCGACCGGGGCGTCGGGACCGAAGGCGTCGATGTCGACGACGAGCAGGGGCGTGCGGTTCGCCAGTTCCTGGCGGCGGACCGACATGGCCGCCACCGGTCGGGACCGGATCCAGCTCTCGATCAGGTCGACGGCCCGGTCGAGGTGGCCGTTCCCGACCCAATCGGGGTCGAAGGCCGGGGAGAGCGCCGGGATGGTGATGTACTCCCGCAGCCGGGGCACGAGCTCGTCATGCCACGCTGCGGCGATGTGTCGATCGGCGATTGCGGTTTCAATGGTCATCAGTTGATCGCTCCACACTCCTCCATGGCGGCCACGAACCGGGCCAGGAACCGTTCGGTGATCTCCCCCGACAGCAGCACATCGATGTCGTCGTCGTCCAGGTCCTCGACCAGGATCCCGGCCACACAGGGCGCATCGTCCTCGGAGACCCCGTTTGCCTGCAACTGTTCGATGATCTGGCTGCGGATGTCGCCCTCGATGCCACAGGCGAACATGTCCCGGAACTGGGTCTCCTCGAACGATTCGCTGACCGGCTCGGCGGCCAACTCCCCCTCCAGCCCATCGAGGCCGTAGCGGTCGATCAGACGGTCGACCACACATTCGCTCTGGGCGGTGGTGACCCCGGGGTTGGCCTCGGAGAAACCGACCACCGCATCGTCGCGATCGAACCCGTCACCACACCCGGCCATGACCGACCCGGCCAGGATCACGAGACCGAACAGCCTCAGCCGATGCCGCAATCCGATTCTCGTCACCCGGCGATCCTAACGGACTGCGCAGACCAGGCCGGGCCGCCGCAGCCGGTCAGTTGACCATCTTGTCCCGACCCTCCCAGTACGGGGCCCGCAGCTTGTACTTCTGCAGCTTGCCGGTGGCGGTGCGGGCCAGTTCGGTTCTGGTCTCCACCGAGGTCGGGCACTTGTAGTGGGCCAGCCGGTCCCGGCAGTAGTCGATCAGCTCCCGCTCGTCGGCGGTCGATCCATGCTCCAGCACGACCAGCGCCTTGACCGTCTCGCCCCACTTCTCGTGGGGCACGCCGATCACCGCCGCCTCGGTCACATCGGGATGGGAGAAGAGCACGTCCTCCACCTCGATCGACGAGACGTTCTCGCCGCCGGAGATGATGACGTCCTTCTTTCGGTCGGTGATGCTGTAGTAACCCTCCTCGTCCTTGTAGCCGCCGTCGCCGGTGTGGAACCAGCCCCCCTCCAGCGCCTGGGCGGTGGCGGTCGGGTTTTCCCAGTAGGCCTCGAGCACATGGTTGCCCCGGGCCAACAGTTCGCCGGACCCGCTGGTCTGCATCTCGATGCCGATGGCCGGTGCCCCGGCCCGGCCCAGCTTCTTGGCCCGCTCGGCCGGGCTGAGGTCGTCCCACTCCGGTCGGGACCGGCTGATGGTCAGCAGCGGTGCGGTCTCGGTCAGGCCGTAGATCTGGATGAACTCCCAGCCGAGCTCGGTCTCCATCCGCTCGATGGTGGCGGTTGGAGGAGGGGCGCCGGCAACCACCATCCGGACCTTGCCCCGACCGGGAATCTCGCCGTCCCAGTCGGCGGCCGCATCCAGTACGGCGGCACAGACCGCGGGGGCCCCGCACATCAGCGTGACACCGTGCTCCTCGACCCGCCGCAGGATCTCCGGGCCGTCGACCTTGCGCAACACCACATGCTTGACCCCCATCCCGGTCACCGTGTAGAGCATGCCCCAACCGTCGCAATGGAACATGGGCAGGGTGTGGAGGTAGACGTCTCGGTCGCTGACCCCGACGTGCCAGCCGAAGGTCACGGCGTTGGTCCAGCGGGCCCGGTGGGTCTGCTCGACCCCCTTCGGCCGGGCCGTGGTGCCAGACGTATAGTTGATCGACGCCGTTTCGTCCTCGTCGGGCTCCCAGGCCGCGGGTACCCCTTCCCTGCCGTACCAGACCGCATCGGACTCCTCGCCCATGATCCAGACATGCTTGGCGGCGATGTCGCCGAGGGTGTCGGCCAGCTCGGGGTCGATCAGCAGCACCTCGGCCCCGCTGTGCTCGACGATGTAGGCCACCTCATCGGCACTGAGCCGGAAGTTGATCGGCACGAAGACCCGACCGTTGCCGCTGACCCCGAAGAACGAGGTGAGCAGCCGGGCCGAGTTGTGCGAGACCATGGCCACCCTGCCACCCATCGGGATGCCCAGTTCATCCATGGTCACACCCATCTGACGGCGGATGTCGCCAAGCTGCCCGTAGGTGATGTCCGGCATCGGGGCTGCAACCTGGTCTGGTTCGTCGACGATGGCGACCCGGTCGGGATAGACCGCAACCGCCCGGTCGAGGAAGTCATTGATCGTCAATGGGACTTTCACGTGCTGTCTCCCCTTGGGCTCGCCTTGGCAGGCATCTGGTGTTCCTCGGATCTTGCCTCGGGCCCACCGATCGATGCGGGCAGGCCGCGCTGCATCGCCAATCTAGTGGGCCCCTGCACCCAACCGCAGATTTGGCGGTCCGGATTCGGCCCTCCCACGGCGAGAACGGCGTCGCAACGACCCCCGAGCCGGCAGCCGGTACCGCCCGACCGGTCAAGAGTGGCGGTCAGCTACCGATACGGATGCCATGTTTCCCGTTGCTCCTCCGGTGGAGGGCCGTCACTGGTTCTCGACACGCCCGATCTCCTGGTCAGACCTCCGAGGCCGAGTGGTTGTGGTGGTCTTCTGGTCGTTCGGCTGCGAGGCCTCACTCCTCGCCTTGCGTCGGCTGATCGAGCTGGCAGGACAGTGGCCGACCGGGGTTGCGGTCCTGGCCGTCCACACCCCGAGATTTCCATACGAAGACGATCCGGAGCGGGTCCGGGCCGCCATCGAACGCCACCGCATCCCGCTTCCGGTGGTCCACGACCCCGAATACATCACCTGGAACCGCTACAACCCCGAGGGGTGGCCGGCAACGGCGGTGGTCGACAAGCGGGGCCGGGTCATCGGTATCAACAGCGGGACATCGGGCTTTGATGCGGTCAGCGACGCAGTGCTGGGGGAGCTGGCCAGGCCCGCACCGTCGAGGGGTCGAACCAACGAGCGCAAGGTCGATCTTTCGGCGTCGACGCCCCCCGCCGCCGATCACGGGCCCTCGAAATCGGTCGCGGCCGAGGCTTCGACCCTCCGGTTCCCCGCTGCGGTGGCGGCCACCGACTCCGGCCTGGTGGTCGTGGCCGACAGTGGCAACGATCGGCTGCTGATCGGTGGTCTCGATCCCGACCTGCGGACGCTGCGGCCCGAGGTGGAGATCACCGACATCGACCAGCCGACAGCGGTGGCCTGGGCTTCCGATTCGGTGCTCTACGTGGTGGAGCAGGGCACCGGTTCGGTGTTGCAGATCGATCTGGCCTGCGGCACCCTCGACGTCCTGGCCGACGAGCAGTTGGCGGCCCCGACCGCCCTGCTGGTCGATCGGGACGGCAGCGTCGTGGTGGCCGATGCAGGCCACGACGTGCTGCTGCGGATCGCCGGTGCCGACGGTGAGGTGATGGTCGGCCCCATCGCCGGGTCGGGGTTCTCCGGCTGCCGGGACGGCGGCGCTGCGGTTTCCGAGCTGGCCCAACCGACCGGACTGGCCAGAACCCACTCGGGGATCGCCTTCTGCGACGCCGCGTCGAGCAACATCCGACTGCTGACCGACCGTGGCAGGGTGGCGACCATCACCGGCAACGACTTCTTCGATTGGGGCCTGGTCGACGGCCCGGCCCACCAGGCCCGGCTGCAACGACCGGGGGCGATCTGCGCCACCGCCGACGGTGATCTGCTGATCGCTGATACCGGGAACAACCGGATCAGGTTGCTTGCCGACCGGGAGATCCGGACCCTCGGCCTCAGCGGCCTCGACCAGCCCGAGGGTTTGGCCGTCCTGGCGTCGGGACACATCGTCATCGCCGACACCGGCAATCACCGGCTGGTGGTCGCCGATCCAGCCATGAAGACCGGCTGGCCGCTCGCCGTCTACCCGGCCACCATGACCTCGGTCTGGGACAACGCCGGCGCCGACCGGTTCTGACCGACCTGGTGGTGGGCCGCGACTCGATCAGTTCTCCAGCGGCTTCACGATCGACGCCACCTCGTCGAGCTCGGCATCCCAGTCGTCTGGCTCGACGGTCGGGATCATCACGAACTTCGAGAATCCTTCGTCGACGAAACGCTGGATCACCTTCTCGATCTGATCCTTGGCCGGGATGATGTCCTCCGGTTCGGCGTCGGGGTTACGTTTGTTGATCACCACCTGCATCGCCTCGGGAATGGCGGTGTTGGTTGCCCGGTAGGGAATCAGCGCCCCGTAGTGCTCGTCCTCGATCTCACGATCATGCTCCTTGGCCACCTGCTCGATCACCGTACGGGCCTCGGCCACCTGGCCCGGGGTACAGAACGACGGCAACCAGCCGTCACCGTGGCGACCGACCCGCTTGAGCTCCAGCGGTGCGATACCGCCGAGCCACACCTCGAGCGGCTGCTGCATCGGCTTCGGTTTGATGGTCACGTCGACAACCTGGAACCGCTTCCCGTCGTGGTTGACGTGGTCCTCGGTCCACAGTCGCCGCATCAACGGCAGGGCCTCGTTGAACCAGGCACCCCGTTGCCTGCGGTCGACACCGAAGGCCTGGTGCTCTGCGGAATCGGCCACCCCCAACCCGAACGCCGGCAACAACCTGCCCCCTGACAACCGGTCGAGGCTGGCCAGCGACTTGGCCAGGACCACCGGGTTCCGGCCCGGGAGCACCATCACCGACATCCCGACCTTGAGCTTGGTGGTTCTGGCCACCGCAAAGGCCATGCCGACCAACGGGTCCGGGCAGTCGCCGCTCAGCCGCTCCGACAGCCACAGCGAATCGAAGGCGTTACGTTCCAAGCCGTCGACCAGCTGGATGAAGCGGTCCTGGTCATTGGTGGCATTACGGGTGCCGAGCCCGTAGCCGATCCTGATTTTCATGGTTCCAGCCTGCCCGATCCACCGGCCACATGCGAGTCCGGCGGCGGCAATCGGAGAGCCGGTCAGCCGCCTCGGCGGCCGAGCATCCTGGCCACGATGTTGCGCTGCACATCGGAGGTGCCGCCGTACACCACGCCACCGGCCACGTTCCGCAGGTCCTGCTCGACGCCGAACTCGGTGACGTACCCCTGGGCCCCGTGGGTCAGGACCGCATCGAGGGCCGAGGCCACCGCAGCCTCGCTGGCCTGGATCTTGGCCAGCGCCGCGGCCTCCATCGACGGCCGGCCCTGGGCGTCGAGGATGGCGGCCCGGTACAGCTGGAGCCTGGCGTTGTCATGGCGCAGCTTCATGTCGGCCAGCCGGTGCGATACCGCCTGGAAATCCCCGATCGGCTGCCCGAACTGGCTCCGGGTTCGGCTGAAGGTCACGGCGTCGTCCAATTGGCGCTCCATGGCGCCGATCTGACCTGCCAGCACGAAGGCCCGCTCGGCCTCCATGGCCGAGGAGAAGATCGACGCCCCGGAACCGATCGAACCGAGCACGTCGCCCGGCCCCAGCCGGCACCGATCGAAGCTGACGTCGGCGAAGGGGGTGGTCCGCAGACCCATCTTCGGCCGGTTCGGCCCGACCGACACCCCGGGGGTCTCGGCGTCGACGAGGAAGACGGTCACCCCCCACTGGCCGAGTTCGGGATTGCTGGTGGCGAAGACGATGAACACGTCGGCCTGGGGAGCCATGGTGATGTACGACTTGGTTCCCGACAGCACGTAGACCGGCTCGACCCCCTCCTGGCCGGACGGCGTCTCGACGGTGAAGCTGGTTTCCATGGCAAAGGTGTCGGAGCCGGACTCGGCCTCGGTGATGCAAAACGACGCCTTCAGCTCGCCCGAGCACATGCCAGGGAGGTACCGCTGCTTCTGTTGTTCGGTCCCGAACCGCTCGATCAGCGGCTGCATCGTCCACACCTGGGTGCTCAGCGGGAACGCCAGCCCGGCGTCACGGCAGCCGTAGCCCAGCCCCTCGAAGGTCAGCAGGGCATGGATCACATCGTGGCCGCCGCCCCCGTAGCCAGGGTCGACCATCAAAGCGGTGATGCCGCGCTCGGCGGCCCGGGTCCAGCCTTCGGCCCAGAACCGGCAGTCGCGGTCTCGTTCCGACAACGTCGGGTCGTCGAGGTTCTCGGCCGCCCATTCTGCGGTCTTACGCTTGACCGGATGGTCGAGATCGGTCAGCGCGTCGATTGCCGCCCCGGCGTCGAAGTTGGTCATCTGTTCTCTCCCGGTCCGTTCGATGCCCGGCCGAACAGGGTTCAGCCGGTGCAGGTCACTAGTACTCTACGAGCCTCGGACTGCGCCTCGGCACGGTTCGGCACCGCCCGGCCAGTGTGGAGGCACAACCGAGTATGCGACGAATCGAGGCCACCCGATGACCCACCGTTTCCTGCTGTCGGACCTGGTGGTCGACGCCGCCGACGCCCACCCGACAGCCGTCGCTGCGGCCTGTGACGAGAATCGGCTGACCTGGGGCCAACTCGAGGGGCGGGTCGGCCGACTGGCGGCGGCCCTCGGCCAGGTCGGCGTCGGCAGGGGGGATCGGGTCGGCATCTACCTCCACAAGTCGCTCGAGTCGCTGGTGGCGGTGCACGGCATCCTCCGGGCCGGCGCGGCCTACGTCCCGATCGACCCCATGGCCCCGCCCGAGACGATCGCCGGCATCATCGAGGACTGCGGCATCACCACCCTGGTCAGCCACGAACCGAGGCGGGCCGGGATCGACCGGGTCCGGCCCCTCGCCCCAGCGTTCAATGTCATCGGGCTGGCGGCCGGACCGGAGGAATCCGGCTCGGGCTTCGTCACCTGGGACGACGTGGAAGGCCTCGATCCGGTCCCCCCGGTCTCGGTGCTCGGCGACGATCTGGCCTATGTGATGTACACCTCCGGCTCGACCGGCAAGCCGAAGGGCATCATGCACACCCATCGAAGCGGTCGCAGCTATGCCACCATGTCGGCCGAGCTCCACGGGTTGGGTCCGGCGGACCGGATGGCGAACTTCTCGCCGCTGCACTTCGACATGTCGACCTTCGAGGTCCTGGCCGGGGTCGTGGCCGGGGCCCGGGTGGTCCTGGTGCCCGAGCAGTATCTCCGGTTCCCGGCCAGCCTCAGCCAGTACCTCGCCGATCAGGGCTGCACCACCCTGTACACCGTGCCGTCGCTGTTCCAGCAGCTGCTGAGCCGTGGCGCCTTGACCGACCGGGATCTCTCTGCGGTTCGGTGGGTTCTGCCGGCGGGCGAGGTCTTCCCTCCGGAACCGCTGAAACAGCTCATCGAGGTGTTCCCGAACGCCCGGTTCAGCAACGTGTACGGGCCGGCCGAGGTCAACCAGTGCACCTACTACCACTTCAGCATGGCCCATTTTGATGCCGACCGGGACCGGGGCACGTTGCCGATCGGCTACCGGTGCCCCGACGCCGATCTGCTGGTGGTCGACGACGACGACCGACCGATCACCGGACCGGAACCGGGCCAGCTGCTGGTTCGAACCGCCACGATGATGGCCGGCTACTGGAATCGACCGGATCTCAACGATCGGGCCTTCGTCGAGCGGGCCGGGCCCGGCGGCAAGGTCGAGCGCTGGTACCGAACCGGCGACATCGTCAGTTGGGCCGGCCGTGAGATGGAGCCACCGGTCACCCCCAACCCCGGTCAATGTCTGCTGTACCACGGCCGCCAGGACAACCAGGTGAAGATCCGGGGCAACCGGGTGGAGCTGGAGATGGTCGAGGCCGCAGTGGCCTCGCTCGACGAGGTCGAACAGGCGGTGGTCGGGGTCCGGATCCAACCCGGCGGCGACGATGAGCTGATCGCCCGGTTCGTGGCAAAAGGACCGGTGGCGTCGGCGGCGTGGCGACAGCACCTGGCGGCCAGACTGCCGGTGTACGCCGTGCCGAGCGGCTACGAGGAGGTCGAGTCGTTCCCGCTGACACCGAGCGGCAAGATCGATCGCCGAACCGTTCGGGAATCCATCGCCGGGCCGCCGCCCTGCTGAGCACAGCCAGACGCTGCGGTGGCCGGCACCTCGGTGGTCAAGGCGGCGGTGGCCGGGCACGGCCCAGCGGGCTCGACCTATCGTGTTGCCCATGAGCGACAACGCACGAACCTTTCTCAAGGCGCTGTACGGTTTCGACGCCACCGTGGCCAGGACCGCACCCGAGCGATGGCGGGACCGGTCGCCGTGCGAAGCGTGGACTGCAGCCGATGTGGTCGCTCACACCGTTGCCATGAACCACATGATCGCCGACTTCACCGAGGGACGGGGAGCCGACCGGCCAGACGAGTCCCACCGGGGCGATCCGGTCGAGACCTGGCAGCAGTCGTTCGAACTGGTGCAGGCGTCGCTCGACACGCGGGGGGCGCTGCAAACCGTGAGCAAGACCCCATGGGGTGAGATGCCGGTCGAGAAGTTCCTGGGTTTCGTCTGGGTCGACCCGCTGATCCACACCTGGGATCTGGCCATGGCCACCGGTCAGGAGCCCCGACTCGACGCCGGGTTGGTCGAGCAGGGCTATCGCCGGTTGCAGCGGGCGGGAGACTCGCTGCGGGGCGAGGGGCGCTTCGGTCCTGCCGTCGTCGAGACCGACGACATGGACATGGCGGCCAGATTCATCGCCATCACCGGTCGCGATCCCAGCTGGTCGTGAACATCGCGGTGGTCGGGGCCCGTCGATCGAGCAACCGGTGCTGGACGGCTCCGCCTGCAAACATGGCTCTTCGGGACCGGCGCCGGGTCAGTCGGCGGTGATGGCGGCGTGGACGAGCTCGATCGGGTGTCTGGTCTCAACGCCGACCGAGCCGAGGTGCATCGAACATCCAGGGTTGGCGCTGGCCACCACGTCGGGGACCGCCCGTTCGATGGCGGCCACCTTCCGGTCCCGGATCCGCCCCGCCAGGTCCGGCTCCATGATCGAGTAGGCGCCACCGGCGCCGCAGCACAGGCCGTCATCATCGAGCTCGACCAGTTCGGTGACGAACGGCGCCAGCACGGTCCTGGTCGCCTGGTGGACCCGCTGCACATGGCGGAGATGGCAGGGGTCCTGGATCGCCACCCGCAGCTCCAGCGGGTCCACCGTCGGCAGCTCGTCGACGTGTTCGGCCAGGAATTCGTGGATGTCGTGGACCCGTTCGGCGAACCGGGCGGCGGCCGCGGTGCCGAGCAGGTGGCCGTAGTCCTTCATGGCGGCACCGCAACCGGCGGAATCGACGATGATGGGGCGATCCGGCTCCAGTGAATCCATCATCGCCTCGGCCATCCGCCGGGCGTCACCGGTCAGCCCGGCGTGGGTGTGCAGGGCACCACAGCAGGGCGCCAGTTCGTTGGTGGGGGTAACACCGAGGCCGGCTGCGGTCAACACCTCCAGACCGGCCAGGTGGACGTGGCGCTGCATCGTGTCCATCACGCAGCCGGTGAACAGGTACACGTCGGACCCCGTCGTCGGCAACGGCTCACGACGGAGCGGGATCGTTTCCGAGAGACCGAGGCGGCCGGGAAGGACCTTGAGCCGTTGGGCAACCCCGAGCGCGGTCGTCCCCAGGGCCAGCAGCCTGGGATGGGTCAGCGGCTTCATCGCCAGCCGCTGCCACTGCGGTGTCATCTCCCCCGCGTCGGTCAGCGTCTCCCTGGTTTGTTCCATCAGGTGGCCGTATGGCACCCCGGAAGGGCAGGCAGGCTCACATCCGCGACACTGCACGCAGGAGGAGAACGCCTCCAACACCTCGTCGGTGAGCGGGGCGTCGTTGTCCTGCACCTCCCGCATGAGCTTGATCCGGCCTCGGGGCGACATCGCCTCGTCGCCGGTCACCCGATAGGTCGGGCAATGGGGCAGACACAAACCGCATTGCACGCAGCTGTTGAGTGCGTCGTCGTCGAGCTTCAGGTCCATGTCCAGCCCCTACTTCCGTCCCGGATCCCGGCCGGGATTCAGCCTCCCGGTCGGGTCGAAGTTCTCTTTGAGCCGGTCGGCAACGACCTGGATCTCGGCCGGGACCGGTCGCAGCGGCTGCGGCTGATCGGCGAACACCAACCCGAGCCCCACCGCGGCCAGGAACCGACCGATGCCGAGGCCCGGGGCCCGATCGGCGAAGCCGGCGATGTCGGCCGGAGCGAGCGACCACCGGTGTTCGGGCACAGGAACCGGGAGTTCGTCGGCGGCGCGGTGGGCCCCATCGGTGGTTGCCGCCTCGGTGAAGGTGCCGACCGTGTCGAGGCGGCGCCGCTCGGCGTCGACGTCTGCGCCATGGCCCTCCAGCTCGACCCACGTCGTCGAGCCGTCCCACAGCACTGCGGCAGGGGCCAAGGCGGTGTCGGCGACGACCTGCGGGTCGGCGTCGGTGGAGACCAACCACTGCGAGGTGGCGGGGATGGGGTTGGTGCGCAGGATCACCTCGGCCACCAGGCCGAGCGTGCCGAGCGAACCGACGATGAGCCGGGGGAGATCGAATCCGCTGACGTTCTTCACGGTCGGGCCGCCGCTGCTGATGATGCGCCCCTCGGCCGACACGTAGCGGACCTGGAGCAGCGAGGTCCGCAGCAGCCCCCGGCCCAGGGATCGCATGTCGTTGTGGCCGACGACGAGGGCCCCGCCCACGGTGCCGCCACGATCGGGAAGGGCGGTTCGCTGGCCCCGCCCGGCCAGGGTCTGGTTGAGCTCGGCCACCGACGTGCCGGCCCGGACGGTCACCGTCATCTCGTCCGGCTGGTAGTCGACGATACCGGTCGGGGCGGTGACGAGCCTGGTGCCGTCGGCCGGGGAGCCGCCGACGTCCCACCGGGTCCGCCCCCCTTCGACAGCCACCGGGCCGCGCTCACCAACCTCCTCGGCGAACCGGGCCAGGATCGAGTCGGTTGACCGCATCGTCGGCTGCGGCTCCGCCTGCCCAGCTGCAGCGGCAGTCAAAGCCACACCTGTTTCGGAACCGAGGTCAGGGCCTGGATGTCGGCGCAACTGTGGCCGGCGGGGATGACCTTTCCGGGGTTGGTGCGGCAACCGGGGTCGAAAGCCTGGCGGAGCCGGTTCTGGTGGTCGAGGTCGTCGTCGGTGAACATCCGCTCCATGAACTTCTGCTTCTCGACGCCGATCCCGTGCTCCCCCGTCAGCACCCCGCCGGCATCCAGTGAGGCGGTGATGATGTCGGCCCCGGCGGCGTGGACCCGTTCCAGCACTCCCTCGTCGCGGGCGTCGAAGATCAGCAGCGGGTGGAGGTTCCCGTCGCCGGCGTGGAAGACGTTCATCACCAGGATCTGGTGACGATCGGCGATGGCGTAGATCTCGGTCAGCACGTCTGCCAGTGCGGAGCGGGGCACCACGGTGTCGTGCAGGTAGTAGTCGGGGGCGATCTGGGCGATGGCTCCGAAGGCCGTCTTGCGACCCTTCCACAGCAGCGCCCGCTCCTCCTCGCTGCCGGCGAGGCGAACATCGGTGGCGTTGTTGGCCCGGCCGATCTCGCCGATCCGGGCCGCGTCGATGTCGACACCGTCGACCAGCCCGTCGACTTCTGCCAGCAGCACCGCCGCCGCGTCGAGCGGGTACCCGGCGTGAACGTAGTTCTCGACGGCCTCGGTGATGCGCTGGTCCATCACCTCCATGGCGGCGGGGACGATCCCGGCGGCGATCACGTCGCTCACGGTAGTGGCCGCATCCCGAACCGAGGCGAACGAGAGCAACAGGGTCCGGACCTCGGGCCGGTTCCTGGTGATGCGGACCGCCACCTTGGTGACCACCCCGAGGGTGCCCTCACTCCCGACGAACACCCCCCGGAGGTCGAAACCCTGGGGCTCGACCTCGAGACCACCGAGCATTGCGACATCACCCGACGGCAACACCACCTCGAGGGCCACCACATGGGCGTTGGTCACCCCGTAGGCGAGGCAATGGGGGCCGCCGGAGTTGTTGGCGACGTTGCCGCCGATGGTGCACACCTGCTGGCTGGACGGGTCGGGGGCGAAGTGGAATCCCAGCGGCGTGAGGTGCCGGGTCAGGTCGAGGTTGACCACCCCCGGCTCGACCCAGGCCACCCGGTTCACCGTGTCGACCTCGAGCACCCGGTCCATCCTGGTCACCGCCACCACCACCGGCTCCCCGAGTGGGATGGCGCCGCCGGCCAGGCCCGTCCCGGCGCCCCGGGGCACCATGTTGCGGCCGTACTGGTTCGCCAGCGTGACGATGGCCTGGACCTCGGCGGTGGTCTCCGGGTAGCAGACCGGACCGGAGTTGCCCTCGTCGAACACCGAGGCGTCGTGGCTCAGCAGCGCCCGATGGGCGCCATCGTCCTTGACCTGCTCGGGGCTCAGCGCCGCCCGGAGGGCATCGACGAACGGGTCTGCCGACCCGGCGGTCCCGCCCCGCCGTCTGTTCCGAAGCTTCTCCAACATCGTTCGTGCCTCTCGCTGGTCTGGCCGCCGGGGGGTGGCTACCGGCGGCTTCCTTTCGCCTCCAGGCGATGGGCGTGGAGGATCGGTTCGGTGTAGCCCGACGGTTGCTCGACACCGGACAGTACGAGGTCGCAGGCGGCCTTGAACGCCGGACCGGCGTAGTCCGGTGCCATCGGTTGGTAGAGCGGGTCGTCGGCGTTCTGGCGGTCGACCACGGTTGCCATGCGCTTCATGGTCTCCATGATTCTGCCGTCATCGACGATGCCGTGATGAAGCCAGTTGGCCATGTGCTGGGACGAGATGCGGCACGTCGCCCGATCCTCCATGAGCCCGATGTCGTTGATGTCTGGCACCTTGGAGCAGCCGACGCCCTGGTCGACCCAGCGGACGACGTAGCCCAGGATGCCCTGGGCGTTGTTGTCCAGTTCGGCCTGGATCTCCTCGTCTGACCAATCGACCGAGTGTGCAACCGGGATCATCAGCAGGTCGTCGACGGTCGCCCTCGGCCCATCCGATGCCAGCTGCTGCTCGAGCTCGGCCTGTCGCTCCAGCACGTCGACCCGGTGGTAATGGGTGGCGTGGAGGGTGGCTGCGGTCGGCGACGGCACCCAGGCGCAGTTGGCCCCCGCCATGGGGTGGCCGATCTTCTGGTCCAGCATGTCGCCCATCAGGTCGGGGGCGGCCCACATGCCCTTGCCGATCTGAGCTCGGCCCTGGAACCCGCAGGCCAGGCCGGTGTCGACGTTCCAGTCCTCGTAGGCGGTGATCCACCGTTGGGTCTTCATATCGCCCTTGCGGACCATCGGGCCGGCCTGCATCGAGGTGTGCATCTCGTCGCCGGTCCGGTCGAGGAAGCCGGTGTTGATGAAACACACTCGGGCCCTGGCGGCCCGGATGCACTCCTTCAGGTTCAGCGTGGTTCGGCGCTCCTCGTCCATGATGCCGATCTTCACCGTGTTGTGGGGCAGCCCGAGGATCTGCTCCACCTTGGTGAACAGGTCGTTGGTGAACGCCACCTCGTCCGGCCCGTGCATCTTCGGCTTGACCACGTACACCGACCCGGTCCGCGAGTTCCGTTCACCGCCGGTCTTTGCCAGGTCGTGCATGGCGCAGGCCACGGTGACCAGCGCATCGAGGTGGCCCTCGAAGAGCTGCGCCCCGTCGCCATCGAGCACCGCCGGGGTCGTCATCAGATGACCGACGTTGCGGCTCAGCAGGAGCGACCGCCCGGGCCGGGTGGTCCACGAGCCGTCCGGTGCGAGGAAGCGCTTGTCGGGGCTGAGGCGGCGAACGAAGGTGTCGTCGCCCTTGGTCACCTCCTCGGTCAGGTCGCCCTTCATCAGCCCCAGCCAATTGCGATACGCCAGCGCCTTGTCCTCGCTGTCCACTGCGGCCACCGAGTCCTCGCAGTCGATGATTGCCGTCACCGCCGCCTCCAACACCAGGTCGGCCACGCCGGCCGGATCGTCGGCCCCCACCGCATCGTCGGGGTCGATCACGATCTCGATCCCCAACCCATGGTGATCAACGAGCACGCTGGTTGGTCGCCCGCCGTCGCCGACATGGCCACCGAAACAGCTCGGGTTTGCCAGCCCGACCTCGGTCGGCCCACCCTCGAGCTCGACTCGGAGCGTGCCATCGGCGACCCGGTAGGCGGTGGCGTCGGCATGGGAGCCGCCGGCCAGCGGAACCACCCGGTCGAGGAAGTCCCGGGCCCAGGCGATGACCCGGGCTCCCCGCACCGGATCGTAGGGGCCCGGTTCCGGAAGGTCGCCCATGGCGTCGGTGCCGTAGAGGGCGTCGTAGAGCGAGCCCCAGCGGGCGTTGGCCGCGTTGAGGGCGTAGCGGGCGTTTGTCACCGGAACCACGAGCTGGGGACCGGGCACCGAGGCGATCTCGGGGTCGACGTTCTCGGTCTCGATCTCGAAGTCGGGCCCCTCCGGCACCAGGTAGCCCAGCTCCTCGAGAAAGGCCCGATAGGCCTCATGGTCGTGGGGTTGGCCCGCCCGTTCCCGGTGCCAGCCGTCGATCGCCGACTGGAACCGTTCACGGGCCTGGAGCAGCTCGACGTTTCTCGGCCCGAACTCGGCCGCCAGTTCGGCCAGCCCGGAGAAGAACCGCTCGGCATCGATCCCGATGCCGGGGAGCGCCTCGTTGACCACCATGTCGTACAGGGTCCGGCCGACGGCCAATCCGTTGGTTTCCACTCGTTCCACGGTCACTCCGACTCACCCCGGGTTTCTGTTTCCTGGATTCTGCTGCTTGGAAGACTGCCTGAAAGAACCACCCGGCCCGAGCCGCCCGGTGGCGGACCGGCCGACGGCCCAGGTTGTCAGAACGGACGGTACCTGACCCTGCCGTCGGGGTCGAAAGCAGCCGATCTCCTCCGGGCTCGCCCTGAGTGTCAACAGTCAACAAGTAGACCAAGCCGAGGCGACTTTTGTCAACAGTCAACAACACCTCGACGGGCTCACTACGGTGTTGGGTCGTGGCCTCACCCCTGCGACATACCGACCTCGGCACCGCCATCACCGCGTCGCTGCGGGCCGCCATCGTCTCCGGCGAGATCCCAGCCGGCGAGCGCCTGATCGAGAGCGACCTGGCCGAGCGGTTCGGGGTCAGTCGGGGGCCGGTTCGAGACGCCCTGGCCGAACTGGAGCGGACCGGGCTGGTCGAGCTGCAGGCCAGGAAGGGCAGCTTCGTCCGTTCGTTGACCGCCGACGACGTCGACGAGGTCTACAGCCTGCGCATCGCCCTCGAGTCGTTGGCCATCGGACGGGCGGTTGGGCACGGCATCGGGGTGGATCGGCTGGCGTCCCTGCTCGATGATCTGGAGGCCGCCAACCGGCGTACCGACCGGGCCGCCATCGGTCGGGCCGACATGGCGCTGCATCGGGCACTGGTCGAAGGAGCGCAACATCGAAGGCTGCTCGACGCCTGGGAGCGTCTGGCCGACCAGACCCTGTTGATGATGACCGACCTGCCGATGCTCGACCCAGACGTCCAGGGGCCGATGGGAGCCCACCGGGCCATCGTCGACCATATGGCGGCCGGTGACGGCGAGGCGGCGACAGCAGCGCTGGTGGCACATCTGGAACAGGCCCGCCGGGCCGTGCTCGACCAGTACGACACCGAGCGGTGACCGCCCGGACGCCAGCGACGGCCAACCCCATCTCGGGCCCGGCACCCGGTGGTCAGCCCAGCTTGGATTGGGCGTAGCCGACCATCTTGGAGACGGTCTGGAAGTTCTCAAGCGTGACCTCGACCGGATCGACCTCGAAGCCGAGTTCGTCCTCCAGCCACTGGGTGATCCTGACCACGCCGAGCGAGTCGACCGCACCGGTCAACAACAGGTCGGTCTCGATCTCGATCGGCTCCGGGCTCGCCGATATCTCTGCGTTGATGAATCCCAGCAGGCGCTCCGAGACCGATTCGACGATCTGGGTCACAGCGTCGACCTCTCGATGCTCAGGGTCACAGCGTCACCGGTTCTTCGGTTCGAGTCCCGGCTGCGGCCTTGGCCTCCACCTCTCCTGCCGTTGGCAGGAGACGCCCGGCGCTGCTCTCGACCTGATAGTAGGCGGCAGCGGCGACAGTGACCGCGAGGATGTAGAACAGAATCCGAGGCCAGACGAACACCGGGTCGACAAAGGCGTTGATGCCGACATCGGTCTGGAACAGCCGCTCGATCGTCCACAACAGGGCGACGCCGGTCAACAGGATGGAGATCCCAACGAACAGTGGCCGGTAGATCCTGGTTCGCCGCAGCAGGAACAATGCGGGGAACAACATCAACACCACCACCGTCTGGCCGATCTCGATACCGACATTTCGGCCAAGCAGCGACACCAGCTGGGTGCCTCGTGACACGTCGAGGCCGGAGACCAGCGAGGCGAAACCCATCCCGTGGAACAAGCCGAACATGAAGGCGATCAGCCACTCCTTGTTGGCCACGATCGGCCGAATGTTGTGCAGGGCGGCGGCGGCGATCGAGAGGGCGATGATGGACTCGATGATTCGGGGCGACGGTAGCGGCAGGATGCCGAGCCCTGCCAGCGAGAAGGTGATCGAGTGGGCGACGGTGAACATGGTGATCACCTTCATCACCCGCCACAGCGCGGATCCGAAACGATCGACCGGCAGCCACATCTGGCGGAACACCAGCACCGACGGAAGCAGCAGGACCAGAACGAAGAGAATGTGATCCGGGCCGGTCCGGATGTGGTTGACGCCGAGTTTCACGCTCGAGTTGAAGTTCTTGAAGGCGCTGGCGTCACCGAGATCGATGGTCTGGGTCCGGTTGTCGGAATCGAACGTGGCCAGGTCCTCGCGTCCGTTCTCGATCACCCCTCCCTGCCAGTCGTTGCCGATCAACAGCAGGGCATCGCGGCCTTCGACCTCGTCGAAGAACATGTCGAATCGAACATCGAACCGCCGGGGCACGGTTCCGCTGTCGACCACAACGTCGAAGGCCATGATGATGTAGTTGTCGTCCACCTCGGGGGCGTCTGAGTAGAACAGCTCGGCGTCGCCGAAGTCGAGCTCCCACCGGGCGGCGTCTTGGGCGCCGATGTCGAAGTGCTCGTCGGCGTAGGCGTGAACTGCCGGGAGGTTGGCTTGCAGCTCGGCCAGGATCTCCTCGTCAGACCCGGAGAGATCCAGTCCAAGAGAGGTGCGGAGATCGACGATCGGCAGTTCCAGACGCCCCGCCAGCGTCGTCTCGGTGACATCGAGGTAGATGTAGGACTGGTTGCCGCTGTGAGCGGAGACCGGGGTGATGCCGGCAAAGACGGCGACCACGACCACCGCAATGAACGCCGCCAGGCGCCGGAACAGCCTGGCCGGGAAACCGGCCCGACCGTTCATCCCGACGCCGACGCCGGTGCGCCGACCAGCCGATGGCGACCGCCGATCGGCGCCCCTGTGGGTCGACGCCCTGAGCACCGGGTTCTCGTGCTCTGTCAAGTGCCCCAACATTGAATTTCCTTCCGCTCCCGACCGCCACCACCGCAGCCGCTGTCGCCAATCCCGAGTTCCCCGTGCCTGGGCGGCAGGGGCTGTCGGGCCCGATCACCGGCCGGCCGATGACGGTATACTTAGATTCGGAGGTCACCCTAGATGCACCAGGCGGAAAATCAATAGGTAGTTGCGGTCTCCATCTTGTGCATCTGGTTGCCGGCGGCCCTCGAAGAACGATGTGGTCGGGTCGGGACAGGGGCTACAGCCCGAACCGATTCGTTCAATGCCGGTGGAAGGCGCCTTCGAACACATTTCTCGACATGGCGGTGAGATAATGGACGCGGGATCGAAGACGGACCGGCGGCAACGTTGCGGATGCGCCGACGGCGGCTGTCAGGCGTCACGGCGCGGCGAGGCTCGACGATGACGGAGCTCACAGGATCGGAGATCGGTGTCCCCTTGGGAACCGGTCGATCGCTGTCGCCGATGCAGCGAAGCCTCTGGGTCTCCCAGCTCAATCATCCAAACGACCCGGTGCAGAACATGCCGCTGGTGTCGTTCCTCGACGGTCCGATCGACCCCCAACGGTTGGCTGCAGCATTCCGATCGGTGGTCACCCGATCCGACGCCCTGCGAACCCGGCTGGTCGATGCCGGTTCGGCCGGCCAATGGAATGTCGAGCTGGTGGCGATCGACGAGCTGCCGGAAACCGAGATCGTCCAACTCGATCGGGCCGATGTGGAGCCCTGGGCCAGGGCCAGGGTTGGCCGACCGATCGACCTTCGGGTGATCGGCTACGACAGCGCCATCGCCACCCATCCCGACGGCACCGTCTCCTGGTATCTCGACCTGCACCACGTGATAACCGACGCCACCTCATCGGCGCTGGTGTTCCACGAGACCGCCGATGCCTATCGCCGGCTCGGCGACGGCCAACCGGCTCTGGAGTCGGATCCTGGGCCGCAGACCAGCTACTACCGTTGGGCCAGGAAATTGGCCACCAACCTCGATCGGCCCCTGGACACGGCCACGCGCAGGGCCATCGAACACTGGCGGACGCGGGAGCCGGCCCCTCGGATCGGGAGGCTCTACAAGAGCGTTGACCGGCCAACGCCCGATGCCGAGCGCCTGCCGCTGCCGTTCGGGCCCGAACTGGCCGACCTGGCCGAACAACGGCTGCACGGCGAGTATCGGATGTTGACCGCGCATCTCGGGTGGTCCACCCTCCTCGTCACCGCAACGGCGGTGTACTGCCATCGGGTCTCCGGCGCCGACGAGTTCGCCATCGGGCTGCCGGTCCACAACCGCAGCGACCCGACGGCCCGGGCCATGATCGGCCCGACCATGGAGGTTTTCCCGGTCGACATCTCGATCCAGCCGGGCGACACCTTCGGATCGATCCACAAGAGGATCGGGAGGGCGATCCTGACCACCCTGCGTCATGCCGCGCCCGGCACCAGCCCTGCCGCCGACTACCAGGCCGTCGTCAATGTCATTCCCCGAGCCGAACAGCAGCGTTTCGGGTCGATCGCCGCCACCACCCGATGGCTCCATTCCGGCGCCATCGATTCGAGTCACCTGCTCCGGGTTCAGATGACCGCCTACGCCGGCGACGAGCCACGAAACGGTGCTGCCGGCACGCCGCCGGGCCCGGAATTCGCGCTCGACGTCAATCACGGCGGGGCCGATGCCGAACATCGGGAAAGGGCCGCCGGACACTTCATCAGCGTCTTCTCCGACCTCGTCTCCGATCCAGACCTGCCGATCGGTCAACGCTGCCTTTGCGGACCCGACGAGCGGGACCTGCTCCAGCGCTGGGAGTCGCAGCCGGAGCCCGAGACAGCGCCAACACCTGTCCTGGAGGCCCTGCGGCTGGTGCTGGCCGACAACCCCTCGATCGTGATCGAGGAGGCCACCGCCGATGGCCCGACTCGACCGTTGACCGGTCGGTTTCTGTGGGCCTGGGTCATGGGCCTGGCCGGACAACTCCGGCGGGACGGGGTCGAGCCCGGGACCAGGGTCGGCATCGAGCTGCCACGATCGATCGAGGCGGTGGTGGCCACGTATGCGGTCATGGCCGCAGGCGGCTCGTTCGTGCCCCTTGACCCGAACCAACCGATACAGCGTCGAACCGAGCTGGCCCGCCGGGCCGGTTGTGTCCTGGTCCTTCGCTCGATCTCCGACATCGCCGAGCTCCAACCGACCGAGGGAGACGACGAGCGGCACGGTGGCCAAGCCCCTCAGCCGGACGTCGTGTCGCCACGACGGTCGGCGACCGACGAGGCCTACCTGCTGTTCACCTCCGGCTCCACCGGCGAGCCGAAGGGGGTACCGATCACCGACGGCGGCCTCGCCGCCTACATTGGCTTCGCCGAGGAGAGCTACGTCGAGTCCGGCACCGATCGGCCGGTTGCACCGCTGTTCAGCCCGCTCAGCTTCGACCTGACCATCACCTCGCTGTTCATGCCGATCCTGGCCGGTGGGCGACTGGTGGTGGTCGGCGCCGACGGTCCGGCCGGCCTGTCGACGATCGCCGCCAACACCGACATCAACTGGTGCAAGGCCACCCCGTCCCATCTGGAGATCCTGGTCAGGCTGCTTCCCGCCGACCACCGCCTCCGGACCCTCGTCGTCGGCGGCGAGGCGTTCGGCACCAGGCTGGCGGCGGACCTGCTGGCGTTCAACCCCCGGCTCCGGATCTTCAACGAATACGGCCCGACCGAGGCGGTGGTCGGCTGCATGATCTACGAGGTCGAGCCCGCCCTGCTCGACCACCAGCCCGAGGTCCCCATCGGCCGCCCGGCCCCGGGGGTCACCCTGGCGGTGGTCGACGACCACCTGCAGCGTGTTCCGATCGGGTCACCAGGGGAGCTGTGCATTGCCCACCCCGGTCTGACCGCCGGCTACCTCGGTCCCTCCACCGGGCGGTCCGATCGAGACGAGCCGACCCAAGGGCCGTTCATCGAACTCGACGGTCGCCGGTTCTACCGTTCGGGCGACCTTGTCCGGTTGCAGGACGCCGATCGCCTGGTCTATCTCGGACGCAAGGACGAGCAGGTCAAGGTCGGCGGGATCCGGTTGGAGCCGATCGAGGTCGAGGATCGACTCAACGCCCATCCCGCAGTGGCCCGCTCGGCGGTCAGGGTGTGGTCTCCGTCTGCCACCACCCCCAAGCGCCACTGTGTGCGCTGCGGCCTCCCCGACAACGTGCCGGGCGTCGAGTTCGACGAGACCGGGGTCTGCGAGACCTGCCACTCCTACGACCGGGTGGCTCCGATCGCCGGCAGCTGGTTCAAGACACCGGAGGACCTCGAGGCCAAGCTGGCCCATGCCAGGGCGGCCAGAACCGGCGATCACGACTGCGTCCACCTGCTCAGTGGCGGCAAGGACTCCACCTTCGCCCTGTACAAGCTGGTGGAGCTGGGGTTCCGCCCCTACGCCTTGACCCTGGACAACGGCTTCATCTCCGACGGGGCAAAGGACAACGTCCGGCGCTCGATCGCCGATCTCGGCATCGACCACGAGTTCGCCACCAGCGACGTCATGAACGACATCTTCCGAGACTCGCTTGGTCGCCACTCCAACGTCTGCCACGGCTGCTACAAGACCATCTACACCGTTGCCACCACGAGGGCGTCCGAACTCGGGGTCCCGTTCATCTTCACCGGCCTGTCCCGAGGGCAGCTGTTCGAAACGAGGCTGATCCCACAGCAGTTCTCGGCCGACAGATTCGACCCCGACGCCATCGACCGGGCGGTCGTCGAGGCTCGCAAGGTCTACCACCGGATCGACGACGAACCAAACCGCCTGCTCGACACCACGGTGTTCGAGAACGACGCCGTCTTCGATCGCATCGAGTACGTCGACTTCTACCGCTACTACGACGTCGAGCTGAGCGAGATGTTCCGATTCCTCGACGAGCGGGTGCCATGGGTCCGCCCGTCCGACACCGGCCGCTCAACCAACTGCCTGATCAACGCCGCAGGTATCCACACCCACCAGATCGAGCAGGGTTACCACAACTACGCGGTGCCCTACGCCTGGGATGTCCGGCTCGGCCACAAGACCAGGACCGAAGCGATCGAGGAACTGGACGACCAACTCGACCTCCACGAGGTGGAGGACATGCTGCGCACGGTCGGCTACCGGCCCCGGCCCAGGGAGATCCTGACCGCCTGGATCGAACCGGCAGCGGGCCCCGGCACCATGCCGGGCCCGACCGAGCTGCGATCGTTCCTGGCCGACACCCTCCCCGCTCATGCCATACCGTCGGCCTTCGTCGAGGTCGGCGAACTGCCGATGAACGCAAACGGCAAACTCGATCAAGGGGAGCTGCCGGCACCAAAGCGGGTTCACCGACCCGGCCCGAGCCTCCAGCTCGGCGTCGACTCGGCTGCGCCTTCGGCACCGATGAGCGACCTCGAGCGGTCGATCGTCGGCCTGTGGGAGCGGATCCTCCAGATCGAACCCATCGGGACCGACGACGACTTCTTTGCCCTCGGTGGCGATTCGCTCGCTGCCCTGGAGATGATCGTCTCCCTTGGTGAGACCCGACAGCGGGCCCTGGCCGAAGACCTGGCCTTCACCCACACCACCCCGGCCGAGCTGGCGAAGGCGATCGAGCTTCTCGACGATGGGCCGCGCGCCGATCCCCACCTCTCTTGCTTCGCCACCCAAGCGGGCCGGGCGCCGGATCGGTCCGTCGGCGAGCTGGCCGTGCTCTTCGACCAGGCCAACCGGCCCGATGACATCATGTACAACGTCGGTCGGCTGTACCGGATCAACGGTTCGGTCGACGGTCGTCGTTTCGAGCGGGCGTTGCGGTCGGTGGCCGAACGCCACCAACCCCTGTCGTGGTCACACGGCACCAGGCGGCGGGAACTCCCGAGCGAGCAGGCGGTGGCCTGCACGGTCGCCGAAGCGCCGATCAACGCCGAACGGCTCGAGGCCGTCGCAGCCGACATCCATCGGGCGCCGTTCGATCTCGAGAACGGGCCGCTGCTCCGCACCCTGATCCAGCCGATCGATGACGGAACCACCGCCATCGTCCTGGCCATCCACCACGCATCGGGCGATGCCACCAGCTTCGCCAACCTGCTCGAACAGGTCAACGACGAGCTGGCCGGTGCTCCGCCTCCGCAACCGGCTGCGGACTATGCCGGTTTCTGCGCCTGGCAACAGGATCGACTCAACGACGCCGACCGAGACCACTGGCTGGCCGCCGGTGGCGACCAGCAGCCGGCGAGGCTGGCCGTCCACCGCCCTGGCGGCGGGGAACCGGATGGGTTCATCAGCCGCCCGGCATCGATCACCCCGGCCGAGCTCCGGGCCGGATCGGCAACCAGCCCCGCGGCCCTGGCGGTCGCTTCGGTGGCAGCAGCGGTGCGACGATACAGCGACGGACCGGAGATCGAGCTCGGACTCATCACCTCCACCCGCAACCATCCAATGGCCGAGCCGATGGTCGGGTACTTCCTCAACACCGTCCCGCTGCGGATCAACACCGCCGGCCGGTCAACCGTCGAGCTGGCCGCCGCCACCGCCACCGCCATCGGCGGGGCCCTGGCCCACCGAACCTATCCCCTGGCCCGGATCATCGCCGATCGGCTGGAGGCCCACAGGCCGGCACCGAACCTCGACACCCTGGTCGCCTTCGACGAGCTCCCGACGGTTGTGGTCGACGGGGTGCAAGCCCGGCAGCGGGTCCTGTCGAACGGCACCGCGGTGGCACCACTCACCTTCTTCATCGAAGTCCGAGACCAGACCATCGATCTCAGCGTCGAACATCGTGGCGCAGTGGTCGGCGGGGCACTGGCTCGACGGATGCTCGACGACGTCGACCGCATCCTCAGCCAGGCCGTCCGGCCGGCTCCGGCCGCGGATCCCGCATCGACCGATGGGGCGACGCTCAGCATCATTGGCGGCGGGGCCCTCCCGGACACCACGCTCGTCCCGACCCGGATCCTCGGTCACCTTCGCTCCGACCGGCCGGTTGCGGCGGTGGTCTGCGGCGACCACGAACTCAGCTGGTCCGAGCTCGGCCGCCGTGCCGCCGCGGTGGCCGCAGTCCTGGTCGACAACGGCGTCGGTCCCGACGATCGGGTGGCGATCTGCATGAACCGGTCCACCGAGCTCGTCGCCGCCATCGTCGGTGTCCACCTCGCCAGGGCCGCCTATGTGCCGATCGATCCGGGCTACCCGGCCGATCGTCGACGGCTGATCGCCGAGCGGGCCGGCGCCTCTCTGGCCCTGGTCGATCCGGCCAACCGGTCAGCGGTGGCCGACCCGATCGTGGTCGACCACGACGGCATCGACCACCGACCGTGGCACGAATTCGCAGGGCTCGACCCGGCCCCCCTCAGCGCCGAAGCCAATCACACAGCCGAAGGCAGGGACACAGCCGAAGGCCGGGACACAGCCGAAGCCGATCACACAGCCGAAGGCCGGGACACGGCCTATGTGATCTTCACATCGGGTTCGACCGGCGAACCCCGGGGCGTGGCGGTGAGCCAGGCCAACCTGGCGGCCTCGACCAATGCCAGGGCATCGGTCTACCCGTCGGCTCCGAATCGGTTCCTGCTGCTGTCCAGCGTGGCCTTCGACAGCAGCATCGTCGGCCTGTTCTGGACGTTGGCCGAGGGTGGCACCGTGGTGCTGCCCACCGATGACCAGGTCCACGACATCGAAGCCCTCACCGAACTATTGGGGGCCGGCGTGTCCCACACCCTGACGGTGCCGACGCTGTACCAGGGGCTGCTGGCGATGGCGGAGCGCCGAGGCCATGACGGTGCCTGGGCCGAACACGTCATCGTCGCCGGCGAGGCCTGCCCGGCGGCACTGGTCGACTCCCACCACCGGCGGTTCCCCACCAGCGCCCTGACCAACGAATACGGCCCGACCGAGGCCTCGGTATGGGCCACCGTCCACCATTGCTCCATCGACGACGACCCGGTCCCGATCGGCCGACCGGTCCCCGGGGCCTGGGTGGCGGTGATCGATGACTTCGACCAGGACGCCGAGGCCGGGCTTGGCATCGAATCGATCCGCCCCCCGGGCGTCGCAGGCGAGCTGATCATCGGCGGGCCGGGCGTGGTCGATGGCTATGACAACAACCCGGACGCCAGTCGGGAGCGGTTCGGCCTACTGCGAACCCGGAGCCTGCCGCCGGAGCCGACCGTCGATGCGCAGCCGGTGAACGGCCGGTTCTTCCGGACCGGCGACCGGGCCGTCGTCGTCGATGGCGAGCTGCGGTTCCTGGGACGGGTCGACAGTCAATTGAACATCGGCGGCGCCAGAGCCGAGCCGGAGGAGATCGAAGACGTCCTGCTGGCGGTCGACGGCGTGTCCGCCGCGGTCGTGGTGGCAGCCGACGCCAGGCCCCTGGACGAGTTGCTGGCCGCAGTGCCGGCCGACGTGGTCGGCCGGTCGATGCGTGATGCTGCATCTCAACCGGACCCGGCCCGGGCGCTGCTCGGCGAGCTCCGGGAACACGGCGACCCCCGGCTCCAGTTGGTGGCCCACCTCGAGGCCGACGATCGGCTGGCCATGGCAACGCTTCGCGATGAGGTGACGGCGTCACTGCCACCGCTGCTTCGACCGGCCCACTACGAGCTGCACGCCGAGTTGCCGAGAACCCCCAACGGCAAGCTGGATCGCCAGGCCACCGCCGGCCTCCCGGTCTCGCCGGTCGGCCACGGCGGTGACGTTCCGGGCCCGGTGGCCGGGGACGGTGGCCCGGCCGGCGACGCCGACGGTGACGCCGACGAGGAACTCGTGCAGGCCCTGACCGGATTGTTCTCCGACACCCTCCGCAACCCGTCGTTCGGGCCGGACGACGACTTCTTCGAGCGGGGTGGGCACTCGCTGCTGGCCATGGAACTGTTGCTGGCCATTGAGGATCAGCACCGGGTTCGGCTTCCGGCCACGGCCCTGTACGGTGCGGCCACCCCCCGTCGTCTGGCCGAACGGCTGGCCACCAAGACCACCGACGGCCCCCGGAGCTTTCTGGTGCCGATCCAGCCAAACGGTGCTCGACCACCGATCTTCGCCGTGCACGTACTGGGCGTCGATTGCGAATTCTTCCGGCCGATCTCGGCCCGGTTGGGCCCGGACCAGCCGATGTACGGCCTCGGCCAGCCGACGTTCGATCTCGACACCGGAGGCCCGACCGACGTCGCCGAGGTTGCGTCCAACTACGCCGATGAGATCGAGCGGGTGGCTCCGTCGGGCCCGATCAGCCTCATGGCCATCTCGCTGGGCGGGGTCGTGGCCTTCGAGCTCGGGCAGCAACTGCTGGCCCGGGGTCGCCAGATCGATCTCCTGGCCCTGTTCGATGCCTTCGGGCCCGAGGTGATCGGCACCAAGCCACCGGTGCATGATCGGCTGGCCGCTCACGTCGGGCGTCTCACCGCCCACCCTGGCCGCTACCTGAACGACCAGATCGATTTCCAGGGTGAACGGGTCCGCCGGGCCAAGCAACGAGTGGAGCTGGCGGTTCGCAAACGTCTCGATGCCAGGACCGATCATCAGCTCGAAGTACGCCGGTTCATCGAAGCCAACGTGGCATCGCAGGTGGCGTACGGCTACGAGCCGTACCTCGGGCCGATGCTGGTGGTCAAGGCCGGCGATGACCCCTTCGCCGATCTCCACATCCGGGAACGGATGGGCTGGGCTTCGGTGGCCGCCGGTGGTCTCGACATCACCGTGGCGCCCGGCCAGCACCTGTCGATGATGGCAGAGCCAAACGTCGAGGCGGTGGCCGATGCGGTGCGCCGTCACCTGCCGGACCACACCGCCGATCGGCCGCGCCGCCTCCGCTACGACCTCCCGACGACCGAACGGGCGCTGACCGGGGCGCTCCGACTCGGTCGCCTCCCGGCCACGGTGGCCCGGCTCCAGAGCCGACCGGAACTCGATGGGCCGGCAGCGCGGTTGGTCGACGAGGCCGACGGCATCCTCGCCGGCCTGGCCGACACCACCGCCGAGGTCGCCACCGAAGCGGCGCTCCGGCTGATCGCAGCCGGACTGAAGGCCGACATCGTGCCCATCCCGTCGCGGCTGCAGCACGCAACGGCGGCCATCGGTGTTTCGGGGCCGATCGGCCCTGCGGTGGAGGTCATGGCCGAGCTCGACTTCTCGGCGGTCGACTGTCCGTCCACCGCTGCGGTCATCGCCGCGGTCCGAGCCAACGGCTCGGTCGACTTCGTCAGGAGGCGTTCCGGTACCAGCCGACTCAGGTTGTCGTGGCAGGATCAAGCCAGACCGGGCTCGGTGCCGGGATCCCGATTGAAACGGCTCACCACCAAGATGGCGCCCACCGGGCGCGACTACCAGGTGGTCGACCTGCCGGACTGGGCCTGGGCCGGGTACTGGCCGATCCGGCCGTTCAGGCTGATTCGAGATCAAATCCCCGATCGCAGTGCCGGACCGGCCGCCGGATCGGGCACTCCCGTCGGACGGCACCATGACCTCGGCATCTTCCTCGGAACCCCGACGGGACTGATCGGGCCGCTGCTGGCGTTCGCCGGCCTGGACCAGGGCGGGACGATCGTCGACATCGGCTGCGGCGACGGCCGGGTCCTGATCGAGGCCGCCTCCCGCTTCGGCTGCCGGGGCCGGGGCTACGAGACCGACGATGACCTGACCCGCCGGGCCACTGCGGCGGTCGCCGACGCCGGGGTCGACCACCTGGTGGAGATCGTCCACGGTGATGCGGTCGGTGCGCCGGTCGGTGACGCCGACGTGGTGTTCGCCTTCCTGCCACCGGAGGCGGTCGGGGCCATCCTCGAACCGACCCTTCGACAGCTGCCATCGGCGTCGGCGTTCCTCAGCCACGAACAGCTGGCCGCCCGGCTGCCACGGGAACCGGACCGCAGCGGGCTGGTGCTGGGTCCGTCCGACGACCCGGCCGGCGGCGGGGTGACCGTGGCCAACCTGTGGCACGGTCTGCGGGACGACTGACCGACGGTCCGTTCAACCGGACACGGTACCGGGGCGGCCGGTAGGGTCTGATCCATGTCGACCGTGCTCTATGAAGTGACCGACCACATCGCCACCATCACCCTGAACCGACCGGAGTCCCGCAACGCCATCAACGGTCAGATGCGGACCGAGTTGAATCAGGCCTGGACCGACTTTCTGGAGGACGAGGATGCCTGGGTGGCCATTCTCACCGGATCGGGCCAGGTCTTCTCGGCCGGAGCCGACCTGAAGGACGGTGCCGGTTCGGCCGGCACGTTCGCCGGCACCTTCTGGGAGAAGCCGACGATCAATTCCTTCGAGAGCGGGCTGGAGCTGTTCAAGCCCACCATCGCCGCCGTCAACGGCCCCTGTATCGGCTACGGCCTGACCGGGGTGCTGTTCTGCGACTTCGTCATTGCAGCCGACACCGCAACCTTCGCCTACCCCGAGGTGTCGATCGGCGTCCCGACCATCGTCGGCGCCATCCGGCTCCCCCAGCGCGTCGGCTGGGCAAACGCCATGGAGTTGCTGTTGACCGGGCAGCCGGTGGACGCCGAGCGGGCCAAGGAGACCGGGCTGGTGTGGCGGATCACCGAGCCCGACGACCTGATGGACAATGCGAGAGCGTGGGCCACGACCCTGACCGAAGCCGCCCCCCTGGCCCAGCGGGCCACCAAGGAGGTGGCGTGGCGGAGCCGGGAGCTCGGCTGGATCGAGGCGGTCCGGTTCGGCGAGACCATGAGAATGGTGGCCGGGGCCACCGATGACGCAAAGGAGGGCCGGCGGGCCTGGGCCGAGAAGCGCACACCGGCCTGGCGGGGCCGCTGAGGTCGAGCGCCGCGGTCGGGTGATCTCGGCCCCGGCTGCAACGGATCGACTTGAGCGATCGCCGCCCGTGGGAGATGATCGATCGAGCGATGCCCGCCGAACGGTGGGCTGAATCAACGGCCACAAACGGCGTCGACGACGGCTCGGTCGTGGCGGCACGAGGGGTGTCACGATGAAATTCGGATTGATGTTCGCCAACACCGGGCCATTCGCCACCGCCGAGGGTGTGGTCGAGCTGGCCAAGCTCGCCGAGGACGTCGGATTCGAGTCGATCTGGACGGTCGAACACGTGATCTGGCCGGAATCGTACTCCTCGGCCTACCCCTACTCCCCGACCGGCAAGATGCCGGGCGACGCCAGCGCCCCCCTGCCCGACCCGTTGATCTGGCTCAGTTTCGCCGGGGCCCATACCTCGACGATCCGGCTGGCCACCGGCATCCTCATCCTCCCAGAACGCAACCCGCTGGTGCTGGCCAAGAGCGTCGCCACCCTGGATGTGCTCTCCGGCGGGCGACTCGATCTCGGCATCGGGGTCGGCTGGCTGGAAGAGGAGTTCGACGCTCTCCAGATCCCCTTCGCCGACCGTGGGCCTCGGACCGACGACTACGTCGCCGCCATGCGAGCACTATGGGCCGACGACAACGCCACCTATGAGGGGCCGTTCGCCAGGTTCGAAAACGTCACCTCGAACCCCAAGCCGGTCAACGGTGAGGTGCCGATCGTGGTCGGTGGCCACTCCGGGGCCGCGGCCCGCCGGGCCGGACGGCTGGGCAACGGCTTCTTCCCCGGCAAGGGCTCGGTTGCCGAACTGGCGGAGCTGATCGACATCGCCCGCCAGACCGCAGCCGACGCCGGCCGGGACCCCGAGGCCATCGAGATGACCGCCGGCCACCCCGGTCTGTTCGGCGACGACCCGGTGGCGGCGGCCGAGGAACTGGCATCGGCCGGTGTGGGGCGCACCATCGTGCCGGCGTTCCTGCTGACCAGGGGTTCCCCGGAGGAACAGGCGGCGGGATTGGCCGAGAAGCTCCTCCGACCCTGCGCCGACATCGGCTGAGGCCGGCGCCAGGGGAGATCAGGAACAGCCGGAGACCCGTAACAGCGAACGATCGACGGTCTCGACCGTTTCGACGTTGCGGTCCTCCGGTTCGGCTGCGACCCAGCGGGTGGCGGCAGCCTCCATCTCGTCCAGGTCGGCCGTGGTGTCGGCCGCCAGGTCCACGGTGATGCAGCTGCGGGGACCGGACTCCCAGACGGCGAATCGATCGCCGCCCCAACCGTCGGCCGCATCGGGGCCGAGCCAGTACCCCACCAGCAACTGGCCGACGGTTCCCTCGATCACCACCGGTCCATCGACCGGTGGGACCTCGACCGGGACCACGGTCAGCTCCGGCGCTGGTGCCGCCGGGCGGAGCACCCGCTCGCTCGACTCAGGCGGCTGGTCCAATCGTCGGTCGACCGCAGCCTCCCCGCCCTGGCGGGCCAGATCGGAGACATAACGCTGGCCGTCCTGGTACGGCGAGATCTGCAGGTTCAAGACGACCGGCGGCAACGCCGCCAATCGGTCGAAGTCCTCCGGCGACAGGGCCCCGAACTCCTGGTCGAGCAGCTCCTGGCGGTCTGACGGGCTCAGCCCGCTTCGCCACAGCTCCTCGACCCGGCTGGCGTTGCCTTCGATGACAGCCAGGAACCCGTATTCGGCGTCGTCCTCAAAATCGTCCCGACCGAGATCGAACCACTGATCATCGAAGGCGTGCACCAACTCGTGGACCAGAATCGATTGCCCGTACAGGTCGAAATCGCCGCCCCGGACCACCAACCGGCCGGTATCCGGATCGTAGAATCCGACCACACCGGCCTCGATCA
Organism: uncultured Acidimicrobiaceae bacterium; assembly: GCA_947259095.1. Taxonomy (GTDB): domain Bacteria; phylum Actinomycetota; class Acidimicrobiia; order Acidimicrobiales; family SZUA-35; genus JAHELU01. The sequence goes on along the minus strand of CAMYLA010000022.1, from coordinate 17,866 downwards.
ACGACTGGTAGGCGACGAACAGGTCGAAATCGGGCGGGACCAACCCCAACGACGTGAACAGCAGCTCGTCGCGGTCAAGGTCGGGTTTCGACTCGTCGAGATCCTCGACGAGGGCCTGGTCGAACTCGGCGTCGTCGAGCAACTCGATGGTCGGGAACTCCTTGAACGGTCGGCCCCTGGTCTGCTGCACGAAGTCGGCGGCCTGGCAGATCACCTCGTCGTACTGCTCCGGGCACGGCACCGGTTCGACCTCGGGGGCCGACGGATCCTCGGACGGCCCGGCGTCCGGCGGAGAGTCGGCCTCGGTGTCGGGAGCGGGGGCGAGGGTGGTTGGCGGCGAATCCTGCGCTTCCTCGGAGCCGAGCGCCCCCTCGGAGCCTTGTGTCCCCTCGGTGCCTTGTGTGCCCTCGGTGCGTTGCGTCCCGGCCGACCCCTCCGCCACCGTGGCGTCGTCGCCGGACCACCGCTGGAACCCGACCAGCAGCCCCAACACCACGACCGCGCCGGCCACGGCCGCCAAGACCACCGCAGCGCCCTCCCGCCGGCTGGCGGGACGGCCGATCGATGGTTCCTGCGGTCGGTTCGGCTGGTCTGGCATCATGGTTTCGACGTGGTTGGGGTCGGTTGGATGATCGGCACGTTCGGATCGTGATCAATTCCGGCCAGAGCCGTCGCAATACGGTGGGATGGGGCGCGAACCGATACCCAAACCCTAGGCTTCTTTCTGTCAACGGAGACAGCGGGGTCGAGCGACCGATCTGGGGCAGACGGATCAAGGGGACACGATGACCACCGACAATCTTGGCGAACTGGCAGAGCGGATCAGGCATCTGGCCAGGGTCCCAAACCTCCTCGTGGCCTGCGACTACGACGGCACCCTGGCGCCGCTGGTCGACGACCCGATGAGCGCCACCCCGAACCGTGATTCGGTTGCCGCCATGCGTTCCCTGGCCGAGCTGGCGAACACCCACGTCACAGTGATCTCCGGTCGCAGCCTGCGGGACCTGGCCACGCTGTCCCGGCTCCCGGAGGAGATCCGGTTGGTCGGCAGTCACGGCAGCGAGTTCGACCTGGGCTTCTCTTCCAAACTCAACCCGGAGCTCGCCGAACTGCGTGAGAACGTGGTCGACGAGGTCCGAGCCCTCGGCCGGAAGTACGGCGCCATCGTCGAGGAGAAGCCGACCGGGGTCACCTATCATTTTCGCAGCATGAGCGAGGACGGCGTCGACGCCGCCCGCGAGGAGCTGGTGCGAGGTCCGGCCCTGCGGGACGGGGTCTTTGTCCGCAACGGCCACGAGATCCTGGAGTTCTCGGTCATCAGCACCAACAAGGGTGATGCCCTGGACACGATCCGCCATCAGGTCGGAGCCTCGGCGGTGGTCTACGTCGGCGACGACATCACAGACGAGGACGGTTTCCGAACCCTCACCGGCCCCGACGTCGGGGTCAAGGTCGGCGAGGCGAAATCGGCGGCAGGCTACCGGGTTGCCGACACCGACACCGTGGCCCAGATACTGGCCCTGCTGGCCGAACTACGTGGGCGGTGGCTGCGGGGCGAGGGGCTGACCCCGATCGAGAACCACTCGATCCTGTCCGACCTTCGGACCGCAGCCATCGTCACCCCGGAGGCCTCGATCTCCTGGCTGTGTGTGCCCCGGATCGATTCCGGGGCGGTTTTCGCCCAACTGCTGGGCGGGCCGTCGGCCGGGCACTTCACCGTCCGGTCCGACAACGGTGGCCCCGCCGTACCGAGCGGGCAGCGATACCTGCCGAACAGCATGGTCCTGGAGTCGCAGTTCTCGACCTTCACGCTGACCGATTTCCTCGATTCCTCCAGCGGCCGGACGAGACGGCTGGCCGGCCGATCGGACCTGATCCGCATCCTCGAGGGCAGCGGTCAGGCCGAGATCGAATTCGCCCCCCGGCTCGATTTCGGTCGGGTCCCGACCAGGCTGGAGCTTCGGGACGGCGGCGTGGTGGTCCAGGGCACCGCCGACCTGCTGGTGCTGCGGGCACCCGACGTCGACTGGGAGGTGGTCCAGGACGGCTCCCACCAGACCGCCCTCGGTCGGGTCAGGCTGGAGCAGGGCAGGCCGATCGCGCTCGAGATGCGCAGCGGCACGGGAACGGTCCGCCCGGATGCTCGCTCCGAGCTCGACCGGCTGGACGACACAAAACACTTCTGGTCGAACTGGGTTGGCAAGCTCGACGTGCCGATGATCGAGCGAGATCTCGTGACCCGCAGTGCGCTGATCCTGAAGAGCCTGTGCCACGGCCCGACCGGAGCCATCCTGGCCGCCGCCACCACCAGCCTGCCCGAGACCCTGGGCGGAACCCGCAACTGGGACTACCGGTACTGCTGGCTGCGCGACGCCGCCATGTCGGCCAACGCCCTGGCCCGGCTCGGCTCCCATGCCGAGGCCATGGCCTACCTCGACTGGGTGCTGAACCTGCTGGAGACCCGCTCCGACCCCGAGCGGCTGGCCCCGTTGTACAACGTCACCGGCCGTCACCTGCCGCCCGAGGCGGAGATCGCCGACCTCCCGGGATACGGCGGCAGCCGGCCGGTGAGGGTCGGGAATGCCGCCGACAGCCAGGTCCAACTCGACGTGTTCGGCCCGGTCGTCGATCTCGTCCACCGCCTGCTGGAACAGGGCGAGGCGCTGTCGGCCGAGCATTGGCGCTTGGTCGAGGCCATGGTGCTGGCCGTCTCCAGGCGCTGGACCGAACCCGATCACAGCATCTGGCAGATCCGCCAGCCCCCCCGCCACCACGTCTACTCCAAGGTGATGTGCTGGGTCACCGTCGATCGGGCCATCTCCATCGCCGACCAGTTCCTGGACCGGGAGCCGGAGGCCTGGGTCGAGCTGCGGGACCAGATCGCAGCCGAGGTGGCGGAGAGGGGCTGGAACGCCGAGGTCGGTTCGTTCACCGCGGCCTACGACGAGCCGGATCTCGACGCCTCGGCGCTGGCCGTCGGCCTGTCCGGCCTGCTGGAGCCAGACGACGAGCGGTTCGTTTCCACCGTGTTCACCATCGAATCCGAACTCCGATCCGGTCCGACCGTCTATCGCTATCTCGACGATGACGGGCTCCCCGGCAGGGAGGGCGGGTTCAACCTGATGACCTCGTGGCTGATCGATTCGCTGTGCCTGATCGGCCGCCCGGAGGAGGCCGAAGGTCTGTTCAAGGATCTCTGCGGGCTGATCGGCGAGACCGGACTGATGGCCGAGGAGTACGACCCGAACAGCAATCGGGCCCTTGGCAACGTGCCCCAGGCGTACTCCCACGTCGGCTTGATCGGCAACGCCATGTCTCTCGAGCGCTGCCTTTGAGCGGGCCACCGGCCCGACCGGACCGCCCCGGTTCGTCGACGGCCGCCGGGCGGTCTCCGAGGAGGAACTAGGCGGCGAGGGCCGGATCGGGGTCGATCATGTTCGACTTCAAGGCCTCGATACAGCGGCTCCTGGTCGGGCCGATGCTGCCGATCGGCCGGCCGACCTGCGCCGCGATGTCACTGTATGGCAGCGGCGGGGAGGCCACCAGCAGTCGCATGAGCACCTGCGACTCCTCCGGCAGTTGGCCGAAGGCGTTGAGGGCGTCCCGGAGGGTCTCCTCATCGATCGCTCGCTCGTCCGGTGATGGGGCGGTGAGGTCGGCCTCGTCCTCCAGCACCCCGGCCGGGCGGGTCCGCTGGAGCCGCTTGATGCAGCGGAGGGCCTCGTTGCGGGCGGTGGTGGCCATCCAGGCGCCGAGCCGTTCCGGGTCCCGGATCCGGTCGGCATGCTCGAAGACCCGCATCCAGACCGTCTGACACACGTCGGCCGCCGTCTCGTGGTCGAGGCGATAGCCGGCGACGACCGCACGGACCAGCGGGTTGAACTGCTTGAACAGCGCATCCCAGCTGGCACCATCTCCCGCCGCCGCCCGGCCGAGCAGGTCGCCGGTCGTGGCTGCTGTGCCTGTGGGTCTTGTGGTCGTGGATGATGTCGTCGTGGGTGATGTGATCGTTGGTGATGTGATCGTTGGTGATGTGGTGGTGGTGCGCATGGCGGTTCCCCCTCGGTGTTGAAAGGGAGGAACCGGTGGCTCCCTCCTTTCGTGATACCTGAGAAACTACGCCGGCGATGGTGACCGGTCTGTCGCCGCCATGACACAGGACCGGGAATTCCAACGACGACCCGTCCTGGCGGTCCGATCGGTTGACTTTGCCGGCCGATGAAGGCGGCCGCAGTACGGTCAGCCGGTCGGGGAGCCCGAGCCCTCGACCCGCTCCAAGGTGGTCGAGGCTTCTTCCCATTCCACCAACAGACGATCGGCTCGGCGTTTTGCCGTCTCGTGCTGATCGATCAGATCGTTCATCAGGTCGCGGTCGCCGTAGATCCCGGGGTCGGCCAGTTTCCCCTCCAGCTCTTTGACCAGGGTGTCGGCGTCGGCGGTCCGCTTCTCCAGCCGGCTCACGTTCTTGCGGAGGTCCCTGACCTTGCGGCTGGAGCCCTGTCGGTCGCCGTTGTCCCGCTTCGACCCACCCGGTGACGGTGTGCCGTTGCCTGCCGCTGCCGACTGGCGGGATGGTTTCCGCCGGGCCGAGTCGCCGCCGCTTCGGCCGGGCTCTCCCCCACCTCGGTTCTTCCGCTTGGAACGACCGCCGGGCTTCTGCTCGGCTGCGGTCGACCTGGCGGCCAGAACCGGTGTGCCGGGCGACAGCAGTGATTCGTCGAGCTCGTGATGATGGACGACCTCGCCATCGCGGACGGTCACCAACTCCTCGACGGTGTTCCTGATCAGGTAGCGGTCGTGGCTGACCAGCAGCACCGTGCCGGGATAGACCCTGAGCGCATCCTCCAGCACATCACAGCTGGGGAGGTCGAGGTGGTTCGTCGGCTCGTCGAGGATCAGCAGGTTGACCGGGTTGCACATGATTTCGGCCAGGGCCAGCCGGGTCCGTTCGCCACCCGAGAGGTCGCCGACCAGGCGGTCGACGGCATCGCCGGAGAATCCGAACGACCCCAGCACCGTGCGCATGTTACGGTTCTTCGGCTGCTCGCCGACCTTGTGCCGGAACTCCTGGTCGACGGTCCGACCGAGATCGAGGGCATCGACCTGGTGCTGGGCGAAGTAGGCCACGTCCACGTTGGCCCCCAGCTTGGCCGTCCCCGCCATGGGGGCCAGCCGGCCCATGATGATCTTCAGCAGGGTGGATTTGCCGGCCCCGTTCGGGCCGACAAGCGCCAGTTTCTGGCCCCGCTCCACCACCAGGTCGACGTGGGTCAGGACCGGTACCCCGTCGTAGCCAACGGTGGCGTCCTCGATCTCGATCACCAGCCGCGACGACCGGGGCGGCTCTGGAAACGAGAACTTGAGCTTGAGATCGTCGACCTTGGGAACCTCGATCTTCTCCAGCTTCTGCAGGGTCTTGATCCGGGACTGGACCTGACGGGCCTTGGTCGCCTTGTACCGGAACCGGTCGATGAACCGCTCGACCTGCTCGATCTGCTTGGCCTGGCGAGCGGCGGCGGCCTCCAGCGAAGCCAGCCGCTCTTCCCTTGCCACCACGAACTCGGCAAATCCCCCGATGTACTCCGACGAAGTACCCCAGGCGATCTCGATGACCCGTTCCGCAACCGCATCGATGAAGTCCCGATCGTGGGAGACGAAGAGCACAGCGCCGGGCCAGGCCTGCAATTGCTGTTCCAACCAGGCCACGGAGTCCACATCGAGGTGATTGGTCGGCTCGTCGAGGATCAACACGTCCGGCTCCTGCAACAGCAGCCGGGCCAGCACCGCCCGCATCTGCCAACCACCGGACATCTCCCGCAGCGGCCGATCCATGTCGGCGGTGGTGAACCCGAGGCCACCGAGGATCCGGCGGGCCTCCGCTTCCACCTGATAGCCGCCGAGGGTCTCGAAACGGGATTGGGCTTCCCCATATCGGGCGACGATCTGGTCGTGCTGTGGGCCCTCGACCTGCGTCATCCGCTGCTCCAGGGAACGGAGCTCGACCTCGAGATCGACGATGTCGTCGGCACCCCTCAACACCTCGTGGAGGACCGAGCCGGTCCAGGCTTCGGTGAGCTCCTGGGGGAGATAGCCGATGCGGTAGTCCTTGGGTCGGGACACCTCGCCATCGTCGGCGTCCTGCAGGCCCATCACGATCTCCAGGATCGTGGTCTTGCCGACCCCGTTCGCTCCGATCAGGGCGATCCGCCGGCCCGGAGAGAGGCGAAACGTGACGTCGCGAAACAACGTCCTCGCACCGTGCGATTTCGACAACCCGGAAACGGTCAGCACCTGGAACAGGCTATCGACGGTTGCCGTCGGTGAACTGCCAGGCCGGGAACGGACCGGCTCACCATTCGGCAGACGGCCGATCCAGCACCAGGGTCACCGTGCCGATGATCGACTGTGGCTCCACCGGCCCCCAGGTCCGACTGTCGGTGCCATCGACGGGGTTGTCGCTGGCCAGGACGTAGCGCCCGTCGTCGGTGATCGACCGGACCCGCTTGACCACCAGCAGATCCGGCTGGGTCGGATGGTCGGCAACGGCCAGCTGCCCGACAACCGGCCGACGGCGATCGACCAGCACGAACTCCCCTGCGACCAGGGTCGGTACCATCGAATCGCCGACCACTCGTATCCTTCGCCGCCGGCCGAGCAGCCAGGCCGCCGATTGGCCCATGGCCCGCAACCGCTTGCGGTCGAGGAAGATCAAGAATCCTCGAACCGGTCGGTGACCCGGAAAACGAACTGCAGGGCCGGGCGGGGGCCCGATGAGTCGCTCGTGGCCCCGGCATGCAGGGCGTGACCGTTGATCACGAAGCCGCAGCCGACCGGGCCGGTCAATCTGATCTGGTCGTCATGTCGGTCGAGGCCTCCAGACCGCCGTTGCAGGTCAGGCCGGTTGTGGCTCCCGGGAACCAGCCTGGTCGCCCCGTTCTCGGCGGTGAACCCGACCTTCGATGATCTCGGTGACGGCCGACACGACGCCCGGATCGTGTCGGCTTCGGTCGATGACACCACGTGATCGACGCGAAGCCGGCCGACCCCATCGTCGTAGCCGGTTCTCATCCCATCGAGCTGTGGATCAGCTGGCGGTGTACCAGGGGATGTCGCGTCCCTTGCTGGCCCAGAACATGTTGTGGATGTTCTCGATCTGCGACATCAGCTCGTTTGCCGCGTCGAGGCTCACCGAGGTCTTGCAGGCCGACGCCTGCTTTGCCGCATTCCAGAAGGTGGTGTGGAGGTCGGGGTAGGCCTCGAGGTGCTCGGGCTTGAAGTAGTCGTGCCACAAGATGTTGAGCTCCCGCTTCACCAACTCGGCCTGCTCTTCTTTGATTTCGACGAAGCGGACGTAGGTGTTGTGGGCACCATCGGCCGACAGGTCCAGGTCGAGCAGTTTCTTGGTCATCGACAGCACCGCTTCACCGGCGATCCTGGCGCTGGCCGGATCGTACACACCACAGGGACCATCACAGTGGGCAGACGCAACCGGCGCCGGACGGACGGCGTCGAGAGTACGGAGCAAACGGGTGGTGATGTTCATCTAATCCTCCTGGTATGGCACCCCGGGTCCGGCGTGCGTCGATAACACTACTGGCAACCGTTGAGCAGCGTATCCGACGACGACTTCCGGTCCCCAACCCTGCTGTTCGAACCGTGCACCGTCGCCGGACGGACCAGGCGAACGCCGTGATCACCCCCGGCAACATTGCCCGTCGCCCCTTCCTGCGGCCGACCCCGGCGTGGTCATAGACTTGGCTCTGCGAGCCGGCGGCAGGGGGAGTGCGTCCGTGATCAGTGCCAACCGAGTGATCATTCCCATCGTCGTCCTGGCATTCGTGGCCATGGCCGGCATCGGTGTGCTGCTCGGCGGCGGCGGGTCGAGCTCCCAGATCGAATCGATCCCCGACAACGGCAGGATCGTGGTGGAGGCCGAGCAGGGCTCGAACAACTCCGACGGCGGCGGCGACGTCGGCCGCAACCTGCCGAAACCGGTGGCGTCGACCGCCGAAACCGGTGGCCGCAACTCGGCCAGACGATCCACCACGGCCGGTCCTCGGTCGACCGGCTCGTCGACCACCCGGTCAGAAACGTCCCGGCCCACGCCGTCCAGTACCCGTAGCTCGACGACCCGACCCCCGACCACGCCGACCACCGGGACGACGGCCACCACCGACACCTCGGCATCGACCGACACCACCGGCCCGAGCATCACGATCGGGCCAACGGTGACGATCAAACCGACTCTGACCATTCCCACCGTGCCGACATTGCCCACCGTGCCGACGCTCCCCACCGTGCCGACCGTGCCCACCATCGGGCCGACGCTGACCGGGACCATCACGATCAAGCCGACGTTCACGATCGGTCCGACGATCGACCTGCCCGGCCCCTGATCCCGACCCGGTCGGCCGCTCAGGGTTGCTTCTGCTGGGAGCCGAAGATGGTCGGCGGGCCCTTTTTCGACCAGTCCGGTGCGCCGTGGAGCCGGCGTCCCTCGATCTCCAACAGCTGGGTGGCCGGGCCGCCGATGACGGCGCCGCTGGTCCGGCCGGTGACCCCGTTTGCGCCGATACCGGCCACCGGATACGACTCGAGGGCCGAGTAGGTCTGCAACAGCAGCGGCCGGGGCCGGGTCGACCCGTTCGGCAGTGAGCCGTGGACCATACAGCAGTTGTGGACCGTGACCGAACCGGCCGGCCCCTCGAGCCACACCATTTTCGACATGTCGATCGACGCCAGCTCGTGATCGGCGATGGCCCCGGCCCAGGACCCGTCGGCATCGTAGAGGTCGTAGAGCCGGCCGGTGTGGCTCCCCGGCAGCACACCCATCGGACCCATCTCATCGTCGACCTCGTCGAGGTACACCCCGATGGTCAACGGTGTGAAGTCGGTGTGAGGCCAAAACTGGATGTCCTGGTGCCACTTCACCTCCTCACCGCCGTCGGACCACTTGTAGTTGAGCTTGGAGTGGTGATACCGCACCGGCCCGCCGAGCAACGCAACCGCCAGCCGGGCCGGCGGCCCCTCCAGGGTGAAGCGGCGGAAGGTCTCGTGGTGGTCGACCGGCGAGATCAGCCGCCGCAGCCGTGGCCGTTCGGCGGTGTGGCTCGGCTCGACGTCGAGGATCTTGTTCGACGCGGTGATCTCCCGGCTCATCTCGACGAACTCGGCCGACGCGGCCCGCAACTCGGCCAACCATTGGGCGTCGACGAACCCCGGCAGCTGCAGGTACCCGTGCCGGTGGTAGAAGTCGTTGTCCTCGGTCGAAAGCACCGCCGAATCGGCCAACGTGGTCATGGGGAAAGGCTAGCCCGGAAGGTCGGGCCGAGCCCAAGCCGGGTCGGCCCGGCGAGCCCGGGCCGGGGCCGCCGGCTGCGAGCCTGGCTGCGGTGGTGGTGGTGGTGGTGGTGGGTGGAGCCGGTCAGTAGCCGGCGTCGACGTCGACCACACCGTCCAGGTCGGCTCCGGATGCGAACAGCTCCACGTTTCGTCGGATGTGGGCCGCCAGCAATGGGATTCCCATCTCCGGGGTGTTGGCCACATGGGGGGTGATCAGCACCCTGGGGTGAGACCACAGCGGGTGCCCGTCCGGCAGCGGCTCGTCCGGATCGGTCACGTCGAGGCAGGCGCCGGCGATCTGGCCGGCGTCGAGCGCCGCCAGCAGCGCACCGACCTGGACATGACCACCTCTGGCCACATTGACCAACCAGGCATGGGGCGCCATGGCCTCGAGCTCGTCCGGTCCAATCGCCCCCTTGGTCTCATTGGTCAGGGCCAGGGCCAGGACCACCAGGTCGGCGTCGGCCAGGGCGTCGAGCCGTTGCTCGAAACCGACGGTCCTGACCGCCCCGGGGAACGGCTCCGGTTTGCGGCGAACCACGGTGACCTCGGTGTTGAACCCCTCGAGCAGGCCGATGAGCTCCGAGGTGATGCCCCCGGCGCCGAACACGGTGATCCTGCCATCGACCAGGTTCCGTCCCTCCGGCTCTGACCAGGTGGTGGCTCTGGCGTAGCTGACGAGCCCCCGCAGGCCGGCCAGGCCAAGCGTCAGGGCGTGCTCGGCCACCGGTCTTGCGTAGACGCCGCGGGCGCAGGTCCAGACCCGGTCATGGTCGAGGTGGGGCACGTACGGTTCGATGCCGGCGAAGGGGAGGCCGACCCATCGAATCGAATCCCCGCCATCGAGAACCGACGGCAGCGCATCGGGCAGGGCCGGATCGGCCCACACCAGCCCGCTGGCCGAGGCGATGTCGACCACCTCGCCGCCGCCGTCGACCACCGCCTCCTCCAGCGACCGGTAGCGGCCGGACTTGGGTTCGACCGCTATTCGGGGGCGGCGGGAGCCGGGATCGTCGCCGCTCATAGACGGTCGAGGGCCTGGTGGAGATCGGCGAGGATGTCGGCGATGTCCTCGATGCCGACCGACAACCGGACCAGATCGTCCGGTACCTCGAGGGGCGAACCGGCGGCCGAGAGGTGGGTCATCGCTCCGGGGTGCTCGATCAACGACTCGACCGCACCGAGCGACTCGGCCAGGGTGAACAACTCGGTGCCCTCGGTGACCCGCATGGCACCATCGCGGCTGCCGACCCGGAAGCTCACCATGCCGCCGAAGCCCCGCATCTGCTTCTTGGCCGCCTCGTGGCCGGGATGGCCCTCCAGACCGGGCCACAGCACCGAGGCCACCTTGGGGTGGCCCGACAGCAGTTCCACCACCCGGGCCGCGTTCTCGTTGTGGCGGTCCATCCGGAGGCCCAGCGTCTTGGTGCCGCGCAGGGTCAGGTAGCAGTCCCACGGGCCGGGGACGGCCCCGACCGCGTTCTGGATGAAGGTGAGATGATCGTGAACCTCGGCCTCGTTGGTGGCCACGAACCCGCCGACCACATCGGAGTGGCCCCCCAGGTACTTGGTGGTGGAGTGGACCACGATGTCGGCCCCGTTTGCCAGGGGCTGCTGCAGATAGGGGGTGGCGAAGGTGTTGTCGACCACCAGCCTGGCATCGGGGTGCTTGGCCACCACCGAGGCCACCGCCCCGATGTCGACCACCGTCAGCAGCGGGTTGGTCGGCGTCTCGACCCAGACCAGCCTGGTGTTCTCTGGCCAGTTCTGGTCCAGTGCACTCGGCTCGGTCAGATCGTGGGCCGACCAGGTGATCCCCGCTTTGCCGAACACCTTGGAGATCAACCGGAACGTGCCGCCGTAGGCGTCGTTGCCCATGACGACGTGGTCACCCGGCTCCAACAGCCGGAGGATGGCATCCTCAGCGGCCAGCCCGCTGGCGAATGAAACCCCGAACGCCGCGCCTTCCAGTGCCGCCAGTGCGGTCTGCAGCGCCGTCCTGGTGGGGTTGCCGGTCCTGGCGTACTCGTAGCCCGAGTGCTTGCCAACCGCCTCCTGGGCGAACGTGGAGGTCTGGAACACCGGCACGGTGACCGCGCCGGTGATCGGCTCGGGTTCCTGGCCAACGTGGATGGCCTTGGTTGCGAACCCCCAGGTCCGCTGGTCGTTTCGATCGGCGGTGGTCATCTGGCAACTCCTTGGGTCGATGCCGAATCGATGGACAGGAACGAGAGCAGGTCGGCTCTGGCCACCACCGTCCGGGGGCGGCCGCCGTCGAGCACCAGCAGGGCGGGGGCCATGTCGAGCAGCTGGACCGCCAGCTCCACCGGCTGGCCGATCCCGATGGTCGGCAACTTGGGACTCATGACCTCCTCGACCGAACGGTCGAGAACGGTGTTGTCGCCGAACGCCAACTCCATGATCCGCAGCTCGTCCAACGAACCCATCACCTCGGCTGCGGCCAGGGGCATCTCACCCTTGGCCACCGGTAGCTGCGACACGTCGTGCTCGTGCATCAGATCCACGGCGTGTCGCACGTTGTCGTTCGGCTGGAGGTAGACCAGCCTCGGCACGTCGGCGTCCTTGGCGCCGAGCACATCGGCCACCGTCGGCCCCTCGGAGGTCAAGAAGCCGTACCCGGCCATCCATTCGTCGTTGAAGACCCGGCTGAGGTAGCCCCGGCCCGAGTCCGGCAGCAGCACCACCACCAGATCGTCGGCGGTGAGCTCGTTTGCCAGCTCCAGCGATGCCGCCACCGCGGTGCCGCAGGAGCCGCCGATGAGCAATCCCTCCTCCCTGGAGACCCGGCGGGCGGTGAGGAACGAGTCCTGGTCCGATATCGGGATGACTCGATCAACGATGCCGGGATCGTAGGTCGTCGGCCAGAAGTCCTCACCGACCCCTTCGACCAGGTAGGGCCGACCGGAGCCGCCGGAATAGACCGAACCCTCAGGGTCGGCGGCCACGATCTGCACCCCGGGGTTCTGCTGCTTGAGGTACCGGCCGACGCCGCTCAGCGTGCCACCGGTGCCGGCCCCGGCAACGAAGTGGGTGATGCGGCCTTCGGTCTGGCGCCAGATCTCGGGGCCGGTGGTCTCGAAGTGCGATTGGGGGTTGGCCGGGTTGGCGTACTGGTTCGGGCGGAAGGCGTTCGGCGTCTCCTCGACCAGGCGTTCGGCCGTGGAGTAGTAGGAGTTCGGATCCTCCGGCGGCACCGCGACCGGGCAGACGACGACCTCGGCACCGTAGGCCCGGAGCAGGTCGACCTTCTCCGGGGCCACCTTGTCGGTGACGACGAAGATGCAGTTGTACCCCCGCTGAGCGGCGACGATGGCAAGGCCGACCCCGGTGTTGCCCGAGGTGGGCTCGACGATGGTGCCGCCCGGCTTGAGCAGCCCTTCCCGCTCGGCGGCCTCGATCATCGTCAGCGCCGGGCGATCCTTGGCGCTCCCGCCGGGATTGGTCAACTCGACCTTGGCCACCACCGGGCACGAGATGCCCTTGGTCACCTGGCGAAGGCGGACCATCGGCGTTTCACCGATCAGGTCCAGGACTGAGTCAGCGATTTCCATTGCTTGCTACCAGCTTCCGTTTCTCGAGCGCAGTTACGAACGAACCAACGAAGGAATCAGCCGCGCCAGTCAACCATTCCCCAGCGCTCCAACTCTACCCAGCCCATCTCTCGGCCCGCCTCATCCCGGGCCGCAGCCGTCGGCGGCCTCGGCCATACCTAGCGGCCGGCGGCGCCGCCGGCTGCGATGTCATCGACAACCAGGGCGTCGCCACCGTTCGAAACGGCCGACTCCTCCCCCTCGGTCGGGAGCGGGGTCGAGCCCAACTCCACCGATTCGGCGATACGGAACGATCCGTCCGGCTCGTGATGGAGCCACAGCACCCCGGAGCGGCGCTCAGCTTTTCGTACCCCGACCACGTTGCCGGTGGCGTCGACCAGCTGACGCTCCGGGTGGTCGACGGTGACCGCCAGGGTGATCGGTGATCGCCCGGTGACCGTCTTGAGACTCCTCAGCCGAGGGCTGCGACCGACGATCCGGAGACCGGCACCGGCCAGGTTGTCATGATGGGTGGCGGCTTGGCGATACAACGGTGTGTCACGGACGAACACCGCCTCGAGGTCGGCCTCGGCCGGTTGGGACTGCAACCTGAACTCGGCTTGCAGCAGATCGCCGACGACACGGCGCCAGGTCGGATCCTCGGGGCCGTTCGAGGACTCGGTGCCACGATCGGTCCCGGAGTGTATGGCGACCCGCACCGGCCGCACCGCAGTATGGAAGGCGGCCCGCTGCCCCAGCAGGGCCGGCCGCAGCACCAACACACCGATCAGGACCTCGAGCATCACCGCCGCCAGGAGGCCCAGCCCGAACCTGCCGGTCCCCGGTCCGCCGCCAAGCCACACCACCGGCGCCATGGTCAGACCACCGAGGCCGAGCGCCACCAGCCCGAACGCCCCGTTCTGACCGGGATTGGGGCGGCGGCCGGCCTCCTGACCGGCGACCCGGCCCTCTTCGACCTTTCCGGTCAGGTCCTGAAGGAATTCGAGTTCGAACAGGCCGACACCGATTGCGATGAGGGCCAGCACGATCAGCAGCTCCGACATCGTTGCGTTGGGGATCATCAAACGGTAGACCCCCACTGTTGCGCCCCCGCCGATCAGCCGGAGCAACAGGGTCACCGCCGACTGGGCGGTGTTCTGGGTCAGCACCTGGACCGAGACGGCCCCGGCCACGGCCAGGGCGATGATGGCGACGATCACCGGCGACGAGGAACCGGCAACGTCTGCCGCATCGGCGGCCTCGCCGGTGAACCCCGGCCGGCCGCCGGCCAACGGCGTTGCCGCCAATCGGGACGTGACCTCCTGGCCGACCTCCGAACGGGGTGACACGTTCAAGACGATAACCGCCACGCCCTCGGCGCCGGCCGGCAGGAGCAGGGTGGTGTCCTCGACCGCAACCTGGCCCGTCGACAGGAACCGACCCGATGCGATGTCGACCCGTTCGACCTCGGCTCGCTCCACGATCGCCACGGCCCAACCCTCGAAATCGACCTGGCTGGTGGCGGCCGGTTTCGTGGCCACCAGCGCGGTGGTGGCATCGCCACCGCCGACCAGCAGCCGGGACGCAACAATGGCCGGTTCGCTGTCGTCGGGCAGCGCCTCGGCGTCCAGGAGGGCGGTTGCGGGGTCACGGAAGGCGAACAGGGAAAGGGCGGCCAACACCAGCCCGATGGCGGCCAGGATCACCAGAGGGAAGTCGCGACCATCAAGAACCGAGAGCGGCAGGAGTCTGGCCGACGCCTCCGGCTCGTCCCGCAGCACGGTCAGCGCCGGAGCCACCGCAGCCAGGATGACCACCGCCGCCACCAGGCCGCTGATGGCCACAACCGTCAGGGGCGAGCGGCCGGGGTTCAACAGCTCGACGGGCACCGCGGCCAACATCGACCCGGAGAACAGCAGCGCCAGTTCGGGGAGCAACCCCGAGATCGAGTGACGAATCGTCTCCGCCCCGTCGACACCGGACGGCGTCCGGAACCAGATCAGGAGGCGGAGCGAGAGCGTCACCGCCACCACCAGGCCGGCCAGGGCTCCGGGGACCGAGGTGGTGGTCATGGTGCCGTCGAATCCGCCGCCGACCTGCCCGGCGATGTTGCCGGCGCAGAACACCGCCAACGCCGATGCAGCACCGACCGCAAGGCCCCGTTTCCAGCCGAAGACGATGCCGAGCAACCCGCCGATCGCACCGGCCAGCGCCACGATGGCCAAGGTGGTCACGTCGAAATGACCACTGAGGTCCTGGTCGACCAGCGCTGAGCCGCCCACCAGCACGTCGGCGTCCGGCAACTCGGCGGCGATGATGTCCCTGGCCTGGGAGGCGATGGCCGACACCGGCCGCGAGGTGCCGGTCCCCGAGTCGTCGATGTAGAACACGAGCGACCCCTCACCGATGCTGTCGACGGTGGCCCGACCGACACCATCGATCGACGAAAGACCGGCCACCACAGCCACGCCGGACGCATCGCCGACACCATCGGCCACGATGGCGATGTCCGGGGCGACGCCTTCACCGGCGGCGTCGGCCCCGACAGGGCCGTGGAGCAGCCAGATCGCCGACGAGACCAATGCCATGACCAGGAAACGCCACATCGTCTGCCCGTGATTATTCATTGCGCTCCAGAGGATTCCGACATGAAGGGTAGCGGAGACCCTGGGGCCCGACGAGAACCGCAGAGCCTCGACGGTGGACCGCCACCATTCGAGCCCGAAGCTGGTCGGGCCGGGGCCCGGCGAGACGCCGGCCTACGCCCCGTAGGCCGCTGCGACCCTCTGGCTGCGAAGATGATGCGGTGTGGATTCGACAGAAGGGTCTTTGGCAACGCAGCAACCTCGATCGGCGGTTCAGAGCCGCGCCCGCCCTGACGACGATGACCACGATAGCGCTCTCGCTGGCCGTGCTGGGGTCGGCCTGCACCCCGGCCGCCGACCCGGAAACCGGGACCGAACCGGGACCGAGGCCGGTCGAAACGACCGTCGCAGAGATCCGGCTGGACCCCATCGAGGTGACGGCCAGGCCGGGTCCGTCCCAGATCACCATCGACGAGCTACCGGCGACGGTGGGCCTGGGGGCCGTGGTGGAGGCCGTCGGGCCGGACGGTTCGGCGCTGGCCACCGCGGGCTTCGCCGACAACGGCACCGCCTTGCTCCGAGGGCTGCCGGAGGGCCCGGTCGAGCTCCAGGTCGTCGATGTCGAATCGGAGGACCGTACCCGATACCAGGGGCCGGTGGTGACCGTGCCCGGCGAGGCCGCGCCGGACCCGGCGAGCTACCGGTCGATCGATCTCGACCCCGGCTACAACTACATCCCCACCCGCGACGGCACCACCCTCTCGGCGTTCGTGACCCTTCCCGGGCCGGCCGATGACGGCCCCTTTCCGACCCTGGTCGAGTACTCCGGCTACACCCCCTCCGATCCCACGGCGAGCCAGGACCCCGCTCGGCTACTGGTCCCTTCGCTCGGCTTTGCCCTCGTGCAGGTCAACGTGCGGGGCACCGGCTGCTCCGGAGGTTCGTTCGACGCCTTCGAGCGGATCCAGTCGATCGACGGCTACGACGTGATCGAGACGGTGGCGGCACAATCGTGGTCGACCGGCGTCGGCATGTTCGGGGTCAGCTACCCGGGGATCATGCAGCTCCATGTCGCTTCGACCAAGCCCCCGTCGCTGGCCGCGATCACACCGTTGTCGGTCACGGACGGCGTGGATTCGGTGCTCTACCCCGGGGGGATCTACAACAACGGCTTCGGCGAGGAGTGGACCCGCCAGGTCGGCGAGCGGGCCCGGGCCGGCGGCCAGGCCTGGGCCGCCGATCGAATCGAGCAGGGCGACACGGTCTGCGGGGCCAACCAGCGGCTACGGGTCCACAATCCGGACCTGGTGGAGTCGGTCGAGGCCGAACCGTTCATCACCGACCTGTCCCGCCGGCGCTCGGCCAGAACCTGGGTCCCCGAGATCGAGGTCCCGACCCTGGTCGGTGGGGCCTGGCAGGACGAGCAGACCGGGGGCCGGTTCCCGTCCCTCCTCCCCCGGTTGACGAATGCCCGCCCGCTGCGGGCGGTGCTGTACAACGGCCTGCACGTCGACGCCCTCTCGGGCCAGATGCTGGCCGAACTGATGGATTTCCTCAGCCTGTACGTGGCCGAACGGCCGCCCGGAGTCGACAGGTTGACCCGGACGGTGATCGGCTTCGGTCTCGGTGCGGTGTTCGGCCAGGCCTTGACCGTGCCGCCCAGCCCTCTGGCCGGGCTGTCTCTGGACGAAGCCAGGGAGCGGTACGAGGCCGAGCCGTCGATCGAGATCCTGTTCGAGCAGGGGGCAACCGACCCCAACCTCCCGGTACCGGGGTTCCGGGTTGGTTTCGACCAGTGGCCACCCCGGGTCACCTCGCCAACCGAGCTCTACCTCGGCGGGCCGACCGCCGATCCGGTACTGGGGCCGGAACCACCGAGCGGTGAGGTGGCGCTGCGGTTCACCACCGACCCCACCGAAGGCCAGCGGACCACGGTCGACGATGTGGGCACCATCTGGTCCGACCAGCCCGATTGGCGCTGGTCACCGCGGGAGTTTGGAGAACCTCCCCCCCGGCCGGCGCGATCTCCTCTCGCGCCTTTCCGACGACCTCGGAGGCCGTACGGCAACTGGTGGGACAGGCCCGGCTGAACGGGAGTCGCGATGACACGACCGCGATCGCTCAGCTGTCGCGCCGAGCGGAGCAGTTCGACGAGCCCATCGGGGGTGTGCGCGTAGTCGACGACGACCGCGAAGCGGTGGGCGGTGGGGTCGGAGACCATCTCGAATCGCCCGGGGACCGGCGGGCAGTCGGCGAGCGCCGCCGCTGCGACATCGGCGGGGATGCCGAGCGTCTCGGCGGTCGTCAGCGCGGCGAGGCTGTTCATCACGTTGAAGTGGCCGCCGATCGGCACACGGACCGGGTGTCCACGCCAGGCGAACGCGTGAT
>CAMYLA010000021.1:82885-135897 GCA_947259095.1 uncultured Acidimicrobiaceae bacterium | reverse complement strand
TCGACGTGACCAGGCCGGCGATCAGCCAGCATCTGCGGGTCCTCTCCGAGGCGGAGTTGGTTGACGTGAGAATCGACGGGACCCGGCGCTACTACCGAGCCAGGCCGGAGGGGATGGAGGACCTGGCCGACTGGATGGCCGGCTTCTGGCAGTCGTCGCTGAAGGCCCTGGCCACCGAAGTCGAGCGGGAGCAGTGGAACAACCGCAAGCGGCAGCGGCGGTCGTCCGGTGGCGGCAAGGCATCGAAGACGAGTCGAAAGAAAGGGACGTGATGATGGGTGAGGCGAATACCGAGATCGAAGCCGCCCTGGTGCTGACCCAGCGGGTTGGAGCTCCGCCGGAGGCGGTGTTCGACTTTCTGGTCGAGCCGGAGAAGGTACTCCGCTGGATGGGAACGGCGGTCGACATCGAACCCCAGCCCGGTGGCAAGTTCTGGCTCAACGCCAACGGAACCGACATCGCATCCGGCCGGTATCTGGAGGTCGAACGACCGAGCCGGGTGGTCTTCACCTGGGGGTGGGAAGGCAGTGCCGACGTGCCTCCCGGGTCGACGACGGTCAGTTTCACGCTGACCGCCGACGGCGACGCCACCGTCGTCGAGCTTCGCCACGACGGCCTGCCCGATGGGTTCGGCGATACTCACGCCGACGGGTGGGGCTACTTCCTGCCTCGGCTGGCCCTGGCCGCAGTGGGCCAGGATCCCGGTCCCGACCGCCACACCACGGGCTGAGCCGGTCGGCCCGAAGATCGTCGGGCCGGATCAACCGAGGGGCCGGCGGCCGCCGGTCCGAGGTGCTCCGGCCCCGCCGTTGCTCCCGGTTCGAGGCGCCACCACCGGTGATCGGTTGTGGCGGGCGGAATTCGACATCCCGTTCGCAGGCCTGCACTTCGTCGACCGCCGCCTGGCCGTCGGCGTCGTCGAGGCCTGCACTTCGTCGACCGCCTCGACTTCGATGCGGTGGTGGACCGACTGGTCCTGGTCGACGCCACCACCGGCCGGCGTCAGGGTGAGGTCGAGGTCGGGTTCGAACTGATCTTCGTCGGCTGAGGTCAGCCCTGCTCCCGCTTCCAATCGGGCAGACGATCGCTGATGACCTCGCTCGCCTCGAGTCGATCGATCTCGTCCTGGGTCACGTCGAACAGCCGGCTGAGCACCTGGCGATTGTGCTCGCCCCGGAAGCCAACGCTCGGCACCGCCCCCGACGGTGACTTGCTGAAACGCCAGGGCGCCTGGGGCACGGTGACCGGCCGGCCTCCCTGCTTCAGCGGAACGTCGACGAAGGCGCCACGGTCGGCGGCCCAGTCGGTGTTGCGAATCTCGTCCGCCGTCCTGACATCGGCCACCAGGATGCTGGAGAAACCGATCGCCGCCTCGAGGTCGGCCGCCGATTCGAACCCGGCCACCCACCCCGACACGATCGCCAGCAGCTCATCGGCGTTTTCCAGACGATCGGCCATGGTGGCGAACCGGGGATCGTCGATCAGGTCGAGGCGGTCCATGGCCTTCGCCAGCAGCCGGAACGAACCTCTCACCGCAGGGTCGGCGGTGACGGTGACCCAGCGGCCGTCTGCCAACTGGTAGCAGGGCGGCCAGTTGCTGCCGGAGCGGAACCCGTCGGTCACCTCGGAGTCGTTGCGGAGGTTGATGGCCGTCATGTCGTTGGCCACCAGGGTCGCCTCCGCCATATCGACCTCCACCGCCTGGCCCTCGCCGGTGCGATCCCGGTGGTGGACCGCGGCGAGGATGGCGGCCAGGGCGTGGAGTCCGCCGTACACGTCGGCCTGGGATGCGGGGTCGTTTCGGGGGTCGGCCCGTCTGCGACGTGCGATGTCGGCGGTCAGCCCGGTCTCGGCCTGGACCGCGGCGGCGAACGCCCCCCGATGTGACCAGACGTTGCCGTGACCGTACCCGCTGACCGATCCCAGGATGATCCGGGGGTTGACCGCGGCCAGGGCGTCGTAGCCGATGCCAAGCCGATCCATGACCCCTGGCCGGTAGTTCTCGAGCACGATGTCGGCTTTGGTAGCCATGTGGAGGAGCAGATCCCGTCCCTCCGGGTGTCCGAGGTCGATCGAGACACACTGCTTGCCGACGTTGGCCTGGACAAAATAGACAGCCATCGAGTCCTGGCGGGGTTTCGTGGTTCTGGTCAGGTCCCCGTCCGGCGGCTCGACCTTCACCACCGTGGCTCCGAGATCGGACAGGAGCCGCCCGGCGATGGGTCCTGCCAGCGCCCTGGTGAGATCGAGAACCAGCAGATCGGCCAGCGGACGTTCCATCGCCAGACAGTAGTTGGGCCATCGACAGAGGGTCGAAAGCATTCGGCTGCGGCGGCTGCCGGCCGGTAGGCTGGCGCGCCGGATGGGGCGGCTGGTCCAGACGCCCCGATGAGCGAGCGAAAGACCAGGGAACGCATGGAATTCTTCACCGACGTACCACAGCCTGTCCCCTTCGCCGGTGCCGCCGGTGCAACCGACAGCCCCGGGGAGCTGAGGTACCGGATCTACGACCCGGACCGGGCCGTCGGCAACAAGACGATGGCCGAGCACCTCCGGATCGCCGTGTGCTACTGGCACAGCTTCAACTGGCCCGGCTCCGACATCTTCGGGGTCGGAACCTTCGATCGGCCCTGGCTCCAGCCCGCTGTCGATCCGATGGAGGCGGCGACGATCAAACAGGATGCCGCCTTCGAGTTCTTCGCCAAGTTGGGCACACCGTTCTACTGTTTCCACGACGTCGACATGGCCCCCGAAGGTGACACCCTGGCCGAGTCCAAGGCCAACCTCGACGAGATGGTCGATCGGGCGGCGAAGAAGATGAGCGAAACCGGTGTGGAGTTGCTGTGGGGCACGGCCAACCTGTTCACCCACCCCCGCTACGCGGCCGGGGCCGCCACCAACCCCGATCCGGATGTCTTCACCCATGCCGCGGCCCAGGTCCGGCACATGCTCGACGCCACCCATCGCCTCGGCGGCCACAACTATGTGTTGTGGGGCGGCCGGGAAGGCTACGAAACCCTGCTCAACACCAGGCTGGGCCAGGAAGCCGATCAGCTTGCCCGGTTCCTGGAGCTGGTTGCCGAACACAAGCGCAACATCGGTTTCGATGGACTGCTGTTGCTGGAGCCAAAGCCGCAGGAACCGACAAAGCACCAGTACGACTACGACTCGGCCACGGTGCACGGCTTCCTCGATCGTTACGACCTGCTCGGTGAGTACTTCGTCAACATCGAGGTCAACCACGCCACGCTGTCCGGCCACTCGTTCCACCACGAGGTGGCCTACGCCATCGACAACGGCATCTTCGGCAGTGTGGACGCCAACCGGGGGGATCCGCAGAACGGTTGGGACACCGACCAGTTCCCCAACTCGGTCGACGATCTGGTCCCGGCGATGTACGAGATCGTCCGCTCCGGCGGTTTCGGCTCCGGCGGCTTCAACTTCGACACCAAGCTCCGGCGCCAGAGCATGGATCGCACCGACCTCTTCCACGGCCACATCGGCGGGATCGACACCCTGGCCAAGGCGTTGCTGGTGGCAGACGAGCTCCTGAACAACGGCACGCTGGAGGCCGCCCGGGACCGACGCTACGCCGGCTGGCGCGGCTCGCAGGGGGCAAAGATCATGGACCGGTCGACCACGCTGGCCTCGCTGGCCGACGATGCGGTGGCCGCCGACCTCGACCCGGCGCCGGTCTCGGGGCGCCAGGAGGCATTGGAGAACCACATCAACCAGATGATCTGGTCGGCCACGTGATCGAGGCCGCTCCGATGGCTTGGCCGGCCGGCCCCGCCTCGATGGCTCGGATCCCGACATGAGCGAGCCGTTGGTGGCAGGGGTGGATTCGTCGACCCAGTCGACCAAGGTCGTTTTTCGACGAGTGGCCGACGGTTCGGTGGTGGCCGAGGCCAGGGCGCCCCATCAGCCGACCGAACCGCCCCGCAGCGAGCAGGACCCCGCCGGTTGGTGGACCGCACTGGTGGCGGCCTTCGCCGACATCGGGCCGGCCGCCGCCGACGTGGTGGCCATCTCGGTCTCCGGTCAGCAGCACGGGCTGGTGGTCCTCGACAGCACTGGCGACCCGATCCGTCCCGCCAAATTGTGGAACGACACCGAATCGGCGCCCCAGGCCGATCGGTTGGTGGCCGAGCTCGGGTCGGACGGCTGGGCCGAAGCCTGCGGCGTCGTCCCGGTGGCGGCCATCACCGTGACCAAGTTGGCCTGGCTCGCCGAACACGAGCCGGAGGTCGTCGATCGCCTGGCATCGATCATGTTGCCCCACGACTACCTCACCTGGCGATTGAGCGGTCGGGCGGTCACCGACCGGGGCGATGCGTCAGGCACCGGCTGGTGGGACCCGTCGACCGGTCGATACCGGCCCGACCTGCTGGCCACCGCAGGGGGCCAGCGCGATCTGCTCGGCTGCCTGCCCCAGGTTCTGGGGCCGACCGAGGCGGTGGGGCCGGTCACCGCTGCGGTGGCGGAGCAACTCGGCATCCCGGCCGCCACGATCGTCGGCCCCGGCACCGGTGACAACATGGCCGCCGCCCTCGGGCTCGGGCTCCGCCGGGGGGAGCTGGCGATGTCGCTTGGAACGTCCGGCACCGTGTTCGGCGTCGCCGGCGTCGCCGCCAGGGACCGGTCCGGGCTGGTGGCCGGCTTCGCCGACGCCAACGGGTCGTTCCTGCCCCTGGCCTGCACCCTGAACGCCACCAAGGTGACCGACATGATGGCGGCCACCCTCGGTGTCGACCATCACGGTCTGGCCGAGCTGGCCCTCGAAGCCGGCCCCGGGGCGGCCGGCGTGACCGTCGTGCCGTACTTCGACGGCGAGCGAACCCCCAATCTGCCGAACGCCACCGGCATGATCACCGGCCTGCGACCGGGCAGCTCCCGGGCCGATCTGGCCCGGGCCGCCCACGAGGGTGTGTTGTGCAACCTGCTGGCCGCCGCCGACGCCCTGATCTCCGCCGGTGGCATCGATGATGGCGGGGACGGCAGCGAGCTGCGGTTGGTTGGTGGGGGAGCGAAGTCCCCGGCCTATCAGCAGATCCTGGCCGATCTCCGCCAGGGGCCGGTCCGGATCCCGGCCGACGACGAGGCGCCGGCAACCGGCGCCGCGGTCCAGGCCGCCGCGGTTGTCGGCGGCGAGGACATCGACGCCGTCGTCGATCGGTGGGGTCTGCGCAACGGCGGCTCGATCGTCGAACCCCGCGCCGAGGCCCACCCCGAGGTCCGGCACCGTTATGGTGCCGCAGCCCGGGCTGCGGCATCGCTGTGACCCGGTCTGACACCGACCGACGACCGGCTCGGAAAGGACGGTCCGGTTCGCCCCGGTGGCAGTAGCATCGGGATCACAATGATCCGTGACCAACTGGTAGACGCAGTCGAAGATGCACTGACCACCCTCGGGGTCGATCCGGTGCCGGCCAATCTGGTGGTCGAGCGCCCGGCCCGCCGCGAGCACGGCGATTGGTCGACCAACGCCGCCCTGGTCTCGGCCAAGTCGGCCGGTCGCAATCCTCGGGAACTGGGTCAGGAGCTGGCCGACTACCTGCTGGCCAACCGGCCGCCCCATGTCGAGGCGTTGGACATCGCCGGACCGGGATTCGTCAACTTCACGCTGGCCCCGACCTGGCTCCACGAGGTGTTGCACGAGGTCATCGAACAGGGGGAAGCCGGCTACGCCCGGCTCGGGCTCGGCAACGGTGCCACCATCAACGTGGAGTTCGTCTCGGCCAATCCGACCGGCCCCATCCACGCCGGTGGTGGCCGCTGGGGCGCCTACGGAGACTCGTTGGCCAGGATCTTCGAGCGCTGTGGCTACGCACCCCACAAGGAGTTCTACATCAACGACCGCGGCACCCAGGCCAGGGTCTTCGGCCAGTCGCTGAGCGCCCGCAAGAACGGTGAGGCGCCCCCCGAGAACGGCTACGTCGGCGCCTATATAGAGGAATGGGCGACCGAGATGCCGGCCGACGCCGATCCGGTGGCATGGGGCGTCGATCGATCGCTGACCGACGCCAGAGAGGTCTTGCACTCGATGAACGTCGAGTTCGACACCTGGTCGAGCGAAAAGGCGCTGGCCGGCTCCGGGGCGATGGACGACGCCTTCGGCAAGCTGCAGGCCAGTGGGCACGTCTTCGAGTCCGAAGGGGCGACCTGGCTGCGGACCACCGACTTCGGCGACGACCAGGACCGGGTCCTGATCCGCAGCGATGGTGAACCCACCTACTTCCTGCCAGACATCGCCTACCACCTCGACAAGTTCAGCCGGGGCGAACACATCATCGACGTGCTCGGCGCCGATCACCACGGCTACGTGCCCCGGATGCGGGCCGCGCTGTTGGCCCTCGGGGTCCCGGCCCAGAACTACGAGGCCATCATCGGTCAGAACGTCAAGCTGGTGCGGGAGGGCCAGGAGGTGAAGATGTCGAAACGGGCCGGCACGCTCGTCGAGATCCGGGACCTGATCGATGAGGTCGGCCCGGATGTGGCCCGTTTTGCCTACCTGCTGCAATCGATCGATTCGCCTCAGACCATCGATCTCAGCCTGCTGACCGCCCAGGCGGCGGAGAATCCCGTCTTCTACGTGCAGTACGCCAATGCCAGGATCCACTCGATCGCCCGGGAGGCGGCCGAACGGGGCATCGAGCGCCGGCCGGCGGCCGAGGTCGATTTCGGGGTGTTGGTGGAGGACCGGGAGCTGGCCCTGCTCCGGGAGCTGTCGACGCTGCCGGAGATGCTCGAGTTGGCCTGTGCGGAGCGGGCCCCGCACAAGATCACCAACTGGGTCCGTGAGCTGGCGGCGGCGTTCCACGGCTTCTACCGGGACTGCCCGATTCTGCGGACCGACGTCCCGAACGACGTCCAGCAGGCCAGGCTGTGGCTGGCCGAGGGGTCCAGGATCGGTTTGGCCGTCGGGCTCGACCTGCTCGGGGTCAGCGCACCGGAGAGAATGTAGAGGGCGGTTGCGGTGAGTGTTCTTCCCTGGCACCTGCTGCCGGACAATGCCGCGGTCGGCGAGAGTGGCCGCCTGACCATCGCCGGTTGCGACACCATCGAGCTAGCCCGCGAGTTCGGCACCCCGGTGTTCGTCTACGACGAGGATCACCTGCGGGCCCGATGCCGTGAGGCGGTGGCCGCCTTCGGTTCCGATGCCACCTACGCCACCAAGGCGTTCCTGTGCCGGGCCATGGCCAACCTGGCCGCCGAGGAGGGCATGGGGCTCGACGTTGCCAGCGGTGGCGAGCTCCATGTCTGCCTGTCGGCCGGGGTCCCGGCCGACCGTCTTGTCTTCCACGGGAACAACAAGTCGCTCGACGAGCTTCGGTCGGCCCGGTCGGTCGGCGTCGGTCGGATCGTGATCGACAGCCTCGACGAGCTGGATCGGCTGGAGGCGCTCCACGGCGGGGACGGGCTGTGCCCCAGGGTGCTGTTGCGGATCACCCCCGGGATCAAGGCCGAAACCCACGAGTACATCACAACCGGCCAGGACGACTCGAAATTCGGTTTCACCGTTTCCACCGGCGCCGCACTGGCTGCGGTCGAAAAAGCTGCGGCATCACCGGCGGTCGATCTCGTCGGCCTCCACGCCCACATCGGGTCCCAGGTCTTCCGGGTCGACTCCTTCGCCGCTGCGGTCGGGGTGCTCGGGGAGTTCGCCAACCCGCTCGGCCTGCCGGAGCTGGTGGTCGGCGGTGGGCTCGGCGTGCCGTACGTCGAGGGCGAGGAGGGGGCGTCGATCACCCAGTGGGCGGCCATCATCAACAAGGCGGTGACCGAGGCCGGGATCACCGCCAGGGTCGGGATCGAGCCGGGGCGGGCCATCGCCGCCGCGGCGGCGGTCACGCTCTACACCGTTGGCACGGTCAAGGAGCTGCCCGGTATCCGCACCTACCTGTCGGTCGACGGCGGCATGAGCGACAATCCTCGCCCGGTGCTCTACGGCTCGGGTTATGAGGCGTTCCTGCCCCGATCGGTGACCGCCGATCGGCGGCGTCCGGTCCGGATCGTCGGCAAGCACTGTGAGTCCGGCGACCTGCTGGTCCGCGAGGCGTCGATCCAGGCCGATGTGGTGGTCGGCGATGTGGTTGCGACACCGGTCACCGGTGCCTATGGCCACTCGATGGGATCGAACTACAACAAGATGCGCCGCCCGCCGGTGGTCTTCTGTCGCAACGGCGATGCCCGGCTCGTGGTCCGCCGGGAGACCTACGACGATCTCCTCAACACCGATCTCGGGTAGCCGGCGTCGGCCGTTCGGGGTGAACCGGTTGGCTGCGGCCACCGCCGCCACGGGCACGATGGGCAGGAAATCGGGCCCGGGTTGGCACCGGGGCCAATACAGTCTGTACCCGTGACCGACTCTTCCGATCATTCAGTGATAACCGTCGGCCTTCTCGGATGCGGGATCGTCGGCACCCAACTGGTGCAGCTCATCACCGACCGGGCGCCGACCATCGCCGCATCCACCGGCGTTGAACTGCGGCTGGGAGGGATCGCGGTTCGCAGCGTCAGCAAGGACCGTGGGCTGCCGATCGACAAGATGCTGCTGACCACCGACGCCGAGGCGCTGGTTGCCGACCCGGCGATCGACATCGTCGTCGAGGTGATCGGCGGGATCGAGCCGGCCCGATCGCTCATCCTGGCCGCCATCGGGGCGGGCAAGCCGGTCGTCACCGCCAACAAGGAACTGTTGGCAAATGTCGGCGCCGAGCTGTACGCCGCAGCCGATGAGGCCGGGGTCGACCTGCTGTTCGAGGCCGCCGCGGCCGGGGCCATCCCCATCGTCCGGCCGTTGCGGGAGTCGCTGCTCGGCGAGGACGTGCACCGGGTGATGGGCATCGTCAACGGCACCACCAACTACATCCTGACCAGGATGACCGACGACGGTGTCTCCTACACCGACGCGCTCAGCGAGGCCCAGCGGCTCGGCTACGCCGAGCGGGACCCGACGGCCGACGTCGAGGGTTTCGACGCCGGAGCCAAGGCGGCCATCATGGCCTCGATCGCCTTCGGCGCCAATGTCGTGGCGGGCGACGTCTACCACGAGGGCATCTCCGCCATCACCCAGGGCGACATCGAATTCGCCAAGCAGTTCGACTACACCATCAAACTCCTGGCCATCGCCGAGGTGTTCCGGGACGGCCACGGCGGTCAAGCCGAGATCGGCGTTCGGGTCTACCCGGCCATGGTGCCAGATGAGCACCCGCTGGCTTCGGTCCGCGGCAGCTTCAACGCCGTCTTCGTCGAGGGCGAGGCCGCCGGGGAGCTCATGTTCTACGGCCGGGGTGCTGGCGGGCTGCCGACCGCCAGCGCGGTCCTCGGCGATCTGATCGACGCCGCAGACAACCTCCGCCGAGGCACCCACCAGTCGGTGCCCCACGGCCCCCGGGCCAAGATCCGCTCAATCGACGGGTTGGAGAGCGCCTACTACATCGGCCTGACCGTGACCGACAGCCCCGGCGTGCTGTCGACGGTGGCCGGTGTCTTCGGCCGCCACGAGGTCTCGATCCGGGCCATGCAGCAGCAGGACTCCGGCGCCGAGGCCCGGGTGGCGTTCATCACCCACACCGCGAATGAGCGCAACGTCCAGGCCACCCTCACCGGGCTCCGCAAGCTCGACGAGGTGAGCGACGTCCACAGCGTGCTGCGGGTCATCGGTCCGTGACGCTGGCCTATCGCTCCACCCGGGATCCCGGCGGCGACGCCGACCTGGGGTTCGGTGAGGTGTTGCTGGCCGGCCTGGCCCCCGACGGTGGACTCTACTGCCCGACCGAGATCCCACCGCTGCCGGCCATCACCGCCGACACCTCCTATGTCGAGGCCGCGGTGGCCATCCTCGAACCGTACGTGGCGGGAACGTTCACGGCGGACGAACTGACCACGATGGCCACCGAGGCCTACCGGGGCTTCCGCCACCCGGACGTGTGCCCGGTCCACGACCTGGGCCACGACCTCCACCTGCTCGACCTGACCAGGGGCCCGACGCTGGCGTTCAAGGATCTGGCCCTCCAGCTGGTCGGTCGGATGCTGGAGGCCGAGTTGCATCGTCGAGGTCGTCGGGTGACCGTGATCGGCGCCACCTCGGGCGACACCGGCTCGGCGGCCATCGAGGCGCTGGCCGGGAAATCGAACATCGATGTGCTGATCCTCCACCCCCGAGGTCGTGTCTCGGAGGTGCAGCGCCGTCAGATGACGACGGTGACCGCAGCGAACATCCACAACGTGGCCATCGAAGGTACGTTCGACGATTGCCAAGACCTGGTCAAGGCGGCCTTCAACGACCCCACCCTTCGCAACGAGGTCGGCCTGGCGGCGGTGAACTCGATCAATTGGGCCCGGGTGATGTGCCAGATCGTCTACTTCGTCACCGCGGCCCGTGCCGTCAGACCGGAAGGGGGACCGGTCTCGTTCACGGTGCCAACCGGCAACTTCGGCAATGTGCTGTCCGGCTGGTACGCGAAACGCATGGGACTCGAGGTCGATCGGCTGGTGGTGGCCAGCAACCGCAACGACGTGCTGACCCGGTTCTTCGAGACCGGGGTGATCGAGATCCACACCGTCTCCCCCTCGCTCAGTCCCAGCATGGACATCCAGATCTCGTCGAACTTCGAACGCCTGCTGTGGGAGGCCTCTGGTCGCGACGGCCGGGCGGTGGCCGAACTGCTCGGGGAGCTGCGGGCCGAAGGCCGGGTCGTGGTGCCGGAGCACTGGTATGGAGCCATCCGTGACGAATTCGATGCCGAGCGGCTGGACGACGACGCCACCGTGGCGACGATCACCGCGGCCCATGCGGCGACCGAGCGGGTGGTCGACCCCCACACCGCGGTTGGTCTGCACGCCGCACAACGCCACCTCCGACCGGGGGTGCCGATGGTGTCGCTGGCCACCGCCGACCCGGCCAAGTTCCCCGATGCGGTGGAGCGGGCGCTTGGCCGTCGTCCGCAGCTCCCGGCCCACCTGGCGGAGATCCTCACCAAGGCGGAACGGTTCGAGCCGATGGCCAACGACCTCGATCAGGTCTCGAACAAGCTCCGATCGATCGGCCGGTAGCCCGGCTCCGGATTGCGTCACCACCGCGTTGTGACCTGACGGTTTCACCGGTGTGGGGCGATTCCTTGGTAGCATCGGGGTCAGAGGTCCGGTGCGGTACGGGTCTCGCCCTACGGCGAGCTCCTCCGGCATGTCGATCCATCCAGGGTCAATGCCTCGTTGGGACGAAGCCCCACCCGTCGAGAACCCTCGGGATCCTCTTCCGTTTTCCCACCCTGCCATTTTTCTACTCCACCGAGGAGCCAGCTCGTGAGCGACCAGCTGATCGTTGAGCGCGAAGGTCTTGAAAAGAAGGACAAGAGTGAACTGCAGGCCATCGTGTCGGCCCTTGGCGGTTCCGCAAACGCTCGGATGCGCAAGTCCGACCTGATCGACAAGATCCTCGATCTGTCCGGTGCATCGGCCGCGGCCGAGGGCGCCGATTCGTCGACCGGATCCGATGATGCCACCGCCGACGGCGGCGACACCCCGGAGGACACTGCCGACGAAGCCGCCGGAGACGACAGCCCCGCCACTGCGCGGACCACCGATACCGGCGGCGACGTCGAAGACGGCGGTGGCGAAGCCGCCGAAGACAGCGGCGAGACCGCCGACACCGGCGAGCAGGGCGGCGGTGCCGACGACAGCGACGCCGGCGATGCCGGGTCGTCCACCGGCGAGGCCGAAAACGGCCGGTCGAGTCGATCGCGACGGGGCGGTCGGGGCCGCAAGGGCGGCAAGGACTCCTCGGCCGAAGGCGGCGACACAGCCGATCACCCGGTCGGGCCGGGCGGGGAACCGCTTGCCGACTGGGAGATCAAGATCCTCGAGGAGGGTGGTCAGCTCGACAAGGGTCAGTCCCGCCGCAACCGGGGGAAGAACCAGCGGGCCGAGAACAACCCACCCCAGGCCGACAAGAACAGCGGCGAAGGTGGCGACGAGGTCGACGCCAACAATCGCCGGTCCCGTCGCCGGGGTCGGGGCCGAGGTCGCGACCGCGACGATGCCGGCAACGATCCCATCACCAACGACCCGATCGAGGTCTCGGGCCACCTCGATCTTCGCGACGAGGGCTATGCCTTCCTCAGGGTCAACGGCGCCCTGCCCAGCCGGGACGACGCCTACGTGTCGGTCAAGCAGGTCCGCCAGTACGGTCTGCGGAAGGGTGATCACCTGGTCGGGCTGTCCCGACCGGCCAACCGCAACGAGAAGAACCCGGCCCTCCAGCAGCTGAACGCGGTCAACGGCCGCCCGCCCGAGGAGTCGAGGGGTCGGCCCCGATTCGACAAGCTCACGCCGCTGTTCCCAGACGAACGGCTGGTGTTGGAGTGCAAGGACGAACCGCTCAACATGACCACTCGGGTGATCGACCTGGTGGCGCCGATCGGCAAGGGCCAGCGTGGCCTCATCGTGTCGCCGCCGAAGGCGGGCAAGACGTCGATCATGAAGAACATCGCCAGGGCGGTGGAGACCAACAACCCCGAGGTCGAGTTGATCGTCCTGTTGATCGATGAGCGGCCAGAAGAGGTGACCGACATGCAGCGGCATCTCAAGAACGGCGAGGTCGTGTCCTCGACCTTCGATCGTCCGCCGGAGGAGCACACCGCAGTGGCCGAGCTCACCCTGGAGCGGGCCAAGCGCATGGTCGAGGACGGCAAGGACGTGATGATCATCCTCGACGGCATCACCAGACTGGCCCGGGCCTACAACCTGTCGGCCCCGCAGTCGGGTCGGGTGCTGTCCGGCGGTGTCGATGCCGCAGCGCTCTATCCTCCGAAACGTTTCCTCGGTGCGGCCCGCAACCTCGAGGAGGGCGGCTCGCTCACCATTGTGGCAACCGCCCTGGTGGAGACCGGCTCCCGGATGGACGAGGTGATCTTCGAGGAGTTCAAGGGCACCGGCAACATGGAGCTCAGGCTCGATCGTAAGCTGGCGGAGAAGCGCATCTTCCCCGCCATCGACATCGATGGATCGTCGACCCGCAACGAGGAGCTGCTCCGGCCCCGCAAGGAGGTCGAGGCGTCGTGGAAACTGCGCCGAGTGGTGTCCGGCATGAACGACGACGGTGGCTCAGCGGCCGCCGGTGTCGAGATGCTCGTCGATCGCTTGACCAGCTTCCGGACAAACGAGAACTTCCTGGCCGAGATCAGCAAGGCCCGAGCCTGAGCATGGTGGCGGCCCCCACCGTCCGCCGGCTGTCACCAGCCGGGGGAGAAAACCGCAGCGTACGGTCGGATTCGTGGGCGAGGCGGGGCAGAATGGTTCGCTGGCTCACGACCCCGACCGGGTCGGCCCAATCACCGAGAGCCCATACGAGTCCCGATAGAGCGAGAGATCCGTCATGAAATCCGATATTCACCCCACCTATCGTCCGGTCGTCTTCATGGACCAAGGGGCCGAGTTCTCGTTCCTCACCCGCTCCACGATCAAGACCGACGAGACCATCGAGTGGGAAGACGGCAACACCTACCCGCTGGCCAAGGTCGACATCTCCTCGGCCAGCCACCCGTTCTTCACCGGCACGATGAAGATCGTCGACACCGCGGGCCGGGTCGAGCGCTTCGAGCGCCGCTACGGCGGACGCCGCAAGTCCAAGGCCGACGCCGAGGAGTAGTCGAGCCCGCTCGCTCGATACTGCAGGCTTCCGCTCAATCGCGCAGGTCAGACCTTTGACCCGCGCCCGGGTTCCCCGACTGCTAACGTTCGTTCAC
Organism: uncultured Acidimicrobiaceae bacterium; assembly: GCA_947259095.1. Taxonomy (GTDB): domain Bacteria; phylum Actinomycetota; class Acidimicrobiia; order Acidimicrobiales; family SZUA-35; genus JAHELU01. The sequence continues at coordinate 122,149 of CAMYLA010000021.1, read as the reverse complement.
GCCAGGCCGTAGCGCCTGCGGGAACCCGTAGGCCCGTTCCGGCTCACGGCGAAAAGGCCGATTGAGGGAACCAGCTTGATCATTGTCGCCGCTCTCCGGCGCGTCGGCTTCGACGTGCCCAACCTGCGGAGCCCACCGGCCGCCATGGCGGCGCTGCGGGATCTGGGCTATGCCGGGGGCTTCTTCCTGTGTTACGTCGTTGCCGATGTCTCCAGCCGGTGGCCGGCTCGGCTGCAAGAGGCCGATGCGTTCGGGCCCACGTTGCTCGGGGCATCGCTGAGGGCGAACTGGCCGGTGGTGGCCGTGGTGTCGCTGCTGGCGGTGGGGCTGCTCGTCGGTTCGCCGACCCGGTTCGCCGCCCGGTGGTCGGCGATCGAGCACGGTGCCGAGCTGCGGCTGGTGGCGGCCCCCCTGCTGGCCCTCCTGGCCTGGCAGGGGTCGCTGTACGACTACAACTACCTGCTCGATCGGGCCCACCTGCTCGATCGAGTCCTGATCGTGGTGTTGGCCGCCCTGGTCCTCTGGCGACCGGTGTTCCTCATCCCGTTTGCACTGCAGTTCCGAGTCGTCGAGGCCCAATTCGGCTTCCCGTTCGGGACCACGGCGGCCCAGAACATCGACGAGCTCGTTGTTGTGGTCCTCCTCGCCGTCGCCGCCGCCCATCTCATGTTCGTACTCACCGGCCGGGGCGACAGTTCGCCGGTCGTGCTGGTGATGGCCGCAGCGCTGGCCACCCATTTCTTCATCCCCGGCCGGGGCAAGCTGCTCCTGAATTGGATCGTCCATGAAGACCTGTCGAACCTGGCGGGCAGCGGCTACGTCATCGGTTGGCTTGGCCAGACCGATGGCGGCGTCTCCCGATGGTCGGCGGCGGTTGTCGCCATGTTCGACGGACCGCTGCTCATCGCCACACTGGCACTGGAACTGGCGGCCGCACTGGTGGTGGCCCAGCATCGCCTGCTCCGGTGGTGGCTGCCGGTGGTGGCGGTGTTCCACGTCATCAACTTCATGCTGCTCGGCTTCTGGTTCCTGGAGTGGATCGTGGTGGAGCTGGCACTGTTCGTGTTGCTGAGCCGCCGCCACCTCCGGCCCTGGCTCGACCGCAACCTCCGCATCGCCAGAGCGGGCCTGGCCGTGGGCGCGGTGGCGGTCGCCGGTGCGGCGATGTTCCATCCACCGGGCTTGGCCTGGTACGACACGCCCCTGGTCTACGGCTACGAACTGGAGGTCACCGGTGCCAGCGGTGCCGACTACCACCTGCCGATCGAGGCCTTCGCCCCGTTCAGCCAGGACCTGGCCTTCTCCAGACTGCAACTGGGGTCCACCCATCCCCTGACCGGCGCCTGGGGGGTGGTGGCCACCGCCGACCAGCTGACGATGATCCAAGGCCTGCAGGACCTCGACGAGGTGGCGGCGGCCGAGCGGCCGGTCGGGTCCGAGCTCGACGACCACCACGCCAGGGTCGAACAGTTCCTCCGGCGGTTCGTGGCCAACGCCAACCGCCGGGCCGCCGGAGACCACCGGCTGGCCGACACCCTGGCGGTGGTGGCACCGCTGCCAAAGTACTGGTCTGGACGACCCCAACCGACCTACGACTTCCAGGAGCCGGTCGAACGGCTGGAAATCCATCGGGTCACCGATCTGCGGGTCGACGGGGAGCACCACCGCCACCGGACCTCGGTCATGATCATCGAAACCCGGTAGCCGGTAGCCAGTAGCCGGTAGCCGGTCGGCGAGTCGCTGCGGAGCCGATAGAGAGGGGGGATGACCGATCAGTCGAACCAGCGCAGCGGGCCGGGTGGAGGCACCGACAACCCGGCACTGGCCCGGTCGGTGCTCCGCCACCGGGTCCGGACCATCACCGGCGGGGCGGTCGACCTCGATCGGCAGGCGGGCGGGGATTCCTCGGCCGCGGGCTCGTTGGCCGCAGTGGTGGTCGACCAGACCGCCTACGTCCAGACCGCAGACGAGCGCGGCCTCGGCCCTGCGTTGCGGTGGGCGGCCACCAACGGCGCCGATCGGCTCACGCTGATCGCCGAGGAGCCGGTGGCTGCGGGCCTGGCCAGACGGGCCGCCCTGCTGGCGTTCGAGATCGTGGTCTGGTCGGCACGGGGTCCAGACGTCGAGCCGGCCGTCGCCGCTCCTGCCGCCACACCACCCCCGCTTCCCGCCGACCATCGCCGGTTCGCGGCCGTGATCTCCGAAGCAGGGGCCCGCCCGATCGACGACCACGGCATGCTCGTGGCCGAGGTGGCCGGACTGGAGGTGGCCCGGGTCGTCGACGACGAGCCAGACGTCCACCAGGGCCGCGACCACCAGGGCCGCGACCACCAGGGCACCGGCACAGCGAGAGAGCCTCGCCTGGCGGTTGGCGTCGGCCAGGCCGACCGGGAGCTGCAGCAGTACCTGCATCGTCACCTCGACGACGATGCCAACCTCCGCCGGGCCATCGCCGCGGTAGCCCGGCACCGTCATCCGGGCTCGGCCGCCCACCCGTTGACCAGGGTCGCACGCCAGCGATGGCTCCGATCGGTGCTGCTGGACGAGCCGGGTCAACTCGATCTGCCGTCACTGGAGCCGGTGGTGCCGCTCCGGCCCCGGGACACCGTGCTCGGCACCGAGCCGGTGGCGGCCGCCGGCGAGGCGACCGTGGTGGTCTGCTCGGTGGGCGTCGATCTCGATCTCCTGCCAGAAGCGGTCGACTACCGCCGGCGCGATGATCCGGACGCCGAGTTGGTGGTGGTGGTGCCAGAGCGCGACCGTCGGCTGGCCACCTCGACCCTGGCCCGGTTCGTGCCCCGTCTCCGGGTGGCCTCGATCGACCCTCCCTGGGGTCGCTGATCGAAATCGTCGCCCGGGCCGGGGCCGTGGGTCGTGCGGGGGTAGTCTCGAAATGGTGCTGGAACGGCTCGAAACGCTCGACGACGAATATCGGGAACTGGAGGCCAGGATGGCCGATCCCGACATCGCGTCCGACAACAAGCGGTTCGTCGAGATGTCCCGTCGATACGCCGCGCTCGGGGACGTCGTGGCCCTCGGCGGCCGACTGAGGGCCCGGACCGACGATCTCGACGTGGCCAGGGAGTTGTTGACCGAGGCCGACGCCGATGAGCGGGACGAACTGCGAGACGAGATCAGCGCCGCCGAAGTCGACATCGCCCGCCTGGAGGAGGAGCTGAAGGTGCTCCTCCTGCCAACGGACCCAAACGACGGCCGCAATGTGATCGTTGAGATACGGGGTGCCGAGGGTGGCGAGGAGGCCAACCTGTTCGCCAGGGTGCTGTACGACATGTACCAGTCATACGCCGCCTCCCGGGGATGGGGGTTCGAGGTGCTCAACTCCAGCGTCTCCGACCTCGGCGGGTTCGACGAGGTGACCTTCATGCTCAAGGGCGACGACGTCTGGACCAGGATGAAGTTCGAGGCCGGGGTCCACCGGGTCCAGCGGGTGCCGATCACCGAGTCCCAGGGTCGGGTCCACACCTCGTCGGCCACGATGACGGTGCTACCGGAAGCAGACGAGGTCGACATCACCATCGACATGAACGATCTCCGGTTCGACACCTACCGGTCGTCCGGGGCCGGCGGTCAGCACGTCAACACCACGGACTCGGCGGTCCGGGTGACCCACCTCCCGACCGGGGAGGTGGTCTCGATGCAGGATGAGAAGAGCCAGCTCCAGAACCGGGAGCGGGCGTTGAAGGTGCTCCGTTCCCGCCTGTTGCAGCGGGAGGAGGAGCAGCGCCGGGCCGACGCGTCGGCCGCCCGCCGTGATCAGACCGGTGGCGGCGGCCGTTCGGAGAAGATCCGGACCTACAACTACAAGGAGAACCGGGTCACCGATCACCGCATCGGGCTGACGATCCACAAGCTGGACCGGATCGTCGCCGGCGACATGGACGAGATCAGCGATGGGCTCCTCCTCGACGAGCGGACCCGCCAGCTCCAGGAAACCGACTCGTCGGCGTCCTGAAGGCCACGATCGGATCGGGTCCCGAGGTGGAGGCCATATGGTGAGCTGGAACGAATTGATGGCCGAAGCCGTCGATCGATTGGTCGCCCTCGACGTGCCGGAGCCGGAGCTCAGCGCCCGGTGGATCGCTCGCCAGGCCACCGGCACCGACGCCAGCGAGTGGTTGGAGGTCGCCGATCGACCGGCGACGAAGCGCCAGGTTGCGGCCTTCGACCGGATGGTGGAGCGGCGTTGTGCCGGCGAGCCGCTGCAGTACGTGCTCGGGAGCTGGGGCTTCCGATCGCTCGACCTCTTCATAGATCGTCGAGTCCTGATCCCCAGGCCGGAGACCGAGATCATCGCCGAACGGGCCCTGGCCGAGGCCGACCGGCTGACCCGAGCCCGCCCCACCAACCGGCCCGGGACGGCTTCGGATGTCGTCGTGGTCGATCTCGGCACCGGCTCGGGGGCCATCGGGCTGTCGCTGGCGCTGGAACGACCGGGGACCGAGGTCTGGTTGACCGATCTCTCCGACGAGGCGCTGCAGGTCGCCAGAGCCAACCTGGCCGGCATCGGCCGGGCCGGGGGGCGGGTCAGGGTGGCCGGCGGGAGCTGGTTCGAGGCGCTGCCGAACGAGCTCGTTGGCCGGGTCGGCGTGGCGGTGGCCAACCCGCCCTATGTCGCAGCAGAGGCCGACCTCGAACCGCAGGTTGCGGGCTGGGAGCCACTGTCGGCATTGCTGGCCGACGCCGACGGAACGGCCCATCTCATCGAGCTGATCGACGCCGCCCCCGGGTGGTTGCTCGACGACGGTGCCCTGGTGCTGGAGATGGCTCCCGATCAGGTCGAGGCGATGGTGTACCGGGCTCGACGACGCTTCGGCGAGGTCGAGCCGGTCCGGGATCTCGCCGGTCGGCAACGGGGGCTGGTCGGCCGCTTCCCTCGAATCGGCGATTGAGGCCATCGGTCCCGATGCCCGACCTCGGGCCGGTTTGGCGACAACAGTGGACCGTTCCCGGGATCGGTCGATAGGGTTTGTCTCCCGACACCGGGGTGCTCAGGGGGTTTCCATGTTCGGACGAAACAACAAACTCGACACCGGCTGGCTCGGCTCGCTGGAGTTCTTCGACGGGTTCAACCAGTCGGAGCTGTCCTGGGTGTCGGGGTTGGGTGAGAAGGTCGAGGTCGAGGCCGGCACCGAGATCATCGATCAGGGCCGGGTGGGCGACTCCTGCTACGTCATCGTGGAGGGTCGGGCCGCGGTCTACATCCGTGGAGAGTTCGTGACCTCGGTCGGGCCTGGTTCGATGGTTGGCGAGATGTCCCTGGTGGAGCACCGGCCCCGAAACGCCACCGTGGTGGCCGAAACCGCCATGGTGCTCGTCTCGTTCGGTACCGCCGAGTTCCGCAAGCTCCTGGACGAGAGCCCGAACGCCAACCAGAAGGTCTCGGCCATCCTCAACGCCAGGCTGCGGGAGAATCAAGCCCGGACCGACTGAGCTGCCGGCCCGGCCGAATCCATCACGCCCGGTCCCGGTCCCGGTCCGACACGACGCACCGCCCGGCCCGGTCTGCTCCGGTAGCCTTGGGCCGATGCGCATCGCCGTCGCCTCCGACCATGCCGGATTCGAATTGAAACAGCTGGTGGCCGACCACCTCCGGGCCGGTGGCCACGAGGTGGTCGATCTCGGAACCAACGACACCACCTCGGTCGACTACCCCGACTACGGGGTGGCCATCGGCAATGCGGTGGTGGACGGCGATGCCCGATTCGGGGTTGCGGTCTGCGGCAGCGGGATCGGGATCTGCATCGCCGCCAACAAGGTCGACGGTGTCCGGGCCGCCACGGTCCACGACGTCACCTCGGCCCGCCTCTCCAGGCTCCACAACGACGCCAACATCATCTGTCTCGGTGAACGGTTCATCGGTCCCCAGGTTGCGCTCGATGCGGTGGACGCCTTCGTGGTCGCCGAGTTCGAGGGCGGCCGCCACGCCCGCCGGGTCGACAAGATCGCCAAGCTCGAAACCTGATCGGGCCCGCCCCGGCGGTTGCGAACAACGCCGCCGGCTCCGGGTCGGCGCGAACAACCGCACCGCCGGGTAACGTCTGGGGCGACGATGAGGCCCGTTTTGACGTCGTACCTCGTTGTCGCGGCGGTTGCTGCCGCCGTGACAGTGGCACTGGTACCGCTCGTTCGCCTCATCGCTGTTTCGACAGGCTTGTTGGTCGAGCCCGATTCCCGGCGACTCCATGAACGGCCGACCCCCTTTCTCGGCGGGACCGCCATGTATGCAGGGTTCGTCGTGGGGTTCGTCGTTGCCTGGGCCTCGGGGTGGTTCGAGGCGGTGTTCGACAGCTCGACCGAACCGCTCGGGGTGTTGGTGGCGGCAACGGTGGCTTGTCTGGTGGGCCTCGTCGACGACATAAAGGACATCTCGGCCCCGGCCAAGACCGCAGGGGTGAGCCTGGCCGGGCTGTTGCTGGCGGTCGGCGGGGTCAGCATCATCTGGTTCAGGATCCCGTTCTTCGACGTCTTCGTCCTGCCATACGACCTGGCCCTGTTGCTGTCGGTCATCTGGGTGCTCGGCATGGCCAATGCGGTGAACTTCATCGACGGGCTCGACGGGCTGGCGGCGGGGATCGTCGGCATCGGGGCCGCCGCCTTCCTGCTCTACGGCTTCCGGCTCGGCCAGGTCGAGCTGTTGCTGGCCGGCAACGTCGGTCCGCTGGTGGCGGCGCTGGCGCTGGGTATCTGCGCCGGTTTCCTGCCGTGGAACGTGTACCCGGCCCGGATCTTCATGGGGGACAGCGGGAGCCTGCTGCTCGGCACGCTGATGGCCGCGTCGACCATGGCGGTGGGGGGGCGGACCCCGGATCCGTTCAGTGGCCAGACCTTTTTCTTTTACGCTCCGCTGGCCATTCCGCTGCTGATCCTGGGGGTGCCGATCTTCGACACCGCCTTCGCCATCGTCCGCCGAGCCACCCATCGCCAGGGGCTGGCCACCGCCGACAAGGGTCACCTCCATCACCGGCTGGTCAGGTTGGGCCACGGTCATCGCCGCAGCGTTGCGATCCTCTGGTCGTGGACGGCACTGCTGTCGGCCTTCGTGCTCTATCCGACCTACAACGAGGGCCAGGGCGACGGGATCGTCCCGATTGGTGTCGGGGCACTGGCGCTGGTTCTGTTCACCCTGTTCCATCCCGGCATCCAGGCCGAGCGGCTCTCGGGTGCGGTCGGGGCCGACGGCGGATTCACCGAGCCCGGTCAATGCAACGGTGCCACCACCGGGCACCCGGTTGGCCGGACCGGCGACCCTCCGCCCGCCCCACCGGTGGCGCCGACGAGGTGGCACTCGATCGAGGGGTCCGAGCCGGTCCAGGCGGTCGAGCCGCCCGATTCGCCCGAGACGGCGGAGACACTCGAGACGACCGAGACACTCGAGACGACGGAGGCGCTCGAGAAGCTTCCCTCGATCCCGGTCCTCGAGGTGTCGCTCGGCGGTTCGACGGCGAGCGCCGCGGTCGGCAAACCCGAGCCGGGGGCCGGTCCTGCTCGGCCACCGAGGCGCCGCCCGATCGAAGTCTGGCCCCGAGCCGATCTCGATACGCGGTGAAGGCCAGCGCCGCCAGAGATGATCGACCCTCTGAAATCGGCGTCTTGGCCGGTGTGTGACGATCGCGATCGCACAGACCCGCTGTCGCCGCTGTCCCCAGGTTGCGTTGGTCATGGCCGGTATCTATGGTTTCCAGCGGTGCCCGGGTTCAACGATCGTCGTTCCGGGCCGTGGGCTGGTGTGTTCGAAGCCCGATTTCGGAACGTTGACGTCGTGCGAGGGCATCGTGGCTGTCGAGAAAACCCCTCTGGGTAGAGATCTTGGTCAGAGCACCGGCGGCTATGAACTCGTCCTCTCCGGTGTCATCTTCGCCCTGGCCGGGTTGTGGCTCGACAAGCAGGTCGGCACCACCCCGTTGCTGACCATCGTGTTGACCGTGGTCGGCTTCGGTGGCTCGGTGGCCAACGTCTATTACCGGTACCAGCGCGACATCGAGCGGCTGGACGCCGAGGCTGAGGCCAAGCGTCGGGGTGGTTCATGACCGGCGCCTCGGCCGCCTCGGAGCCGGTGACCCTCGCCGAACCGTCGCTGGGGCCGTCGCCGGCGGCGCAGATCGCAAAGGACCTGGTCCGACGAGGGCTCCTGGTCATGCCGATCGCCATGGCGGGAGCGGCCCTGATCGGCGACCGCAACGATGCCCTCTCCGTCGGCTATGCGATGCTCATCGTCTTGGCCAACTTTCTTGCTTCGGCATATTTGTTGGCCGGGGCCGCCAGGATCTCGCTGGGCTTGGTAGCCTCAGTGGCGCTTGGAGGATACGTCATGCGGCTGGCGCTCGTCTTCATGGCGGTCTGGCTGGTGAAGGACACTGCGTGGGTTCGCATGATCCCTCTCGGCATCACGATCATCGTTACCCATCTCGGTCTGTTGGTTTGGGAGCTGCGCCACGTTTCGGCAACGTTCGCTCACCCTGGCCTGAAACCGACGGCCGACCGGAAGGCCGGGCGTCGATCGCGACCGGCAGCCGGCTATCGCCCCCAGCGGATGGCCACAACACCCAAGAAGTAGACAAGAACCTTCCAAGACACCAATCAGCGTCGGAGCTCACACCGGGATTCGACCAACCGATCTTCAACCTGTTCACACGACGATCACCAGTCGGCTCCCGTGCTCTTTCACCGAATCCGGCCGTGATTGTCACCGTTCCAAAACAGATCGCCTGACCGTATGTCAGACGATCGACCTGACGAGACAATCGATCAACGCTGCTGAAGGAGCCCGCTTCGTGTTCGGACTCGAGTATCCCCCAATCGAAAACCTCATCGAATGGCCGAACTACTTCGGCGACGACACGTTCTACGGGTTCAACAAGATCGCCCTCATCAGCGTTTTGGCCATGCTGATTCCCGCCGCCATGTTCTTCTTCGCCAAGAGGGACCTCGTCCCCCGGGGTTTGCAGAACGTCGTCGAGAGTTCGGTCGAGTTCGTCGAGAACCAGGTCATCCTTCCGGCCATCGGCCCCGAAGGCCTGCGGTACCTGCCGTTCCTGCTGAGCATCTTCCTTTTCATCTTCTTCGGCAACATCTTCGAGGTCATCCCCACCTTCCAGATGCCGGCAAACGCCAGGATGGCGAACCCGGCGTTGCTGGCGGTCATCGTGCTCTGCACCTTCGTGTTCATCGGCTTCAAACACCACGGTCTCAGCTACCTCAAGGACATCGTGTGGCCACCCGGGGTACCGGTGGCCCTCAAACCGCTGGTGGGGCTCATCGAGTTCCTCTCGGTCTTCATCCTCCGGCCCTTCGGCCTGGCAGTCCGTCTCTTCGCCAACCTGCTGGCCGGCCACATCCTGCTGGTCACCTTCGGGGTGCTGTGCATCACGCTGTGGCAGCTCTCGGGGCTGATCCTCATCCTGCCGTTCAGCTTCGGGATGCTGGTCGTCCTGACCGCCTTCGAGATGTTCGTCTCCTTCCTCCAGGCGTTCGTGTTCGCACTGCTCACCGCGGTCTACATCGACACCTCCCTGCACCCCGCCCACTAGTTCCGCCGTCGCCGGCCAGGCGACGGTGCATCGTTCGACACCCCAGTAGCCAAGACACAGCAGTAGCCAAAACACAGCAGCAACCAAAACACAGCAGCAAAAAAGTCGGTCCCGCCTCCGGTGGGATCGGGAATCACAACCTCCCGCTTCGGCGGGACCAAACACCCCGCCACCGGCGGGACCAAACACCCCGCCACCGGCGGGACAATTCACAGGAGAGCAACCTCTAATGAGCGTCCTCGCAATCGCAACTCAAACACTGGAGTTGGCCCAGGAGGCCGTAAGCGCAGACGACCAGAAAGCCATCTCCGGTGCCGCCGGTGCCGGCATGGCATATGGTCTGGCCGCCATCGGTCCCGGTATCGGTATCGGGTACCTCGTCGGTCAAGCGGTCCAGGCGATGGCCCGCCAGCCCGAGGCCGCCGGTGCGGTCCGGACCAACATGTTCCTGGGTATCGCCTTCACCGAGGCCCTGGCGCTGATCGGCTTCGTGGTCTTCATTCTGCTCAAGTTCGCCTGAGTCCTTGGGACCGATGGCGAGCGATCTGTCAGACTGCGTCGGAGGACAACCGCCGGCGAGCGACGCAAGACACTAGGGGACCACAATGCTCTACCTGCTACTGGCAGCCGAAGAAGCGGAAGGCGAGGCCGAGGCCGCGTCCAACCCGATCCTGCCAACGATAAACGAGCTTTTCTGGGGTGCGATTGCCTTCGCCGCCCTCTACTTCCTGCTTCGATATGTGCTCTTGCCTCCGGTGCAACGGGCGATGAACGACCGGGCGGCCACCATCCAGGCCGACCGCGATGCCGCCGATGCAGCCCGGGCCAAGGCGGTGTCGGCGTCGTCGGAGCTGGACGACCAGCTGGTGGACGTCCGGGCCGAGGCCGCAGCCATCATCGAGGAAGCCAGGACCGAAGCCGACGGCGAACGTCAACGGCTGGTGGCAAGGGCCGAACGCGAAGTCAGCGCCATGAAAGAGATCGCCGAGACCGAGATCGCTCGGGAGCGGGAAGAGGCCATGGTCGCACTGCGACCCCAGGTGGCCGATCTTGCCGTCGGTGCCGCCTCCAAGGTCATGAACGGCCGGATCAACCTCGACGCCGCCAGGCCGGTCGTCGATCGACTGCTCGACAGCCCCAACTGAGGATCTGAGATATGAGTGTTCTCCATCTGTTCGCCGCCGAAGAACCAAACGGTGTCCACCTCGCCGGCGACACCAACGAGGTCATCTGGGGCAGCATCGCCTTTTTCATCGTTGCCGGTTTGATCATCTGGAAAGCCGGCCCACTGATCACCAAGTCCATGCGGGAACGTACCGGCCGCATCGAAGCGGAACTGGACGAAGCGAAATCACAGCGGGCCGAGGCCGAAGCGGCGCTCACCGCCAGCTCGGCCGAGCTGCCCGATGTCGGCGATGAGGAGGCCAAGATCCGCAGCGAAGCCCTGGCCACCGCCATCAAGCTGAAGGAGGACCTCCTGGTCCGGGCCGAATCCGAAGCGGAGGCGGTCCGGGAGCGGGGTCGCAATGACGTCGCCAACCGCAAGCGCCAGGCCCAGGCCGATCTCTCTGCCGAGGTCTCCAGGATGACCAGAGAGACCGCAGAGGCCGTCGTGCTCGACGGGCTCGACGGGGCCTCCCAGAGCGACCTGATCGAGAGCTACATCAACGAAGTGAGCCAGATGTCATGACCGCAGACCGAATCGAAGGGTACGCCCAGGCACTGCTCGCAGTGGCCAGGGCCGAGGGCAGCCTCGAATCGACACGGTCCCAGCTGGGCGACGTGGCCAGAGCGGTCGAGGCCAACGAGCAACTGCGGTCCACGCTTGCCAACAACCTGTTGCCGGCCGCAACCAGGGGCCAGATCGTTGACGACGTCCTCGGCGGCAAGGCCAGCGACGTCGTACGGGCGCTGGTCGGCATGATCGTGACCGCCGGTCGAGGTGGTGAGCTCGGCGAGATCGTCTCGGCATTCGCCAGTGCGGCGGCCGCAGCCAGTGGCAGCGGTGTGGCGGTCGTCCGCAGTGCGGTGGCGCTCACCGAGGAGCAGAAGGTCCGCCTGGGTCAGGCTCTGAGCGCCAGCGTCGGTCGGCCCATCGAGCTGGAGAACATCGTCGACCCCGAGGTGATCGGCGGCGCGGTGACCACCATCGGCGACACCGTGATCGACGGGTCCCTGCGGACCAAACTGAACCAGATGCACGACGCCCTCTAGGGCCAGAGAACGACCCGTACCTGAGAAGAGAGAATCCTCACATATGGCACTGTCATTCGATCCAAGCGAGATCACCAGCGCACTGCAGAAGAACCTCGACAGTCTGCAGACCGATGTTCGCAGTAGCACCGTCGGCCGGGTGTCCGAGGTCGGCGATGGGATCGCCCGCGTCAGCGGCCTGCCCAATGCCGCGGTCAACGAGATGCTGCGCTTCGAGGACGGCACCATCGGCTTGGCCCTGAACCTCGACGAGGACACGATCGGCGCGGTTGTGCTTGGCAGCGTCGACCACATCGAGGAAGGCCAAGCGGTCGAGGCCACTGGTGAGATCCTGTCGGTCCCGGTCGGCGACGGCGTCATCGGTCGGGTGGTCAACATGCTGGGCCAACCGATCGACGGCAAGGGCCCACTGACCGGCACCGAGGATCGCCGGATGGAGATCCAGGCCCCCGGCATCATCGGCCGTCAGCCGGTGCACGAGCCGGTCCAGACCGGGATCAAGGCCGTCGATTCGCTGATCCCCATCGGCCGTGGCCAGCGGGAGCTGATCATCGGCGACCGCAAGACCGGAAAGACCACCGTCGCCATCGACACGATCCTGGCCCAGAAGGGCCTTGGCGTAAAATGCATCTACGTGGCGATCGGCCAGAAGGGCTCGACCGTCGCCCAGACCGTGGCCCTGCTCGATGAATACGGGGCCATGGACTACACCGTGGCGGTTGTCGCCCCGGCGTCGGACCCCGCCCCGTTCAAGTTCCTCGCCCCCTATGCCGGCTGCGCCATGGGTCAGCACTGGATGGAAAACGGTGAGCACGCCCTCGTCATCTACGACGACCTCTCCAAGCAGGCCGAGGCCTACCGTCAGGTGTCGTTGCTGCTGCGCCGCCCGCCCGGCCGCGAAGCCTATCCCGGCGACGTGTTCTACCTCCACAGCCGGCTCCTGGAGCGGGCGGCCAAGCTCTCCGACGCGCTCGGTGCAGGCTCGCTGACCGCCCTGCCGATCATCGAGACCAAGGCCGGAGACGTCTCCGCCTACATCCCGACCAACGTCATCTCGATCACCGACGGCCAGATCTTCCTCCAGGACGACATGTTCAAGTCCGGTATCCGGCCGGCGGTGGACGTCGGTATCTCGGTCTCCCGGGTCGGTTCGGCGGCCCAGATCAAGGCCATGAAGAACGCCGTCGGCACCATGAAGTCCGATCTGCAGCAGTTCCGCGACCTCGCGGCGTTCGCCGCTTTCGGCTCCGACCTGGACCCGGTGTCGCAAGCCCAGCTCGATCGGGGCTACCGCCTCACCGAGCTGTTGAAGCAGGGCATCAACGCCCCGGTGCCGGTCGAGGAGCAGGTCATCGTGCTGTATGCCGGTACCCGCGGCTATCTCGACCGGGTGGCGGTGGCCGATGTGGCTCGGTTCGAGTCCGAGCTGCTGGAGTGGTTCCACGCTCGCCACGGCGATGTGCTCGCCACCATCCGCGCCGACGGGGTTGTGCCGGACGAGGAGGCCCTTGAGGCGGCGATCGCCGCCTTCGCGGACCAGTTCACAGGCTCCGAGGGCCCGGGCGGCGAGCCGGACGCCGAAGCCCAGGGCGATGCCTCCCATCAGATCGTCGACGATCCCCGGACGCTTCCCGAGGACGACATCCGCCGGGCAGAGGCATGAACGGCGTCGTCGTTCATCTCGAGTTTCGGTCCACGACCGAAACGTCGGCCGATGGAAGTACGTGTGAGATGACCCAAGCGATCGAGGAAGAGCCCAATGCCAGGTGGAGCTGAACGAATCCTGCGCCGCCGCATCGGCAGCGTCAGCAACACCAAGAAGATCACCCGAGCGATGGAGCTGATCGCCGCCACCCGGGTCGCCAGGGCCCAGCAGCGTGCCAGGGCGGCCAGGCCGTACTCCGAGCAGCTGACCGGCGTGATCGAGGATCTGGCCGCCGGTGGCGCAGACGTCGATCATCCGCTGCTCCGCCAGACCGAGAACGTGTCCAGCGTCGCCTTCATCGTCTGTGCCGGTGATCGTGGGCTGGCCGGACCGTACAACTCGGCGGTGCTGCGCATCGCCGAGCGGGAAGTTCAGGCCATGCGGTCCGAGGGCGACGCCTATCACATCCTGGCCGTCGGCAGGAAGGTCACGGACTACTTCGCCTTCCGGGGCTACCAGATCGACCGCTCGTTCGGCGGCTTCACCGACAACCCGTCGTTCGAGGACGCGAGAGCCATCGCCCGCCGGGTCCGTGAACTGTTCGACTCGGGCGAGGTCGACCAGGTCGATCTGATCTACACCGAATTCGTCAGCATCGGGACCCAACGTCCGGTTGTGCGCCGGTTCCTGCCACTGGAGCGGACCGCGGTGATGGCCGAGGAGGGCGGCGGCGACGTGGCCGCCCTGGCCGGGTTCTCGTTCGAGCCGTCGGCCGAAGGGGTGCTGTCGGACCTGCTGCCCCGCTATGTCGAGGCCCGCCTCTTCACCGCCCTGCTCGACGCTGCGGCCTCCGAGCACGCCAACCGGCAGCGGGCCATGAAAGCGGCCACCGACAACGCCGAAGAACTGATCGTCAAGCTCTCGCGGGCCATGAACCGGGCCCGGCAGGAGTCGATCACCACCGAGATCATGGAGATCGTCAGCGGCTCGGAGGCCCTTGGCGCCGACGACGAGAAACAAATCGAACACCTGCTGCTCAGCGAATGAGCGGCCACCAATCCCGACCAACTGGAGCAGACGATCAATGACTGCCACTGAACCCCAACTCAAAGAGGGCCGCATCGTTGCCATCGCCGGCCCCGTGGTCGACGTGGAGTTCCCCCCCGGTGAACTCCCCGAGATCAACAATGCCATCGAGTTCGACGTCGTCGTCGACGGCGAGACCACAACGGTCATGGCCGAGATCGCACAGCAGCTCGGCCACAGCCGGGTTCGGGCGGTCGCCCTGAAGCCGACAGACGGTCTGCAGCGGGGCCAGGTCGTCCGCAACCTCGGCCATGGCATCCAGGTCCCGGTCGGCGACGTCACCCTTGGTCACATCTGGAACGTCATCGGCGAGCCTCTCGACGTACCGATCGACACCCTCGACATCGAGACCAGGTGGGACATCCACCGCCCGGCCCCGGCGTTCGACACCCTGGAGCCCACAAGACAGGTGCTCGAGACCGGCATCAAGGTGATCGACCTGCTCACCCCCTACCTGCAGGGTGGCAAGATCGGCCTCTTCGGCGGTGCCGGCGTCGGCAAGACCGTGCTCATCCAGGAGATGATCACCCGGGTCGCGGCCAACCATGGTGGTGTCTCGGTCTTCGCCGGTGTCGGCGAGCGGACCCGTGAGGGCACCGACCTGTTCCTGGAGATGGGCGAGACCATGATGGGCGACGGGGAGACCTCGGTGCTGTCCAAGGCCGCCTTGTGCTTCGGTCAGATGGACGAGCCGCCCGGGGTGCGACTTCGCGTCGCCCTCTCGGCGCTCACCATGGCCGAGTACTTCCGCGACGTGCAGGGCCAGGACGTGCTGCTGTTCGTCGACAACATCTTCCGGTTCGTCCAGGCCGGCTCCGAGGTGTCGACCCTGCTCGGTCGTATGCCCTCGGCGGTGGGCTACCAGCCGACCCTGGCCGACGAGATGGGTGAGCTCCAGGAGCGCATCACCTCAACCGGCGGCAAGTCCATCACCTCGCTGCAGGCCGTCTACGTGCCGGCCGACGATTACACCGACCCGGCGCCGTTCACCACCTTCACCCACCTGGACGCAACCACCGAGCTGAGTCGCGACATCGCCGCCCTCGGCATCTACCCCGCGGTGGATCCGCTGGCCTCCACCTCGACCATCCTCGCCCCCGAGATCGTCGGCGACCGTCACTACAACGTGGCCCGCCAGGTCCAGGAGATCCTTCAGCGGTTCAAGGAGCTGCAGGACATCATCGCCATTCTCGGCCTCGACGAACTGTCCGAAGAGGATCGCATCACCGTCGACCGGGCCCGCAAGGTCCAACGGTTCCTGTCCCAGCCCATGTTCGTGGCCCAGGTCTTCACCGGCCTGCCGGGCGTGTTCACCCCGGTGGAGGAGACCATCGACAGCTTCGAGGCGTTGGTCACCGGCGAGCTCGATGATCTCCCGGAGCAGGCGTTCCTGAACGTCGGCGGCGCCGATGAGGCCAGGGAGAAGGCCAAGCAGCTGCGCCGGGACGCCGGATCGTGATCGCCAACCGGAAGGGCAACACATGACGATGCGGGTCGAGTTCGTATCGCCGGAGGACACCCTGTACTCCGGCGAGGCAGACCAGGTCATCGCCCGTACCCGCGGCGGTGGCGACATCGCCTTCCTGACCGGCCACGAGCCGTTCATCGGCTCGCTGCTGACCTGCGAGGTCAGGGTGTTCGAGACGGGGGGCGACGTCAAGAGTTTCGCCGTCCGGGGCGGTTTCGTGTCGGTCACCGGGACCGAGGTCACGGTGCTGTCCGATGCTGCGGTCGCGGCCGGGTCGGTCGATGTCGCCGCAGCCCGGGCCGACCTCACCGAGGCGTCCGCCACCGAACAGGCCAACCCCGAAGACCCATACGCCCGAGCGGACCGGCAGTGGGCCGAGATCCGCCTCGCTGCGGCCGGACAGTCGGTGCAGGGAGACGGTGTTGCCCACTGACGGTGCCGAACCGCCGGCCGCCGGCCCGGTCGACCACTGAGGCCCCAGAATGAGAACCCCGGTGAACCCACCCGATGGGGTGGCCCTCGGACCATACAGCGCAGCGGTTGTCGGCGCCGGACTGCTGTACTGCTCCGGCCAGACCCCCGTCGATCCTGCCACCGGCGACCTGGCGACCGGCGGGGTCGAACACCAGACCCGGCAGTGCTTCCGGAACCTGTTCGTCGTGCTGGCGGCGGCGGGGCTCGGCCCCGATGACGTCGTCAAGGTCAACGTGTACCTCACCAACATGGACGACTTCGCGGCCATGAACCTGGCATACGCCGAGTTCTTCGAGGAGCCGTTCCCGGCCAGGACGACCGTCGGCGTCGCCGCCCTGCCACTGGGGGCCGCGGTGGAGATCGAGCTGGTGGCGGCGATGGGTTCCCCGGCTGGGTGATCGCCAGGAGCGACCGGTCCGGTTCAGCGGGGCAGATCCAGGACGACCCTGGCCGAGCCGCCAACGGTCTGGCCGTCCCAGTCGTCGGCCGCATGGGCCGGAACCAGCCCCAGCAGGTGATCGTCGCCGCCCTGGTCGAGGTAGGCCAGCCGGAATCCCCGTTGCTCGGCCAGCGAATCCAGCGTCCAGTGGAGGCAGGCCAGGCGATCCGGCCCGTCGGCAGCTGTCAACGCCTCGGCTTCGGCCCTGGTCAACGGCTCGGCTGCGTTGGCTTCGAGCAGGGCGTCGAAGCGGTCCAGGACATCGTCGAGGGTGGCGTCGGGAGTCAGCCGGCACAGCCGCCCTCCCGACAGCAACGATCGACGGACCTCCTGGTAGAGCAGCTCGGCCGAAGAGGCCGGCGCCCGGAGATCGATGACATCGGCCCCGAAGTGCTGGGCCATCTGCCTGGTCCGCTCCTCCAGGGTGAGATCGTGGAACCGGGACCGGGCCACCTTTGACCGCCGCCACGCCGACCGGAGTTCGTGGACCACGGTGCCGGGATCCTGGTGGGGACCGAACGTGACCCCCACCTCGGCCGGTTGCTCGGGGTTGCGCGACCTGGGGAGCGAAAGGCACAGGCCGATGCGGTCCTCGGAAGCCTCGACACCATCGGCGTCGGACCGGTCATCGGTGGGGTCGTGGAGCCGGTGATCCGACGGAGGGAACCAGGCCTGGTGGATGTCAACGATCTGCGACCACGACCACCGCTGCGATTCCCGCAGCCCCAGCGCCACCCCGGTGATGCCCCGGTGGTCGCTGGCGATGTCGACGACACCCCGCCAGACCGGCTCGGCGTCGGCATCGCCTTCACGTCGGGCATGGTCGGCCGGCGAAGACGCCCCGGTGCCGGCGCCGGGGGCCCTGCCGCGGCCACTCGATCGCTCCGCCACGGTGTGGTCGCCGTCGCCGTCGCCGACGGTGTCGTCCTCGTCGCCGACGGCCCACGGTTTCCACTCGATGATCGCCACCACCGCGAACAGGGTGACGATGGCCATGATCAGCGCCGCAACCGATTCCCCGGACCAGATGTAGACCATCATGATGAGAACACCGGTTCCCAACATGGCGAGGAATCTGGCCGCTGATCGCACGGTCCAAGGCTAATGCCGGCGCAGCGGGCTTTGCATCGTTGGTCCGGCAGCCGCCGGTCGGGCCTTGCAGGTGGGCGTGGTTGTCGCACTAGATTGACCGCGGTGGATGTCAGAACGCTCATGCGACGATCGGCCAGTTTTCACTCCCAGTATCCGGCGGTGGTGGAGGCCGGCTCGGTGGCGGACGGTCGGCCGTCCCGCCGCCTCAGCTACGGGCAGGCCTGGAGTCGTGGCCTTCGGCTGGCCAACGCCTTCGGCGACCTCGGCCTCGAACCTGGGGACCGGATCGGGGTACTGGAGGACAACACCCTCGAATCGGTCGACTTCTTCTGCGGCACTGCGGCCGCCAACCTGGTCCGGGTGCCGCTGTATCCCCGCAACGGACGCGATGCCCACCGGCACATGCTTGACCACACCGGTTGCCGGGCCCTGGTGGTCAGCCGGTCACACGCCGACGCAGTGGCCGGGATCGAGAACGAGGTCCCCTCGCTCGATCACGTCATCGTCCGTGGTCCAGACTACGAGGAGTGGCTCGCCGGCCACCCCGACACCGATCCCGACCCCCCGGTCGAACAGGATGACTGGTTCATCATCCGCCACACCGGCGGGACCACCGGGAGGTCGAAGGGGGTCGGCTACAGCCACAAGACCTGGCTCGACGCGGGACGGGACTGGTTCTACAACCTGCCGCCGGTCGAGCTCGGCGATGTCTGCCAGCATGCCGGCCCGATCTCCCACGGCTCCGGCTACCTGTTCACGCCGATCTGGCTGTCGGGCGGGGTCAACCTGCTGATCCCCAAGTTCGACGCCGACGAGGTCATCGAGATCATGGAGTCGGAGCGGGTGGCCTACGGCTTCCTGGTGCCGGCCATGCTCAACGCCCTGGTCAGACATCCGACCGCCACCGAGCGGGACTGGTCCCACCTGAAATGCATCCAGATCGGCGGAGCGCCCATCGCCGACGACACCGCGCTGCTGGCCCGGGAGGTGCTGGGGCCCTGCCTCTACCAGGGGTACGGTCAGACCGAGGCGTTGCCCATCACCATGATGGGGCCCACCGAATGGTTCAGTGAGGTCGAGGGCTCGAACCCGTTGCGGTCGGCCGGGCGGCCGCTCCCGTTCGGGGACCTGGAGATCGTCGACCCCGACACCGGCCGGCCCCTGGCCCTGGGGGAGGAGGGGGAGATCGCCATCCGCTGTGACGGCCAGATGTCGGGATTCTGGGAGAACCCCGAGGCCACCGCGGAGCGGATGCGTGACGGTTGGGTGTTGACCGGCGACATCGGCAAACTGGACGACAACGGCTACCTCTACGTCCTGGACCGCAAGGACGACATGATCATCTCCGGGGGATTCAACATCTGGCCGGCGGAGTTGGAGAACGTGCTCACCGATCACCCCCAGGTGGTGGAGGCCGCGGTGTTCGGTGTGCCGAGCGAGCGGTGGGGGGAGAGCCCGTCGGCGGTGGTGACCATCGTCGAGGGGGCGACGGTCACCGAGGACGAGCTGATCGCCCTCTGCGCCGAACGGCTCGGCTCCTACAAACGACCGGCCTCGGTGGTGCTGACCACCGACGAGTTGCCGAAGTCACCGGTCGGCAAACTGGCCAGGAAGACATTGCGGGAGCCGCACTGGGAAGGTCACGATCGGCGGGTTGCCGGGAACTGAGGCTCGTCGGGCCGGCCGGATGCCGCCTGGCTCGGTCCGGTGCCGGCCGGTCGATCCTCCCTTGGCGAATCGGCCCGTCCCGGAATGCCAGTCGGCCGTGGTGGGAGTACGGTGTCGATATGTCATCGGAATGGATTTCCCCGGAACGAAACCTGGCCCTGGAACTGGTCAGGACCACCGAAGCGGCGGCCATGGCCGCCGCACGCTGGGTTGGCCACGGCGACAAGATCGGCGCCGACCAGGCCGCCGTCGATGCCATGCGGTCGGTGCTCGACGGCGTCCAGATGGATGGCACGGTTGTCATCGGCGAGGGTGAGAAGGACGAAGCCCCCATGCTCTACAACGGGGAGCGGATCGGCAACGGTCAGCCGCCCCACACCGACATCGCCGTCGATCCGATCGACGGCACCACCCTCACCGCCACCGGTCGAGCGGGGGCCATCGCGGTGATCGCAGTGGCCGAGAAAGGATCGATGTACGATCCAGGACCGGCGGTCTACATGGAGAAGATCGCGGTCGGTCCCCAAGGAGCCGGCATCGTCGACATCCGGTTGCCGATCGAGAAGAACCTGGTCGCACTGGCAAAGGCCAGGGGCAAGAACGTGCGTGACCTCAACGTGATGATTCTCGACCGGCCGCGCCACGCCGAGATCGTCAGCGACATCCGCTCCATGGGATCGAGGATCACCCTCATCCAGGACGGCGATGTGGCCGGGGCCATCGCAACCGCCTGGCCCGATTCCGGGGTCGAGACGAGGAGCGGGAGGCGGCGATTGCGGCCGGCTACGACCCGGAAAAGATCATCGGCCTCGATGATCTCATCGCCACCGACAACTGCTTCTTTGCCGCCACCGGTATCACCACCGGGGAGCTGCTCCGAGGGGTTCGAATCGGCCCGACCGCGATCACCACCCAATCGCTGGTCATGCGGGGTCGCTCCGGCACCACCAGGCTGATCGAGGCCAGCCACCGGCTGGACAAGCTCGAGGCCATGCACAAGCCGTAGCCCGGTCGCGCCACCGGTTCGGTGCTGGCGGCCCACGGCCGCTGCGATCCCTACTTCGCCATCCCCACCGTCGCGGCGATCCCTACCTCGCCATCACTGCTTTGCGACCCCTACGCCGGGATCACGATGTCGGCGACGCCCTCCGGTGCCTCCGGGTACTGCATCTCCAGCCCTTCCATGGTCTGGATCAGGATCTCCGACACCGCGATGTTGCGGTACCACTTCCGGTCGGAGGGGATGATGTACCACGGCGCCGACTTCGTGCTGGTCCGGCCCAGGGCGTCGGCGAACGCCTCCTGGTACTCGTCCCACTTCTTTCGGGGACCGAGATCGCCGGGCTCGAACTTCCATTGTTTGTGTGGCTCGTCGAGCCGTGCCTGCAATCGTTCCCGCTGTTCGTCCTTCGAGATGTGGAGGAACAGTTTGACGATGGTGGTGCCCTCGTCGACCAGCATCTGCTCGAAGTTGACGATGTGGTCGTAGCGTTTCCGCCACCGCTTCTCCCGGACCAGCTTCTCGACCCGTACCACCAACACGTCCTCGTAGTGGCTGCGATTGAAGATCGTGAGCTCGCCGTCCGCCGGGACCTGCTTATGGGCCCGCCACAGGTAGTCGTGAGCCAGCTCCCGCGAGCTGGGCCGCTTGAACGAGGCGACCCGGACCCCGGAGGGGTTGACCCCTTCGAACACGTGCCGGATGGTGCCGTCCTTGCCGCCGGCGTCCATGGCCTGGATCACCACCAGGATCCGCTCGCTACCCTGCGCCCACAGCAGTTCCTGCAACGATTCCAGCCGCTCGTTCAGCTGGGCCAGCCTGACCAGGGCCCCGGACTTGTCCTTCGAGTCCCAGAACGGCGTGGCCCGGGTATCGAACTCGGCGAGGTCGAGCTTGTCGCCAGGCTTCACCCGGAAGTGATCGATGTCGAACGTCATGGCTGGATCCTAGGCCGCCGCCACCCAGGTTCGCCCCGCCGGGCCCGCTGCGTCTGCCCGCTGCGGGGGCACCGATCGACGGCAGGATTTCGGTGGCGGCGATCCGTCGGCCGATCTGCCGGTCTTGTACCGTTGGTCGGGTGATTGTCGCTGCCGAGGCATCGGAGCCCCTCCTCGCCGAGTGTCGCCCGCCCGTTCGGGTTGTCGCCACAACGGCGCCTTCCCTTGGAACCGGCGAGGACCTCGGCGTGATCGGGCGGAGGGTTGTCCGTGCAAGCTGATCAGGTGATGGTCGCCGAGTTGGAGATCTGCCATTCCCGGCCGATCGCCCCCACCAGGCGGGTGGCGCTCGGCCGCCGGAATCTGCCGGTCGACCCCGCCCCCGGGGCCGGCGGCGTCCTGCTGGCGGGGATCGTGGCCCACACCGCCCCAAACGTCGCGCCCGAGCTGCGGGAGGATCTTGTCTCGGTGATGGAAACCCTGGCGGTCGGGCAGCGAGTGGTCCAACCGCGGGTCAGGCACCGGTTCCAGTCCGATCGGGTCGGGCTGACCGTGAGCAGGCAGTGTCTGGTGGCCGAGGGCTCGTCGCTGGCGTTCGAGTTCGACGACGAATCGGCTCGCCCGGTCCAGTTGGCGTTGGGCGCCCTCTACGCTGCGGCGTCCCTGCCGGCGGTGGCCCGGGTGCCGGTGTTCGATGCGATTCGGTCGTCGTTGTTCTGGTCACGCCCGGTCGACAATGCCTTCATCTCCTGGCTGATGGACGGCAACTCGGTCGATCTGGCCGATCTCCACGCCTGGAACGACCCGGTGGCGTGGGCCATGGAGATCCTGGAGATCGAGCGGTCCGGCGAAGACGGCCCATCAAAGCGGGTGGTCCAGCGGAAGTTCCGGACGCTGCTACGAGCGGCGCATCCCGATCACGGTGGCATGACCGACGGGGCGGCGTCCCGCATCGCCGAACTGACCGAGGCCCGCCGGATCCTGCTGGCGTCGTAGGGGCCTTCGGTGCCAGGACCGTGACCGACCCCGAGGTCCACACCACAAGACACCACCAATGCCCTGACAGGACACTGAGGTGAACTAGGCTCCCCGGTCGTCGATCCGGGGGTCGGCGGGGTTGAACTCCTCCAGCTCCCGCCCTGCGGTTTCCGGGAAGGCCACGATGATGGCCACCGCCACCAGCAGCGGGGCGAACGCCATGACGCCGATGGCCGAGCCGAGGTCGTCCCAGCGGATGGCCAGCTGGCCGACCACGACCAGCCCGAGGGCGCTGCCGCCGACCAGGATCACGTCGATCATGCCGCCGACCCGGCCCCTGGCCCTGGTGGGAAACAGCTCGGTCTGGTAGCCCCGGAGCGCCGGGACCGCGGCCGCCCCCAGCGAGAGTGCCAGCCCGGCGGTCAGCCACAGCCGCCAGCCGCTGGACTGGTAGGAGATGGCGCTGAAGACGGCGCTGCCGGCCAGGGCCCCCGCCCCCAGCCAGCGACGGCCGTAGCGGTCGGCGATCAGCCCACCGATCGGAACCGCGACCGTGGCCGGGAGTGACACCGCCAGCTGGAACACCGAGACGTTGGTGGCCGTATAGCCCAGGTCGTCGGTCAGGAACTCGTTGCGGAGCTGGGACGCCGGCGACAGGTAGAGGGCACTGACGAAGGCGGCCCCGGCGATCAGGGCGAAGCGGCCCCAGTTGACCGGGGCCGGTGAGTTGCTGGCCTCGGCCGCCACGAAGCGTCGGGTCTCCGGCAGGTGGCGGCTGATCCACCACAGCAGTGGCAGGAACAGGAGTGGGACGACGTAGACCACACGCCACGCCCCGGCGAACAGGTCGGCAACGGGGAGGACCCAGATCACCAGTGCCGCACCGAAGCCGGTGGTCAGCGTCATGAAGCTGATGCTCAGCGCCCGCGACGAAGCGGGGACCTCCTCGGTGGAGGCCAGGGTGATCAGGGTCAACAGGCCGGTGGTGAGCCCGCGGGCAATCGCCTGACTGGCGCCGAGGGCCAGCATGCCGGGGGCCAGGGACCCCAGGAACGTGAAGATGATGGCGGCCAGCGCAAACCGCAGGACCAGCGGCCGTCGGCCGCTGCGATCGGCCCGCCCGAGGAAGAAGAACGACAGCAGCACCCCGATGCGGACCGCGGCCAGCGTGTTGGCCTGCACGTCGTCCTCGACCCCGAAATCGGCGGAGGCGAAGGTGATGGTCTGGCCGATCAGGACGCCCATGTACCCGGCCATCATGCCGACCGTTCCAAGGTGGGCGATCAGGGTCGAGGTCTCGGCCGACACCACCTCCCTCGGCCACCACCAGCGACGGCGGGGGGTCCGGTTGGTGTCGGCAACGGCCTGGCGCATCGGCCACCACAGGTACGGCCACCACAGGGGAAGCGCCAGTTGGTATTCGGTCCGTTCGGTCACCGTGTAGTGGGGCCGGGAGCAGCTCCGACCGGCCACCGGGTCGACCTCCAGGCGCCGGTGGTAGGAACGGAACGGGCCCGTTTCGACGGTCCATTCGTCCGGACCGGTCGGCCGCTCGATCAGGATGTCGGTCCGAGCGGTTCGCAACTCCTGCAGACCGGCGGCATCGACCGTCGAGGTCCGTTCGATCAGCGCCATGCAGACCGGAGGGAGCGGTTGATCACTGCTGGGAGGCGTCCTTCTGCTGATCCCCCGGGCCGTCCGATTCGGTATCTGGTGGTTCTTCTGCGTCGAGCTGGGCCGAGACCCGCCGGTTGGCCAGCCACAGCGCAAGACCGACGAGAGCAAGCGGCCCGACCACCAGCGCCACCTCGTCCCAACCGCCCTGATGGGCCAGGATCAGACCCGGACGGACCGGGAATGTTTCGGCACCGCCCAACGATTGCATATGTCATAAGCGTAGACCGATACCGTGGAGACCATGCCTGAAAAGTCACCGATCGCCGCCACCGACAGCGACGAGCTGGCAGCCTCGGCCTCGGCGGAAACGAGCGGTGGGAACCCAACCGATGGTGTCCAGACCGGAGATGGGAGCGGCCTGTTCGAGGCGGTGGCCCAGATCGTCAAGATCATCAGGCCCGCCATCCAGGCCGACCAGGGCGACATTTTCCTCAAAGGTGTCGACGAGACGAGCGGCGTCGTCTCGGTCGAGTTGGTCGGGGCCTGCGTGAGCTGTCCCGCATCGACCCAAACCCTCAAGCAGGGCCTGGAGCGCATCCTCAAACAGCGGGTGGACGGCGTGACCGAGGTCCGCCATGTCGGCGAGCCCCTGGCCGGTGCCGACGAGGGCACCGCAGTGTCGTTGTAGCGGCTGCCGCAACGTCAGCCGCAGGGCAGCCGCTCAGGTCCGCTGGAGGCTGTCGCGGATCTCGGTCAACAGATCGACCTCGGTTGGCCCTGCGTCCTCGTCGGCCTGCTTTGTGGCCCGGTTGTAGGCCTTGACCATCAAGAAGACCACGAACGAGAGGATGATGAACCCGACGACCGTGGTGATCCAGCTGCCGATCTCGATGTAGGCCGGCCCCTGCCCGATGACCTCGCCGGCCTCGTTCTCGATGTCGTAGCTGCCGCCGAGGCTGATCCTGATGCTGCTGAAGTCGGGCTGGCCGAAGATCCGGGCCACGATGGGCATGATCACGTCGTCGACAAGCCCCTGCACCACCGGCGCGAAGGCCAGGGCCATGATAAGGGCCACCGCCGTTTCGAACACGTTGCCCTTGTTGATGAAGTCCTTGAACTCCTGAATCATGGGTTTCCTCCCTGGCTGGAACGCGATGGGAGCGAATCCTGTGTTGCGTCGCCCCGGGCCAATCTAGTTCCGATTGAGAGGTTGTCGGTCGATGGTTATTGGGGCCGGTCCTGTTCGAGGTACTGCTTGAGCCGTTTCAGGTTCCGCTTCCACACTGCGGTCAGGATCGGTTTTGCCACGATCTCGCCGATGGGCCCACCGAGCCAGATGGGGAACGAGAGGTCCTCCCGCCATGAGAACTCGGTCCGGTCGCCGGCCAGCGGGCTCAACTGGAACTCACCCTCGCCGGTGACGACGCCCTCGTGGCGGACACCCATCGCCTGCTCGTCGACCCAGCTGGTGATGGTCATCACATCGGTCAACTTGATGGGGCCGATCTTGGTGTCGCATTCGAAGGAGGTGCCGGTGCCCTCTCGCTGATCGGATTCGAAGCGGATCTCGGTGGCGTCGGCCATCCACTCCACGTGGGAGTCGATGTTGCGGACATAGGCCCAGACCTCGGCCGGGGTTCGATCGATTTCAACCTTGACGAGTACCTCGGGCATGGGTCGAGGGTACGTCGATGGTCGGGGACTCCGACGTATCGGGGTCGATCGTCTTCGGTCCGGTCCGGGGTGGGCCGCCGTCACCCCCCTCCGGCAATCCGATAGACCGAGATGTGGGTCTCGTCCCCGTCGGTGAATGGCAGTTCGTCCCAGGATCGGTAGCGCTCCACCAAACGGAATCCGGCCTCGGCGGCCACCCCGTCGAGTTGCTCGGGGGTCAGCCAACAGAGCCGCCACGGTCGCACCGTGATGCCCCGATGATCGATCTCCAGGTGCTGGCCGGCCACGGTCTGGGCTTGCCTGTCGACCTGGGTGGCGCTGACCACGACCCGGTCGGGATCGACCTCCCGGACCCCGATCGATCGATCCGGCCCGACCGACAGCGGCGTGGTGTCGATGGCCTCGACGATGACCGCACCGTGGCCGACCAGCCCGGCCAGCTCATGGAACAGCTGCTGCTGCTCGGCCGGACCGGCGAGGTTGAACAGCGTGTTGAAGGCGATCAGGGCCACCCCGATCTCGCCGGCGAGGGGCAGGGCCCGCATGTCGGCTCGGACCAGGTCGAGCGACCCCGGTCCGGTGGCGGGCCGGGGGCATCGCGCCAGCATGGTCGGTGACGCGTCGAGGCCGATGACCCGGAGGCCGACGTCGACCAGCGGTCCGGCCAGGCGCCCGCTGCCAACGCCCAGTTCCAGCACCGCTGCGCTCCCACAACGGCCCGCCACGAACCGGGCCGTGGCATCGGCATCGGACACCCCGTGGTACCAGCGGTCGTACACGTCGGCGAACGAACGGCCATAGGCGTCGCCCCGGTGCAGATCGACATGCCCGGCATCGGGGCCGCCGGCGGTCTGGCCGGTCACCGGCCCCACACCGTGGCGGGCGCCTGCTCGAGGTCAGGGCGGTCCATGACCCCACCCTACGGAACGTTGTGATCGACCCCTCCACAACAGCACCCCATCGCGGTGGCGCCGCACCGGGCGGCCCGGCCGATGCGAGGGGCCGTCGATCTACACTGGTGGTCATGAGCATTTCCGTGGAGATGGCCGAGCTGCCGGCGGAGATCGTGGCCCGGGGGCCCGGCTTCCTGCTGAGTTCGGTGATGGACAGCCGACCCCATGCCGCCCATCTGACCTTCGAGGTCGCAGCCCAGGGTGAGCAGGTCGAGCTGCGGGCTGCGGCCGGTCGAACCGCCAGGGCCAACTGCTCGGCCCGGCCGGCGGTCACGGTCCTGTGGCCGGCGGTCGAAGCGGGGGGCAACAGCCTGATCGTCGACGGGGAAGCCCGGCTCGACGGCGACGAGTACGTGATCGTGACCGCGGTCAACGCCGTCCTCCACCGACCGGCTCCGGTGGCCTGAACGACCGGCTCCGGCTCGAGCACCGGGCCGTCGGCCGTCGGCGGTGAACAGCGCCGATAGCCTGAAAACATGTACCACTACCTCGACAATGCGGCGACGACGGCCATCCGCCCCGCCGCCCTCGACGTGATGGTGCCGCTGCTGTCGGAGGGGTACGGCAACCCGTCCGGCGCCCACCGCATGGCCCGCCAGGCCAACCGGGTGCTCGACGACGCCCGGGACACGATCGCCTCGGTGGTCGGTGCCGAGCCGGGCCGGATCGTGTTCACCGGCGGTGGCACCGAGGCCGACAACCTGGCCATCAGCGGGGTGCTGGAGGCCAGGGGTGGCGTTGCGGTGTGCTCGGCCATCGAACACCACGCGGTGCTCGATCCGGTGGTTCACCACCGGGGTCGGGTCGTGCCGGTTCACCGCTCCGGTCTGGTCGATCTGGAGCGGTTGGCTGCCGCACTCGACGATCCGGCGCTCCAGGGCCGGGTGTCGATCGTGTCGATCATGGCGGCCAACAACGAGACCGGCGTGATCCAGCCCATCTCCGAGATCGTGGCGCTGGTCAGGGAGCACGCCCCCGAAGCGCTGATCCACACCGATGCGGTCCAGGCCCTGTGCTGGCTCGATGTGGCGGCGATCGGGGCCCAGGTGGACCTCCTGTCGATCAGCGCCCACAAGTTCGGCGGCCCGAAGGGTGTCGGTGCATTGATGGTCGGCGAGCGGGCCGAGCTGTCGCCGTTGCTCAAGGGGGGTGGTCAGGAGCGGGGCCGACGGGGTGGTACCCACAACGTGGCAGGCATCGCCGCCATGGCCGTGGCCGCGGCCGAGACGGTGGCCGAGCGGCCGGGGCAGGTTCCCCGGGTGGCGGCGCTGCGGAATCGGTTGGCCGACGGGATCGCGGCCGAACTCGACGGTGTGATCGAGACCGGGGTCGTACCGGACGAGGCGGGCCACCCCGACCGGACCGGGAAGACCGCCAACATCTGCCACCTTTGTTTCGAGGGCATCGAGAGCGAGGCGCTGCTGTTCCTGCTGGAGCAGGACGACATCATGGCGTCTGCCGCATCGTCGTGTTCCAGCGGCGCCATGGTGCCCAGCCACGTCCTGGCCGCCATGGGCTTCACTCGCAGCCTGGCATTCGGGTCGCTCCGATTGTCGCTCGGCTACCGCTCGGTCGACGCCGATGTCGATGCCGTCCTGGCCTCGGTTCCGGCCGCCGTCCGCCGACTCCGGGGGCAAGGCTGATGGCCGACATCCTGGTCGCCATGTCTGGCGGGGTCGATTCGTCGGCCGCGGCGGCGCTGCTGGTGTCGCAGGGCCACAACGTGGTCGGGGTGACCCTGAAGCTCTGGGGTGGCGAGAGCGACTCCGGCTGCTGCTCTGTGTCCGACGTCGACGACGCCCGCAGGGTGGCCCAACAGCTCGACATCGATCACCATGTGTTCAACTTCGGCGACGACTTCGACCGGTTCGTGGTCGATCCCTACGTCGCAGACCACCAGCGGGGTCGTACCCCCAATCCCTGCGTTGAGTGCAACCGCCACATCAAGTTCGACAAGCTGTTCCGGCGAGCCGACGTGTTGGGCTTCGATCTGATCGCCACCGGCCATCACGCCAGGATCAACCTCGGGCCGGACGGCATTCGCCGGATCGCCAGAGGCGCAGACCGGGCCAAGGACCAGTCCTACGTCCTGCACATGCTCGATCAGGCCCAGCTGGGTCGGCTGTCGTTCCCGGTCGGCGACATCACCAAGGACGAGGTCCGGCGCCTGGCCACCGAGCTCGGTCTGCGGACCGCCGACAAGCCGGACAGCCAGGACGTCTGCTTCATCCATTCCGATGGCGGCCGCCGGGTCTTCCTCGGCGATCGTATCCCGCTCCAGCCTGCGACCCTGGTCGACACCGCCGGGCGGACCGTCGGCGCGGTCGATTCGATCGAGCTGGTCACCTTGGGGCAGCGCAAGGGCCTCAACCTCGGGGGCGACGCCGACCGGCGCTATGTGGTCGACATCGACCGGCCGGCGGGCCGGGTCACGGTTGGCCGGCAGGCCGATCTCCTGGTCGACCACCAACCGATCGACGATCTGGCCTGGACCCATCGGCCGCTGCCGGGGCCGTTTCTCGTCCAGTGCTCGGCCCACGGCCAACCCCAACCTGCGTCACTGGAGGTCGGGCAGGGCCCCGCCGGCGACGGCCGATCGCCCGATGGCCCCGGCCAACAGGCCATCGTGCGGTGGGACCGGCCCCAACGCCGGGTCGCTCCCGGACAGTCGATGGTCCTGTACCGGGGCGACGATGTGGTCGGCGGCGGCACCGCCGGCGTCGCCCGATAGCGGCGACGGTCCGCCGATGGTGAAGGTCCGGGGCGCCGAGGGAATCGAGGAGGCGGCGGCCATACTGGCCCGCGGCGGCCTGGTGGCGTTCCCCACCGAGACCGTGTATGGCCTCGGGGCCGACGCCGGTTCGGCGGCTGCGGTGGACCGGATCTTCGAGGCCAAGGGCCGGCCGAAGGGCCACCCGCTGATCGTCCACATCGGCGCCGCCGACGAGCTCCGCCGCTACACCGCCCGGGTGCCGGCAGACGCCGAACTGCTGGCCGATGCCTTCTGGCCCGGCCCGTTGACCATCGTGGTCGAGCGAGGCGATGGCGTCGCCCCCGAGACCGTCGGCGGGTTGGACACGGTGGGGATCCGGGTGCCGGATCACCCACTGGCCCTCGCACTGCTGCGCCGATTCGGTGGGCCGATCGCCGCTCCCTCGGCCAACCGGTTCGGCTCGGTGAGCCCCACCACCGCCAAGCACGTCGTCGACGATCTCGGCCCGGCCCTGGACCTGGTGCTCGACGGTGGGCCCTGCGCGGTTGGGGTCGAATCGACCATCATCGACCTCACCGGGTCGTCACCCGTGCTGCTGCGGCCGGGGGGGATCTCGGCGGTGGAACTGGAAGCGGTGCTTGGCGCACCGGTGCTCGACGACCGGGCCGGCCCCTCCCGGGCGCCGGGAATGCTGACATCGCACTACGCCCCCCGCACCGCGGTGGACCTGGTGCCGGGCGCAACCGCTGGATCGGGTGGGCCCGACGCCGCCATGGCCGATCGGGCGCTGGTCGCCGCCACCGTCGATGGTGCGGCCAGGGTGGGCCTGATCGCACCCTTCGACCACCCCCACTGCCCGTCGTGGCGGTTGCCGGCCGACGCCACCGGCTATGCGGCCGAGCTCTACGCCACCCTGCGAGAGGCCGATCGCCATGACCTCGACCGGCTGCTCATCGCCCCACCGAACGAAGGTCGGCTGCTCGATGCGGTACTCGACCGGTTGATGAAGGCCGCCGCCCCCCGACCGTAGCGGGCCGTGCCCGGCGGCGGTGGGGAGGTTCTCGAGAAGCGATCAGTCCTTGTCCGAGCGGCTGCGACGGCGGCGACCGGGGCGCTTCTTCGCCACCAACTGGGTGGTGGCGGTGATCTCCTCGACCTCGGGAACCGGGGCCTTGCCATCGAGCACGGCCCGCATCAGCTCGATGTGCTCGGCCGAACTGCCACAGCAACCACCGATCAGCGAGACACCGAGGTCTCGGGCCCGGGCGGCGTATGCCGCCATGACCTCGGGGGTGCCGTTGTAGTGGAGCTCGGTGCCGTGCCACACCGGAATGCCGGCGTTCCCCTTGCTGATCAGCATCAGCTCGGGATTGACGTCGCGCATCTGGCGGATGGCCACCTCGGTGTCGGCCAGGTTGTTGCCGCAGTTGGCCCCGATCGCATCGAGTTGCAGCCGATCGGCCAGTTGTGCGGCCGCGGTTCCGGTGACCCCCATCATGGTGCGGCCGGCGGTGTCGAAGCTCATGGCCACGCAGACCGGCAGGTCGCAGACCTCCCGAGCACCGGCCACCGCAGCCTCGACCTCCTCGATCGAGCTCATCGTCTCGATCCACAACAGGTCGGCGCCGCCCCGGGCGAGGCCGGTGGCCTGCTCGGCGAACGCCGCAGTGCAGGAGGCGGGGGTCATCGAACCCATCGGCTCCATCAATTCGCCGGTGGGGCCCATCGAGCCCGCCACCAGCACGATGCGCCCGGGGCTGGCGGCCATGGCCTCGTCGGCGACCTCCCGGCCAAGCCGGGCGGCCTCGGTGTTGAGTTCGACCACCCGATCGTCGAGCTTGTGCAGGGCCAGCCGGTAGTGGGTGCCGCCGAAACTGTTGGTGAGGAAGATATCGGAGCCCGCGTCGACATAGGCCCGGTAGGCGCTGCGGATCTTCTCCGGCTCATCGACGTTCCACGCCTCCGGTGGGTGGCCGGAGTTGAGGCCCAACTTGAACAGCTCGGTACCGGTGGCCCCATCCATCAGGGCGAAACCGGCTTGTGCGACGAGGTCGTCGAGAACGGTCATGGCCCCAGTGTGACGGATCTGCCCCCGAATCCCGCCCGATTCTGCCGGCGATCTCGTCCCGGCATGGGCAGGTGTTCCCACCGGCGCCGGTTCGGCGGCGGTCGTGCCGGCCGGTTCGGCGGCGGTCGTCCCGGCCGGTTCGGCCCTGGTTGGCGTCATTTTGACCGCTGACCGGGCGGTTCGTAGATTCGGCGTCATGGCTGAAACCCAACTCGACGTCGAGCACCTGTTCACCCTCACGGCGGACATCGGAGACAACACCAATGCGGTGATCCGCAAAGGGCCGGCCGGGACCAGGTTCATCGCCGCAGTGACCGGCGGCACCTTCTCGGGACCGAAGCTCTCCGGCACCGTGGTCCCTCCCGGCGGCGACTGGGTCCACGCCAGGGCCAACCGGACGATGCACCTCGACGTCCGGCTGTTACTGGTCACCGATGACGGCGAGTCGATCCTGATGACGTACCAGGGCATCGGCCACCCTCAGGAGGACGGCACCAGTTCGATCCGCACTGCGCCGACGTTCGAAACCGGCGCCGAGGCATACGCCTGGCTGAACGACGTGCAGGCCGTTGGCATCGGCACCTCCGACCCCGAGTCGGTCAGCTACGAGATCTACGCCCTGAAATAGGGTTCTAGACTCGTCATCATGGGCCATCCCGAGCTGCGAACCGATACCGCCGAGCCGACCTTCGACGATCTTGCCGAGGAGCGGTTGCACCGCAAGCGCCAGTGTGCCCTGGGCTACCGGGCGTTCGGGGCGCTCGGGTGGGGTCAACTTGGCGATGGTCACATCAGCGCCAGGGATCCGGAACGTCCGGAGCACTTCTGGCTGCTGGCCTACGGGGTGCCATTCGGTCAGGCCACCATCGACGATCTGGTCCTGGTCGCCCCCGATGGTTCGTTGGCGGAGGGCGAAGGTGAGATCAACCGGACCGCCTACTACATCCACATGCCGATCCACGAGGCTCGACCGGAGGTGGTGTCGGTGGCCCACACCCACACTGGCTACGGCACCCCGTGGTCGGCGAATCTGCTGCCGTTCCGGCCCATCAGCCAGGAGGCCTGCTCGTTCGTCCACACCCAGTCGATCTTCGACGGGGAGGAGCTCAACGTCACCGACTTCGACTGCGGCCGCCGGATCGCTGCGGCCATGGGTGCGACCCGGTTGTGCATGCTCCGCAACCACGGGCCGCTCACGGTCGGGCGCTCGGTGGCAGAGGCGGTCGGGTTCTTCGTCATGGCCGAACGGGTGGCCGAGGTCCACGTCAAGGCGCCGGAGGCCAAGGCGATCTCCGATGAGGCGGCCAAGACGATGGCCGAGTGGGCCGAGTCGCCGCGGATCGGCTGGGAATCTTTCCAGTACCTGA
This sequence comes from uncultured Acidimicrobiaceae bacterium, assembly GCA_947259095.1. Taxonomy (GTDB): domain Bacteria; phylum Actinomycetota; class Acidimicrobiia; order Acidimicrobiales; family SZUA-35; genus JAHELU01. Next base: position 89,207 of record CAMYLA010000021.1, on the reverse strand, counting down.
TCCGCACCGTGGTACCCGACCCCGCCGTCGTCGGCTGATCCGCCGCAGGGTTCCGGTCGCCGTCTCGGGCTGCCCGACCGGACCGGAGCCCCGATCCGGGTTCTCCAAGACGAGGGCGGGCACCGCCCCGCCGATGACCGACTTTGGGCCCTGGCTCGGACAGGTGGAACGATCGAAGATCGTTCCATGGTCGAGCAGGTGATCTCGGTCGACGGGCTCCGAAAGAGCTATGGGAGCGTCGTCGCGGCCGACGGGGTCAGTTTCGAGGTCGAAAAGGGTGAGATCTTCGGCTTGCTTGGCCGAAACGGGTGCGGCAAGACCACCACGGTCGAGTGCCTCCAAGGACTCCGCCGGCCCGACAGCGGTTCCATGACGGTCCTCGGTCTGGACCCCCGCCGCCAGGGCACTGAGCTACGACGCAAGATCGGTGCCCAACTCCAGGAATCGGCACTGCCCGAGCGGATAAAGGTGTGGGAGGCGCTCGCCTTCTTCTCATCGTTGTCGCCCTCAGGCCTGCCGTGGCAGGAGGTGATGGAGGAGTGGGGCCTGGCCGACAAACGCAACGCCACCTTCGCCAGCCTCTCCGGGGGCCAACAGCAGCGCCTCTTCGTTGCGTTGGCCGTGGTCAACGCGCCTCAGCTGGTGTTCTTCGATGAGATGACCACCGGCCTGGATCCCGTTTCGCGACATGTGGCCTGGGAGTTGGTCGATCGCTTGCGTCAAGGAGGGACAACGGTGGTGCTGGTCACCCATTTCATGGACGAGGCCGAGACGCTGTGCGACCGGGTTGCCATCTTCGCTCACCACCGGGTGGCGGCGGTGGCATCGCCGGCCGAGCTGATCGATCAATTCGGCCGGACCGAGGTGGTGTTCACCGCCGGCGGCCCTGTCGACTTCCTTGGTCGGGTTCCCGGGGTGGAGTCGCTCGACGTGATTGGTCGGAGGGTGACGATCACCGGGACCGGGGCGGTGCTGGCTCAGGTGGCCGCGGCCCTGGTGCACAGCGGCCAGGCCCCCGAGGATCTCCGCGCCGACCGACCAACACTCGAACAGGTCTTTCTTCGAATCACCGATGAATCGGACCCACCCGGTGAGGAGGCCTGATGGGGGCGGTGGTGCGGCTGGGCTGGCTGGAGATCAAGCTGTTCCTCCGTGAGCCCGTCACGGTGGCCTTCGCCCTGGCCCTACCCCTGGTTCTGCTGTTCATCCTGGGCGGGGTGTTCGGCAACGAGCCGCCGGCACCGGGAGAAGAGATCGTCTGGCGAGGGGTCGGCGCGATGACCTACTACGTTCCGGCCTATGTGGTCCTGGTGGTCACCTCGGTGTGCCTGATCAGCATCCCGACACATCTGGCAGGGAACCGTGAGCGGGGTGTACTTCGCCGCTACCAGGCGTCGGCGATGAGCCCGCTGACCGTTGCCGGCGCCGAATTGCTCGTCGCCCTGGCGATCTCGAGCGTGAGTGTTCTGATCATGCTGGCGGCGGCCGCCGTCGCCTACGACTTTCAATGGCCGGCGTCACCGCTGCCCACCATCGCCGTCTACCTCTGCATCGTGGCCGGCTACACCGCCATCGGACTGCTCCTCAGCGCCGTCGTGCCCACCGCACGAGCGGCACAGGCCGCCGGTCTCATCCTCTGGTTCGTGATGATGCTCGTCGGTGGGGCCGGTCCGCCCGAGGAAGTGCTCACCGGGGCGATGCGAGTCATCTCGACAGCGACGCCGATGATCCACACCGTGCGCATGATCCACGAACCCTGGTTGGACCTGGACCCCGGCCGGTCCTGGGCCGTGTTCGGGCTCATCTCCGTCCTCAGCCTCACGCTGGCGCTCCGCCTCTTTCGCTGGGAGTGACAAGCGGGTCGGGCGCCGGCTGTGTCCCGGGCCGGCGCGTCGGGCGCCGGCTGTGTCCCGGGCCGGCGCGTCGGGCGCCGGCTGTGTCCCGGGCCGGCTGTGTCCCGGGCCGGCGCGTCGGGCGCCGGCTGTGTCCCGGGCCGGCGCGTCGGGCGCCGGCTGTGCTTTGGGCGGATGACTCAGGTCGCGGCTGTGGTCTCGCCGATCTTCATGCCCCGGATGCGGGCCTCGGACAACATCGCACCGGGGAGGGTGGGGGAGAACACCAGGGCGTCGACCTCGAGGTTCTGTAGACCTCCCCGCTTGCGGATCGTGATCGGCGTCGGTTGCTTCAGGGTCACACCGAGGGCCAGACCGATGGCACCGCCGGACAGGTCGATCCGACCTTCGACCTCCGACGGTGACCGGTCTCCCCGACGGGTCCGGTCGACAACAACCGGACCGACCGCGGTCACCTCGTTGCGCCGCAGCAGCACGGCGTCGACCAACGTCATCGGGTCGCGGATGACGAACCCGGCCGGCACGAACACCAGCCACCGCCTCGAGAGCTGGTGCAGGATTCGGCTCCCGGCCCACACCGCCACCCCACCGGCAACCGCGGTCATGGCGGCCAGGACGTATCGTTCGTCGAGGAGCAGCAGTGGCGGCACGATCAGGCCGGCGAACACCACCAGCCACGCCACCTGGACCGGGCCGAGCAGCACGAAGGCCTGGGGGCGCAAGGCCATACGCCGCTCGGAGCCGTAGGCCGAGCCGTTGATCATCCGGTCGGCGAAGGTCGGCAGGAAGACGACGGCGGTGAAGAGGGCGCCGACGCCCAACGCCAGGACGACCGAGCCGCTCCAGCCCTCGGCCAGGGCCGCCACCAGCACCGCACCGACGACCGCGGGGCCGATGATGCGACAGATCGTCAGACTGCGTGGTGATGGCGTGAGCACCGCCACCAGGACGGCAAACCACAGCAGCCACAGGGCGATCTCCACCACCAGGCCGGGGGTGGATGGCCTGGATTCCAGGGTCCGGGCCAGGGCCGGGCCGATGGCCAGGGGAGCGATCAGCCAGATCACACGGGCCGGCCAAAGCCCAAGTCGCTCCAGGTTGCCCAGTCCGGAGAGCTTTCCCAGTCGGTCCTGATCCATCGTTCCCAGTGTGCCCGCACCGCGCCATGACCCGACCCCTGAACGACGGGAATGGTCGGGACCGACCCCGCCCTGCGGCGACCACGCGGCCCGACGTCCGCAGGGGTTCGACGGTCCTCGAAGTGTCGGTGGGACTGGCTACCCTCGTGTTGTGGGTCCAGCGAAGACGTCTCCGAAGTCCCAGATCGAAGAGCTCCGGCAGCAGATCCGCCATCACAACGAGCAATACCACCAGCTCGACGCACCGGAGATCCCCGACGTCGAATACGACATGCTGGTTCGGCGGCTGCAGCAGCTGGAAGCCGATCATCCCGAACTGGTCGCCGACGATTCGCCGACCAAGCTCGTCGGCGATGTCCCGTCCACCGCCTTCACCCCGGTGACCCACGAGATGCCGATGATGAGCCTCGACAACGCCTTCACCACCGACGAGCTCGACGGTTGGGCGGCCCGGGTGGTCAGGGGCCTCGATCTCGAACCGGTCGAACAACCCCAGGCGTCGTCCGAGGTCGCAGCGGATCACGTCCCCCAGCAGCCCCCTCCGGTCATCGACAACCCAGACCCAGACCCAGATCGAGTCGACAACCCAGACCCAGATCCAGATCGAGTCGACAACCCAGACCCAGATCGAGTCGACAACGCAGTCGCAGACGAGGCCCCCCGGGCCATGGCGGCGTCGATCCCGGTCGGCTACATGTGCGAGCTCAAGATCGACGGCGTTGCCTGTGCCATCCGCTACGAGAACGGTCAGCTGGTCCAGGCCGCCACCAGGGGCAACGGCCGGGTCGGCGAGGACATCACGGCCAACGTCCGCAGTATCGCGGTGGTCCCCGAAACCCTCAGCGGCTCGCCGCCGTCGGTGGTCGAGGTCAGGGGCGAGGTGTACCTGCCGGTCTCCACGTTCGATGCCCTCAATGAGAGCCAGGAGGCGGCCGGGCTGCCCCGCTATGCCAACCCTCGAAACACCGCCGCCGGCAGCCTGCGGCAGAAGGACCCCGCCATCACCGCGGGCCGGGGCCTTGCGTTCTGGGCCTATCAGCTCGGGGTGGTCGAGGGCGGTCCTCGGCTGGCCGGTCACAGCGACGCCCTGGATTGGCTTGGCCGGCTCGGCCTCCCGGTCAACCCGGAGCGGCGCAGGGTCGACACGATCGACGAGGTGGTGGCATTCGCCGATCACTGGTTGGAGCATCGCCACGACCTCGACTACGAGATCGACGGTGCCGTGGTCAAGGTGGACGGGTTGGCCCGCCAGGATGCATTGGGGTCGACGGCCAAGGCCCCCCGGTGGGCCATCGCGGTCAAGTTCCCGCCGGAGGAGCGAACCACCAAACTGCTCGCCATCCAGGTCTCGATCGGCCGCACCGGCAAGGCCACCCCGTTCGCAGTGCTGGAACCGGTCTTTGTCGGTGGCTCCACGGTGCAGATGGCAACGCTGCACAACGACGATCAGGTGAAGCTCAAAGACGTCCGCCCCGGGGACACCGTGGTCGTTCGCAAGGCGGGAGACGTGATCCCCGAAGTGCTCGGTCCTGTGCTGTCCGAGCGGCCGAAACGGCTCCGGCGGTGGAAGTTCCCCGAGGCTTGCCCGGCCTGCGGCACCCCCCTGATCCGGCCCGAGGGTGAGGCCCACAACTTCTGTATGAATCCGGTCTGCCCGGCCCAACGCCAAGGGCGGATCGAACACTTCACCTCCAGGGGCGGCATGGACATCGAGGGCATGGGCGAGAGCCGGGTGGCCCTGTTCCTCGAGAAGGGTCTCATCGCCGACGTCGGTGACATCTACAACATCGCATGGGACGAGGTGGCCGAGCTCGACGGTTTCGGCCAGACCTCGATCGACAATCTCGGCCTGGCCATCGAGGCCTCCAAGCAGCGGCCGCTGGCCAGCCTGCTGGTCGGGCTCGGAATCCGCCATCTCGGACCGGCCGGCGCCGAGTTGTTGGCGGCGGGCTTCGGTCACATCGACGCCATCGTCGCCGCTTCGGCCGAGCAGATGGCCGCAGTCGACGGTGTCGGTCCGATCATCGCCAACAGCGTGGCGGAGTACTTCTCGACCGACGAGGCCCGGGCCCTGGTCGACAAGCTCAAGGCAGCGGGGGTCAACGTGCAGGGGCCGGAGGTCACAGCGGTTCCCCAGGTGCTGGCCGGGCTTTCGGTCGTGGTCAGCGGCACCCTCGACGGCTACTCCAGAGACGGGGCAGCCGATGCCATCAAGTCCCGGGGCGGCAAGAACCCCGGCTCGGTCTCCAAGAAGACGACCGCACTGGTCGTCGGTGCCGAGCCCGGCGCCTCCAAACTGAGCAAGGCCGACGAGTTGGGGGTGCCGATCCTCGACGAAGCCGGCTTCGTGGCGCTGCTGGAAACCGGCGAGCTCCCACAAGGGTGAACCCGATCATCCGGTGCTGACGATCAGCGGGCCGGGCCGGGCCAGGCCGGCGCCGATCACGATGACGGCAACGGGCAACCCGGGCCAGGGTGCTACAGCGAATCGAAGACGTTCTCGGTCCGCAGCGTGCAGGCCTGGGTGGCGTCGGACAGCCGGTAGACGCAGACCTCGAGCACATTGCCGACCGGCCGGAGCAGTCTGCCGTTTGGGCAGTTGTCGTCCGGCTTGAAGGTGTACTGCCCCAGCGAGCGCGAGGCGGTGATCACCTCCGAGATCTCACCGTTCTCGTCGAGGTTGACGTTCATCTCCTCGGGGGCGATCTCGATCCCGTTGATGGTCAGCTTGGCGCCGAAACCGGCGGCCAGATCGACCCCGACCTCCTCGCTGCAGGCGCTGGCCTCACCGGAGCGGGGCAGGAAACCCTCGATGGCGCTGCCGCCAACCGCTGAACCGTCGGCGGCCGGTGCACCACTGGCGGCCCCGCCACCGGCGGCCCCTCCATCACCAGCGGTGTCGGCGGCCGGTGCCGAGGTGCCGGCACCGACGATCACTGCCTCGTCGAGCCGATTGTCGTCCTGGTAGGCCACGCCCAGCACGATGGCGCCGAAGGCAATGGCCACCATGGCTCCCATGATGAGGCGTTGCTGTGTCTGCGAAATCATTGCACCCATTGTGCCAAGCGATGAGCGGCTGCCACTACGCTCTGGGCTATGTCGAGAGCCAACCTCGACCAAGCCGCAGCCCGGACGCTGGGAAATCGATATCAGCTGGTATCGCGCATCGGGTCCGGCGCCTCGGCCGAGGTCTATCAGGCAACCGACCTTCGACTTGGGCGAAGTGTCGCTGTGAAACAGCTCCGTTGGGATCTGACCGAGGACAAACGGTTCGAGAAACTGTTCCGGACCGAAGCCCGCTTGGCCGCCAAGCTGAGCCATCCCAACATC
>CAMYLA010000021.1:0-82866 GCA_947259095.1 uncultured Acidimicrobiaceae bacterium | reverse complement strand
ATCATCACGGAGCTGTTGAGCGGCGGGTCGTTGCGGACCGTGCTCGACATCGAAGGCACGATCACCCTCTCCCAGGCGGCGTTCATCGGGCTGCAGGCGGCCAGGGGTCTGGCCTTCGCCCACGACCACGGGCTGGTTCACCGCGACATCAAGCCGGCCAACCTGCTCTTCGGCGGCGACGGCCGGGTCCACATCGGCGATTTCGGCATCGCCAGGGCGGTGGCCCAGGCGGCGTGGACCGAGCCGGAGGGGGTGCTGATCGGCACTGCCCGCTACGCCGCCCCCGAGCAGGCCGCGTCCGGTGCGGTCGACGGCCTGGCCGACGTGTACTCCCTGGCGGTCTGCCTGATCGAGGCCCTCAGCGGGGAGGTCCCGCTCGTGCAGGAGAACGCCATCGGCACCATGATGGTCCGCCAGACGGTGGACCTCCCGGTCGACGAGTCGTTCGGCCCGCTGGCCGAGCCGCTGGCCTTGGCCGGCAAGGCGCAACCGGCGGCCAGGGCCGACGCCTTCGAGTTGGCCGAGGCCCTGACCGTCATCTGCCGAACCCTGCCGGACCCGGATCCGCTGACCCTGGTGGACCTGACCGATCACATCGGCGGCCCGGTGGCGGTCAGGCCGAACGTGCACGTCGACCCCGGCGGCGATCTGATCATCGAGGGGGAGAACTCCGACCTGGCGATCCCGGTCGACGGGGCCGGCGATGACCGCCCCGATGGGCGGTCCCGACGTGGCAGGGCGCTTCGATGGGCCGTCTGGTCGGTGATCCTGTTCGCATTGGGGTTCGGCGCAGTGCTGGCGGGACGGATCGTGGCCGAACGGGCCAACCCCGAGACCGAGAGGGTCGTGGTCGGGTTGCCGACCTACCCGGTCGGCGACTACTCGGCGATGACCGTGGACGAGGTCGGCGCCGCGGCAGAGCCAAACCGATGGTCGGTGACGGTCACCGAGCGGTTCGAAGACGGGACCGAGCCGGGCCAGATCCTGTCCCAGCTCCCGGAGGCGGGGTCGACGATGGGGCCGGGGGGGCTGGTCGAGTTGGTCGTGTCGCTGGGGCCCCAGCCACGGATCGTGCCCGAGATGGTCGGTCGGTCCGAGGACGACGTCCGAAACGACGTCGACGCCGTCAACCTGACGGTCGGCACCGTGACCGAGCGGTTCGACGAGGTGGCCGAAGCCGGTATCGTCCTGGAAGCCTCGATCGGTGGCGTACCGGCCAAGGCCGGCGGCGAGGCGCTCACCGGTACGGCCGTCGATCTGGTCATCAGTTCCGGCCCCGCCCCCCGGCAGGTCCCGCCGATCGTCGGTTTGACCGTCGAGCAGGCCCGAGTGGCGCTGGCCGAACAGGACCTCGTCCTGGCGACCAGCGAATCGTATTCCGAGACCGTCGCCGAGGGCCTGGTCATCGGCATCCAGCCGGCCGCCGGGACCCAGGTCGACCGAGGTGGCGCGGTTCGCGCCGCCGTGTCGCTCGGTCTGCCGTTCGTCACCGTCCCCGATGTCGGGGGCCGCCCGGTCCCGGAGGCGATCGAGCTACTGCGGGCCGAGGGGTTCGAGGTCGAGATCAACGGAACCATCGGATCCGAGGTGCTCACCACCCGCCCCACGGCCGGCCAGTCGGTCCGTCTCGGTTCCCAGGTCGAGATCATTTCGTCGAACTGAGGGCTGCACCGGTGCGATTCGGTGACGCGAATTGCAGCCGGTCGTTACGATCCATTGGGTGGATGAACCGCTCCGGCAGGCGCCGGAAACGGCGGCAATCGGCCCTGACCATCGGCCTCGATTTCCGAGATCGTGTGGACGATCGATCTGACCGATGGCGGCGGTGCTGGGGGTCGGGTATTGCCAGGCTTTCGGAATCATCTTATCATTGGACCAGTGCCGCTGCTTGGCCTGTCGTCGCAACGAAGCTAGGGATTGCGTCGTCGAGCCAAGTGCGGCCGTTGGGGTTTTGAGGGTGGCCCGCCATCCATTCACCCGTTGTCGACCCCGATCGGTCGGTGGGACCGCTTCCTTTGCCGTCGCCGGATCCCGCCCTCAAGGACCAAGCGGTGGTTCCGGCTATCCCGTCAATGGGCACACCGACCCAGCTGTTCAGTCTTCCTTCGACGTCATGGCGTCGAGCCGCTGGTACAACTCGATGGCGGCCGGATCGATCCCGTCAACCATCGGGCCGCCGGCCTGGAGGGCCAGCAGCTTCGACGCGTCACCGTCGACCAGGATCTTGCCGGTCAGGAAGGCCTGCATCACCTGCTGCTGATCGCGGGTCACGAAGGCGGCCCTGGCCGTCGGGTAGTCGACGGTGACCGTGAGCTCGGCGTCTTCGAGGTGCCCGTCCTCGATGATCGTCTGGCCCGAGCTGGTGTCGATGTGGCCGTCGAGCGTTTGCTGATCGCCGTGGGGGATGTCGGTGACGACAACGTTGACCCTGGCCTGGACCGGAGACTCGGGGATACGGCCGGCGTACTCGTCCCGGAGGCTCCGGGCCGCTTCGATCCAAGCTCGAGACAAAAAGGGGTAGCTGGCCACGGACAGATCGTATCCGGTACCGTGGCTCACAATCCCACGGGAAAACGATCCGGCGGCCGACCATGAGGCGAAACTTCCGTGTCTGACACAACGGCCAGGCGAACAGGGCGTCAGCGACGGTTGGAGACTCGTGAGCGCGAGCCGCTGTGGAAGAACCCGCCGTTGAAGATCGATATGGACGTCTGCATCACCTGCGATGCCTGTTTCCGAGCCTGCCCGAAACCGTTCGGCGCCATCTTCAATCACGATCTCGACGTGGTCATCATCCCCGAGCTGTGTTCGGGATGCAACAAGTGCATCGATCCCTGCCCGGTCGACTGCATCCACCCCGACCCCGATTGGACCCCTGCGTCCGACCAATGGTGGGCGGAGCCGGAGAACGACGATCCCTATGCCTGAGCGGGTCGGGTTTCCGCCCGAAATCGTACGATGGTCGGGGCCGGCCATCGATTAGCCTGGATGGGTGCCTGAAACGCCCACCGACCCGGCCCCCGATGCGGGCCCATCGCCGAGCCAGGATCGAGCGCTGCTCACCAGAGATGATGTGGCCAAGGTCGCCCATCTGGCGATGCTGGAGCTGACCGACGCCGAACTCGAGCGGTTCACAGACCAGCTGGATGCCGTGCTCCACCTGGCAGACCAGCTCGATGCATTCGATGTGTCCGATGTGCCGCCAACCGCCCATCCGTTCGGGATGACAAACGTCTTGCGGCCGGACGTGGCAGCACCGCCCGAAGCCGACGACGGCGTCCGACAGGAGGCGCTCGACGGCGGTCCCGAGGTCGAGGACGGTCGGTTCAAGGTCCCGCCGGCGCTGGGGGAGGCACCGTGAGCGAGGGAACGGCAATGGAGATCGTGGCTGCGATCAAGGGCGGAGAAACCACCGCAGTGGCCGTCGTCGAGGAATACCTGGCCAGGATCGAGCAGGCCGATGCCGAGATCCATGCGTTCAACACCGTCACCGCCGAGCGGGCCCTCGAGGCGGCGTCGGCCGTCGACGCTGCGCTTGGCGCGGGCCGGGATGCGGGGCCGTTGGCCGGGGTGCCCGTGGCCCTGAAGGACAACATGTGCACCCGGGGGGTGCCGACCACCTGCTCGTCGAAGATCCTCGAAGGGTGGGTCCCGCCCTATGACGCCACGGTGGTCGAGCGGCTCCGGGCCGCGGGAGCGATCACCGTCGGCAAGACAAACCTCGACGAGTTCGCCATGGGCTCCTCCACCGAGAACTCCGCCTTCGGCCCGACCCGCAACCCGCTGGACACCTCCCGGGTGCCGGGCGGATCCTCCGGCGGTTCGGCGGCGGCGGTGGCGGCAGGGTTCGCCCCCCTCGCCTTCGGCTCCGACACCGGGGGATCGATCCGTCAGCCGGCCTCGCTGTGCGGGGTGGTCGGCGTGAAACCGACCTACGGTGCGGTCAGCCGCTACGGGCTGATCGCCTTCGCCTCGTCGCTCGACCAGATCGGGCCGTTTTCCACCACGGTGGCCGATGCGGCGGCCGCCTTCGACGCCATCTCCGGTCACGACCCCCGGGACTCGACCTCGATCAACCAGGAGCTGGCCCCGGTGGCCGGCCATCTCGGCGACGGGATCGAGGGGCTGCGGGTCGGCGTCATCGCCGAATTGACCCGCCGGGACGTGGCCGGGTTCGAGCCGGAAGTGGTGGAGCGGGCCCACAGGGCGGCCGACGCCCTGTCGGCCGCAGGGGCCAAGGTGGAGGAGGTGTCGATCCCGTCGACCATCGCCGGGCTCTCCGCCTACTACATGATCGCACCGGCCGAAGCGTCGTCGAACCTGGCCCGCTACGACGGCGTTCGGTACGGTCTGCGACGGCCAGGGCCAAACACCGCATCGATGATGACCGCGTCTCGAACGGCGGGCTTCGGTGACGAGGTCAAGCGGCGTATCATGCTCGGAACCTACGCCCTGTCGGCCGGCTACTACGATGCCTTCTACGGCAAGGCCCAACGGGTCCGGACCATCATGATCCGTGAGTTCGACGAGGTCTACCAGGACTTCGACGTGCTGCTGACCCCCACCTCGCCCTGTGTCGCCTTCCCCTTCGGGGCCAAATCCGATCCGCTGACCATGTACTACAACGACGTCTGCACCATCCCGTCGAACCTGACCGGCCATCCGGCGATGTCGGTGCCGTACGGAACCGGCGCCGACGGGCTGCCGGTGGGAGTCCAGGTACTGGCTCCGATGCTGGGCGAGGTCGACATGTTCCGCACCGCAGCGGTCCTGGAGCGGGCCGCCGCCGACGATGCCGATCAGCCAGAAGACGGGGGGATCCGATGACCGTGACCGAGGGCCTGCCGAGCTACTTCACCCACACCTCCGATGTCGGCCACGAGCCGGGCCTGTTGCCCGATGGCTGGGAGATGATCATCGGGCTGGAGGTCCACGCCGAACTGGCGACCGAGACCAAGCTCTTCTCGCCGGCCCGCAACGAGTTCGGGGGAGAGCCCAATACCAACATCCACCCGGTGTGCCTTGGCCTGCCAGGCACCCTGCCGGTGTTGAACGAGAAGGCGGTCGAGCTGGCGATCCGCATCGGCCTGGCCCTGAACTGCACCGTCCAGCGTTGCGTGTTCGCCAGGAAGAACTACTTCTACCCCGACATGCCGAAGGACTACCAGATCAGCCAGTACGACCTGCCGATCAACGTCGACGGCCACCTCGAGCTGGTTTCGGGGGCCACCATCGGCATCGAACGGGCTCATATGGAGGAGGACACCGGCAAGTCCACCCATGTCGGCACCTCGGGGCGGATCCACGACGCCGGCTACTCCCTGGTGGACTACAACCGGGCCGGCGTGCCGCTCATCGAGATCGTCAGCAGGCCCGACATCCGGGGCCCGGAACAGGCCAAGGAGTACGTGGAGGAGCTGCGGGCCATCCTGGTGGCCATCGGGGCCAGCGACGGCAAGATGGAGGAGGGGTCGTTGCGGGTCGACGCCAACGTGTCGGTCCGGCCGGTCGGCTCCGACCAGTTGCGGACACGATGCGAGATCAAGAACGTCAACTCCCTCCGCTCCCTGGGCCGGGCGGTGATCTACGAGGCCAAACGCCACGTCGGGCTCTACGACGCGGGGGAGACCCCCAGACAGGAGACCCGGCACTGGGACGAGGAGGACGGGCGAACCCGGCCCGGCCGATCCAAGGAGGAGGCCGAGGACTACCGGTATTTCGCCGACCCCGACCTGGTGCCGGTCGATCCGTCACCGGCCTGGATCGAACGGATCAAGGCTGCGCTGCCGCCGCTGCCGAAACAGCGGCGCCAGGCGCTCATCGACCGGGGGGCCGATCCCATGGCGGCGGCGATGGCGGTGGAGCGAGAGCTCGACGGCCTGGCCCTGGCCGCCATCGAAGCCGGAGCCGATGCCGAGCGGGTGCTGACCCACGTTGCCAACAACCTGGCCGTCGACGGCGCCGCCTCGCTCGATGCGGTGCACTTCGCCGACCTGGTCAAGATGGAGACCGGCGGCGCCCTCACCGCCACCCAGGCCAAGCAGGTACTGGCCGAGATGGTGGAGAGCGGCAACGACCCGGCCGCCATCGCCGGCTCCCGCGGCTTCGAAGCCATGGACACCGGCGAGTTGGAGACACTGGTCGACGGCATCATCGCCGACAACGCCGATGAGTGGGAGCGCTTCGTCTCCGGTGACGACACGGCCAGGCGCAAGATGCAGGGCTTCTTCACCGGCCAGGTGATGAAGGCCACCAAGGGCCAGGCCGACGGCAAGGTGGTCAACCAACTGCTCATGGCCAAGGCCGCCCAGTAGGGGCCCTGCGGCACCAACCACCGGCCGGCGAGCCCGACCGCGGGCTCCTGGGGGGTCGGTCAGCTGCCGAGGACCACCCAGCGATCGCTGCGCCAGCGGTACCAAAGGCTGACCGCTCGCATCGCCATGAGAAGCGTGATCAGCATCCACAGCCAGCCGAGCCCGGCGCCGATTCGGATCAGCCACAACGCCAGGACGGCGAAGATCGCTCCCGTGGCGGCCATGGTTCGGCCGAGGTAGGTGAGGTCGCCGGCGCCGATGAGGATGCCGTCGAGGGCGAACACGTAGCCGTTGAGCGGCTGGGAGGCGGCAACCCAGATCAGCACGAAGGCGGTGGCCGACACCACCTCCGAATCGTTGCTGAACACCGCAGCCAGCGGCTGGCGGACCAGGAACAGGCCGATGGCGGCCACAACCCCGACGCCGACGTCGATCTCGATCATCCGCCTGGCTGCGCTCTTGGCCCGCTCGGCGTCGCCGGCGCCCAACCAGCGGCCGGTCAACGCCTGCCCGGCGATGGCCACCGCATCCAGTGCCAGGCTGAGCGTGCCCCAGATCTGCATCGCCACCTGATGGGCTGCCAGCTCCGCCAGCCCGATCCTGGCCGCCGCCGCAGTGGCCAGGGCGAACGAGCCCCGCAATGCCACCGCCCGCAGGATCAGGGCCCGGCCGGCCGCCATCAACCGTCCGATGGCGCCAAGATCGGGCCGCAGGCCGACCCCGGTCCGGCGGGCCCAACCGACGACGGCCCAGCCGAAGATGCAGCCGGTGCCGACCTGGGCGATGACCGTCGACAGGGCCGACGCCCCCACCCCGTAGCCAAGGCCCGGCACCAGGATCAGTTCGATGACCAGGTTGGTGACGGCGCCGCCGAGGGCGATGAGCAACGGCGTTCTGGTGTCCTGGCGCCCGGTGAACGCACCGGCCCCGGCCAGATTCAGCATCAGGAACGGGAGGCCGAACAGGCTGATGCCGAGGTACCGCTCGGCCGCCGCCAGCGCCTGCCCCTCACCGCCGAGCAGGACCAGGAACCATCGCCCGGTCAGCGCCAGGATGACGGCGAACGAGGTGCCGAGCAGCAGCGCCAACCACAGGCCCTGGGCCGACTGGAACGCCGCCTCACGTTGCCGGTCGGCCCCGATGAGGCGGGCCACCGTGGCGGTGGTGCCGTAGGTGAGGAACAGGGTCAGGGTGTGGACACTCAGCAGCACGGCCGAGGCCAATGCCAGACCGGCCAGCTCGTTGGTGCCCAATCGACCGACGATCGCCGTGTCGGCCAGCACGTACAGCGGCTCGGCGATCAGGGTTCCCAGCGCCGGAACCGCCAACCTGGCGATCTCCCGGTCGTACGGGTGCGCACCAGGGCGCAGGCTGAACCCCACGTTGGAGTATGCCCGGCCGCGGCGGTGGCACCGGTGCCTTTATTCGATCGTTAGATCAGCGGTCCTATGCTGGAGTGGTGTTGACCGAAGATGCCACCTGCTATCGCCACCCCGATGTTCGCGCCGCGGTGGGATGCCAGCGGTGTGGGCGCCCGATCTGTCCCCAGTGCATGAACCAGGCGTCCATCGGCCACCACTGCCCGGACTGTCTGGCCGACGGCCGGCAAGAGGTCTACACCCCCGGCAACATGCCGTCGTCTGGGATCACGGTGGTCAAGGCGTTGATCGCCATCAATGCCGTGGCCTTTCTCGGCCAACTGGCCACCCAGGACGAACTGACGGTCCGGGGCTGGCTGTGGGGCCCTGCGGTCGAGGCCGGGGAGTGGTGGCGGGTCATCACCTCGGGGTTCCTCCACGGCTCGCTGCTCCACATCGGATTCAACATGTATGCGTTGTGGATCCTCGGCAACTCGTTGGAGGAGGGGATCGGGAAGGTCCGGTTCCTGCTGGTCTATCTGGCCGGATTGCTCGGTGGCTCGTTTGCGGTGCTGGCGTTCGATTTCAGCAGTCCAACCCTCGGGGCGTCCGGGGCGGTGCTGGGGTTGGCCGGTGCACTCGCCGCAGTGCTGTGGTCGCGGGGCATCAGCCTGACCCAAACGTCGCTCGGGTTCGTTCTGGCCGTCAACCTGGCCCTGCCGTTGCTGGTGGGGAACATCTCGTTCTGGGGTCACCTCGGCGGCATCGCCGCCGGGTTCGCCGCCGGCTGGTTGCTGAGCTGGCTGCCCGGCCGCTTCGGTCGCTCCGATCAGGAGGCCGCCTCCGCCACCGTGGGGCTGTGCGCCGCGCTGGTGGTCGGCATGGGCCTGGCTGCGGCGTCTGGCGGCTTCATCTGATCACCTGATCGCCTGCCTGCCGGACGCCCTCCGGGCCCCGGGTTGTTCACCGCCGCGAACCGACCGTTTCACCGAGGAACTGCTCCATCCGCTCCCAGGCCAACTCTGCGGCTTCGGCATCGAAGTTGACCCCCTCCTCGAAGAACCAGTGTTTCGTGGCGGGATAGAGATGGAACTGGGTGTGTCGTCCGCCGAGGCGAAGGAACGACTCGGTCACCACCCGGTCCTCTTCGCTGACGAAGGGATCGTCTTCGGCGAAGTGTCCCTGGTAGCGGGCGGTGGCGTCCTCGAAGTCGATCGACTGAGCGCCGTAGAAGGCAACGACCGACCCGACTTCGGTGGTCAACCGGGCCGACAACCACAGCGCCAGCGACGCCCCCATCGAGAAGCCGATCACGCCGATCGGTTTTGCCGCATCGGCCGACGCGGCCCGCAACGTCTGGGCCGACGACATCACCAATCCGGACAGCTCGTCGGGGTCGACCGCCGCCAGCACCGCTTCGCCCTCCGCCTCGGTCATCGGCTGGACCCCGTCGAACAGGTCCGGGGCCAATGCGGTGTACCCGAGGTCGGCCAGTCGCCGGCACAACTCCTTGGTCCACGGTGTGAGTCCCCACCACGAATGCAGCACCAACAGCCCGGGGCCCGCCCCGCCGACGGGGTCGACCAGGAAGGCCTCGCCGGCTTTCCGGTTGGTGAATGGCGACGGCGTTTCCGAGGACATCTTTGCACTGTACCCGTGACAAAACGGGCGTTCTGCGGTGGTGGCCGGCGACCCCGGACGAGGTCCGGTCGTGATCGGAGGACTGCGATGGGACCCGGAACGTCCCGACGGGATTCAATCGTGTGCCGCGGGGTCGCGTCGAAGGTGGCGGTTTCATTGCAGTGCGGCGAAAAACCGGCCCCAGACACCCCGTGGCGGCCCCTGGGCGGTGGCCCGGGCCCCGGTGACCGGGCCGATTACGTACGCTGGAGTGGTGAGCAAAGGTCCGATCGGCTGGGTTGTCTCGGCTTGGCGCTTCGTCGTCGATGTCGCCCTGCGTTGGTATCACGGCCGAGTCGGCGACCTGGCAGCCAGCATCACCTTCTGGATCGTCATCTCCCTGCCGGCGTTGGTGTTGGCCCTCCTGGCCATGCTCGGCCCGCTCGACAATCTCGTCAGCGAGGAGTTCCAGTTCACCGGCCGGATCCAGACCCAGGTCGAGGAGTTCATCGCCCAGGTCTTCACAAACGAGAGCGACGCGGTCAGCGACTCGATCACCGGGCTGTTCGACAGGCCGAGCACCAGGCTGTTCACCGTGTCGTTGCTGCTGGCCATCTGGTCGATCAGCAGGGGCTTCTCCGGCCTCATCCGAGCCCTCGAGGACATCTACGAAATCCAGGACCGGCGGCCGTGGTATCACACCAGGGTGGTTGCGGTCATCCTCGGCCTCGGCAGCATTCTCATCTCCGTGCCTCTGGTGTTGCTGGAGATCTACGTCTGGAGCGGGATCGCCGACGGTCTGATCGAATCGTCG
The DNA here is from genome assembly GCA_947259095.1 of uncultured Acidimicrobiaceae bacterium. GTDB lineage: Bacteria > Actinomycetota > Acidimicrobiia > Acidimicrobiales > SZUA-35 > JAHELU01. The sequence continues at coordinate 72,760 of CAMYLA010000021.1, read as the reverse complement.
TTGCGGGTCGCGGTGGCGGTGACGGTCCTGGTGTTGTGGGCGTCGGTCCTGTTTCACTACGGGCCGGCCGAACGGCATCGATGGCGCTACGACCTGCCGGGGGCGGTGGTGGCCGCCATCCTATGGTGGTTGCTGAGCTTCGGCTTCGCCCGCTATGTCGACCTCACCTCCAATGCCAACGAGGTCCGGGCCGCGGTCGGGGCCGGCCTCCTCGGCTTGACCTGGATCTGGTTGGCGGCCCAGGTGCTGCTGATCGGCGGGGCGGTGAACTACATCCTCGGCCTGCGGCTTGGCGTCAATCGTGGCCGCCGGACCTGGACCATCAACGAGGTGGTGACAAAGAGCACCGGCGAGATCCGCAAGATCGTGGTCCCCGACCGGGACAACACCGAACCCGGGCGGTCCGGGGCCGACCGAAGGCACCGCAACGATCGATCTACCGGAACCGAACGACCGGCCATCCGTCGAGACGTCGAACGGGATCCGACCTCGCCGTTCCCGATGACGGCCCGGCCGGCCGACGCTCCGGGTCCGCCGGCCGACCGTCGGGCCGCCCCAAGCCCGGAGCCGGCCCGCCGGCCCGATGGCTCGCCCCTCTGAACCGGCTCGTTCCGGGCTTCGTTTGCCTGATGACCCGGTGGCTAGGCTGACCGACATGGGATTGATCAAGACCTTCCGGTCCGTGGTGCGATTCAAGCCGATCGAGCTCGATCCGACGAAGCGCAAGCTGGCAACCGCGGCCAACGTCGATGACCTGCGGCGGCTGGCGAAGCGGCGGCTGCCGGGCGGGGTGTTCGACTACATAGACGGTGGGGCCGAGGACGAACTCAGTCTCGATCGCAACATCGCCGGTTACCGGAACCTCGAGTTCCGGCCCCGTGTCCTTCGGGACGTCTCGAAGATCGACACCGCCACCACCCTCCTCGGCCGGCCGATCAGCCTGCCGCTGGTGTTCGCCCCAACCGGTTTCACCCGGATCGCCGATTCCCAGGGCGAGCTGGCCGTAGCTCGAGCGGCGGCCAGAGCGGGGATCCCCTATGCGCTGTCGACGATGGGCACCCGCTCGATCGAGGAGGTTGCGGCGGTGAGCGACGGCCCCAAGTGGTTCCAGGTCTACACCTGGCGGGACCGGGGCCTGGTCCGGGAATTGCTGGAGCGGGCCACGGCCGCCAACTACGAGGCGATCCAGTTGACCATCGACACCGCCGTCCTCGGCCGCCGTGAACGCGATGTCCGCAAGGGCTACACGCTGCCCCCCAAGGTCGGGATCGGCACCCTCATCGACGGGATGCTGCATCCGGCGTGGACGCTCGACTTCCTGCGAAACGATCCGATCACCTTCGCCAACGTCGCAGACGGCAACGCAGCCGGAGACGGATCGTCGGCGGTCACCCTCAGCGAGTACATCAACGCCCAGTTCGACCCGGCGCTGTCGTGGGGGGAGATCGAGTGGCTGCGGTCGGTGTGGGACGGTCCCATCGTTCTCAAGGGTGTGCAGACCGTGGCCGACGCCGAGCTGGCGGTCGAGCACGATGTCGACGCCATCGCCCTGTCGAACCACGGTGGCCGTCAGCTCGACGGCGCCCCTTCGATCATCGAGCTGGTCGAACCGGTGGCTCAGGCGGTGGGGTCCAGCATCGAGATCATCGCCGACGGTGGGGTCCGTCGAGGTGGCGACATCGTCAAGGCGCTGGCCCTCGGGGCCAATGCGGTGATGGTGGGACGGCCCTATCTGTATGCACTGGGTGCGGCGGGCGAGGCCGGGGTCGACCACCTGATCAACTTCCTGTCCGAGGGTATGGAGCGGACCATGGCTCTCACCGGCTGCGGCACCATCGGTGACATCACCCCCGAGCTGGTGGCGTGGCGGCCCGGTCATGGTGCCGGGGCGTCCAGTGCCGGGACCCGCTGACCATGTCCGGAGCCCCGCCGATCCAACTCGAGTTCGTCATCTCCGGCGACCATGTCGACCGGCTCCCGGAGACGGCGGGGGAGGTGGCGATCGTCGGCCGATCGAACGTCGGCAAGTCATCGCTGGTCAATGCCCTCAGCAACCGAAAACGGCTGGCCCACGTCAGCAACACCCCGGGCCGGACCAGGCTGTTGAACCTGTTCTCGGTGGTCGACGGCGGACATCGGGGCCCGGAAGGCACCACCACTGCGACCGACGGCCACGGCAGGTTGGTGGCCACGGTGATGGACCTCCCGGGGTACGGCTACGCCGCCGCCTCCAAGGATCTCCGAGCCCAGTGGCAGCAGATGATCGAGCGCTACCTGCTGGAGCGGGAAGGCCTGGAGATGATCATCGTCCTGGTCGACGGGGAGATCGGCCCCACCGGCCTCGACGTCCAGATGCTGGACTGGCTCCGGGAGTACGGACTGCCCCACACGGTGGTGGCAACCAAGCACGACAAGGTCAAGTCGTCGAAGCGGGATCGCCGCAAGCGGGATCTGGCCGAGGGTTGCCGGCTGGAGCCCGGCGATGTGGTGTGGGTCAGCGCCGTGAAAGGCACCGGCATCGACCGGCTCCGGTCGCTGATCCGAACCTGGGTTCGGTAGCGGCCCGACGGCCTTTCACCGACCCGCTCGGGCTTGCCGCCCGGTTTTGGTATTTGCCGCCCCCTCCTCCATCATTACTGCATGTCCGACGTCATGATTTCCGAAGATGCCGAGGCCAAGCTGGTCGAGGATGCGTTGACCGACTTGCTCGGGGCCCATGACCCGGCCGATTGCAGCCGGATCGAGTTCCGGGGCCACCAGTACGACCACGGGCTGGCCTGGGTCGACTTCCCGGAGGGTTTCGGCGGGCTCGGGGTCCGACCCCAGCTGCAGCGGGTGGTGGAAGATCGTCTCCGGGAGGCCGGAGCCAAGCCGGTGGATCCATCCACGTTCTTCCTCCAGCTTGCCGGCCCGACCATCATGACCCACGGGAACGACGAGCAGCGCCGCCGTTTCCTGCGGCCGATGTTCTCCGGCGAGGAGAAGTGGTGCCAGCTGTTCAGCGAGCCCGGGGCCGGCAGTGATTTCGCCGGCCTGGGAACCCGGGCCGAACGGGATGGCGACGAGTGGATCGTCAACGGTCAGAAGGTGTGGAACACCATGGCCCACATGGCCGACTGGGGCATGCTGGTGACCAGGTCAAACCCCGACCTGCCGAAGCACAAGGGTCTGACCTACTTCGCCCTCGACATGAAGAGCGCAGGGGTGGAGGTTCGGCCGCTGCGCCAGATCACCGGCGAAGCCGAATTCAACGAGGTCTACCTCACCGATGCCAGGGTGCCGGAGGAGGACCGCATCGGTGATGTCGGCGAGGGTTGGCGGGTCTCGCTCACCACCCTGATGAATGAACGGGCGGCCATCGGCGGTGGCGGCGCCCCGAAACGGGGATCGGGTGCCATCGGCGCCCTGACCACCGTCTGGGAGGATCTCCCCGAGGATCAGCGGACCGGGGCCAGAAAGGACGAGGTGATGCGGTTGTGGGTCCGGGCCGAGGCCCTCCGGCTGACCAACATGCGGGCATCGGCCAACCGCCGGGCCGGCAACCCCGGGCCGGAAGGCTCGGTGGCAAAACTGGCCTACGCCGAACTGAACCAGGCGATCTTCAGCACCGCGGTCACCCTGAAGGGGGCGGCCGGACTGGTGGACTACGATTACACCTTCCGACGCCCGGAGGACCTCTCGGTGACCGGGGCCGAGAACGGTCTAGGCCACGCCTTCCTCCGGGTCCGAGCGAATTCGATCGAAGGTGGCACGAGTGAGATCATGCGCAACATCTTGGGTGAGCAGGTTCTCGGCCTGCCGGGCGAACCCCGAGTCGACAAGGACGTCCCGTGGACCGAGGTGCCCCGGAGCTGAGCACCGTGTTGAGCACCGTGGCGAGCATCGGGTCCTGAACCGCCCCGGCCGTCCATGAGCTACGAGTTGGCCGTCTGGGAGGGTCCGCCGCCCCTCTCCAACGCCCACGCCGCATCGGAATGCCAGCGGCTGCTGACCACCGGATCTCCGCAGCAGGCGTCGCCGGCCATCCACGGCTTCGTCGATGCGCTGCTGGCGGTCCACCCCGATGACCCCACCGGTCAGGGCGACGGGCCCTGGGGTTCGGTGCCGCTGCTGGAGAACGCCGAGGGCCCGATGCTGTACTTCGGGGTCCGGGCCGAGCGGGTCGACGAGGTGCTCGAGCTGGTCGAGATCACTGCGGCCGAGATGAACCTCGTGGCCTTCGACCCCCAACTCTCCCAGTTGCTGCCATCGGCCACCTCGATCCCCCGGACGGCGGATTTTGAGCTGCCGGCCGCCGCCGAGCTGCCGCTGCACCTCAACGCCATCATGGGGGAGGCGCTGGCGGCCCGCTCCACGATGGCCGGCATCCTGGAGCATGTGGAAACCGGGTTCTACGTGCAGTGGATGGCCGCCGACGGAGCCCTGATCCTCGAAGTCCAGGGCGAGCAGCGGCTGGCTCCGGGGCTCCGGCTGCCGGCCGAGGGCTGCGATCGTATGGAGAGCCTCGGATTCGTGGCCGCCGATCCCAACTGGCGGCTGGAGTTCGGCGATGGCCCGGCCGGACTCGGCGATGCGGCCCGCATCCTGACCGACGTGGTGACCACGGTCCGCCATCTCGGCGTCGGCACCGCCATGGCCCTCCAGACCTTCCCCGTTTGAGCGGGTCAGACGATCCGGCGGTTGGCCGCCCACATCGCCAATTCGTTGCGGCTCGACAGCTGCAATTTGCGCAACACCGCCGAGGCGTGGGTCTCCACCGTCTTGATCGAGATGGTCAACCGGCGGGCGATCTCCTTGTAGGCGTAGCCCCGGGCCAGCAGCCGCATGACCTCCTGCTCCCTGGCGGTCAGCTGATCCAGTTCCGGATCGGCGGACGAGGTGAGGTCGGCGGAGAAGGCGTCGAGCACGAACCCGGCCAGCCGGGGTGAGAACACCGCATCGCCGTCGTTGACCCTGCGGACGGCGTCGATCAGCTCGTCACCTTCGATCGCCTTTGTCACATAGCCCCGGGCCCCGCTGCGGATGACCTGGATCACGTCCTCGGCCGCGTCTGACACCGACAGGGCCAGGAACTTCGAGGTCACGCCACGCTCGGCGGTGCCGGCGATCACGTCGGCCGCGGTGCCGTCCGGGAGGTGGACGTCGCACACCACCACATCGGGTTTTGCCCGGACGATGGCGTCGATCGCCTCGCCGACATCGCCGGCCTCGGCAACGACCTCCACCGCCCGCTGCAATTCCGTCTTCACCCCGGATCGGACCAGGGCGTGGTCGTCTACCAGCACGACACGAATCATTGTGTTTCTCCTGAGGGATCTGTTTTGGCCGAGGTCCGGGTCAGCGGTTGGATCAGTTCGACCTCGGTGCCGACCCCGGGCTCGGAGTGTATGGAGGCCCGGCCGCCGTGGCGTTCCATCCGGTCGATGATCGACATCCTGACCCCTTGACGATCGTCTTCGATGTCTTCGGTGTCGAAGCCGACCCCGGCGTCTCGGACGAACACCTCGATGGCGTCTGGCCGGAGCTCGGCGTAGACGTCGACCTTGGTCACCCGGGCGTGCTTGGCGGCGTTGGTCACCGCTTCCTGGGTGGCGGCCACCAGGCCTTCGATGGAAGCCGGCTCTATGTCGTGGGTGTCGCCCACGGTCACCACCTCGACCATGACGCCGTGGTTCTCCTCCACCCGGGTCGCCACCTCCTGCAGCGCCGGCTCCAGCCTCGTGGTTCCCGGCCTGCCCGGCTCGTTGCCGTAGAGCCAGCCCCGGAGCTCCCGCTCCTGCTGACGGGCGATCTGGGCGGTGCGCTGGGGGTCGTGGGCGTTGCGCTGGATCAACGTGAGGGTCTGCAGCACCGAGTCGTGGAGGTGAGCCGCCACCCGGGCCCGCTCGTCGGCCCTGACCCGCTCCTGGCGCTCGATGTCGAAGTCCTGGCCGATCCGCACCACCGATGGGGCGACGACCAGGGCGATCCCGCCGACCACCGCCACCGCCACCACCAGCAGCTGGATGGCGTCTGTGAATTGCAGCGAGGTCAGGATCACGGTCAGCAGCCCGGCCGCCGCCACGACAACGCCGACCACGATGCGGACCACGGCCGAGACGCCGCCCTCTTCCTGCTGGCGTGACCAGGCGATCAGGAAACCGGTCAGCACGAAGCCGACCGGGAACACGACCTGGTCGATGAAACCGAAGCCAAGCGCCCGCAGCCCAAGGACCAACCCGAGCACGATCATGGCGATGGCGACATGGCGGTGGAACGAGCTGGCAGCCTTCGGTGTGGGGTTGTACGGGGCCAGCCGGGTCGGGCTGAAGAAGGTCAGGGCGCCCCAGGCCGCGGCGTAGAGCACCAGGCCCCAGCCGCCGGCCAGGGCCAGGATGGCGAACGAGATGCGGATGATGAGCGGCTGGACGCCCAATTCGGCGGCGATGGCGGCCGCAACACCGCCGATCCAACGGTCGTCCGGATCGAGCGACGGCACCTGCCACCGGCTGGTGCTGGTTCGCAGGCTGGTGCTCATGGTCCCATGATCGCAGGACGGGACCGTTTCTGCATCAGGGGATACCCCTGAGCCGACCCTGACGGTCGGCCATCGGGCTAGGGTCGGCTCCGGGGAACGCCCGATACCCCGGTCCCGATGAAGACCGCATCATGACATCATGAGTGACCAACCATTCGACCAACCGACCCAGGGATTCGAGCCGCCGTCCGGCGACCCGGTCGGCGCAACGGCGCCCCCGGGGCCGCCGCCAGCCCCGCCCCGACAGCCGCCACCACCGCCGGTTGCCCGGCAGTTGGTCCGTGACCCGTACACCAAGCTTGGCGGTGTGGCATCGGGATTGGCCCACCATTACGGGCTCGACGTGTCGCTGGTCCGGATTGCGTTCGTGATCTTCACCCTGGCCACCGGATTCGGCCTCCCGATCTACCTGCTCTCGTGGTTGATCATCCCCAGGGCCGAGTACTGGCCGCCGGTGGGGGCCCGCAAACCGATCCGGTCGCTCTCGGCCCGGGAGATCGGGCTCGGACTGCTGTTGATGGGGGTGCTGATCGCCCTGTTCTTCAACGGCGGGGCGTTCTCCCAGATCCTGGTCCCGCTGGTGCTGGTCGGGGGCGGCGTCTGGTTGCTGATCCAGCCAAGCGCCGAGGGCGCCGTTCCGAACGGCTCGGTCCCGGCATCGGGCCGGCCCGGCTCCTGGTTCGACGGCTCGGCCGCATCGGCGCAGTCCGCCGTTCCCCCGATCCCGGTCCCGGTCCCGTTCGACAGCCTCGACGACCCGTTCGCCGATCCTGCCGACCCCTTCGCCTCCGACGGGCCGCCACCGGTGGCTGACGGCGGCCTCCCCCGAGGTACTCCGGTCCCGCCGAAACGGCGGCGCTGGCCGTTCGTGCTGATCGGCTTCGGCTTCCTGATCGTGGCCGTGCCGGTGGGGTTGGTCGCGGCCCTGCTGCTTGGCGGCATCGACATCAACTCCGACTTCTCGGTCCGCTACGAGCCGACCACGATCGAGACGATCCCCGAGGACATCTCCCACGACCAGGGCGAGGTGGTGGTGGACCTGACGAACCTCGATTCGTCGATGTTCGGCGACGAGACCGTACCGATGCAGATCGAGCTCGGCTTCGGCGATGTCCGGGTCATCGTACCCGAGGACCTGGCGGTCGACGTCGAGGCGACCGCCGGCTTCGGTGACGTCGACGTGTTCGAGTCGTCCGACGACGGCATCGGCCCGGAGTTGCGGACCGGCGACGACGACCCCGCCGTCTCGCTCGACATCGATGTCGGCTTCGGCCAGGTGTCGGTCGTCCGGGAGTGAGTGACCCGCCCCGGCAGCGATCAGCCGGCCGGGTAGGCCACGTCTGGCGGCGAGGGCAGACAACGACCGGCCCGTTCGAGCAGTTCAAGGGTCGGGGTCGGCATGACCCCGAGCTGCCGGTCGAACAGCTTCCACGATTGCTCGACGATCGACGAGACCCGCTCGGGGGCCATGGGGTTGAGTCCCATGGCCCGGGCCACGGCCCGGTCCGGTTCGATGACCAGCGTGGTGGTTCCCGCTTTCTCGATCCGACGGATCTCGTTGCGGAGCCGCCGCCTCGGCACCGATCGGGCGACGGAGGAGATCGGGGCCAGCCGGTTCGTCTCGTCCACCGAGAGGGGGGCCAGGACGATGACCAGGTCGAGCGGCGGGCCGTCGGGGCCACCGGCCCGGTAGTTGATCAGCAGGTCGATGTTGTACGGCGAGCCGAGGCCGCCGTCGATGTAGCGGCGACCTTCGATCTCCACCGGGGCGAAGTACAGCGGGAGCGCGGCGCTGGCCTCCACCGCCTGACCGACCATGGCCGATGCCGCCGGCCACCGGCCTCCGGGTCGGCCGAACACGCTCAGCCTCCCGGTCCGCAGATCGGTGGCAGGGATCCACAGCGGGCGGTCCGGCCAGCCCGCCGGGTGGAGCCTGGTCAGCGGCTCGATGATGGCCCCCAGGCTGGATCGACCGCGGGGGAGCAGGGCCGCCACCAGTTTGCTGACCCGCAGGCCTCGGCCCCGGCGCAACTCCCGGACCGCCATCGTCGGAGCGCCCGGTCCGGCCCAGACCCGGGGCACCGCCCTGGGGGCGGGGCCGGCCAGCTCACGCAGGGTCTCCAGCTCGGCCGGCTCGCCCTCGTCGGCCAGCAGCCGGTCGCTCATCGTCGACGCCGGGATGTCGCCCCGCAACAGCGCGGCGCCGATGGCGCCGGCCGAGGTACCGATCAGGATCTCCGCCGTCCTCGGATCGAAGCCGGTGGTGGCCTCCAGTGCGGTCAGCACGCCGCTGTTGAAGGCGTACCCGGCGATGCCGCCGCCGCCGAGAACCAGGCCGACCCGGGGCCCGCGCACGCTCATACGTCGCTCGATCCCATCACCGTGACCCATGGTAGTGCCAGCACCGACCGGCGCCGGGCCATGCCGTCGGTCCATCTCCTAAGCCGGCCACCGGTTCGGCCGATACTGCGAGGGTGAACACGGTTCGGCCCCAGGCAACACCAAGACATCGGCCCGGGCGCCGGCCGGCGGCGGTGGCGATGGCACTCGCCCTGCTGGCCGTTGGTTGCCGGACCGCACCGGAGGAGGCCGGGGGCGAGGATCCCACCGATTCGATGCCGGACGAGATCGCCGTCGTCACGGCCCAGGAGTGGCCGGAGCAACTCGACTACTTCGAGACCAGAGCCCCTGGCAGTGCGCTGCCGGACGGGGAGACCTGCGCCCATTGGGTCCTGTCCACACCGTCGGAGGAGAACCGACCGGAGAACACCGAGCAGAACACCACCACCGTCGAGGTCACCGTCGACATCGATGGGGCCTTCGGCGGTTGGAACGAACGGCTGGCACCCCGGGTGGTCGGCGATTTCACCGGCAACACCGAGCAGATCCTGCGCTGGGTCGCCTGCAAGTGGGGATTCGACGAGGACATCACCAGAGCCCGGGCCGTCACCGAGAGCTCGTGGCTGATGAGCACCGCCGGCGATGTCACCGACGATGTCGAGCTGTGCGACCTGCTCGATCTCGAGGCCCCCTGCGCCCAGAGCTACGGCCTGTTGCAGGTCAAGGGCACGGTGCACGGAGGGACCTACCCGTTCACCACCCTGTCGACGGCGTTCGGCGCCGAATACGCCATGGCCTGGCTGCGAGCCTGCTTCGAGGGATCGTTCACCTGGCTGGCCGATGACGGCTATGCGGCCGGCGACGAGTGGGGCTGCGTCGGGGCCTGGTTCTCCGGAGAATGGTGGGACGAGGCGGCCGGTGGCTACGTCGATGAGGTCCGCGGCCATCTCCGAGACGAGAGCTGGCTCGACTATTGAGATCCGGCCCAGGGCCCGGGTCGCCTGATCAGCCGAAGAACCGGTAGAGCAGTTGGCCGCCCCGGGCGGTGATGTCGTTCGGCACCACCGGATCGGTCAACAGGTCGGTGATCGCCCCGAGGGTCCGGTTGACCTCCGGCCCGGTCGGGTCGTTGAAGTCTTCCGGTTGCCAGTGAAGCGTCGTCAGCGCCAGCTCCTCGGTTGCGAACTGCTGTTTGAAGTCGATGAGCCCCGGTTGGTCGAGATCACTACGGCCCATGTCCAACATGGTCAGGCCACGGTCCACGCCCTCCCGGCAGGCCTCGACGATCATCGCCGCGTTCGGCCGGTAGTTCCGGGGGTAGGACGCCCCGAACTTGTAGTACCACACGCCGTTGTATGCGAGGTAGACCATCGACGCCACCGCAGTGCCATCGGCCTCCTCGGCCATGATCACCGCCATGTCGTCACCGAAACGATCGTGCAGTGCTTCGAAGAAGCCGAGCGGCTGGGCCAACATCCGGTACTTCGACTTGCGGAGATCGACATGCATGGCGTGAAAGGTCTCGACGTCCTCCATGGCCGAGGAGATCCGGAACGAGATCCCGGCCTTGCCCGCTCGCCGGATGGCGGTGCGGTTCTTGCTCTTGAGCCCGTCCCAGATCGGTTCGACCCCTCCGCTCAGGTCGATGCCGTGCCACAGCAGCTCTCGCCGTTGCTCGAACGACTCGTCGGTCGCCGCCAGCCGGTTGCGGAACGGTCGGACCGTGACCGGCCGTTCGAACGACCGGAGATGGTCTGCGAACTCGGCCCATCCGGCCTCGGTTTCGATCATCGGGTCGCAGAAGTCGCTGAACGGTGTGCCGATCACCCGGTCGCCCCGGATGTCGGAGATCGTGGCGTAGAACCCGCGACCCTCCGGCTCGGACACCGGGGCGTACTCGAGGATCTTCAGATCGAAGGTCTGCTCAACGGCCTGTCGCCATGCATCGCTGTGAAATAGGGTCTCGGGAATCATGACAGCACCAACTTTCCAACTGGTCTTGTTCTGGCTTGGAGGCGGGCCGCTCGGGTGAGGTCGTCGATGCCCACCGAGTCGGCTTCGGCGAAAACCGCCAAGCCTCGGTGGTCGGCCCAGCGGGCCAGTTCGACCTGGTGATCGTCGATCTGTTCGTCGAAGGCGGCCCGGCGGGGCACGAACACCGGCACCCGCCCGGCGCTCAGGACCAGCGACAGCGATCCGGCCCCGGCGTGGCTGACCACGACGTCGGCGTTGGCGATGGCCGCGACGAGATCGGCTTCCGGCACCATCCGGTGGGCCTCGATACCCAGGCCTTCGACATTGGAGTGACCGGTCTGCCACAGCACCTCGGCGCCGTCTGGCATGATCGACACCAGCCGCTCGATGAGCCGCCGGAAGTCGCGGTCGGTGGTGCCGACGGTCACCACCACCCGGTTGATCGTCGGCGGTGTCGGATTGGGGACCGCCCGGAAACCTTCGTACACCCCTTCGATCGACGCGAAGCCGACCGGCGGGTTCTCGAACTGCCACCAGCAGTTGATGCCTGGCGTCTTGGAGAGGATCCGGCCGGTGACCGAGCACGACTCGACCCTGGTCGAGCTCTCGATGTAGTGGCTCTCGATTCCCATCAGCGATGCGACCGGGAGATAGCCGAGTGCGATGGCCGAGCCGGTGCTGACCACCCTGGTCACCCCGTGCCGGCGGTAGAGCCGCCGAGCCTGGGGCATCGACCGCAACACCCCGAGGTGATCCCGCTCGGCGATGAACGGCACCAGCTCGACGGTCCGGTCGGCCAGCAGGTCCCTGGTCTGAGGGCTGTCGTTTGTGATCCACACCTCGTCCGCACCGTTGCGACCGTGGTCGTCCGCAACCTCCCGTCCGGCCAGCTCGACGAGCTCGGAGATGTGGCCGCCGATGGTTGCGACGTAGGCGGTGGTCATCTGGCCCCCCGGCCGGCCACCACCGACGATGCGGTCTTGGCCAGGCACTGCAGGTCGACCAGCGGGCTGCGGCGATCCACGTAGTCCAGATCGAGCACCAGCATCTCGGCCATGGACACGTCGGCCCGCCCGCTGGTCTGCCAGAAGCCGGTCAGCCCCGGCCGAGCCACCAATCGGCGCCGCATCGACGGTTGGAACAGCTCGCTCTCCCACACCAGCGACGGGCGCGGTCCCACCAGCGACATCTCCGAACGCAACACGTTCACCAGCTGGGGCAGCTCGTCGAGCGAGAGCCGTCGGAGCCACCGCCCGATCGGGGTGATGCGGGGGTCGTCCTCGTCCTTTTCCGCATCGGCTTCGCCCCGCAGCTCGAGCCGGTTCTGGATCCGGAGGGCCGAGTCGTCGGTGTCGAGGTACATGGTGCGGAACTTGTAGATCTGGAACGGCAGACCGCCGCCACCGATCCGGACCTGCTTGTAGAACACCGGACCGTCGCTCGATCGGCGGACCAGCAACGCCGTCACCAGCCACAGGGGGGCGGTGACCACCATGGTCGGGACCCCGACGGCGAGGTCGATGGCCCGTTTCCACCACGGTGTGTACCGGCCGAGATCGAATCGGATCGCCGGCAGCAGGTCGTCGTCGCCGGGCCCGGGTGTCGGCCCGCTCGTTCGTCCGATCGTGGTCGTTCGATCGGCGCGCCGGTGGTCGGGGGTTCTTTCAATCTCGAGGTTTTCGGCAAGACGGCCGGCCAGCTTGAGTTCCGCCCGCTCGATCCGTTCGCCTCCCCGCCCCGAGGCATCGGCCGGGACCTCCAGCTCGGCCAGGCGGAGCGAGCGGGCCGAGAGGGCGACCGCTCGCCAAGTCATGGCCCTTGCCTCCTCGTCGACGCCCCTGATCGGCTCGGCCAACACACCGCGCAGGCCGGCCTGTCCCCGCACCAGGATCAGGCGTGCGGTTCCGATGTCGGCCCCCCGGTGTCTGGTGCTCAGATCGAGGGTCATCTCCGGCCGGCTCGGGCCGAACGGTCCCGAGGTGTCGGGCCCTTCCGCCAACTGGAGGCGAGCGGCACGGTACCGGTCGGTCGAGCCGAGTAGCCGTCGCCACCGCACGGAGGCGGTGGCCAGCGACGTTGTGGGCGTCGACGACGCCAGGCCGAGGGGCAACAGGATGAACAGCAGATCGGCGCCGGCCCGCAGGGTCAGGTGGGGATCGATGATGCTGAGGACGGCGACCATCGCCACCGCGGCCCTGGCCGCGATGGCCACCGCGGCGACCGGGTCGAACGACGTCGACCGGTCGATGGTTGGTTCCTGGCCCCGGCGGGCCGGGTCGAGTGCCCGCCAGGCCGAGATCAGGAAGCCGATCGCCGCCACCAGCAACGGGACACCGCCGACCCACAGCAGCCACAGGTAGCCGCTTTCGAGGTAGATGGTCTGGCGCCAGACATCGGGTGGGGTGACGACCGCGTCGGGGCTGACCCCGAGGATCCAGCCCCGGTCGGCCAGCGACGGCAGGTACAGCTCGGAGATGTTGTTCCACCTGATGAGCCAGCTCGATGGCAACCCGCTGCCCCGATCGAGGTCCTCCAGCCGGGCCGTGACGATCGGCCACAGCGCAATCGTCCCCACCAGTCCGACCGGGATGCCCCAGGCCAGCAGCTGGGCCGATCGGCGATGGAGGTGGGCCACGGCCAGGACCATGACCCCGAGCCCCAACACGGTGCCGGCCTGACCGCTGGCCAGCGCACCGACGGCAAGGAAGCCGGCGGCTGCGAGCCACCGTCGTTTGCCGGAGGCCAGCCCGTAGGACAGGGCCAGGCCACAGCTGATCGTGAGGTAGGCACCGGTGGCGATCGACGAACCGATCGTGGTGGTGCCGCGGCCGCCGTCGACCACATCCTCGGCGCTGCTGACGAAGAAGCGTTCGAGGACGTCGATGACGGGCCCGACCCCGAGGGCCTGGGCAATGGCCACGCCGGCGATGATCGATGCCGTGGCGACGATGGCCTTGGCCACCGTCGCCACCTCGGCTGCGGTGCGGACACTGAACCGCACCAGCAGGTACAGGATCGTGTACTTCACGAACGGGAAGGCGGCCAGCACCTCGGCCTGGCCAACCGGGCGGGACCGGGCCGCCAGCCACAGCAGGGGCATGACCGAGGCCGCAGCGGCGGTGGCCAGGAGCCACCACTCGACCGGTCGGAGTCGGAGCCGCCACCGGCGACCGTCGATCATGGCCGCGACCACGATGGCCAACCCGCCGGCGGTGACCACCAGCTGCAGGGCCTCGCTCGGCCGTAGGACCGGGAGGATGGCCCCCCGCGGTATGCCGATCAGGAACGGCATCGCCGCCACATAGGCCACGATGAGGTGGAACGGTGCCACCCGGGTCCGCGGTGATCGCAGCGGCAACGCCGGGTTTGCCCGCGTTCGGGTGGTCTGGTGGGGAGACGATGGCACCGCCGAGGTGGTCGTCGAGAGCAGGGTCATGAGAGTTCCTCGTTGCGCAATGCCTGGCCGAGCGTCCGGAGCATGCGGCCTCGTCCGGTGGTGAGCCAGGCCGCCGCCATCAGTGGCAGTGCGACGCCGGCCAGGAGCAGGGGGGCGGTCAATGGCGACCAGTTCGGATGCAGCCACCGGTCGACCACGACCATCGGGGCCACGGCGATCGCCGAGGCCGCCAGCAGCCGGGGCCAGTGTCGGACCCGATCCCGCCGCCACGCCGGGTCCTTCCGCAGGGCCCGATGGGCTACCGCCAGAGCGGCCAGATCGCCAACCGAGACGGTGAGCCCGAGGCCCAGAAGGACCGGGGGTCCGTCGAGCAGCAGCACGACCAGCGGGATGCCTGCCACGGCCACACCGGCCCGAATCCAGGTCGATCTGGCCACCCCGTTGCCGGCGCCGTGGGCCATCGTGGTCTGACGGGCGATTTCGAACAGGGCATCGCTGGCCGCCCCAAGCCCAAGTCCGGCCATGGCGTAGGTCAGCATCCGGGTGGCCCCCGGACCGCTGAAGCGGCCCTGACCGATGATGTCGGCCAGTGGCCCGCTGAGCAGCACCAGGGCCGCTCCGGCCGGCACGGCCCCCCACGCCGCCAGCCGCAGAGTCGTGCGATACCCGGCCAGGAGTGAGGCGGCGCCCCCGGTCGAGCCGGCCAGCCTGGGAAGGGCGGCCGAGGCGATGGGACGCCCGATCAGGGCGACCGGTATGAAGTAGGCCAGGGTGGCGATCTCGAACGCCTGGACCCCGCCGGCACCGGCGAACCCGGCTGCGATCACCAGGGCGAACTGGCGGAGGGCGATCACGCTGGACCAGCCGAACGACGATCGGGTCGGACCGGCCAGGGCCGAGATGTCGGGATGGCGCCAGTTCAGCCCCAGTCCGATCCTGCCGATGGCCCGGCGGGCCCCGACATACTGCAGGACGGCGTGGGCCGAGACCGAGAGACCGGAGCCGATGGCCAGGGTCAGGATGAGGCCGAGGGGCGCTTGGTCGACCTCGAGCCCACCGCCGAAGCGTCGCCAGGCCACCGCGATCGTGACCAGCAGGCCGACATTCTCGACGATCGGAGCGGCCGACGGCAGCAGGAACCGTCGCCGGGCGTGCTGCATCGAGACGAACACCCCGATGGCGGCGTAGAGGACCAGCTGAGGGATGATCAGCAGGAGCAGCGTGCCGGCCACCGCGGTGGCGTCCGGCCGCAGCTCGGCGGCGACGCCGGCGGTCAGGGCATCGGACAGCAGCGAGCGACCGAGCACGGCGCCGGTCGCCAGCACCGCCATCGACGCGCAGATCAGGCCCAGAGCGTTTGCCGAGAAGCGGCGGGCGGCGGCGTTGCCCTCGGTCGACGTTTGGCCACCGAGCAGCCGGACCAGCGGCGGGACCAGGACCGATGAGATCGCCGAGCCGGCGAAGACGTCGTACAGCGTGAGTGGGAGGACGTTGATGGCGACGAACAGGTCGCCCAGCACGGTGGAGCCGAACACCGAGGCGGCAACGACGATTCGCAGCAGCCCGGTGATCCGGCTCATGGCCGAGGCGATGGCGATCCGGGACGAGTCGCTGATCAACCCCGGACCGTCGCCGGCACCGCTGACCGATCTGCTGACCGATCCGCGGCCTGCCCCGGCGTCGGCTGCCGGGGCCGAGTCGGGTCGCTCCTCGTCCGAGGTCGAGCCCGACGTCCCGGCTGACACCGAGTCGGTGGTTGCGGTGTCGGCGGTCACCGGGTCTCGTCGAACCACAGTTGTCGTTTTCGGGTGTGGTACGCCAGCAGCCCGGCCAGTGGGATCGCCGCCAGCAGGCCTATCGCCATGCCCTGCAGGCCGGCCACGTGGGCCGAGCGGAACAGGGTCAGCGGCTGGCTCAGCTCCCGGATCGGCGATGCCACCAGCGGCGCCAGCTCCCGTTCCGTCAGCTCGTCATCGATCGTGTCCAACTTGGACTCGAGTCGTTCGATCTCCCGCAGCAGGGCCGGTTCGGCCGTGGTGTCCACCACCAGTTCGGCTCGCTCGGTCCCAACGGTGGCCAGTTCGGTCTCCAGGAGGGCCAGCTCCTGCTGGGCCACCTCCATTTCCTTGACCAGGTTGGCTCGGCGGACCGAACTCAGGATCTTGACAAACGAGTCGTCGATCGATCCCTGCATACGGTTGACCTGCTCGTTCTTGAGGTCGATCTGGCGCTGGATGGCCTGCTCTCGGACCTCCAGCGCCGCATCGCGCCCGCCGGCGGTCAAAAGTGCCCGTCGGTTGGCGTCGGCGTCGGCCAGTTCAGCCGCAACTTCGACCCTTCGCTGCTCGAGCTCCTGGTTGTCATCGGCCGGTGCGGCGTCGGTGATGACCTGGAGGTATCGGTCGAGCACGGCTCTGCTGATGGCCACCGCCCGATCGGGATCGGGGTCGCTGATGTCGAGCCGGAGAACCTCTGACAGTTCGAGCGTCTCGACATCGATCTTGGCCCGAAGGTCGTCGACGGTGAGTTCGAACCGTTCCGCCACCGGGGTGAGGACCGCATCGCTCTTGAACGTCACGACCTGGGTCAGCAACCGGCGGTCTTCCCGAAGGAAGCTGTCCGGCACCGACTCGTCGAGGGTGTAGACGAATTCGGTCCGTGCCATGTAGCCGCCGCCTCGGGCGTAGCCGAGCCCGTAGCCCACCATGCCGAGGATCACCAGCAGGGCCAGGACCCGCTGCACCACCGCTGAGACCTGCCGCAGCGACCAGCCGGGAGGACCGCTGTCCTGCGGTCGCTCCAGGGTCATGGCCGGTGCCGGTGTCATCTCCGGCCCCGGTTCGATTCGATGGGCGGCCGGTTGACCGTGTTCGTCGGTCGGCTCCGTTCCCGCGTCGTGATCGGGCTCGCCGGTATCGGCCGCCGCCTCGTCGTCGGCGTCGGTGCCGACTTCGGTCTCGTCGATGTTGCGGTCCGCCTCGGCAGCGGGGTCGTCGTCGGTCTCGTCGCCGTCGTGTGATTCGACGTCGTGGAAGTCGCCGTCGTGTGATTCGACGTCGTCGGCCTCGTCATCCGGTTCGTCGGCATCGTCCCGGTCTTCGATCTCGAACTCGTCGTCGTCGGTCTCGGCGTCGGTGGCCTCGTCGGTGTCGGTGTCGGTGTCGGTGTCGGCCTCGGCCTCGGTGTCGGTGTCGGCCTCGGTGTCGGTTTCGGTGTCGGTTTCGGTGTGGTCAGCCTCGGCCTCGCCGACGGTGTCGTCCCCGTCGAGGTCTTCGGAGTTGTCGTCGTTGTCGTCGTCCGGGCCGTTGAGATCGAACTCGGAGTCAGAATCGGAGATGATGGTCACAGCAGCTCCAGGACCGTGTCGGCCACCGTGTTGATCTCGTCGGTGGTGAGGGTTGGATGCATCGGCAGCGACAGCTGGCGGGTTGCGGCCGATTCGGCCACCGGCAGCGGCCTGAGGTCGAACTCGGCGAACGCCGGGTGCTTGTGGCACGGCATGGCGTAGTGGATGCCGGTCTGGATCCCGGCCTCGGCCAGGCCGTCGCGGACCCGGTCCCGGTCGTCGACCCTGATCACCTCGAGGTGATGGACCGGACGACTGTCCGGCAGGGTGGTCAACGTCTCCACCGAGGTGGTCAGCCGGTCGATGTAGAGCGCATGGGCGTTGCGCCGCCGATTGTTCCAGGCGTCGAGATGGTCGAGCTTGACGTCGAGGGCGGCAGCCTGCAGGCCGTCCAGCCGGCTGTTGCGGCCCCGGTGGGTGTGCAGCAGGTGATGGCCCCGGCCGTGGTTCGACAGGCTTCGGATCTCCTCGGTCAGCGCCGGGTCGTCGGTGACGATGGCCCCGCCGTCGCCCAACGCACCGAGGTTCTTGCCGGGGTAGAAGCTGAAGGTTGCAGCCACGCCAAAGCTGCCGGCCCGGCGACCCTTGTAGGTTGCACCGTGGGCCTGGGCCGCGTCCTCGACCACATGGATCCCGGCCGCATCGGTCACCGCCTTGATGTTGTCCATCTCGGCGATCTGGCCGTAGAGATGGACCACCATGACCGCCCTGGTCTGAGGGGTGATGGCGGCGGCGATCTCTCTGGCGGTGATCAGCAGCGATCCGGGGTCGACGTCGACGAACACCGGCGTCGCCCCCACCGTCACCACCGCCTCGGCGGTGGCCACGAAGGTGTTGGCCGGAACCAGCACCTCGTCGCCCGGACCGATGCCCAAGGCCGCCAGCACCAGTTCCAGTGCGTCGGTGCCGTTGGCGACACCGATGCAGTGGTCGGTGCCGCAGTACTGGGCCCACCGCTGTTCGAAGGCGGTGATGGCAGGGCCGCCGATGAATGCCGAGTCGGCCATGGTCTGTTCCCAGACCACATCGAGCCTGCTTCGCAGCGGGGCGTGGAGCGCCGCCAGGTCGAGAAACGCCACCGGCTTGGTATGGCTGCTGATCAATGTCATTGGTTACTCCGGGTATTGGTGTGGTGGGTGGGGTATTGCATGGCGTCCTTGGCCGACCGGGAAGGCCGGGCTCGGAGATCGGTCAGGCGACGGCCAGTCGGGGCTCGAGGTGCAGCCCCGCCAGGTCGACCGGGACCGGCATGCCGTTCTCGGCCAGCGAGCGGTCCGAGGCCTCGAGGACCGCAACCACGGCCAGCCCGGCCTTGCCGTCCGCCATCGGCGTGGCCCCGGTTCGACAGCACCTCAGGAAGTCGGCGGCTTCGAGCTGCAACGGCTCCTGGAAGTCGATGGCGGGGACCGAGGTCTCACCGTTGTGATAGGTGACCTCGAGCCGGCCGCCGAACCCGGGCCCGCCCCGCATCGAGCGACCCATTTCGAACACCCGCAGCCGGGCATCGATGTCGACGTCGTCGTACACGGCCATCTTCTGTGAGCCGACGGCGGTGGTCCGTCGAACCTTGACCGGATCGAGCCAGCTGGCCCGGACCGTCGATTCGACCTCCTGGTGGCTGAACCGCATCCGCAACGTCGCCACATCCTCGGCGAAGCCGGCGGAGTGGCGGGCGCCCCAGGCCGAGACGGTGTCGGGGATCGCCCCCAGCACCGTGGTGGTGATCGAGACGTCGTGGGCAGCCAGGTCCCACAACACGTTGACGTCCGGGCGGTAGAGCCCGAGGTTGAGGCGGTCCGCGTCGAGGAAGTGGAGCTTGCCGAGCTCACCGGACTGCACCAGTTCGGCCAGCTTCCACACCGCGGCGTTGTAGGCAAAGGTGTGGCCGGCAGCCAGCACCACCCCGGTCGCCTCGGCCAGCCTGACCAGCTCAAGACCGTCGGTGGTGTTGGTCGCCATCGGCTTTTCGACCAGTGCGTGCTTGCCGGCGGTGATGGCCTCGGCGGTCACGTCGAAGTGGGTCTCCGGCGGTGTGGCCACCACGATGGCGTCGATGTCGTCCAACGCCTCGGTGAGGGAGCCACGTTGCAGGGCGTCAGGGAAATCGGCGCCGACGGCGGCCCGGATGTCCGGTCGACCGTCGATGATCACGACCTGTGAAACCTCGGGGAGATTGGAGAAGACACGGACGTGCTTTGATCCCCAGTACCCGCACCCAACGATGCCTACTCGCATGCTCATCTCTCATCTCATGTGGCCCATCCGGTGGTTGAGATCCACATCTCGGACCTCCGACCGGCGAAGCGATGGTTCGCTTTCCTGCTCTTGTGGCCAAGTGTGGAGAGCGCCGCCGCAGGGCTCCATGAGCGGTCGTCACCGCGGGGACCGTGCCGGTTCGACCACCGCCACCGGGTCGACCGGACCATCCGCCGACTGGGCACGGTCACCAGGAGGCAGGTCGTTGGGAACCCGAAAAAGCCGAAGACCGAAGCGATCATGTCGCTTCGGCCCTCGACTCGAACTCGATTGTGGTTCGGTTGGCCCGATCAGTGGGTCGGGTGGCTCACCTCTGGGCCGATCGGCCCAGCCGGACCATCAACTGGGGTGACGGGGAGGTCCTGGGCCCTTCGGCCCATTCTCGTCCCGGCCGGTCAGGCGTCCTGGATGGCCTGCCAAACGGTTTGGCTGCTCAACGGCATGTCGATGTGACGGATGCCGAGGTGGGACACCGCATCGATCACCGCATTGTGAATGGCGGGGGTCGAGCCGATGGTTCCCGACTCACCGATGCCCTTGGCGCCCAGCGGATTGCGGGGGCTGGGGGTCTCGGTGTTCGAGGTCTCGAACGAAGGCAACTCGGCGGCCGACGGAATGGCGTAGTCCATCAGGTTGCTGGTGACCGGGTTGCCGTCCTCGTCGTACTGCACGATCTCGTACAGCGCCTGGGCCGCCCCCTGGGCGATGCCGCCGTGCTGTTGGCCGGTGACCAGCAGCGGGTTGAGGATCTTGCCACAATCGTCGACCGCGACGTGGCGCAACATCTCGACCTCACCGGTTTCGGTGTCGACCTCGACCAGCGAGACGTGGGCTCCGAACGGGAACGTGGCATCGGTCCCGTCGAAGTCGAGCTCGTGGGCCAGGCCGGGCTCCATGTCCGCCGGGCGCTTCGAGTCGTCGTTTGCCGCCTTGGCCAGGTCGGCCCAGCTCACGTTCGACGTTGGCACACCGGCCACCTGGAGGCCGCCTTCGGCGGTGACGATGTCGGACTCGCTGGCCTCCAGCATGTGGGCTGCCAACTTCTTGGCCTTGCCGAGCACGGTCTCCGAGGCGACGTGCACCGCCGAGCCGGCGGTCTGCAACGACCGGGAGCCCATGGTGCCTGCGCCTCGGGGAATCTCGTCGGTGTCGGACTGGATCAGGATGACGTCGTCCATCGAAACGCCGAGCATGTCGGACACGATCATCGAGAAGGCGGTCTCGTGGCCTTGGCCGTGGGCGCTGGTGCCGACCCGGGCCGAGACGGTGCCGTCCTCGTTGACCTCGACTGCGCCGTACTCGACGTGGAGCCCGGCCGGGGCCGTCACCTCGACGTAGGTGGAGACGCCGATGCCGAGCTGCTTGGAGTCGCCGGAGGCCCGACGTTCGGCCTGCTGGGCCAGCAGGCCCTGGTAGTCGGCCGCTTCCAAGGCGGCGTCGA
Organism: uncultured Acidimicrobiaceae bacterium; assembly: GCA_947259095.1. GTDB lineage: Bacteria > Actinomycetota > Acidimicrobiia > Acidimicrobiales > SZUA-35 > JAHELU01. The sequence continues at coordinate 51,489 of CAMYLA010000021.1, read as the reverse complement.
GGGCCTTCTCGTACTCGCCGCAGTCGTAGTTGGCGCCGCCGTGGGTGGTGAGGGGGAACGCATCCGGTTGGAGGAAGTTCTTCCGGCGGATCTCGGCCGGATCCATGCCGAGCTCGTCGGCTGCGATGTCGACGATCCGCTCCAGCATCTGGGTGGCCTCCGGCCGGCCGGCGCCGCGGTAGGCGCCGGTGGTGGTGGTGTTGGTCACCGCCGAGCGAGCGTGGTAACGAATCTTGGGTATCTGGTAGACACCCTGGATCATGGTCTGGGTGAACATGGTGAGGAAGGCGCCGATACCGGGGTAGGCACCGCCGTCGGCCACGACGTCGACATCCAGACCGGTGATCGTGCCGTCGTTGGTCAGGCCCAGCTTGGCGTAGAGCACCATGGCCCGGCCGTGCACCAGCGACAGCATGTTTTCCGACCGCTCCTCGGTCCACTTGATGGGCCGGTTGAGCTCCTGGGCCAGTTTGGTGGTGAGGAAGTGCTCGGGGTACGGGCCGGCCTTGGGGCCGAAACCTCCGCCCACGGTGGGGGCTGCGACCCGAACCTTGGCCGGATCGAGGCCGAGCTGGCCCACGATTGCGTCGCGAACCGCAACCGGATTCTGGCTGGGGATCCAGACCGTCATGTGATCACCCTCGGGGATCGACAGGCAACCGTTCGGCTCCATCGGGACGCCGGCCAACCGCTGGCTGACGATGCGACCCTCGACCACCCGTTCCGCACCCTCCAGCGGGTCCTCGTCCGCACCGATGGCGGTCTCGAACACCATGTTGGAACCGTGGGCCTCGAACAGGATCGGGGCGTCGTCGGCCAGGGCGGCCTCCATGTCGGTCACCACCGGCAGCGGGTCGTAATCGACGACGACCGTCTCGGCGGCATCTGCCGCCTGTTCCCTGGTCTCGGCCACCACGGCGGCGACGATGTCACCGACCAGGCGGACCTTACCCTTGGCCAGGACCGGTCGATTGAACTCCGCGGGGAACATCGGGAAACCCTGGAAGTCGGCGATCTCCAGGTTGTCGGCGGTGTAGACGCCGACAACGCCCGGCATCGATTCGGCATCTGCGGTGTCGATGTTGCCGAGGGTGGCGTGCGCATAGGGGGACCGGACGAAGAAGACATAGCCGACACCGGTGACGGTCATGTCGTCGTAGTACTCATCGCTGCCGGTGAGCAACGTCGGATCTTCCCGCCGGAGAACCGAGTTGCCGAGAATCGAGCCCTGCACTGCTGTCATGAACGAACGCTCCTGATTGCCGAATGGATCCGCCGCCAGGAAATGCGGACGGAAGAGGCTCCAGTATTGCCGCTGACCGGGTGCCAGTCGAAGTCCTACGGCGATTTTCCTCGACCGAACCGGGTGGGCCTTTCTACCGACGACCTCAGCCCGGACCGGGCGAACCGCCCTTCGACCCGGGCCCCGTCGAATCGGCGACGGCCGCCTCGACCTGGGCTCGGAGGAACGCCTCGTCGAGCGGACGCTGGGAGACCAGCCGCCGGAAGAAAAAAGGGGCGACAAAACGCTCGAGCACCTCATCGAGCGCCCGACCGTCGAGATCATCGGGGAGGGCGATCTCCTCCCGGGCCAGGGCCCGTCGCAGGATCTGGCCCGCCTCCTCCGCCCGCTCATCGCTGAAGGTGGCCAGCAGCGCTCGCATCGGCGGGTCGTGGACCGCGGCGCTGATGAGCGAGGGCACCGTGCGGCTCCACTCGTCGGAGCCGAGCCGCTCGATGAGCATGCGGCCGAGCCGCTCCAGATCCTGGGTCAAGGTGGCGCCGGGCGCCGGACGTTTCGGCCCGCAGGCGTGGAGCCTGCGGAACGCCACGGCCAGCAGGGTGGATCGAGCGTCCCAATTGCGGTAGATCGTGCTGCGGGCGACGCCGCTTCGCTCCGCCACCGCATCGATGGACACCCGTTCGAAGCCCACCTCCGCCAGCTCCCACATCGTGGCCGCCAGCACCACCTCGCGGGTCCTGGCGATCCGGGGGTCGACGTCGTTGTCGGCACCGGAACGGACCGGGGTGTCGGTCATCGAACGGCCGGCTCCGTTGCCGCCCGGTCGGCCCGATCCCGGGGGTAGTAGCGGCCGATGATCACCGACATGGTCAGGCCGAGGGCGGCGGCGACGCCGAACGCCAGCCTGGTGCCGTCGACGAAGGCGGCGTTCGCCGCGTCGACCAGCGGCCCCGCCACGCTCGGGTCCAGGCCGCCGGCGGCCAGCGAGGCCCCACCGATCGAGTCGCCGGCCAGCTCCGCCACCTCGGGGGGCAGGCCGCTGGTGACGTCGTCCATGGCACGCTGGTAGTTGACGGTCACCAGGGTGCCGAGCAGGGCGATACCCACCGCGCCGCCGACCTCCCGGGTGGTGTCGTTGACCGCCGAGGCGACCCCGGCCTTGTCCTGGGGTAGGGAGCTGACGATGGCGTTGGTCGTCGGTGGCATGAGCAGTGCCATCCCGGCCGCCATCGGCACGACGGCGGCCAGCAACAGCGGGTAGCCGCTGTCGACGTCGAGCAACATCGCCAGGGCGAAACCGATCGATTGGATGAGGAACCCAAGCGACACCACCCTGGCCACCCCGAACTTGGCGATGAAAAGCGGGCTCCGGGGGGCGAGGGCGATCATCACCACCGAGAACGGCAGCAGCCGCACCGCCGCACCGAGCGCCGAATAGCCGAGCACGAACTGCATGTACAGGGTCAACAGGAAGAACATCCCGAACATCGCCATGAACGCCACGGTGATGGTCAGGCTGCCAAGCCCGAAGCTGGGAATGCGGAAGTACTCCGGGTCGAGGAGGGGGTGTTCGACCCTTCGCTCCCAGCGGATGTACACCAACGCTGCGATGACCGACATCATGAACGCCCCGACGGTGATGGGATCGAGCCAGCCGATCTCCGGTCCCTCGATGATGGCGAACACGAACCCGACCAGTGCGATCACCGACAGCACCGCGCCGACGTAGTCGAGGCGGTGCTTGGCGCTGTCGGCCGAGTTCGGCACGACGGCGATGATGGCCACCAGGGCTGCGGCGGCGATCGGCACGGTGATGAAGAACACCGAACCCCACCAGAACCACTCGAGCAACAGTCCACTGGCCACCGGCCCGATGGCTCCGCCGGCACCGGCGAAGCCGGCCCAGACCGCAATGGCCTTGGCCCGATCGCGGGGGGCGAACACCACGGTGAGTGTCGACAGGGTTGCCGGCATGATCAGCGCCGCCCCGATACCCATGATCGAGCGGTAGGTGATGAGCTGGGTGGCGTCGTCGGCATAGGCGGCCAGGCTCGAAGCCCCGCCGAAGATGACGAGCCCCACCATCAAGGCATTCTTGCGACCGTAGCGATCGCCGAGGGCCCCGCACAGCAGGAGCAGACCGGCGAACACCAGGGCGTAGGAGGCAACGATCCACAACTGCTCGGTGCTGCTGGGATCCAGCTCACGAACGATGGTGGGAATGGCCACGTTGAGCGAACTCACGGCGGCGACGATCAGCACCAGGCACAGGCACATGATCACCAGGATCAGGTTCCGGCGGGGGTGGCCGGTGCCGTCGGGGCCGAGCATGGCCGGGTCGAACCCTGCGGGCACTGGATCGTCGGGGGCGAGCGACCCTTCGTCGATGGTCATGTTGTCGTCCTTGTCCGGCCGCCGGCGACTGGTACCGGGTGCCCTGTCGGTCTGCGGCCCCCGAAAACTACAACAGCCTGACCGGTCTCTGCAACGGACTGTTGCAGAGACCGGTTGTCACAGGACTGTTGTCACAGGACTGTTGTCAGGGCCGGTCAGGTCAGCGCCAGGGCCAGAACCTGATCGACATCGGCCACCAGTTCGATGTTCATCTGGTCCCGCACCTCGGCGGGGATGTCGTCGAGATCCTGGCCGTTGTCCTTTGGGAGGATCACCGTGGTGAGGCCGGCCCGGTGCGCGGCCAGCACCTTCTGCTTCACGCCGCCGATGGGCAGGACCCGCCCCTGGAGGGTGACCTCGCCGGTCATCGCCAGATCGGAGCGGACCTTGCGGCCGCTCAGCAGGCTGACCAGGGCGGTGGTCATCGTGACGCCGGCCGATGGCCCGTCCTTTGGTACCGCGCCGGCCGGGAAGTGCACATGCAGTCGTTTGCGCTCGGGCATGGTGAAGCCCAGGGTCTCGCTCTTGGTGCTGACCAGGGAGCGGACGATCGATGCCGACTCCTTCATCACGTCGCCCAGTTGGCCGGTGAGGATGGTTTCGCCATCGCCCTCGACCAGCGCGGTCTCCACGAACAGCACGTCGCCGCCGGCGCCGGTCACCGCCAGACCGGTGGCGATGCCTGGCCGATCGATGCGATCGGTCACCTGCTCCTCGGGGATCGCCTTGCCCAACAGGTCGGCCAGATCGGCGTCGGTGATGACGATGGTCGGCTCGGCCCGATCCGTCTCCGTGTTCGCCTCGGGTCGGCCCGCCTCGGCCCGATCGGTCTCGGTGTCGGCGGCCTCGTTCGGTTCCTTCGAACCGAGCTCGTCGAGGGCTTGGCTTGCGATCCTGGTTGCGGTCTTGCGGATCGCCTTGTCGAGCTGGCGCTCCAGCCGCCGCACGCCGGCCTCCCGGGTGTAGCGGGAGGCGATGCCGGCCAGGGCGTCATCGGTGATCGACACCTCGTTCGCCCGCAGCCCGTTGCGCTCCAGCAACCGGGGCAGGAGATGGTCGCGGGCGATCGTGGTCTTCTCGACCTCGGTGTAGCCGTCGAGGTTGATCAGCTCCAGCCGGTCCAGCAGCGGGCCGGGGATGGTGTCGAGCACGTTCGCCGTTGCGACGAACACCACATCGGACAGGTCGAGCTCGAACTCCAGGTAGTGATCCCGGAACGAGTGGTTCTGGGCCGGATCGAGCACCTCCAGCAAGGCGGCCGAGGGGTCGCCCTGCCAGCCGCCGCTGACCTTGTCGATCTCGTCGAGCAGGATGACCGGGTTCATCGACCCGGCCTCGGTCAGGGCCGCCACCAGCCGGCCCGGTCGAGCCCCGACGTAGGTCCGCCGATGGCCCCGGATCTCGGCCTCGTCGCGGATACCGCCCAACGCCAGTCGAACGAAGTCGCGGCCGAGGGATCGGGCCACCGACTCACCCAGCGAGGTCTTGCCGACACCGGGTGGGCCGATCAGGGCCAGGATGGCTCCGCTGCGACGGCTCTTGCCCTCGTCGGTGATGTTGCGATCGCTTCGGAGCTTGCGGACGGCCAGGAACTCGATCAGTCGATCTTTCACCTCGGCCAGCCCGGTGTGGTCGGCGTCGAGGATGCGGCGGGCCTCGGTGAGGTCCAGGCGTTCCACCGAGCGATCGGTCCACGGGATGTCGAACACGGTGTCGAGCCAGGTCCGGATCCAGTTGCCCTCCATGGACTCGTTGCCGGTGCGTTCGAGGCGGTTGACCTCTTTCTCGATCGCCTTGATCGTGATGTCGTTCACCACCTCCGACGCCCGCAGTTGGTCGAGCATGGCCCGATACTCGGCGATGGCGTCGCCGCCGGCCTCGCCCAGTTCGTTCTGGATGGCCGCCATCTGGCGGCGGAGAATGGCCTCTTTCTGCGAGGTCTCGAGATCGTCCGACACCTCCCGCTGGATCTTCTCCCTGATTTCCAGCTCGGCCAGTGCCTGCTTCACCCACTCCGTTGCCAGCCCGAGGCGCACCTTCACGTCGATGGCCTCGAGCAGCTCGACCCGCTGTTCGATGGACAGGTCCGGCCAGTAGGCGATCGAGTCTGCCAGGGTTCCCGGCTCGTCGATCGGGGGAATGACGCCGGCCATGCGGCGCCCGCCGACCCGCTCCAGCAGGTTGGTGGCCGCGGCCCGATAGCTGGTGGCGAGCTCGGTGGTCTCCCGATCGGGTTGGGGCTCGTCGATCGGGTGGACGTCGACCCACAGACCGTTGGTGGCGCCGACGACCCCGGCCCCGACCCTGGCCCTGGTGTGGGCCCGGACGGTGACGGTTGGTGAACCGTCGGGCAGGGCGTCCTGGTCTTCGATGGTTGCGATCACGCCGACCCGGGCGTAGACGCCGTCGACCCGGGGGACGAGTAGCAGCCGACCGTCCTGGACCGAGGCCAGGATCTGCTGTGCCTCGGGGGACTGCATGGTGACCGTGACCACCATGTCAGGGAAGATGACCCCGTCGGGAAGGGGCAGGACCGGCAGTTGTTGTGGCGTCGAATTGGATTCCGGTTGCTCGGACTCGGGCAGATCGATGGTGGGCATGGGTGACGAATCTCCTCGGGGAGGGTCGGGGGCAACCCGTAGACCGCCTCGATCAGCGGAGATACGGGGCTGGAGCCAGTGCTCCAGCGCAGAATTACTTGATTACATGTAATTCCGGTAGTAGGTTCAACGCTAGCAAGTCACCTGGCATTCCCACTTGCTTTGGTGAGACCTGACACTTGCAAACCCGTAGCCCGATCCTCACCCCGGAAACCGACCGGGAACCACCAGGAGCCGATCAGATGAGCAACCGCCCTCCCTGTGACGAAATCGAGACCGCGGCCTGGTTCGCCGGCCGGGTCCCAGACGATTGGTTTCCCGAGCCGGTCCGGGTCATGGCCGACCGGGACGAGATCCTGGTCTTCGGCACGGTGGCAATCCCGTCGGCTACCCCGGAGGGCGAAGATGCGGTGAAGGTGGCGGCCGAGGCCCGCCTGTCGGCCTTCCGGGAGGAGACCAGGCTGCAGCGGATGAAGATCGCCGAAGCAGCCCAGGCCCGGTGGGGGCGAACCGTTTCGTGGGTGGCGTCGTGTGGGCCGGTCGAGATCCGTTTCACCACCGCCTCGGTCCCGGTCATGACCCGCCTCAGGTTCGACCAGCGGCGGGTTCTCGACACCTTGATCGACTCCGGCGTGGTCCGGAGCCGATCGGAGGGCCTGGCGTGGTGCGTCCACCAGGTCGGCCAGCACCAGGCGGAGTGGATCGATCGCCTCAAGGAGGCGATGAGCGAGGTGGAGCGGATCCGCAGCGAAGGGCCCTAGCGTCCCGGGCTCAACCCTCGGGTGGCGGCTCGGTCTCGACCCATCGCTCGTAGCGGCCCGGGTCGACCCAGGCACCGGTTCGTTCCGCAAAGTCTCGGGCCGCCGGGACCATCAGCTCCTTTCGGCCGCCACGGGCTGCGGTCGACGAGACGTGGCCGATCAACTCGATCTCCACATCGAGGGTCCGCTCGGCCGGGGTCGCCAAACCATCACGAGGGGCGATGGCCACCGGCGGCAGGGCGGCGATGGCCGAGTCCCGGGCTCGGTGGTCACCGTCGTACCACACCGGGTCGTGGATCTGCCACCATTTGTCGGCGCCGACGATCAGCAGGTGGTAACCGTCGGCGATGTCGGCCAACAGCTGCTGTTCGGTGACCTGCACCCCCAGCCACGGCACCTCGACCACCGCGGTCTGCAGCACCTCGATGCGGTGGTGGAACCGGGGATGGTCGACGTGCTGTTTCGCCAGCGCCGAGCGGCTGACCACCAGGTCGATCCTGTCCAACCGGTGGGCCCGCCGGGCTGCGGCGACGATGGCCAGGTGGGCGGTGGTGAGCGGGTTGAACGATCCGGGGTAGACCCCGACCCGTGTTTCGCCCTTTGGCACCATCCGCTGAACACTAGCCGCGGGGGCCCCTACACTCCCTGACGAGCACGCGGATCCCACGGCTGTCGGCAAGCCGCCGCACCTGGGCCTGGTGAGCCGAGCGCCGATCGCAGAGAGGATCCCCAGTTGAACGACGTTGAGCGGGTGCTGTTGGCGTTGCACCCCGAGGTGGAGATCGACGGCCACACTGCGGTGGGATACTTCGAGCCACAACCCGAGCACCGGGGCAACCCGGGGTGGCTCCACGGTGGTCTGGCCGCCACCGTGCTCGATCATGTCTGCGCCAGGGCCGGCGCAGCGGCGTTGGGGGAGCGGGTGGTCACCGGTCGCCTCGACCTGCGTTACCCGAGGCCGGTCCTGCTCGACGATGGGCCGTACCGGGTCGAAGCCACCGCCGAGCAGCCCCGGGGCAGGATGGTTCGGGTGGCCGGGGCCATCCTCGACGGCGACGGTCGGCCCATGGTCGAGGCTCGGAGCCTGTTCGTCACCCTGCCTCGCTGAGGGCCCGGCCTCGACGGCCGTCCGAGCGTGTCCCGTCGAATCCGGCTACCCGAATCCGGCTATCGAATCCGGCTATCGAATCCGGCTATCGAATCCGGCTATCGAACACATGTTCGCTACACTGGGCCCCATGTCGGTTTCACCGCTTCCGCTGACACTGTTCGGAACCGGCGAGGCCGGGCTGCATCCCTCACCCCGGTTCCGCCGTCACCAGCTCGATCCCTGCTGCTGGATCGACACCGTCGACGGGTTCATCGCCGGCGCCGATTCGCTTTTCACCACCGTCGAGGCCCAGTTCGAATGGTCTCGGGGTCGGCGCCTGATGTACGGGACCTGGCACGACGAGCCCCGGCTCACCGCAAAACTGGAACTGACCGACCGGACCGTGCCGCCGGTGGTGATGGCCGCCGCCACCGAACTCAGCCGACACTACGGCCGATCGTTCGGCGGCCTGTTCTGCAACTACTACCGCAACGGCCGGGACGGCGTGGCCTGGCATGCCGACCGCATCGGCAGGACGAACGTCGATCCCCTGGTGGCCATCATCAGCCTCGGCGGACCGAGGGCATTCGCCGTTCGGGATCGCAGCCGGGAATCGGTGTCGGTGCGGTGGAACATGCACGCCGGCGACCTGCTGATCATGGGGGGAGCAACCCAGCATCATTGGGAGCACAGCATCCCGAAGCTGGCGCAGGCCCCGCCCCGGATAAGCCTCACCACCCGGGCCGGTTGACCACTCGCGTCCGGATTACAGCCGCACGCTCGGCGGTGGCGGCAGGGCCCGGTAGGACGAGGAGGCGGTCGGCGGTGGCGGCATTGCCTGGCTGCCTGCATCGTCCTGGTCGTCGTTGGGGCCCGAATCGGCGCTTGCGTTCGATTCGGCGTTGCGGCGGGAGCCGTCGGTCAGGACCGGGAGCTTGCTGAGGAACTCCCGGGCGTTGGTGAAGCCGGCGTCGATCAGCGCCGCCGAGTTGTCGAAATCGAACGAGCTCTGGGTGGTCGGGGTGACCTGGGGCAGGTGCAGGATCGGGTGCCGACCGACCATGTGATCGACGGTGTCGGCCCGCTGGTTTCGCAGCATGATCATCGAGGCGTGGAGCACCGAACCGATGGTCGACTGGGGGAGCGTGCCGGGCATGCTCGGTGGATTGGCGTCGAGGACAACCACACTGCGGGCCCCGAACGAGATGGCCTGCCGGATAGGCACGTTGGCGCTGACGCCGCCGTCGATGTAGAAGCAGCCCTCGATCTTGACCGGCGGGAAGATCCCGGGGATGGCGGCGCTGGCCTGGAGTGCGGGTCCGATCAGGCCCTGGGCCAGGATCTTCGGCCGACCGACCAGCGCATCGGTGACCACCACCGCAGTCGGGATCCGCAATTCCTCGAGCCGTTCCGCCGGCAGGTGGGCGGCGAGCAGCTTCCGCAACGGCTCCGGTGACACGAGCCCCGGATTGTTCCGCATGAGACCGTTCCGCATCGCCGAGAAGGCGGTGCCGAACTTCGTCCGACCGCCGAACACCCCGGACTTACGCATCGAAGACCACACCTCGGTCAGCCGTTCGACGGCCAGCATCGGCTCGGCGGCGTACATTGCCCCGTTCATCGCCCCCACCGACGTGCCGACGACCAGATCGGGAGTGATTCCGGCCTGGACCAGCGCTCGTATCATTCCGACCTGGGTCGCCCCGTAGGCCCCACCCCCGGAAAACACGAAGCCCAGCGGTCGGGGCCAGTTGGCCACCGGGTTGGGGTTGGTCGGGTCGAGGGTCATTGCATCAATCACCTCACGTCAGGCATCGTCGGGGAACGACCACATCCGACAACGGATTGGTCTGGCTTGTCAATCGGCACCGCAGCGCCGACCTCCCCGCAGTCGGGCGGACCGATTCCGACCGGCCGACCGCAACGAGAGACTTGCACCTGGATGCGACTGTAACAAGCCACAAGGGTAGCGGTGGCAGCTCGTTCGTGCCGCCCGGGAGATGTGCCCGCCCGATGCCGTCGATCGGGGTTCGTTCGACGCCTGGTCGGCACGGGCACCGGCCGGACCGGCTGCGGAAACGCACCGTAGACGGTAGATTCCCCTCGGCGATCGAAATTGCGAGAACCGGAGGGGTCATGACCGACTCGAATGGCCAACTGAATCGTTATTCGTCACGGATCACGCAGCCTGCGAGCCAGGGTGCATCGCAGGCCATGCTCTACGGCACCGGGCTCTCGAACGAGGATCTCCAGAAGGCCCAGGTCGGCATCGCCTCGTGCTGGTACGAGGGCAACCCGTGCAACATGCACCTCGGCGACCTGGCCGAGCAGGTGAAGGTCGGAGTGACCGAGGCCGACCTCATCGGCATGCGGTTCAACACCATCGGCGTCTCCGACGGCATCTCGATGGGCACCGACGGCATGTCGTATTCGCTGCAGAGCCGGGATCTCATCGCCGACTCGATCGAGACGGTCATGGCCGCCCAGTGGTACGACGGGCTCGTCACCCTCCCCGGTTGTGACAAGAACATGCCGGGCGTCGTGATGGCCATGGGTCGCCTCGACCGCCCGGCCATCATGGTCTACGGCGGCACCATCCAGCCCGGCTGTGCGGTGGTGGGCGGCGTCGAGCAGAAGGTCGACGTGGTCTCGGCGTTCCAGAGCTACGGCCAGGCCCTGGCCGGCACCATCACCGAGGAGGATCGCCTGGCCATCGTCGCCGAGTCCTGCCCGGGCGCCGGTGCCTGCGGCGGGATGTACACCGCAAACACCATGGCCACCGCCATCGAGGTGATGGGCCTGTCGCTGCCGTACTCGTCGTGCACCCCGGCCCTCGACCCGGCCAAGAACGCCGAATGTGTGGCTGCCGGCCGGGCCATCCGGCCTCTCATGGAGCGCAACCTCACCCCCCGCAAGATCGTGACCAGGGCCTCGCTTGAGAACGCCATGGTCGTCACCATGGCCCTCGGGGGCTCCACCAATGCGGTGCTGCACCTGATCGCCATGGCCCGGGCATTCGAGATGGAGCTGACGATCGATGACTGGCTCGAGACCAGCAGTAGGGTGCCGATGCTGGCCGACCTCAAACCATCGGGACAGTACGTGATGGAGGAGTTGCACGAGGTCGGTGGTGTCCCCGGGGTCATGAAGTACCTCCTCGAGCAGGGCATGTTGGACGGCGATCAGATGACGGTGACCGGCAACACGATCGGCCAGAACATCGAGGACGTGCCCGGCCTGGCCGACGGGCAGACCATCGTGGCCAAGCTCGAGAACTCGGTGAAGTCCCGAGGCCACATCAGCATCCTGCGAGGCAATCTGGCCCCCGGTGGTGCGGTTGGCAAGATCACCGGCAAGGAAGGGTTGCGGTTCTCCGGCCCGGCCCGGGTGTTCGACTCCGAAGAGGACATGCTGGCGGGTCTCGAGCAGGGCCGTATCCAATCCGGCGATGTGATCGTGATCCGTTACGAGGGCCCGAAGGGCGGACCCGGCATGCCGGAGATGTTGACCCCGACCAGCGCCCTGGCCGGAGCCGGGTTCCTCGACGACGTCGCCCTCATCACCGACGGCCGGTTCTCCGGGGGCAGCCACGGCTTCATCATCGGCCACGTCGTGCCCGAGGCCCAGGACGGTGGCGCCATCGCCCTGGTCCAGGACGGCGATCAGGTCACCATCGACGACGAGCACCACACCATCGACGTCGAGGTCGGCGATGACGAGCTGCAGTCCCGGCTCGACGGCTGGACCGCCCCGCCGTTCAAGGCCACCAGCGGCACCCTCTGGAAGTACATCAAGAACGTGTCCGACGCCTCCCACGGGTGCATCACTGACGGGGTGTGACGCGAAGCGTCACCACGAGTTTCGCCCTGCGGGCAAAACGTCGGTGTAGGGATAGCGTCACCACGAAAACAGGGCGCCATCGGGCACACTGTTGCGATGACTCGTCAGATCGAATCGGTTGCAGTGTTGGGATGCGGAACGATGGGGTCGGGTATCGCCGCCATCAGTGCCGCCGCCGGATGCAAGGTCCTGATGCTGGACCTGACCATCGAGGCCGCCCGACAGGGAGCGGAGCTGATCGACGCCGAACATCGGGACCGGGTGGATGTGGCCACCTTCGACGACGGCATGGAGCGGCTGTCGTCATTCGACTGGATCGTCGAAGTCATCGTCGAGGATCTCGACATCAAGCGGCAGCTGTTCGAACGGGTCGAAGCCGCCAGGGCCGACGGCTCGATCGTCACCTCCAACACCTCGGGCATCCCGCTGCGGGACCTCGCCCAGGGTATGGGGGACCGGTTCGCCGCCGATGTCGCCATCACCCACTTCTTCAACCCGCCCCAGTTGATGAAACTGTTCGAGCTGGTGCCGGGGGACGACACGAGTCCCGAGGTCATCGAGAAGCTGGCCGACTTCGCCGGAACCAAGCTTGGCAAGGGTGTGGTCTACGCCAAGGACACCCCGAACTTCATCGGCAACCGGGTGGGCTGCTATTTCATGCTCTCTGCACTGCACAAGGCCAAGCCGTTCCTGGACGAGGGTATGACCCAGGAGACGATCGACGCGGTGCTCAGCCACCCGGTGGGCCTACCGCCGACCGGGGTCTACGGCCTGATCGACCTGATCGGCCTCGACGTGATGGACCTGGTCGGCAAGAACCTGGCGGCCAATCTGCCGGCCGGCGATCCTGGTCTGGCCTGTGCCTCATTCCCCGAGGTCGAGCAGCGGATGCTGGCACGGGGCCAGCTGGGACGCAAGAGCGGCGGCGGCTTCGCCAAGGTCAACAAGCTGGCAGACGGTAGCCGGGAGAAGGAGACCTTCGACCTCACCACCGAGCAGTGGCGGCCCGCCGTCGAGCCGGATCTGGAAGGGGTGCCGGGCGACCTGGGGGAGGTGCTGTTCACCGAGACGGACCAGGGTCGGCTGGCGTGGGACGTCTTCGGGGGTGGCCTCCGCTATGCCGCCGATCTGGTGCCGGAGATCAGCGACGACATCGTCAACATCGACCGGGCCATGCGATGGGGATTCAACTGGGCACTCGGTCCTTTCGAGCTGCTCGACGCCATCGGTCCCGATCGGGTGATCGACAAGATCAGGGCCGAGGGCGGAGAGCTGCCGACGATGCTCCAGGTGCTGGTCAATGCCGGGGCGTCGAGCTTCTACGGGGCGGTCGACGGGGTCGAGGGTGCTCGCTACCTCGGTCTCGACGGCGGCTGGCACGAGGTGCCGGAGGACTAGCACCGGTGGCGGTCGTCACCAACGTGGCCGAAGCCCGCCGGGTGGTTCATCAGGGCTCGTAGCCGACGCAGTATCGGTCCATCGTCGGGCGTGCCCCGTTTTGACTGCGGACCCGGCAGCGGGAATGCTGTGACGACATTGTTGTCGTTGAACCCGGGGGGCTCAATGCGACACGCCGAAACCGGGCCTGCTGCGACCACCACCGTCTGGGCTCTCGACACCAAGCGCAGAGATGTCTGCTGACGCCGCATCGCCGATACTCGAGATCGACAAGCTGACCGTTCGTTTCCGGACCCGCGGCCCGAGCCGGGCTGTCGTCCACGCCGTGACCGAAGTCAGCTTCGATATTGCGCCAGGCGAGACCCTGGGCCTCATTGGCGAGTCGGGTTCCGGCAAGTCGACCGTGGCCCGGGCGGTCTCACAGCTGCTGCGGGGGGACCGGGTCGATGTCACCGGCTCGGTGTCGCTCGACGGTGTCCGGCTCGATGGCCTCTCACGCAAACAGCTCCGGGCCCATCGGGGCCGGATGCAGATGATCTTCCAGGACCCGAACGATGCGCTCGATCCCCGGATGACGGTTCGCCAGAGCATCGAGCAGCCGGTCCGAATCCTCCGCAAGGGTGAACGGCTGGACCTCGTGAAGACCGTGGACGCCGCCCTCGACGCGGTCGGGTTGCCGGCGGCCATGGCCGATCGCCGGCCCCACGAGCTGTCGGGCGGCCAGCGGCAGCGTGTCAACATTGCCAGGGCGCTGTCGGTCGATCCTCAACTCCTGCTGTGTGACGAGGTCGTCTCTGCACTCGACGTGTCGATCCAGGCCGACATCCTCAACCTCCTGGCCGGGCTCCAGCGGGAACGGAACATCGCCTACCTCTTCATCTCCCACGACCTGGGGGTCGTAGGAAGCGTCAGCGACCGGATCGGCGTGATGTACCTCGGGCGGATCGTCGAGGTCGGCACCACCGAGCAGGTGGTGAACAAACCCCGGCATCCCTACACCGAGGCTCTGCTGTCGGCGGAGCCCGAGGCCCTGCCGGCCAGGCTCCGGAGACGGGATCGCATCATCCTCGAGGGCGATGTGCCGAGTCCGATCAACCCACCATCGGGTTGCAGCCTGAGAACCAGATGCCGCTACGCCCAGGAGCGTTGCGCGACAGACGTGCCGGAGCTCATCGTCGGGCCCGGCGGGCACCGCGTCGCCTGCCACTTCGCCGACGAGCTCGATTTGGTGGGGCAGGCCGCGGCGGTACCCGGCTGAGCGAAGACGGGACGCCGCAGATCACGTTTCGGCAATCAAGGGGGAATCATGCAAACCAACACCACCACCACTACCACCACCCCGAGCAGGCCGGTCTCGACATCGAGACCGCGACCGGGTCCGGGCCTGGCCAGATTCCTGGCCCTGCTCCTGGCGTTGGCCATGGTTGCCTCAGCCTGCGGAAGTGATGATTCGGAGGAGGCGGAAGACGGGTCGACCGACGCCGGAACCGAGCAGGATGACGGCAGCGCAGGCGACGACGGGTCCGATGGGGACGCAGCCGGCGACGAGGACGAGACCGGTGACGAGGCAAGCGGGGGAGACGGCGGGACCATCCTGGCCGATGACCTCCCGGCCATCACCGAGGGCGCAGCACAGCAGGGCGGCAGCTACGGCGGCACCCTGCGGGTTGCCCACCAATTCCCACCGCTGTCGCTCGATCCCCATACCGGAAGCTCCGGAGCGGACCATCAGACGCTCTACTCGATGTACGACCGGCTGGTGCACTTCAAATTCGACTCGCTCGAGTTCACACCGGGCCTGGCCACATCGTGGGAGTTCACCGACGACACCACGTTGGTGTTCAGCCTGCGTGAAGGGGTGACCTTCCACGACGGCACACCATTCAACGCCGAGGCCGTCGCCTACAACGTCGACCGGGTCCAGAACCATCCGAACACCAAGGTCCCGGCCGATCTGGCCTCGGTGGAATCGGTCGAGGTGATCGACGACCTGACCGTGCAGTTCAATCTGAACCGGCCGGACTCCGGTGTCGTCGGCATTCTGTCCGATCGGGCCGGCATGATGGTGTCGCCGACTGCGGCCGAGGCGGCGGACGAGAAGCAGTTGAACAACAACCCGGTCGGCACCGGCCCATTCAGTCTGTCGGAGTACTCCGAGGGTGATCGGTTGCTGGTGGAGCGAAACGAGGACTACTGGCAGGAGGGCCTGCCGTATCTCGACGGTATCGAATGGCTGTTCAGCGGCGGCGAGCAGGCGGCGGTGAACGGCCTCCGGGCCGGAGACGTCGACGTCGCCCTCACCATCCGAGACTTCTCGCAGGTCGCGGCCTTGGAGACCGAGACAGGCATCAAGCTGATTCGGAGTCCGTCACTGCACACCGACGGTTGCTACATCAACGACGAGCAGCCGCCTTGGGATGATGTCCGGGTGCGCAAGGCGTGGAGCCAGGCCATCGACCGGGAGACCTTGGCCGACGTGTTCACTTTCGGGCTGGCCGAGCCGGCCTACCTGCCGGTTCCGCCCCAACACTGGTCGAGCGCCCCGGCCCTCAACGGTGTCAACGGCTACGACGTCGAAGCGGCGAAATCGTTGCTGTCCGAGGCCGGACTGGAATCGGTCGATCTGACGATCCTGGCGTATCAGGACCCGGTGCAGATCAGAAAAGGTGAGCTGCTCCAAGCTGCGGCGGAGGAGGCCGGTTTCAACGTGGAGATCGAAGTCCTGGAACTCGCCGCTGCGGTACCGGCGATGTTCACCGATCGGGCCTATGCGATGTTCTGTGCTCCCTGGACCGGGCGGCCAGACCCGAGCCAGACCGCAACATCGCTGTTCGATTCCGGAGCCTACTACTCGGTGCGGGACAGTGATCGAGCCGGCGTCGACGAGTTGCTGGCGGCATCGGTGGCCAGCCCCGACGTCGACGCTCGGACCGCCGCCTACGAGGAGCTGTGGCAGGTCGCCGTTGGCGACGAGGCGTTGTGGACGCCGCTGTGGCACAACGTGAGCATCAGCTTCACCACCGACAAGGTGAACGGCTACCAGTTGAACCTACTCGGAAAGGGACAGATCCAATTCGCCTGGCTGGAGAGCTGACCGGCACCACTTGAACCGTTGGGGGCCGGCCGTGATCGGTCGGCCCCCAGCGCCGATCCCCAGGAAGACACCAATTCATGCTTCGACTGCTCGGCACCCGATTTCTGGCCATCATCCCGACATTGCTGTTCGCCACGTTCACCATCTTCGGGCTGCAACATATCGGGCCGGCCGATCCGGCAACGGTCGTTCTCGGCGAGAACGCCACCGAGGAGCGGATCGCCGAGGTTCGCGAACAGCTGGGCCTGAACGACCCTTTGATCGTCCAGTACGGAAAATGGCTGGGTGATGTGATCACCGGCGATCTCGGTGAATCGATCATCGGCTCGGAGCGGGTCGGCACCACCATCGCCAACAGCCTGCCGGTCACGCTGCAGCTGGTCCTGGCCGGTGTGGCGATCTCGGTGGTGGTGGGGATACCGCTGGGAATCCTGGCCGCAACCCGGGCCAACAGCCCGACGGACGTGGCGATCACCAGCGGCTCGGCCGTCGGCGTGTCGATCCCCAACTTCTGGCTGGGGCTGGTGTTGATCACCGCCTTGGCCATCAACTGGAAGATCTTCCCCGCCCGCGGCTTCGCCACCCTCAGCGATGGCCTTGGCGAGGCGTTCCGCCACACGGTCCTGCCGGCGTTCGTCGTCTCGACCTCGGGGATCGCCATCGTGACCCGCCAGGTCCGTGGCGCCATGATCGAATCGCTGGGCGCCGACTCGGTACGAACCCACGAGGCCAAGGGACTGCCGTGGCGGACGATCGTCTGGAAGCACGCCCTACGAAATTCGGCGGTAACGATCGTGACGGTGATCGGACTGCTGGTCAACACCACCCTCGGAGCCACCGTCGTCGTCGAGGCGGTATTCGCCATTCCGGGCATGGGCTTCCGGGTGATCAACGCCGCCTCCGGGCGGGACTTCCCGGTCATCCAGGGGGTGGTTCTGACCTACGTATTGATCGTGCTGGCCATCAACCTGGTCATCGACATCGCCTACCGCATCATCGACCCGAGGATCCAGTGATGGCGGACCAGACGAATCGAGCCTCCGACCCGACCGCATCAGCCGACCCGGCGGCGGTGGATCAGCCTGCGATCACCGCCGGTGGCCGCGCCCCCCGTCTTGCGAGGTTGGATTGGCTCTGGGCCGACACCCGGGCCAGGGTGGCGTTGGCCTGGATCCTCCTCGTGTTGTTCGTTGCCGTCTTCGCTCCGCTGCTGGCGCCGGCGGATCCGATCGAGCAGAATCTCCGCAGCATCCTGGCCGAACCGTCGGCCGAACACCTCCTCGGGACCGACGACATCGGCCGCGACTTCTTCAGCCGGCTCCTCTACGGCGCACGGGTCTCGATGTTCGGGGCCTTCCTGGCGGTGACGGTGAGTATGATCCTCGGCATTCCGGTCGGCCTGATTGCCGGGTACCTCGGCGGGCTGGCCGAGAACGTGCTGATGCGGATCGTCGACTCAATCCTCGGGTTCCCCGCCATTGTGTTGGCCATCGGTCTGGTGGCGGCGCTGGGACCGGGCCTGACCAACGCCATGGTGGCGGTCGGTGTCACGTTCGCCCCAAGCGTGGCCCGGCTGATGCGGGGCCAGGTACTGGCCACCAAGAACCACCTGTACGTCGACGCAGCCGAACAGTACGGCAGCCCCTCCTGGCGGACCGTCGTTCGCCACATCCTTCCCAACGCCATTCAACCGATCATCGTCCAGGCTGCGCTGCTGCTGGCCGTTGCCTTCCTGGCCGAGGCGGCGCTTTCGTTCCTCGGCCTCGGAGCGCAGCCGCCGACACCGAGCTGGGGTGGCATGCTCAGCCGCTCATCCCAATATCTACAAGTGTCGCCGGCGGTGCAGCTGTATGCGCCGGGCCTGGCCATCGCCCTCACCGTGCTGGCCATCAACGCCCTCGGGGACTCGCTACGGGACAGCCTGGACCCGGTGGCCGGGACCGAGCGGCGGCTCCGTCGAGCCATCGCCAAGGCCGGTCGGCGATCGTCGGCGAGCGGGACCGGGGCGAAGGAACCCGAAGCGGAGGCGACCGACGTCGAACAGGTCGGCGTCGGAGCCAATCGGGCGGGACAGGTGACACCATGACCGGTTCGAGATCAGGCGACGGCTCGTCGTTGCTGGAGGTCCGCGATCTGTCCATCTCCTTCGACACCGTCCGGGGGCCGGCCCAGGCGGTGAGCGGATCCAGTTTCACCATCGGCGCCGGGGAGCGGGTCGGCATGGTGGGCGAGAGCGGCAGCGGCAAGTCGCTCACCGGGCTGGCCCTGCTCGGCTTGACGCCGCCGGCGGCCCAGGTGAGCGGATCGGTGTTGCTCAAAGGTCGGGACCTGCTGACCCTCCCCCGCAAGGAGCTGCAGAAGACCCGGGGCCAGCAGGTCTCGATGATCTTCCAGGAACCGATGACCGCGCTCGATCCGGTCTTCACCGTCGGCCAGCAGATATCGGCCACCTTCCGCACCCACCAGAAGGTGAGCAAGGCGCAAGCCAGGGAGCGTTCGATCGATCTGCTGGCCGAGGTCGGGATTCCCGAGCCGAAACGTCGCTACCGAGAGTATCCCCATCAACTGTCCGGCGGTATGCGGCAGCGGGCCATGATTGCCATGGCCCTGGTGTGCGAGCCGCAGCTGCTGGTGGCCGATGAACCGACCACCGCCCTCGACGTGACGATCCAGGCCCAGGTGCTCGACCTGATCGTCAAGCTCAGCGCCGAACACGGCACTGCGCTGCTGTTGATCACCCACGATCTCGGGGTGGTTGCCGAGACCTGTGATCGGGTGCTCACGATGTACGCCGGGCAGATCGTGGAGCAGTGCAGCGTGGACGAGGCCCTCGAACGACCGAAGCATCCGTACACCTCCGGTCTGCTGTCGGCAATCCCCCGGCCGGGCGTGGCAGCCCAGGACCTCCGATCGATCCCCGGCCGGGTCCCATCACCGATCGACTTTCCTGACGGTTGTCGATTCGGGCCCCGATGCGAACACGCCGGTGCCGGCTGCCAGGAGCCCCAGGAGATGTTGCTGAGTGGCCTTGATCGCTGGGTCCGTTGCGGGCGGCACCACGAACTCGAACTGACGGGAGCGGTGTCGGTCGAACCGCCAGCGGTCTAGGCGCCGGCGGTGTCGAGTTCCCGAACCCGGGCGATCACCGGGGCCAGGTCCATACTGTGGGTGGTGAATACCCGGCCAGTCCATAACGCGCAATTGATTGGTTGCGTTACCGGGGGCGAGGGCGGTGATCTAGCCGGAGTGGCGGTCCAGGAACTCGAACACCTGGACCATGTCGACACCGGGGAACTTCGAGAAATCGGGTCGTTCTGCCGGCAGGCCGGAGAGCACGTGGCTGCGATCCCTGGCCGAGGGCCAGGCCGCCCCCCGCCACCGCTGGCTCTGGGTTGGCCTTGGCTCCCGGCAGCATGACGGGCTTGGGCAGCGCGACACCAGCCGCTGCTCGGTGTCGCTTCCCCTGAAGTACTGGGCCTGCTCGGCGTCGGTGCCGACGGTGACCGCATGGGGTGGGGTCCGGTCCGGCTCGATGTAGGTGACACACCAGTAGTCGCCGTCGTTGGTCTCGGTCCACTGGTAGTACATGTCGAACGCCTCCGCCGAGGTGAAGGCCTGACGGGTGCCCCACATCCGGCACAGACGTTGACCCTCGACGGTGCCGTCGGCGTCGGCCGGCATCGGCACGTCGTCGTTCTGGTACGCCTTCCAGATCACCCCCTCGTCGTCGGAGCGGATGAAGTGCAAGGTGATGCCGAAGTGCTCGGTCGCCAGGTTGGTCAACCGGTGAGCCGCCATCTCATAGGAGATGTAGAACACCTCCCGGAGGTCCTCGACGCTGATGTCCTTTCGGTCGTAGGCCGCCCTGAGGAACCTCACCGCCGCCTGCTCGGGGGCCAGGACGGCCCCGGCGAAGTAGTTCGACTCGACCCGTTGCCGGACGTAGTCTGCGAAGTCGTCGGTGTCGCGATGACCAAGAACGAAGTGGCCCAGCGTCTGGAGCACCACCGAGCGGGCGGCCCTGGTCGTCAGCTTGTTTCGTTGCGGGATGTAGATCTTGCGGGCCCGCTGATCGGTGATGGAGCGGGTGGACTCCGGCAGGTCCTGGATCCGCTCGATGGTGAAGCCGAAGTGGGCCACCACATCGGTCAGGATGCGTTCGGAGATCGGGCCGCCGTCGTAGCCGGTGAGGGCCAGGACCCGCTGGGCTTCGGCCTCGATGTCGCCGAAGTAGTTGTTCTGGTCCCGCATCTCCTGGCGGAGTTGGTTGTTGGCCTGACGCTGATCGTCCCCGGGCCGTATCGCCGCTGCGGCGTCGGCCGCCAGCAGCGACTTGTACAGCGCCGACAGGTGTTCGAGGACCTCGTCCGGGGTTCTGGTCGTCGGCTTGAAGTGGGCGAGGTTCAGCTCCTGGTAGCGCAGTTCCTGCTGATGCTGCTCGACCGCGATCTCCAGTTCGTCCCGCCGGGTCGGCGGGATCGGATCGGTGAGATCCTCCTGGGTGCAGTCGAGGGCTTCTGCCAGTCGCTCGATCAGGGACGCCCGAGGGTCATTGAGGCCGTTCTCGAGCTGCGACAGGTAGGACGCGGGACGACCGACGGCCTCGCTCAGGCCGTCCAGGGTGAGTCCGGCCTGTCGTCGGTGGTAGCGAACACGTTTTCCGAGGACCGGCTGGGGCATACACCCAAAAATATGCAGTTCTTGGGTCGACGTCAAAACTTCTTTGCTCTTTGAGGGGTTTGACTCCCCGAAGACTTACCGAAATGCTCAGGCCGAGGGAAAACGCATCGGGAGGATTCGAGGTCCTCGGACCTGGCCCCCGGCCCAGGTGACACCATCGGTGTCCGACACCTCGAAGTCGGGAATCCGCTCGAACCAGACCCGCAGGGCCACGTCCATCTCCAACCTGGCCAGGTTGGAGCCGGCACAACGATGAATGCCGGAGCCGAAGGCGATGTGGCGGTTTCGTTCGCGGTCGATCAGGATCTGAGTCGTGATTGGCGGCCGGGAAGTTCATCAGCACCTTGTCGCCCTCTTTGAAGGTGACATCGCCGTACTCGACGTCTTCCAGGGCGACCCTGGCCATCGTCACCGGCGAGTAGTAGCGGAGCATTTCCTCGATGGCGGTCGGGAACAGCGAATCGTCGGCCGCCAACCGCCGCCGATCCTCGGGGTGGGTGCCGAAGTGGAACAGCGCCGAGCCGATCGAGCTCCAGGTGGTGTCGATACCGGCGATCAACAGCAGGTTGGCGATCCCGACCACCAGCCTGATCCGATCCACACCCTCGGGGATGTCGGCCGCCAGGTACTCCGAGAGCTTGTCGTCGCGGGGTTCGGCGGCCCGGGACGAGACCTCGGCGATCAGGAACTCGCGGATGATGTCGCGATACTTGATCCGCAGCTTGGGGTCGTAGAGTCCGAACTCCAGCACCCCCCGGACCCACATGGTGAAGTCATCGGCCTTGTTCGGGTCGATGCCGAGGAGGTGGGCGATGACCCGGGGCGGGATCTGCTGGGCGTACTGCTCGGCGGCGTCACAGGCACCCTCCTCGATGAAACCGTCGATCAGGGTGTGGCAGAGCTGCTCGGTGTAGTCCCGGTAGCTCTCGACGGCCTTCGGGGCAAAGGTCGGCAGGATGATCCGCCGGGTCCACTCCGAAAGCGGGGGATCGGCGCTGATGGGCGGGGCACCCATGCCCGGCTCCTGCTCTTCCACCGCCGTCGGGTCGGCGATGTCCTCCGGCATGCTGACGACCAGCGGATCGGTCGACGAGAGCTCGGGCACGATCTTGGCCAACGCCTGGAGATCGGCGTGCCTCGTCGGCATCCACGACCCGCCCCATCGTTCGGTGTGGGCGATCGGACACTGCTGGCGGAGATCGTCCCAGATGGGGATCGGATCGGTCACGTACTCGCCATCGAAGATGTCGTAGTCGCTGGTCCAGTCGGTGACCGGCGGCGTGTTGTAGATCGGCGCCTCGTCCCTGGCCCCGTGGTCGGTCTCGCTACTGCTCATGCTTGCTCCTGTTCGTCCCGACCGGATCGGGTCGAGGCGTGCTTTCAGTCGTCGATCAGTTCGATGGCGTATTCCGGGCAGTTGTCGACGATCAGCTGGGCCTTGTCGGCCAGCTCCGCCGGTACCACGCCATCGTTGAGCACGTGGGCCGTGCCCATGTCATCAACGTCGACCAATTCGGGCGCCAAGGCGTAACAGCGGTTGTGGCCCTGACACTTTTCCTCGTCGATTCGAAGACGCATTCGCTACTCCTGGGTTCGCTCGATTGCCGACAACCCTATTCGTGCCGGTCGCTCGACGGTAATCGTAGACCGTAAGGTCGACCGTGGGCACCGAAACGCCAGGGGAGCCCCCGGCGAGGCTCAATCGGAGGGGTCGAGATGGTCCAGGAGCAGCTGCATTTCCTGGTCGACAGACGACGGCACCAGGTAGTCGTCCCGGACCATGATCCGGTCGATCCCGGCCGCCACCGCCTCCGGCGTGAGTACCTCGGCGTGGATCCCCGCGGTCACGCCGACGAAGGCCAGACCGACCCGCCCACCCGATGCCGACAGCGTCTCCCCGCTCAGCCGGCAGGAGCGGTGGGCCAGGTAGGCCACCACCGGCGACACCTGGGCCGGGCCGATACGACGGGCCAGATCCTCACCGGACAACCCGAACGCCTGGGCGGCCGGGCTGCCGTCGCCGAGGACGTCGCCGGTCATCCTGGTCAGGGCGCCGGGGGCGATGGCGTTGACGGCGATCCCGTAGCGTCGACCCTCGATGGCCAGGGTCTTGGTGAAGCCGACGATGGCCGCCTTGGCCGCGGCGTAGGCCGACTGGCCGAACGAGCCGAACAGCCCCGAGCCTGAGGAGGTGTTGACGATCCGCCCGTGGCCCTGTTCTTTCATGTGCTCATAGGCCGGCCTGGTGACGAAGAACGCCCCCTTGACGTGGACGTCGAGCACCGGTTCGAACTCGTCCGGGCCGATGTTCAGGAAGGTCCGGTTGCGGATGATGCCGGCGTTGTTGACCACGATGTCGATCCGGCCGAACTCCTCGATGGCCATGGCCACCATCGACTCGGCCCCCGCTCTGGTGGCCACCGACTCGCTGTTGGCCACCGCAGTGCCACCCGATCGGCGAATCTCGTCGACCACGGCCTGGGCCGGGCCGCCATCGTGGTCCTGGCCCCCCATGGTCGGCGAGCCGAGATCGTTGACGACGACCGCCGCCCCTCGTTCGGCCAGCAGCAGTGCGTGGGCTCGGCCCAGGCCGTGGCCGGCGCCGGTGACCAGGGCCACCTCACCGTCGAAACGGAGTTCGTCTGCGGTCGTCATGGCCAGGCACCATAGTCATCGCCGGCGTCCGGTCCCCGGTCGGCGGC
This sequence comes from uncultured Acidimicrobiaceae bacterium, assembly GCA_947259095.1. Taxonomy (GTDB): domain Bacteria; phylum Actinomycetota; class Acidimicrobiia; order Acidimicrobiales; family SZUA-35; genus JAHELU01. The sequence continues at coordinate 27,687 of CAMYLA010000021.1, read as the reverse complement.
CCCGATGGGCTGCGCCGGCCGTTCGGCCCAACTCCGAACTCCCGATGTGAGATGGCGGGGACCGGTAGTGTTGGCGATGTGCCGGATGTCATCGGATTCGTCGGTCTTGGGAACATGGGCGGCCCGATGGCGAAACGGCTGGCGGCGGCAGGCCATGAGGTCCACGCATTCGACATCGATGCCGGCGCGGTGGCCGCGGTGGTGGCGGGCGGAGCCCACCAGGCCGACGGCCCGGCAGACTGCGCGGCCAAGGCCGATCTGCTGTTGACGTCGCTTCCCATGCCCGATCACGTGGAGACGGTGATGGTGGCAGAGGGAGCCCTGGCCGAACTGTCGGCAGGTGATCTGTGGGTCGATCTCACCACCAACCGAACCGATCTCGTGCTCGACCTGGCAGGCCGTGCCCCGGCCGGGGTCGGGGTCGTGGACTCCCCGGTCACCGGAGCGGTCGACGGCGCCAGAAACGGCAGGCTGACCCTGTTCGCCGGCGGGGCCGACCATGACCTCGACCGGGTGGTACCGACGCTGGAGCACCTCGGTCGGGTGATTCGCTGCGGCCCACTCGGCACCGGCAACGTGACCAAGCTGGTGACCAACCAGCTGTGGTTCATCCATGCCGCGGCGCTCGGCGAGGGGTTCGCCCTCGGCCTGGCCAACGGCGTGGCGCTCGACGTGTTGTGGGATGCCATCACCGATTCGGTCGGCGACAGCTTCGTGGCCCGCCACGATGCCCCATCGATCTTCGCCGGCCACTACGACCCGTCGTTCCCGCTGGATCTCTGCATGAAGGACCTGGGGCTGACCGCCGAACTGGCCCGCAACGTCGACACCGATCTACCGATGACCGAGCGGGCCCACGAGACCTTCGCCAGGGCCACCGAGCGGTACGGCTCGGCGGCCGGGGAGCTGCATGTCGCCAAGCGGATCGAGGACGACGCCACCCTGTCGTTCCGGCTCTCCGGCGACTGGACACCACCATGGGAGGTTTGACCATGACCGACTCGACCATGACCGACCCGCCGACCCTCGAGGAGTTGATCGACACCGACCGCCATCCCATCCACCGGCCGTCCGACCCGGCCTACCGGACCCTGGTGGCCGGCGCCAGGCGGGGTCTGCAGGTCGAGGGCTGCGCCGTTGTCCGCGATCTGGTGCGGTCGGATGCGCTGGGGCTGCTGGGAGCCGAGATCGCATCCCGGAAGTCGACCACCCACTTCTCCGCCGAGGCGATCAACCCCTACTTCCACACCTCGCCCGACCATCGGTACCCGGCCGACCATCCGGTCAACACCTTCCTCGAACGGTCGAGCGGCTTCATCCCGGGGGACTCCTGGGGTTCGGACACCGCCATGCGAACGATGTTCGAACACCCGGCGCTGTGCCGGTTCCTGGCCGACTGTCTCGAGCTGCCGGCACTGCATCCCTACGCCGACCCGCTGGCCGGGCTGACCTCGAACATCCTCGATCCCGGTCAGCTGTTCACCTGGCACTTCGATACCAACGAGTTCGCCGTCACCGTGCTGGTCGAGGAGGCGCACGACGGTGGGCTGTTCGAGTACGTGGCCAACATCCGCTCCCCTGAGGACGAGGGCTTCGAAGCCATCGGGCGGGTACTGGACGGCGACCGGAGGGAGGTCAGCACCCTCGACCTCCGGCCCGGCGATCTGCAGATCTTCAGGGGCCGGTACTCGCTCCACCGGGTGTCGCGGGTCGGCGTCGATTCGAGGCCCCGACATGCGGCGATCCTGGCCTACACCGAGCAGCCGGGGGTCATCGGCAGGGTGGCCCGGACCCGACAGCTGTTCGGGCGGGTGCTTCCCGAACACCTGGAGGCCGAGGTGCTGCGGGTTCGCGCCGACTCGCTGATTGACTGAGAAGCGCGGCCGGGCCACAGATCGGAGGCAACGCCATGACCATCGGATCGACGATCGGATTTCCATGACCATCGGATTCATCGGGCTCGGGGTGATGGGCGAACCGATGTGCCGGAACCTGCTCGGCCGGGCCTCGGAGCCGGTGGTGGTTCACGACCTTCGGCCCGACGTTGTGGATCGTCTGGCCGGCGAGGGCGCCATCGCCGCCGGGTCGGTGGCCGAGGTGGTGTCGCAGGCCGAGATCACCCTGCTCAGCATGCCAGGCGGCCCCGAGCTGGAGGAGGTGGTTGCCGGGCCGGACGGGGCGTTGGCGGTGCTCACCGAGGGCCAGCTGCTGGTCGACCACACCACCGCCCCCCTTGATCTCACCAGGGCGCTGGCCGCCCGCTGTGGCGAGCTGGGCGCCGACTATTGCGATGCCCCAATCGCCAGGACCCGCCAGGCCGCGGCCGACGGCACGCTCAGCATCATGGTTGGCGGAAGTCGTGCCGCGTTCGAGCGGGCGCAGCCGGTGCTGTCGTTGATGGCCACCGACATCACCCACTGCGGCGGCGTCGGCTCCGGTCAGGTCACCAAGCTGTTGAACAACATGATCCTGTTCCAGAACGTTCGGGCCATCGCCGAGGCCCACGCCATCGCCTCGGGGTTGGTCGAGGTCCACGGTGATGACCTGAGCCTCGACGTCTCGACCGTGTTCGATGTGATCGCCGGTGCATCGGGCGGGAGCTTCGCGCTGGCGAACCACGGCATGAAGGCGATCCTGCCAGACGAGTTCCCGACGGAGGCCTTCTCGACGGTCTACGCCCTCAAGGACCTCGGCTACGCCCTCGATCTGGCAGCCGAGGTCGGTGTCGACGCGGTCGGGGCTCGGACGGTCGGCGAGCTGCTCGAGGCAACCGCCCTGGCCGGCTTCGACCACGAGTATTTCCCGGTCTTGCGGCGGCTGCTCTAAACGCTACGGCGGGGCGGGGCCGGGCAACGGTTCGACGTCGAGGCGGACCGCGATGCCGTCGAGCCCCGGCCCGGCAACCGGGTACCGATCGAACACCAGGGGATCGTGGCCGGGGATGACAAACGCCGGGTCGGAGGCCAGCCGGGCGCAGCGCCGGTGACCCTCCAGCATGTCGCCCAGGTTGTACACGATCGGGAACGGTCTGCCGGTTACCATGTTCTCGTAGTAGTGGCTGGCATCGGAGGCCAGCACCAACCAGCCGATGGACGTCGCCACCCGCACCACCTGCAGCCCCATCGTATGGCCGCCCACCAGGTGGACCGAGATCCCCGGGGCCAGTTCGGCGTCGCCGTCGTGGAACACCACCCGGTCGTCGTACACGAGGTGGACCAGATCGGCAACGTGGCCGGCGGTGTAGGCGTGATTGAGCTGCGGGTGGGTCATGTGCCGGCCGCTGGCGTAGCTCATCTCCCGATCCTGGAGGTGGAACCGGGCGGTGGGGAACCTGGCGAAACCGCCGATGTGGTCGTAGTGGAGGTGGGTCAGGATCACGTTGCCCACCGATGCCGCAGCCACGCCGACGGCGGCCAGTGCCTCATCGACCGGGCGGATCAGATGTCGATTGCGCCGTTCGGCGTCCAGCCGGTCGAAGCCGGTGTCGACCACCCAGACGTCACCGGCGTCCCCCACGGTGTTGTCGTCGGTGTTGTCGTCGTCGGGTTCCCTCACGGTGCTGTCGTCGTCGGCGTCCCTCACGATGGCCCAGACGAAGTAGTCCATGTCCATCGGCTCGTCGTGAGGGTCGCCGCCGATGAAGTGCTCCGGCCGCCTGGCCTGACGATCGGCGTACTTGATGGCGTAGACGCGGTGGTGGGGCACGGTCGGGGCCACGGAACCGGCATCAGCAGACGCATTGGACATCACGGCACCGCAGATTAGTCTTTTGTGGCCCGGGGTTCGAACGGCCCGGCCCATCGGCTCAACGGGGGTGGCCCATGAAATTCGGCCTTCGGTACTGCAACATCGGTCCGCTGTCACGGCGTGAACCGGCGCTGGAACTGGCGGCGTTCGCCGAGGAGGCCGGCTTCGAGTCGCTGTGGACCATCGAGCATGTGGTGATCCCGGCCGGTTACCGATCGGCCTATCCGTACTCCGACGACGGTCGGTTCGGCTGGCCGGAGGATCTCGACTACCCGGACCCGCTGATGTGGCTGGCCACGGTGGCCGGTGCCACCTCCACCATCAGGCTCGGCACCGCCATCGTTATCCTGGCGCAACGGAATCCGGTGGTGCTGGCCAAGGAGTTGGCCACCGTCGACATGATGTCCGGAGGTCGCCTGCTGTTCGGCGTCGGCGTCGGCTGGCTGGAGGAGGAGTTCGATTCGATCGGGGTGCCCTTCGCCCAGCGGGCGACCAGGACCGACGAAGCCATCGACGTGCTGCGGACCCTGTGGCGCGACCGCGAGGCAAGCTTCGACGGCGCCTTTCACTCCTTCGATCGGGCACTGATGTTCCCGAAACCGGTCCAGCAGGTCGGCGGCGTCCCGGGGATCCCCATCCTCGTCGGCGGCCACAGCCCGGCTGCGGCCAGGCGGGCGGGGCGGACGGGCGACGGCTTCTTCCCCGCCCGGGCCACCCCTGATGATCTCGTTCCGCTGCTTGACATTGTAAGGAAAACGGCTGTGGCTCATGGTCGGGATTACCAGGAAATCGAAGTGACGGCGGGCAATGTCATGGATCTCGAAACGGCAAAAAGGTTTGAGGATCTCGGCGCCCATCGGCTGATGTGCCCGCTGATGCTGCCGGATCTGGTCAGCGATCTCGACGGGGCCAAGCGTCGCATCTCACGCTTCGTCGAAGACGTGATGGATCGTTTCTGAGGCTCTCCCTCGCCTTTCCTCCGATCGGGACCCCGCCATCGCCGCAGCTGGGCGGGCGGCGGGAGTTCTCCCCCGGTTCATCGGAGCAGGATCGGTTCGGTCGAGGAATCTGCGGTCAGGCCGGGATCGATGTCGGCGGCTGCCTCGTCATCCAACCCGGCTCTGGGATCCCGGCCCCGACCCTTCTCCTCAGGCGACATTGGCCCGGTGAAGTCGCCAGGTGGTGGCCAGCAGGCCGACGGTGGTGACCGCGGCCAGCACCACATAGCTGGTGACGAGGCCACGATCGGCGAGGCGGATCTCGATCCCGCTCAGCTGGGCCAGGATCGACGACGCGTAGCTGTTGATCGACAACCTGGCGGCCCCGGCCCCGGCCCTGGCGACGAAGAACTCCCAGATGAACACATAGACCAGACCCCACAGCAGCGCCCGCCGGATCAGCAACCCGGCGGTCACGAAGATGGCGACGTAGGCCAGGCCACCGAGTGCGGTACCGACGACCGTGCCGGTGATGACCCCGGCCTCGCCGCCGCTGGCCAGGGCGGCCAGAACGCCCATCGAGACCACGATGACCGGGATGGCCACCGTCGCCGCGGCCAGGGTGGCGGCAACGGCGATGGTCCAGCGCTTGACCGGCCGAAGCCAGACGTAGACCAGGGTTTCGTCCTCGACCCAGTTTCCCAGCGCCGCGCTGCCGAGCACCAGGGCCACCACCGGCACGACCAGGCCAAGCCCGAACAGGCTCACGAAATCGGTTGCGTCCTGCGTACGATCGCCGCTGGAGCGGCCGATGACCCATCCCAGGGTCACGCTCACGGCGCCGATCACCGCGAACAGCACCAGGCGACCTTTTGTGATCTGATGACGCAGGACCAATCGATACAGCGCCAGGAAAGCGCCCGGTGTTCGCACCGAACCGCCCGGTGTCGGGGTGGCGGAACCGACCGTGCGGTCTGTGGGGTTCGTTCCGTCGGTTGCCGTGGTCACGTCTGTCATTTGATCGCCTCTGCCATGATCATGGACCCACCAGGTAACGGAAGACGCTCTCCAGGTCGGCGTCCAGTGGATGCAGCTCTTCGAGGCGGATCGAGCCGGCACTACAGATTGCCGGGAGCCGTCTCCGGAAGGCTGCGGCGTCGGTGGTGGTGATCTCCACCAGGCGCGGCCCGGTGATGTTGCAGCTCCCGACCACGCCTTCCCGCAGCAGCTCGGCGGCCGCAGCCCGCGGGTCGGAGCAGCCGATCCGATAGGTCAGCGGCTGATCGTTCATCAACGCCCGGATGGCTCGGAAGTCGCCCTGGGCCGCCAGCCGCCCCTTGGCGATGACCAGGACCCGGCTGCCGAAGCGCTCCACCTCGTCCAGCACGTGGCTGCTGACCAGGACGGTCCGTCCCTCCTCGCCCAGGCGGTGGAACAGCGTGATCATCTGCCGCCGTTGCCTTGGGTCGAGGCCGTTGAGCGGTTCGTCCAGCACCAGCACGGACGGATCGTGGACCAGGGCGGCGGCGATCTTGGCCCGTTGCCGCATGCCCTTGGAGAAGGCGCCGAGCGGCCGGTCGAGGGCAGGGTCCAGTTCCACCGAGGCCAGCGCTCGCCTGACCGCCTGGTCGGGGTCGGCCACCCCGGTGAGCACCGCCGCGAGGTGGACGAAGTCGTAGAGGCTGTCACGCTCGAAGACACCGTCCTGCTGCGGTACCAGACCGATCTGGGCTCGGGCCGCGGCGTCGACCCGGGGGTTGCCACCGGCAACGGTCACCGCACCGGCCGACGGCGGGGTCAGCCCGCACAGCACCCGGAGCAGGGTCGATTTGCCGGCCCCGTTCGGCCCGAGCAGGGCGGTGACCCCCGGCTCGACACTGAACGACACATCGGACACCGCCACCAGCGACCCGAACGACTTCGACACCTGGTCGACCACCACGGTGGCGTTGGGGGAGAACACCGGCGGGGGCGGGGGCGGCGGTGGGAGTGGAGACCGATCGGCTCCAGCCGCCGTGGCGGTCCCGAGGGCCGCCACGGGCTCGGTCGGCGGCGGCGTGGTCGTTGTCGGCGGGTTCGGTCGCTCGGCGGTCATCGACGCACCAGCATCCTTCGGTAGCGGTCCCAGACCCAGGCGGCGCAGACGGCGATGACGGCCAGCAGGGTCAACCAGATGAGTGGTGTCGGGATGTCGCGGCCGGCCCAGTCGCCCTCTTCCCCATGGATTCGGAACGCCAGTTCCGAAGGAAGGCTCAACAGGTCGCCGAGCAGCAGCCGGCGGTCGAGATCTCCGCCTTCGACCAGGCCGTTTGTCACCGCCGCCGAGCCGATGAGGAGGCCGAGGATGGTGGCCGATGCGGCGGCCTTGCGGTCGGTCGTGGCACTGACCGCCATGGAGACGCCGGCGTAGAAGGCGCTCATGATCGCCCCCGAGGCAATGATCCGTAGGCCGAGGCGGAGCCCCTCCGACCATGTCTCGGGGCCGGCATCCTCCAACGACAGGGCGATCAACAGCAGCAATGGGGGGCCGATGGTGACGATGGCCAGGATCGAGGCGATGGCCAGGGTCTTGCCGAGCAGGTAGGAGCGGCGGTCCAGCGGGGAGGCCAGGTAGACCCCGAGCATGCCGGTTCGCCGGTCGGTGCAAAGCAACTCGGGAGCGACCAGGGCGGCGAACAGCACCAGGACCGCCGAGATGAACCCGTAGTACTCGGCGTAGGTGGGGAGGAATCCCTCCTCCAGATCACCGGGCAACAGGGCTGCGACCCCGACGAACACCACCGTCGGGGTGAAGGCGAAGATGATGACGGCGAACGGCATGACCTTGTGGCGGGCGCCCCGGCCGATGCCGAGCACCGCCCGGACGCTCTGGGTGACCAGGGTCTTCAAGGCGCCGGCCACACCGGTTCGTTGACCGTCGTAGCGTCGGTAGCCCTGCTCATAGATCTGAGCTTCGGCCGGGGGCCCGGCGTTTGCGGTGACCGCGGTGGCGATCCCGGTCGGCGGGGCGCTCGGTTGGCTCGGGTCGCTCATGCCGTGGTCTCCAGGAACACGTCTTCCAGGGACAGGCGCCGTCTGGTCAGCCTGGCGATCCCAGCCCCGGCCGATGCGCAGACGTCGCGGGCGACGTCGAACACCGAGTCGTCGTCGCCGCCGGCGATCAGGGTTCGACCGTCGACCCGGACCGTGATGCCCGCCGACTGCAAACCCCGGGACACCGGCCCGATGAGGCCCTCCTCGTCGAGCTCGATGATGATGTCGGATCCGCCACCCCGCAGTTGTTCCAGCGATCCCGAGGCCAGGACCCGTCCGTCGCCGATGATCACCGCACCGTCGCAGATCTGCTGGACCTCGTCGAGCAGGTGGGAGCTGAGCACAAAATCGATGCCGTACTCGGTGGCGATCTTGCGGATCAACGACAGCATGTCGTCTCGCTGCATGGGATCCAGACCGTCGGTCGGCTCATCGAGCAGGACCAGGCTCGGATCGTGGGCGATGGCTTGGGCCAGCTTCACCCGCTGACGCTGACCGGTGCTCATCGTGCCCATCGGGCGAAACCGTTCCTCGCCGAGGCCGACCAGCCACAGGGCGTCGCTGGCCCTGGTGGTGGCTTCGGTTTTCGGCAGGCCGTGGAGTTCGGCAACATGACGCACGAAGTCGGACGCCTTCACGTCCGGTGGCAGGGTGTGATGCTCGGGGGCGTAGCCCAACCGGGCCCGCACCTCGCTGCCGGCGGCATAGGGGTCGATGTCGAGGACCCGGAGGGTGCCGTCGTCGGTTGCGTGGAGGCCGAGCATCATGCCGAGCAGGGTGGTCTTGCCGGTGCCGTTCGCTCCCAGCAGGCCGGTGATACCCGGATCGATTCGGAAGCTGGCCCCGGAGAGCACGGTGAACGATCCGTATCGCTTGATCAACGAGTCGGCGACGACCAGGCTGCTGGCCGGGACGGGGCGGGAATCGACCCCGGCATCCTGGTTCGGCGTCGTCTCGGCGAGTTGCATACCGCCATCATGCCCCGCCGAGGGGGGAATCCGCATCGGGATCTACCCTGAGTCGACCCCGAGGTGACCCTGGCAGGCGGCGCAGCCACGCGCCATGGGTCGATGCCGGTCCTGCGACGGCCGTTCGGTCAGCGCTCGAGGGTTGCGGCGGCCACGGCACCGAGCTCCCAGCAGCGATCGAGGTCCTCCGTCGAGGGGGCACCGGTGACCACAACCGGTTCGCTGATCTGCCGCCAGCTCAGCCCGGTTGTGATCTTGGCCGCTGCGGCCAGGGCGCCGGCGCAGTCGTCATTGCCGTGGAGGAAGAGGCCGAAGGGCCGCCTGGCGGTCTCGTTCAGGCACGGGTAGTAGATCGTGTCGAAGAAGTGTTTCAGCGCCCCGCTGAGGTAGCCCAGGTTGGCCGGCGAGCCAAGCAGATAGCCGTCGGCCTCCAGGACATCGACCGGCGAGGCGGTCAACGCGGCCCGGCTCACCAGCTCCACCCCGGTGACCTGGGGCGTTGCCGCCCCTTCGAGCACCTTGTCGAGCATCGAGTGCACGGCGGGCGACGGGGTGTGGTGGACCACCAGCAGCCGGGGCATGGGAACCGACCTCGTCAGGATGGGGCCGGGACGGCGGCGATGGCGTCGAGTAGGACCCGGCGGGTCGATCGGGGGTCTTCGATCATCATCATGTGGCCGACATCGGCCAATCTGGTCACCGTCACCAGATCCTGATCCATGGCGGCGATGAGCTGGTGGGCCGATTTCGGCGGTGTCATCTTGTCGCCGAGGCCAACCACCAACCGGACCGGGCATGCCACCGCTGCGGCCGCCTCCGGTGCGTCCCGGTACTCGGTGCAGGCGGTGAAATCGGTGTGGAGGGCCCCCGGCTCGCCGGTCTCCACCAGCGCCCGGGCGCCACCGAGCATCCACAGCCCCGGTGTGGGGTTGTGGCCGATGTGGGCCGGTTTGGCGTGGCCCCAGGAGGCCATCAGCGCCGCCGCCCGGTCGAGGTCGTCGAGCGAGGCCTGCAACAGTTCGGGGTGGACCGGCATCCCCACCGCCGTGCCCAACAGCACCAACGACGTGACCTTCCCGGGGTGATGGCGGGCCAGTTCGAGAGCGATGAACGTTCCCATGGAGTGGCCGACGACATGGGCCGGGGCCAGCCCGGCGGCGTCGAGGAACCGGGCCACCCAGTGGGCCATGTCGGCGATGGTGGTCATCGCCGGGCCCTCGCTGCGGCCATGGCCCGGCAGGTCGACGGCAACCGCCCGCACCCCCCGATGGGCCACGAATCGGGTCTGCTGTTGCCACACCGTGCTGTCCATGCCGGCCCCGTGGATCAGGAGCATGGTCGGCCCATCACCGGCCGGCTCGACCCCACCGGTTGCGGCATGGGCTTGGCGGCCGTCCACCTCGACGATCATCGCTGGCTCGCCTTCAAGGCTCGTTCGAGGTCTTCGATGATGTCCAGTGGGTCTTCCAGGCCCACCGACAGCCTGACCAGATCCTCCCCGATCCCGGCCGCCTCGAGATCTGCCGTGCTCATCTGCTGATGGGTGGTGCTGGCCGGGTGGATGACCAGGGTCTTGGCGTCGCCGACGTTGGCCAGGTGCGACGACAGCTGGACCGCTTCGATGAACTTGCGGCCGTTGTCGCGGCCGCCGTTGACCCCGAAGCTGAGGATGGCCCCCGCCCCCTTGGGGTAGAGGCGCTTTGCCAGCTCATGGTCGGGGTGGCTCGGCACCCGGGGATGGCGGACCCACCCCACGGCGTCGTTGGTCGTCAGCATCGCCAGCACCGCATCGGTGTTCTCGACATGGCGGGCCATGCGAAGCGGCAGCGTCTCGACGCCCTGGAGAATCTGGAACGCGTTCGCCGGGCTCATGCAGGCGCCGAAATCCCGAAGCCCTTCTGCTCTGGCCCGCATACCGAGAGCGGTGGGACCGTATTCCTCGGCGAAGCTCAGCCCGTGGTAGCCCGCATAGGGTTCGGTCAGGGTCGGGTGCTTGCCAGACCCATGCCAGTCGAAGCGGCCACCGTCGACGATCACACCGCCGAGAGCCACGCCGTGGCCGCCGAGGAACTTCGTTGCCGAGTGCATCACGATGTCGGCCCCGTGCTCGATCGGCCGGATCAGGTAGGGGGTGGAGAAGGTTGCGTCGACCATCAGCGGGAGCCGGTTGGCGTGGGCCACGTCGGCGACGGCGGCGATGTCGAGCACCTCGATGCCGGGGTTGCCAAGGGTCTCGGCGAACACGACCTTGGTGTTGTCCCTCACCGCAGCATCGAACGCCGCCGGGTCCCGGGGGTCGACGAAGGTGGTGGTGATCCCGAAGCGGGGCAGGGTCAGGTTCAACATGTTGTGCGACCCGCCGTAGATGTTCTTGGAGGCAACGATGTGATCGCCGGCGCTGAGCAGGGATGCAACGGCGAGATGCAGCGCCGCCTGCCCGCTGGCGGTACAGACGGCGCCGACCCCACCTTCCAGCGCGGCCACCCGCTCCTCCAGCACCGCCACGGTGGGATTGGAGATGCGGCTGTAGATGTGGCCCGGCACCTCGAGGTTGAACAGGGCCGCCGCTTCGTCGGTGTCGGGAAACGAGTACGACGTCGTGTAATAGATGGGAACGGCCCTGGCGCCGGTGGTCGGATCCGGCCGCTGGCCGGCGTGGAGGCTCAGCGTGTCGAATCGGAGGAAGTCGGGTTCAACCATGGGCTCAGCATAGGTTCGCCCCGACCGGCCACCCCGCCTTGACCGGGCCCGGGGGCGAGCCGTGGCTGTCAGAACACGACCGTGAGGGCCCAGGCCGACCAGACGGCGATCATCGCCAGCCCGAGGGCGACGTCGATCAGGGCGCTGATGCCGAACCCCTTTGCCATACCCGTGGTGGCGGCCCACGCCTCGGCCAACGTGCCCTTGATGGCGAGCTCCACGGCCAGCACCCCGGCCAGGGCGCCGACGATGATGCCGACCACCGGGATGAGAAAGAAGCCGGCGATCGCCCCGACCACGCCACCGACCTGGGCCCAACCGGAGGCGCCGGAGCGGACCGCGCGGCGTCGGGGTATGACCACCCCCTTGATCACGCTGGCCACCAGCAGGCCGCTCAGCAGGACCATGGCGGCGAGCCCGGTCGTGCCGAAGCCGACGACGAACCCGTAGACCGCAGCGGTGATCCAGATGAGGGCCAATCCCGGCAGGACGGGAATCACAACTCCACACAACCCGACCACCATGACGGCCGCGGCCAGGACACTCCAGAGCTCATCGTTCATTGCGGCCGCCTGGGTCGGGCCGGCCGCCCGGTCAAGAGCCGATGGCCATGTCTTGCAGCTTCAACACGGTGTTCCAGTTCCGGGCGGTGGTCGGCGAGCCGGCCAGCTTGTCGAGGATGCTGCTGCTGAGCTTGGAGCTGCCGGCGCCGACATCGAAGGCGACGTAGAGGTTGCCGTCGGCCACCGCCACCCTGTCCCGGCCGTACTTCGTGTGGTCGAAACCGTCGAGTGCGTCCGGGGGAGCGGGGTTGGTGCAGAAATGCACCAGCAGCCGTTTCGGCTCGGCCTCGGCCTCGGGGAACGGGTTTGCGGCGATGGCCGCCGCCAGTTGCTCCCCGGTTCGCACCATCACCGCGATCTCGAGGCCGAAGTCATCGGCGATCACCCGGCTCAGATCCTCACTCCGGCACGACGGACCGGTCAGGGCCACGTTGCCGCTCTGGATGTAGGTGGCGACATCGGAGAAACCGGCTCGTTCCAGCGACGCCCGCAGGTCGGCCATCGGAAGCTTGTTGTGTCCCCCGACGTTGATCCCCCGCAGCAACGCGATGTACCTGGTCACCGCCGGCCGAGGCCGGCGATCGATGTACCTGGTCACCGCCGACCGAGGCCGGCGATCGATGTATCTGGTCACCGCCGGCCGAGGCCGGCGATCGATGTACCTGGTCACCGCCGGCCGAGGCCGGTGCCCAGCCGGGCACAGCTCATCACTGCTCCTGTTCGAGCTCGGCCAACCACGCCGGCAGGCTCGGCGATTCGGCACCGATGCTGGTGGACTCGCCGTGGCCGGTGTGGACCACGGTCTGCGAAGGCAACGGGAACAGCCGCTTCTGGATGGATTCGAGGATCACCTCGTAGCTGCTGAACGACCGTCCGGTTGCTCCCGGCCCGCCGTTGAACAGCGTGTCGCCGCTGAACAGCAGCCCGTCGGCCGGCACATGGAAACAGCAGCCCCCGGGGGAGTGGCCCGGGGTGTGGATCACCGTCAGTGTGGTGCCGCCGACCTTGATCTTGTCCTTGTGGCGCAGTTCGGTGTCGAAGCGGTGCTCGGGGTAGACGGCATCCCACAGCATGGCATCGTCGGCGTGGAGGAAGATCGGGGCGTCGGCCTCCTCCGAGAGCTCGACCGCGGCGTTGATGTGGTCGTTGTGGCCGTGGGTGCAGAGGATGGCCCGGAGGTGGCGATCGCCGATCGCGGCCCGGATGGCGGCGGCGTCGTGGGCGGCATCGATGACCACCGCCTCCCGATCGTCGCCGATGATCCAGACGTTGTTGTCGACGTCGAAGTCCTCCCCGTCGAGGCTGAAGATGCCGGAGGTGACGATGTGGTCAAGGCCGGTCATGTTCGGGGTCCTCTCGATTCGGTCACAGCACCACCACCGAGCGGAGCACTTCGCCGCGCTCCATCTTGTGGAATGCCTGCTCGACGTCGTCGATGCCGATCGTTTCCGACACGAACCCTTCGAGGTTCAACCGGCCCTGGAGATACAGGTCGATCAGCATCGGGAAGTCCCGGGATGGCAGGCAGTCGCCGTACCAGCTCGACTTCAGCGCCCCGCCCCGCCCGAACAATTCGATGAACGGCAGCTCGATCTTCATTTCCGGGTTCGGTACCCCGACCAGGACCACGGTGCCGGCCAGGTCCCTGGCGTAGAACGCCTGCTCGTAGGCCTCGGGCAGGCCGATGGCCTCGATCGTGACGTCGGCACCGTTGCCGTCCGTCAGCTCCCGGATCCGCTCCACCGGATCCTCCCTTGAGGAATTGATGGTGTGGGTGGCGCCGAAGTTCTTGGCCCACTCCAGCTTGGTGTCGTCGATGTCGACCGCGATGATCGTCTTGGCTCCGGCCAGCCTTGCGCCCTCCAGGGCGGCGTCGCCGACGCCGCCGCAACCGAAGACGGCAACCGAGTCGCCCCGGCCGACGCCGCCGGTGTTCATGGCCGCGCCGAGCCCGGCCATGACGCCGCAGCCCAGCAGGCCGGCGACCTCCGGCTTGGCCTCGGGATCGACCTTGGTGCACTGCCCGGCCGCCACCAGCGTCTTGTCGCAGAAGGCGCCGATGCCGAGCGCAGGCGACAGCTCGGTGCCGTCGGTGAGGGTCATCTTCTGGGTGGCGTTGTGGGTGGCGAAGCAGTACTGGGGCTTGCCTTTGAGACACGATCGGCAGGAGCCGCAGACCGCCCGCCAGTTGAGGATCACGAAATCACCGGGAGCGACATCGGTGACGTCGTCGCCAACACGCTCGACCACGCCGGCCGCCTCATGGCCCAACAGGAACGGGAACTCGTCGTTGATGCCGCCCTCCCGGTAGTGCAGGTCGGTGTGGCACACCCCGCAGGCCTGGATGGCGACCACCGCCTCGCCCGGCCCGGGGTCCGGTATGACGATCGTCTCGACGGTGACCGGCTCGCCCTTGGCCCTGGCGATCACTCCTCGTACCTGCTGTGGCATTGCTGCTCCCTCGTTGCCATCGTGGCCCCATCGCCGACCGCAGCCGGCAGGCCGTCCATCATCGCCGGCTGGTGGTGGCGTCGACCTCCGCCCGGTCGGGTCGGATTTCTGGGTTCGACACTACCGCACCGGACCGACGGCGACGCAGGTCGGCAGTCGGCCCCGGGCTGGACGGACCCGGCCGCTCCGACCAGGCCGGCCGCCCGACCAGGCCCGGCCGGCGGGGTCGGGTTTCGAGGCCGAGGTTCCCGAATTCGCCCCTCGAAGTCTGGTACAACCGGGGGTATGAGCCGCCGCACTGGATCGAAACGATGACGTCCCAACGCCGCCCAAGGCGGTCGTCGATAGGGGTGGTGGTCGCCGTGGTGGGGTTCGCCGCCATCGCCGCCGGCTGTGGTGGCGACGGGGACGCCGATGCCGTCGACGACGTCGGGGCCGAGACAACGGCCGGCGACCAGGTCGGTGGAACCACCGACGGGGCCCCCGCCGACACCGCAGGCGGAGGGGCATCGGACGATCCGGCAGCAGGGGATGAGCCGGTGTCCGCCCCCTCGGGTTTCGAAGGGCCCCTCACCGTCGTCGTTCCCAACTCGCCCGGCACCCTCAGCGTCGGCGGTACCCAGCGGGTCATGACCGCCCTGATCGGCGACGGTCCGAACTCCTTCCTGGGAAGTGCGGCCCAGCCGGTGTCGGTCCGGTTCGACTCGGTTGACGGTGGCGGGACCGGTGAGGTCGACGGGACCTGGCTCACCACCAACGCCTCCTCCCTCGGCCTCTACGTGTCCTTCTTCGACTTCTCGGCTCCCGGGCTCTGGGAGATCACCGTGGTCGCCGAGGGTCAGGATCTCGGCACCGCACTGGTGGAGGTGGTGGAGGAGTCCACCGTGCCGAACATCGGCGATCCGGCCCCGCGCTCGCTCACCGCCACCGGGGTCACTCCGGAGGAGATCGCCGCCATCAGCACCGATCCGGAACCGGATCCGGCGTTCTACGACCTGACGATCGCCGAGGCGGTCGGCAACGGCAGGCCGACGGTGGTCGCCTTCGCAACGCCGGCGTTCTGCGAGACCGCACTGTGCGGTCCGACCCTCGGCACCGTCAAGTCGGCAACCGATGGCAGGGAGGAGCTCGACGTGGTCCACGTCGAGCCGTTCGATCTCGAATTGGCGCCCACCGGCACCTTCGAGCCCATACCTCCCATGACCGAATGGGGGCTGGTCACCGAACCATGGGTGTTCGTCGTCGCGGCCGACGGCCGGGTGGCGGCCACCTTCGAAGGCATCATGGGCCAGGCCGAGCTCGAAGCGGCCATCGACCGGCTGCAATCCTGAGCCATTCGACCCGGTCGACCCGGTTGACCCGGTCGAGCCGGGCCGTTCATCCACCCCCGTGGCCGATTGGGTGATGCGCTGGGCTCGGCCCCCGGCCCGGTAGTAGGTTCCAGCTGGCAGCAGACCGGGTCCGATACCGGCCGGGCAACAGAACAGGAGCCGATGGATGGCAGGACGACTCGATGGAAAGACGGCGGTCATCACCGGTGGGGGCAATGGCATCGGCCGGGCCTGCGCCGAACGGTTCTCGGCCGAAGGGGCGAACATCCTGATCGCCGACCTGCTGACCGACCCGGGAAACGCCGCCGCCGAGGCCATCAACAGCAGCGGTGGGTCGGCCCGTTTCGTCGAGTTCGATGCGTCCAGCCAGGAGGCGAACGAGGCCATGGCCGCCGCTGCGGTCGAACACTTCGGCGGCATCGATGTGGTTGTCACCGCCGCCGGTATCAGCGACGGCGACTATCGCTCGGGCGACATCGAGTCGCAGCTCAAGCGCATGGCCAAGGCCGGTGAGGCGGCGGCCAACAATCCGGCTGCGCCGTTGATCGAACTCGACATCGACAACTGGCGTCGGGTGCTCGACGTCAACCTCACCGGGACGCTGCTTTCCATCAGGGCGGCGGCGACCGTGATGCTCGACCAGGGCCGCCCCGGTTCGATCGTGACCATCGCCTCGATCGCGGCTCGGGACCCGCTGTGGGGGTCGCCCAGCTATCCGGTGTCGAAGGCCGGGGTCTGGATGCTGACCAAGAATGCGGCCAGGACCTTGGCCCCGCTGGGCATCCGGGTCAACTCGATCGGTCCCGGCTTCATCGAGACCAACATGACCGAGGCCATGGTCAGCGTCGATGAGTATCACCAGCGGGTGCTCGACAACACGCCGATGGGTCGCCGTGGCACCCCGGCCGAGATCGCCAACGTGGCCCTGTTCCTGGCCAGCGACGAGGCCAGCTACGTGACCGGCGAGCTGATCCACCCCGACGGCGGTTGGTTCACCGGTTAGCACCGCGTTGGCTCGGCTCCTCGCCCTCGTCGGGGTTCGGATCGGCGGTGGGATCGATGGCAGGATCCTTGGCAGACGGTCCTGGTTCGTTTGGCGTGACCACCCCTGCCAGATCATCGCGGATGTAGTCGAACAGGGCCTGGGAAAAATCCACGTAGGTCCGGGTGGCCCGGCCGTCGGCCACCACGGCGGCGAACACCCGGTAGCCGTTGGCCTCGACCCCGGCGTCGGCCAGGTAGCCGACGGTGGCCACGACGAGCGAGCCGCTCGGCTCGACATCGACCGCATCGCCGCCTGCTTCCCGGACCCGGAGCTCGACGATACGGGCCCCGGGCGGTGCGGCGGGGTCGTAGGTCCACTGCAAACCGGCCACGTGGGGGTAGGAGTCTGCTGAAGATCGGTCGTCGATGGCGAGCTCGACCGCATCCTCGAGGACGGCGGCCATCTCCGCCCCGGTCATGGTGAGGTGGACGATCTGGTGATCCCCGCCGGCGAGCCCCTGGGCGTCCTCGACCCTGAGGGGTCCTGGCGCCAACCCGTTGCCGGTCACGCCGGCATCGACGACGCCGACCTCGGCACCGGTTCTGGCTCGGATCGCCTCGGCGATCAACAGTTGCACGTCGGCCGGGCGCCGGGTGGCGTCGCCTATCACATCGTCGCCACAGAGCACGCCAACGGTCCGGCTCGGAGTACGGGTGAAGCACAGCTCCTCGGTGACGGTGCCAACCGCCTCCCGACTCAGCTCGCCCAGCGCCTCGATGTAGCCGTCGATCGTCGCGGCAGTGATCGGATCGGGCTCGACGGTGGCGACCAGCAGGTGGGCCTCGCCGTCACAGGATCCGCTTCCGCCCCGACCGTCGAAGCTCAAGGTGAGCTCCCCGACGACCCGGGCGTTTCGCCAGGCGTGGCCGATGCAGACCGGTTGGCCGTCGAGGTTGTCGACCCGTTGGGGGTAGCGGCCGTCGACGTCGAGGCCGAGGGTCGAGAAGTCGCCGAGCAGGGAGTCTGAGCCGCCACCGACCACCGCGTCGACGCCGGTCAACCTGGGCACCAGTGCGAGATCGTTGTCAAGGCCGACGTTGCTGACCAGGACCACATTGGCCACCCCACGTCGAGCGAGCTCGTCGATCGACGCCTGGACCGTTGTGGCCAGGTTGTCCAGCGTGTCGCGGTCGAGCGTCGACCCCGGCCCGGTCACCGCGGCCACCGAGGTGTCGGGGCCGGCGTCGGGCACGGCGACGAAGCCGATCACCCCGCCGTCGACCCGGCGAACAACGGTTGAACCGGTCAGCCGCCGGTGCTCGAAGGCAACCTCCTCGGCGGTCACCATCTCGGTGTCACAGTCGCCGTCGGCCAGGAAGTCGGCGAAGCCCCGGATCACATCGTCGCCAAGGGCGATGTCCTGGCGGCCGACGCCGGCCACGTCGAAACAGATCGTGTTCATCGCCGCCGCATCGGCCGCCCCACCGAAGACCGGGTAGAGCAGTGTGCCGGACAGGGCGCCACCGGAATGGACCGCAAGGGTGTTCCCGCCGCCCACCGCCTCGGCTCGCTCGGCGATCTTGGTGGCAACCCTGGCCAGGCCGCCGATCTCGATCTCGGTCGACTCGCCGTCGAGCTCGACGGTGAGTTGGTCCGGCCGGAGGTGGGAATGGTGGTCGCCGATGTGGAGGATCGTCAGCTCGAACGGTCGACCGGCCGGACCGGCGGAGAGCTCGGCATCGACCGATTCGTCGCGCTGGCCCGGGTCGACACAACTCAGCGCCTCGAAGCGGCTCGCTGCCTCGCCGAACGACGCACCGTCCGGGGCCTCGAAGCGAACCACGTAGCAATCGGCTGCCAGCTCGTCGAACCGGTAGCCACCGTCGTCGCCGGTCGCGACGTCGGTGAGCCGCCGGTCCGGCTGCAGGTCGGGCCCGGTGGTGAACAGCTCGACCACCAGGCCCTTGGCCGGGTCGCCGGTTGACTGTCGGACCGAACCGGCGATACCGGCTCCGTCGGACTCGGCCGCGGCCGGGCCACCACCGTCGGCGTCGCCCGGCTCGCCGGTGACGGTCTCGTCTTCGACTGTGTCTCCGTCTGTGTCTTCGTCTGTGTCTTCGGCCGGAAGGCCCGCCGGGACCTCGGCTGCGGCCGGGTCGCCCCGGCCGATGAGGGCCGCATCCTGTGCGGTGAAGGCCACCAAAGCGAGGACGGCCACCGTCAGACCGATCACCGAACGGACCGCCGAGGGGACCATCGACCGGGACCACCTACCGGAGACGGGACCGCCCGCCGTGCGCGGCGTCGGACGACAGCTCGTTCTGGTGTGGTCGTCCGATGGAGCGACCGTCGGGGGGCGGAACGTCCCGGCGGGTCCCATAAACCGTGCCTCGAAGTTGTTGGTTCAGGTCTTTGGATCTCCATTCTTGCCCACAACCGACGGATTTGGTAACCGGTCGGGTCAGCAGTGCCTGCACCCTGGCCGTCGTGACCTGCGGCTCGGGCCGGAATGATGTTGTCAGCCGGGGTATCCGGTGGTTCAATGGAGAGCCATGAGCCCCGACCGCCAGATCAGCCCCGGCCTGATCGCGATCGACGTCGTAGTTATGTAGCGCACGCAGCTGCGGTATTGTTGCGTGCGCTCAGCCTCCCCCTTGGGAGGCTTTCTTGTTTTTTCACCATCCACCCCCGAACCGAATCCCCGAGCCGAGACCAGAAAGCACAACCCGATGTCGGACCAGAACCCGTCAACAACACCGATCAGACTCAACGGTGGCCAAGCGCTGATCAAGAGCCTCGAGATGGAGGGGGTCGAGGTCATGTTCGGCTACCCCGGCGGGGCCATCCTCCCGGTATACGACCCGATCATCGACTCCAAGATCCGCCACGTCCTGGTCCGCCACGAACAGGGCGCAGGCCACATGGCCGAGGGATACGCCCACGCCACCGGCCGACCGGGGGTCTGCATGGTGACCAGCGGCCCGGCCGCCACCAATGTGGTGACGCCATTGGCCGACGCCTACCTCGACTCGGTGCCGATGGTCTGCATCACCGGTCAGGTTGCACTGGCCGCCATCGGCACCGACGCGTTCCAGGAGTGCGACACCACCGGCATCACCCGGTCGATCACCAAGCACAACATTCTGGTCACCAGGGCCGAGGACATCCCGATGGCCATCAAGGAGGCGTTCCACATCGCCACCACCGGCCGGCCGGGGCCGGTGCTGGTCGACATCCCGAAGAACATCGTCGATGCCGGCAACCCGGACGCCTACTTCGACTTCGTGTATCCCACCGAGGTCGATCTTCCCGGCTACAGCCCGACCGTCATCGCCGACGAGCGTGCCGTCGACGAAGCGGTGGAGCTGATGCTGGACGCCGAACGGCCGGTGCTGTACGTGGGTGGCGGCGTGCTCAAGGCCCGGGGGGCCGATGTGCTGTTGCGGTTGGCCGAGCTCGGCAACCTGCCGGTCGTCACCACGCTGATGGCCCGGGGTGCCTTCCCCGACAGTCACGAGCTGTGCCTCGGCATGCCCGGCATGCACGGCAACTACACCGCGGTGACCGCCATCCAGCAGAGCGACCTGTTGATCGCCATGGGCAGCCGGTTCGACGACCGGGTCACCGGCAAGGTCGGCGCTTTCGCCCCTGACGCCAAGGTGATCCACGTCGACATCGACCCGGCCGAGCATGGCAAGGTTCGTACGCCGGACGTGTCGGTCGTCGGCGACTGCCGGGTGGTCATGGAGGCAATGGTGACCAAGCTCGAAGCCAAGGGGGGCTTCGGCGCCTTCGCCGATCACACCCCGTGGCGCCAGCAACTGTCGGGGTGGCAGGAGAAGTATCCGTTGGTCTACGAGACATCGGCCCCCGGCGAGTACCTGAAACCCCAGTTCGTGCTGGAGAAGTTGCGCGACCTGTCACCGGCCGACACGATCGTGACCTCCGGGGTCGGCCAGCACCAGATGTGGGCCAGCCAGTTCTGGAAGTTCGACTACCCGTACACCTGGATCAACTCCGGCGGACTGGGGACGATGGGTTTCTCCATCCCGGCCGCCATCGGGGCAAAGGTCGCCTTCCCCGATCGCACGGTGTGGTCGGTCGACGGTGACGGTTGTTTCCAGATGACGGCCCAGGAGCTGATCACCGCATCGGTGGAGAAGATCCCGATCAAGGTGGCGTTGTTGAACAACGCCTATCTCGGCATGGTCCGGCAGTGGCAGGAGCTGTTCTACGAGGAGCGGTACTCCGAGGTCTACCTGAGCCATGACATGCCGGACTATGTGAAGTGGGCCGAGTCGATGGGCTGCGTCGCATTCCGGGTCGAGGACCCGGATGAGGTCGAGCCGACCATCGCCAAGGCCAACGAGATCAACGACCGGCCGGTGGTGATCGAGTTCCGCTGCATCAGCTCGGAGAAGGTCTACCCGATGGTTCCGGCCGGCGGATCGAACGACGACATACTGGTGGACCCCTCGCAGAGAAGTCCACACGTGGACCCCTCGCAGAGAAGTCCGGAGGCCGGCGACCCGGCCACGGCCGACACCGACTCGAAGGACAACACATGACCGGCACCGCAATAAGCGTCCACCGGACCATTGTGGTGCTGGTCGAGAACAAGGCCGGGGTCCTGGCCAGGGTGGCGGACCTGTTCGCCCGCCGTGGCTACAACATCGTCTCGCTGGCCGTCGCCCCGACCAACGACGACCGGTTCAGCCGTCTGACCATCGTGGTCGACCTCGAATCGGCCCCACTGGACCAGATCGTCAAGCAGCTGTTCAAGTTGATCAACGTCGTGGAGATCGCCGAGCTGGCCCCGGCAAACGCGGTGGAGCGGGAGCTGCTGATCGCCACCGTGGAGGTCCCGAAGGAGACCCGAGGCCAGCTGGTGGAGATCGTCGACATCTTCGAGGGCAAGATCCTGGCGGTGTCTCCCGGCCACGTCACGGTTAGCCTCGACGGCAGGCCGGACAAGCTCGACGATTTCGAAGCACTCCTCGAGGACTACGCGATCGTCGATCTTCAGCGGTCGGGGCGCATCGCCCTGCCGAAGATCGGCCGTGAGGTCCCTCGGCTCCGAGCTGTTCAATGATCAGTCGGTGGTCTGGAGCCTGCGCCGCCTCGATTCGATAGTCAGTATCCGAACGAAGAACCCAACCAAGAACCTCCGAAGGAGCAGGTCACCATCATGGCCAACATCTACTACGAAGCCGACGTCGACCGGTCACTCATCGCCAAGCGCAAGGTGGCCGTCCTCGGCTACGGCTCCCAGGGCCATGCCCATGCCCTCAACCTCAAGGAGTCCGGGATCGACGTGCGGGTCGGCCTTCGGGAGGGCTCGTCGTCGGCGGCAAAGGCGGCCGAGGCCGGCCTCGACGTTCGCTCGATCGCCGACGCCGTGGCCGAGGCCGACCTGGTGATGATGCTGATGCCGGACACCGAAATGGGGGCGATCTACAGTGAGCACGTCGAGCCGAACCTGAACGACGGCGACGCCCTGTTCTTCGCCCACGGGTTCAACATCCGTTTCGACCTGATCAAGCCGGCCCCCGGCATCGACGTCTGCATGGTGGCCCCGAAGGGCCCCGGCCACCTGGTGAGGCGGACCTACCTCGAAGGTGGTGGCGTGCCGGCCTTGATCGCAGTCGAGCAGGACCCGACCGGAAACGCCAAGGGTCTGGCCCTGGCCTACGCCGACGCCATCGGTGGCGCCAGGGCCGGGGTGATCGAGACCACCTTCACCGAGGAGACCGAGACCGATCTTTTCGGCGAGCAGGCCGTGCTGTGTGGCGGAACCACGGCGCTGGTCCAGGCCGGATTCGAGACGCTGATCGAGGCCGGCTATCAGCCCGAGGTCGCCTATTTCGAGTGCCTGCACGAGCTCAAGCTCATCGTCGACCTGATGTACGAGGAGGGCATTGCCGGGATGCGCTACTCGGTGTCGGACACCGCGGAGTACGGCGACCTGACCCGGGGGCCCCGGGTGGTCAACGACGCGGTGAAGGCCGAGATGAAGACCATGCTGGGTGAGATCCAGTCCGGCCAGTTCGCCGAGGAGTGGGTGGCCGAGGCACGGGCCGGCCGACCCAACTTCTTGAAGTTGGAGCAGGCGGGCCACGATCATCCGATCGAGAAGGTCGGCAAGGAACTGCGGGCCATGATGCCGTGGATCTCCCAGGGCAAGGCCTCGGTCCGCGAGACCTCGGGCGGCCAGGGCTAGCCTTCCGGGCCCGTCCTGCGGTGGAGCATCGGCCGCAGCATCTGCTATCCATCAAGGCGCGGTCCGTCGCCCCGACATCGGGGTGGGGCCGCGACGATAAGGACCAAGGAGCAGCGCAGTGGCCGAATTCGTACGGATCGAGGAGTCGCCGACCGACGGGGTGGTGATACTCCGTCTCGAACGGCCGAAGGTCAATGCCCTCAATCAACAGGTGTCGCAAGAACTGCTGGACGCCGCCACCGAGCTCGAGGACCGCGCCGATGTGCGGGGCGTCGTCGTCTGGGGCGGCCCCAGGATCTTCGCCGCCGGTGCCGATATCGGCTCGTTCCCGATCGAGGATGGCCACCGCGATCCGACCGGTTGGACCGATGTGCTCAACGAGGCGCTGTTCAAGATCGAGAACCTGCCCCACATCACCGTGTCGGCGGTGAACGGCGTGGCGCTGGGTGGTGGCTGCGAGTTGTCGATGACCACCGACTTCCGGGTCTGCGGCCAATCGGCGGCCTTCGGCCAACCGGAGATCCTGCTCGGCATCATTCCCGGCGGCGGCGGTACCCAACGGCTGACCCGACTGGTCGGGATCACCAAGGCCAAGGACATCTGCTACTCGGGGCGGATGGTGCCGGCCGACGAGGCGCTGGCCATCGGCCTGGTGTCGGCCATCCACCCCGACGACGAGGTGCTCGATCGGGCCGTGGAGCTGATCGGTGCCTATGCCGCCGGCCCGGCGGCGCTGGTCAACGTCAAGCGATCGATCATGGATGGCCTCCACGTGCCGCTCGACGAGGCGGTGGCCATCGAACGTCGTGAGTTCATCGCCTCGTTCCAGACCGACGATGCGGTGATCGGGATCACCAGCTTCCTTCAGGACGGCCCGGGCAAGGCGTCGTTCACCGGCCGATGACCCTCGACCCCTACCCGCCGCCGGAGGACCTGGGGGAGATCCTGTTCACCGAGGAGAAGATCTCGGCTCGGGTGGCGGAACTGGGCCGGGAGATCTCGGAGGACTTCGCAGGCCAGACACCGCTGCTGATCGGGGTGCTCAAGGGCAGCGCCATCTTCGTTGCCGATCTGGCCCGAGCCATTCCCGGCCCGGTCGAGCTCGACTTCCTGGCCGTCTCGTCCTATGGGGAGGCGACCAGGTCGAGCGGGGTGGTCAAGATCCTCAAGGACCTCGATCACGACATCGCCGACCGCCCGGTCGTGCTGGTGGAGGACATCATCGATTCCGGTCTCACCATGAGGTTCCTGGTCGAGCATCTCAGCGCCCAGCGACCATCGGCGCTGCGGACCTGTTCGCTGCTGGTCCGCAACAGCGCCGAGGTCGGCGGCGTCACCCTCGACTATGTCGGTTTCCGGATCCCGGCGTCGTTCGTGATCGGCTACGGGCTCGATGTGGCCCAGCGATACCGTAACCTCCCGTATATCGCCACCTATCGCCAAGGCTGATCGTCCGGCCCGCTCGGAAGGAATTGTCGATAAGATCGATCGGGAATCTACCGAGGAGGAACCATGAGCGAGTCATGGGGTTTCGAGACACGCCAGATCCATTCCGGGCAAGAGCCGGACAGCGCAACCGGGGCGAGGGCGGTGCCGATCTACCAGACAACGGCATACCAGTTCCGCGACGCGGCCCATGCCGCCAACCTCTTTGCCCTCGGTGAGCCCGGCAACATCTACACCCGGATCATGAACCCCACCCAGGGTGTTGCCGAAACCCGGATCGCCGCTCTGGAGAACGGCCTGTCGGAGACTGCGGCCGGGGTCCCCGGGGCGTTGTTCGTGGCGTCCGGCCAGGCCGCCGAGACCATGGCCATCCTCAATGTCGCCGAGGCCGGCTCCCACCTGGTGGCTTCGGCCGCCCTGTATGGCGGCACCTACAACCTCCTCCACTACACGCTGCCCAAGCTCGGGATCGAAACCACCTTCATCGACGACCCCGATGACCTCGACGCCTGGCGGGCCGCGGTCCGCCCCAACACCAAGGCCTTCTACGGCGAGTCGATCGGCAACCCCAAGAACAACATCCTGGACATCGAAGGGATCGCGACGGCGGCCCACGACGCCGGCGTCCCGCTCATCATCGACAACACGGTGGCGACCCCGTACCTCATCCGACCCCTCGACTGGGGCGCCGACATCGTGGTTCACTCCGCCACCAAGTTCCTCAGCGGCCACGGCACCGCCATCGCCGGGGCCATCGTCGACGGTGGTTCCTTCGAATTCAGCGATCCGGAACGTTTCCCGAACTACAACGAGCCCGATCCCTCGTATCACGGCCTGCAGTACTGGCCGATGCTCGGCGCAGGGTCGTTCATCGCCAAGGCCAGGGTGCAATTGCTGCGGGATCTCGGGTCGGCCATCAGCCCGTTCAACTCGTTCCTGGTGCTCCAGGGCCTGGAGACGTTGTCGTTGCGGATGGAGCGGCACGTGGAAAACGCCCAGGCGGTTGCGGAATGGCTGGAGGGCCGGGACGAGGTCGAGTCGGTGGCCTTCGCCGGCCTCGCCTCGTCTCCGTGGCACGATGCGGCCCAGAAGTACACGCAGGGCCGAGGCGCAGGCTCGGTCCCGGCCTTCGTCATCAAGGGCGGCAAGGAGGCCGGGCAGGCCTTCGTCGAGGCGCTGGAGCTGCACAGCCACGTCGCCAACATCGGCGATGTCCGGTCGCTGGTGATCCACCCCGCCTCGACCACCCACAGCCAGTTGAACGAACAGGAGCAGGCCGCCACCGGCGTCGAGCCGGGACTGGTCCGGCTGTCGGTCGGTCTGGAGTCGCTCGATGACATCCTTGCCGACCTGGAGACCGGGTTCCGGGCCGCCAAGGGGTCGCAGTAGCCGGGGCCCCGGCTCGGGGGTGTCGAGCCGTGACGGCGAACCGGCGTTGTCCCCCTAGTATTGACAGTCGCTTTCCACCCCCGTACCAGGAGCAACACCTTGCCAGAATGCCCAGCAGTCGACGGTTCAAGCCCCCGCCAGACCAGCTTCGATGGCCCGTTTCCGATGTGCATCGATCCTGCGAAGTCCTACCAGGCGGAGATGTCGACCAGCCTGGGATCGATGACGATCATGCTCGATGCCGCAGCGGCGCCGAACACGGTCAACAACTTCGTCTGTCTGGCTCGCTACAAGTACTACGACGGCCTGGTCTTCCATCGGATCATCCAGGGTTTCATGTGTCAGGGCGGTTGTCCCGAGGGCTCGGGTCGGGGGAATCCCGGCTACCGGTTCGAAGACGAGCTCCCAAAGCCCGGTCGCTATGAGATCGGGTCGCTCGCCATGGCCAACGCCGGGCCGAACACCAACGGTTCGCAGTTCTTCATCGTGAGTGGTCCCAGCGGGATGGGTCTGCCGCCGCAGTATTCGCTGTTCGGCAAGGTGGTCAGCGGCCTCGACGTGGTCGAAGCCATGGAGAAGGTGCAAACCGGATCTGGCGACCGTCCGGTCGACGATGTGGTCATTCAATCGATTGACATCACCGAGAGTGATCCCGCCTAGTCGCAGAGCGAGGTTCGGCCCTCGACCGGGCCGCCAGCTGGGAGCGATCACCCAGAGGTGAACGTTGGCCGCCGATCCAGCATGAACAAAGGTGTTGGAGGTGGTCAACAAATGGTGAGGCGCGAACCCTACGAGCCCTCGGTTTTCGGCGAGCTGGAGGAGCCACACGGTGTCGGTGGGCCGGTCGGGCCGACGGGCGGCGGCGGTCACGGCGGTGCGGCCACGTCCCCGCCCCCGATTCGGCGTGACCACGAGGTGCCGGCGGTGACCGGCGAACTGGCGGCACCGAAGGCCACGCCCCACGTGCCAGAGTTCGAACCTCCCCAGCCGGCCGGGAAGCGCCGCCTGCGGCCACCGCGCCAATTTGTCGAGCGGCGGCCGGTCACGACCAAGGCGGCCGGGGGGAAGGTGGTGACGTTCCCCCCGAAATCGGCGCCAGGATGGCAGGACGCAGCCACGATCGGCGATCGGACCATCGACGTTCCGCCCCCGCCGGTCCAGCCCGGCCCGCCGGTCATCGATCCCGGACCGGACCCCGACGAGCTTGCGGCCCGCGAAGCCATCGTCCATCACTATCCCGTGCAGCCGAGCCCCGCCGGGCCCGAAGCATTGGAGTCGGCCCCGGCTGAGCCGAATCCGGCCTGGGCCGAGGCGTTCGAGCCGGACCTCGCCGGGCCGAGCCGCGGTGAGCACGGCAGCTCCGCCGAGTCGCCCGATGTCATGGGCCACGACACGATCCCCCCCGAGGCGCTGCGCTCGTTCTTCGACAGCGGGCTGGAGCAGACCGACCCCGAGCCGGCGGGCGGGAATCACGACTGGCTGCCGGACGAGCTGTTCGACAGGGCGACCATCGACATTGCGACCGGGGCTGGCGAAGCGGACCCCGACCCCGACAGCGATCTCGACGCTCTCCTGGCCCAGCTCTCGGCGGTCGCCGAAGACCGAGACCTCTCGCCCGAGGGCCACCGAGGCGGGTCCGGGCGCTGGTTTGACGAGTCGTCGGCTCGCGCACCGCAGCTTTCCACCGGTCCTCCCGCCCGCTTTGCGCCGCCGGTCGATCGATCGTTGCGGCCACCAGGCCGCCGCCGGCCGCCGAGCGGAAACCGGGCGGTCCTGCCGCCCTCGGGCCGGCACGGGATCGAGCCGGAGAGCTCCTGGGCCCGTCTCCGGGCCCAGGTGGGAGCGCACTGGGCGGAGCCGGTCGGCTTGGCGGTGGTCATCGTCGTCGTGGCCCTGGTGGTACTCCTCCTTGCGCT